>CAYWPR010000014.1:0-97540 GCA_964460115.1 uncultured Myxococcales bacterium
CGCCTCGGGATGAGTGTGGCGGACGATGACGCGCAGGCGCTCATGCTGCTGTGGCGTTACTCGGGCCATCTGAGCGGTGTTCCCGCTGAGCTTGCTCCCGAAAGCGAAGAGGAAGCACTGCGCTTCAAGGCGGCCGTCTTCGACATCTGTCTGCCGCCCGATGAGGACGCACGTCTGCTCACGCGCGCATTGATGGAGGCGCCGCTTCGGCTGGCCTATGATCCCCTTCCGCGCCGACTGGCCGCCATGAGCCTGCCGCTGCAACAGGCGTTCGCGCGCTATCTGCTTGGTGACACGCTTGCCGACCAGCTCAATTTGCCAAAGAGCCTGGCTGCGAGCCTTTTGCCGCGCCTCTTCGCGCTGACCCTTTGCGGAGCCACCTTCGGAGTCCGCCTTGTGCCGGGAGCAAAGGTCCTGGCTCATCGACTGGGCCATATGCTATGGCGGCAGCTTGTGGACAATGTTCTCACGGAAAGCAAGTCCGCTACCTTCACCTATTCGACCGTTTGGTCCTCCGATCTACTGAAGGAGGGCTCATGAACTTCAAAACGCCCCATCCCTTATGGACAACGCCCCATCGCTCTTCTGTGCAGAAATCGTGAAAAGCTATTTTTTAGGACCTGTCTTTAGACGATAATGGCTTCCAGCCATTTCACTCGGCTTAACATCCCGGTGCAAAATGCCGCGGCGGTGTAGGTAGCTGAGGGCGCGCAGAAGCTGGGCCAAAAGCTGAAGTTTTCCGGAAAGTGAGAGATTCTGTCCGGCTTGAATCAAAGTGCGAGGTGTTTGCAGCAACTCCATCGTGAAGTAGGGACGGTTGCGCAGATCAAAGCCAAAATCCAGAACGCTGATGATGTTTGGATGACGCAAGGAAGATAATGTACGGAATTCCCGCGCCAGGGCCATACGCAATTGTAGGGACAGCCCACTGTTCGAAATGGGCATGGGAGCGACGGTATTCTCTTGATCCGGGATATCGATTGTATTTGGCGCCGTACGCTCGGATTCCGGATTTTCGCGTACATTGATGCACTTAAGCGCGATGATCTGCCCCGTCGGCCGATCGCGCGCCGCAAAGACAGCGCCCATCCCTCCTTGACCAACAGGCGCAAGCAGCGTGTAGCGCTTGCCTTGATACGGATTGCTCGAAATTCGCACAAATTCCGATTTTGTCGCAATCGATACGCCGCAACACATTCAAAATCTGAAAGGACAGAGGGATGATGTTGTCTGCTGAAAGTAAATTTTTTGGGGAAGTTTGAATCTCGGCCGCGCGTTATCAAAGCATTTGAACGTCATAAAAGGCCGACATGGCGGCGTGCGGGCGGCATCTCGCTTTTTGCAACTACTGCGCATTGTGATCTTTTGCGCCGGACGGGCGGCGTATCAGCGCGCGGGTGTGTTTTACCTGGGAATTTTCGTCGCTGCGGCAATCATTTTTTCGCCGCAGGGCTTGCGGGCGGCGACGGTCACCGAGTATGCCGCGCGGCACATCAGCTTTCGCTTGATTCTGTGGGCGTTGTGGCTGCTTGCAACGACCCCGGCTGCCCGTGCGGTGCTGGCTGAACCGTCGCTGCTAGGATTGCGCAGTCTACCGGTACCGCGCTGGCAGTTTCTTTTTGCGTATGCGATTTTGCTTGGGCTTGTCGAAGGGCCCTGGGTGGTCCTTTTTGCTCGCGGCGCCGGCGGTGCGATGGCGATTGGAGCGGGGCTTTTGGCCATGGCGGCGCATGCGCTTTTCGTTGCGCGCTCGCGCCGTCCTATCGATTTGCTGGCGCTGGCCTTGCTTTTTGGAACCGTTGCCTCGGCGGCCCCCATTTGGCTTTTTTTAGGAACAGCGGTGCTGGTTTTGCCGATTGGGCTTGGCGCCGCATTTCGCGAAGTCGCTGAAAAAAGTGCGCCGCGCGGACGGCCCCTGTGGATGTGGACGCCGCGTTCGGCTTTATGGGCGCTGTCCATGACCTATATTCGGACGCTGTGGCGCGGGCATCGCGCGCTGATTGGACGAGCACTTTTGCTGACGCTTTTGGCCGCGGCCATCACCAGCCTGGCCACTAGCAACAACCATCTTCAGCGCCCAGGGGAAATTCAGGCGGTTTCCTTGGGCGTTCTGACCGCGGCGCTGTGGCTAGGGGCTGCCGGTCTATGCGGCCCGGTATTGCGCAGCGAGCGGCGCATCGACTGGCTTTTGACGCTCAGCCGCGTTTCCGGCCGTACGCGGGTGCTGGCCGCGGCGCTGGCCATTGCCGTTTTGACGATGGCTTTAGGCGGATTGTACGGACTTTTGTGTAGTTGGCTGCTCGGTGGTGGGCCACTTCTGGCCTTGCGAATTGGCACGGCGGCGATCTTTGCCGGATGTACTTTGGGAGCTGCTTTTGGATGCACGGCGCGTTTTCTGCAACGCGGCGACAAAAAGGACGGCCAGCGCACCTTTCTGTTTGCGCTTGGCGGCATTCCCATTGCCGCGCTCTTGGCGTGGTCCATGCAGGATTTGGCGCTTTTGATCTGGGCAGCTTTGGCGCTACTTGGCGGCGAGCGCGCAATCTTTGCCGCGGACAAAAACCGCGCCGGACGCTGGCTGCGCTTGCGTCAAGAAGATCAAAGTGGAGAGCGATTGTGAAGTTAGAGATACAAAATCTAAAAAAACGACTGAGCGGCCGCCTGATCCTCGACGGCGTAGATCTGTGCTGTACGGATGGCGAGGTCATCGTCGTCTTGGGCGCAAACGGCAGCGGCAAGTCCACTTTTTTGCGTCTATGCGCCGGGCTTTTGGAGCCGAGCAACGGCACCGTGCGGCTCGCTGGCTTTGACGTCAGCGGCAACAGCGATGCGCGGCGTCATTTGGGCTATGTTCCCGACTTGGCGGATCCCCTGCCAGAGCTTGCTGTGGCCGAGTATTTGGCGCTGGTCAGTGCCCTAAAACAGGAACCGCCGCCGTCGCCGGAACTTCTGCAGCAGTTTGCGGTGACTCCGCTTTTGACGCAGCGCATCGGCACGTTGTCGTTTGGGCAGCGCAAGCGTACATGTCTTGTGGCGGCGCTTTTGGGCGATCCCTGGTTGCTGATTTTGGATGAGCCATCGAGCGGACTTGATGCGACCGGCATCGAAGAGCTGGCGGCGCTGCTCGCAAAGCGCCGCGAAAAAGGCCATGCGACTTTGCTGTGTACGAACGAACAGTCTTTTGCCGAGCAAATTGCGGGACGACAGTACCGACTGAGCGCTGGCCGCCTTCTGGCCAGTGGTCTGCCTCAGCCGCTTGTTTCTCAGAATTTGCTGCCCTAGCATAAAGCCATGTCGTTCACGATGATTCCCATTGGCTATGTACGGACTGGCAGAACCGAGGTCCGCGATGATTTTTGGGGGGGAACTACATCCGTCATCGAGCTTGTCGATGGCTTTGAAGAAGACAGTCTCTTTGGAATCGAAGAATACTCGCATGTGGAAATCCTATTTGTCATGGATCGGGTTCCTTCTGAAAAGATTGTGAGCGGAGCGCGTCACCCTCGAAACAATCCGTCTTGGCCCAAAGTTGGAATCTTTGCGCAGCGCGCTAAGAATCGCCCCAATCGCATTGGCTCGACGGTGGTTTCGCTGGTCGGGCGAAAGGGACGGCGGCTTTATGTAACGGAACTTGACGCCATTGCGGGCACGCCGGTTCTGGATATCAAACCGGTACTGCGTGAATTTCTGCCGCGCACACAAGTTCGGCAACCGCAGTGGGCCACAGAACTTATGAAAGAGTACTGGCAGCAAAAGCTCGAAGAAGTTTGAAGTCTGAACCGGTTCGTTTTCGCGCAAAGTCTGCTATCGCCATCAAGTACAAACGCCAACGTAGTACTTTTCGCATCCCTTGGGCCCAAAGGCTGTGATATAGACCCCCTCTAGCCTGAATCGGGCGGTGGCGGATGATGACTGTTTTGGCGACGCGAAAGGAACGCTCGCTTGGAACTTCGAAAGGACCTGCCAAGGGCAATCTGCCGCTGCGCAGCTTGTTGGCGCTATCCGTTCCGGCGCTTTTGCTAAGCATGGCGCTGCTGCTAGCTTTTTTGAACAAGGCCTTCACGATCGATGATCCGACCTTTCTTATCGAGGCGCGGCACGCTTTGTTCGATCCCTTTCATCCCTCTGCGGCGGACATGGTTTTTGCGGGAGAGCGCGCGCGAATTTCCGCGGGAATGGTGTCGGGTCCGATCATGGCCTGGCTGCTCGTTCCGGTACTGCTTTGCGGGGGACAAGAATGGGTGGCGCATCTAATACAAGCTGCGCTGCTGAGTTTGGGAATCGTGGCCAGCGTTGCGCTGGCCTGGCGACTTTGGGGCGATCGGCGCCAGGCTTGTTTGGCGGCGCTGTTTTTGGCGACCACTCCTGTGGTGCTGGGCATGGCAGGAACCGCCATGCCCGATGTTGCGGCCATGAGCTTTGGCGTGCTGGCCATGGAGCGCTTGCGCGCCTATCTTGACGAGCGGCGCTGGCATCAGGGAATTGCCGCCACCGCGGCTTTGCTCGTCGCAGTCCTATCGCGTCCGCATAGCATTTTGCTGGGAGTTTGTGCGCTTCTCTGGATACTGCCGGCACCAAAAATTGGCTTGAAAAGCGCGCTGCGACAAGCGTCTTTTAGCCTGGTGCGGACGGCCTGGCCGCTGCTTTTGTTCATTCCGCTTTTTCTCATCATGAATTACCTGACGCGCGATCCCTTGGCCGGACACTCCATTGCCAATACGACGCTGGCGCGTATTGAATTTGGACCGCTGCGTTCCAATTTGGTCAGTTTTTTGGCCGCTTATGTTCTGGTGCTGCCCCTGGGTCTAGGCTGGCTGGTGCTACGCTGGAAACGGCTGTGCGATTTGCGCTGGCTATGGCCCAAGGCGGTTTTGGCCATCGGTCTGACCGTGTTTTTCGAGCCGTGGCCGGTTCTGTGGTGGCTTTTGCCGGTGGTGCTTTTGGGAACGAGCGCCCTTTTTGATGTCGTGACCACCGCCCTTTGCCGCCGGCAGCGCGATTGGCTGGTTCTTGTCGCTTGGCTATTTGTCGCGTTGCCAACGGCGGTGTATGCGCACCTGCCGGCCAAATATCTGCTTCCCGCGGCGCCGGCCTTGGCCATGATTTTGGCCGCGGCGGTATGCGCCGAGCCGCGGCCGCTCGCCAGGCGGCTATTGAAACTGATTATGCTGGGTGGCCTATTGCTTGGCGGGCTGATTTTGCAAGCGGACGCGCGGCAGGCGGGGGCCGGGCGACAAATCGCGCAGCAAGTGATTCGTCCGCTTGTGGCAAAGGGCGAAAAAGTTTGGGCCGATGGAGCTTGGGGGTATGTCTGGTATGCGATGGAAGCGGGGGCACAGATTGTAGCGCGAACTCCGCCTGTGCCGCAGCCGGGAGACATCGTCGTGCGCGGAACGCTGGCAGGCGACAAATCGCGCTATCCGCGCCATCAGGTTTTGTGGCGTTTTGAACCTGCGAAACCGGGCGGCCTAGTCATGGGGCAGGGCGCGGGTTTTTTTTCGAACGGCTTTGGTTTTCTGCCCTGGACTTGGGGTCGCGACGAACTTACTCAGCTTGAAGTCTTGCGCATTCAATAAATTCGCGAATCCTGACCTCAGGAAGAACTTAAAAATTGGTGCCTCCGTAGAAGATTTGCCGATATGAGCCGTGAAGGCTGTGCCGATTGAAGGTGATGGGCAGGCTGATTGGTTCAAATCCGAAAGTGACTTTGCCGTTGACCACGTATTTAACGCCGAGCTCAGGCACTATCTGCCCCAAGTGATCGATGAACGTACTGCTTGTGCCCCCCGAAGCGGTCATCGCGGGAGTCCCAGTGGCGACAACTGCAAAGTAGCCGATGCTGCCGCGTAAATATAGGAACAGTCCGCGCGCCAGAATTGGAAAGTCATATTGAAATCCCACCATGGCAAGAAGCTGGTAGCGATTTTCAATAATCTGAACTTGCGGCGCAAAAATCAGGTAGCCGTTGCGGTTGTGCAAAACGGCGATTCCAAATTCCGGACGCAGCACCAAACCGCCGAGGCCTCCATCCAAGGTAGAATCGAAAAAAGGAAATGCATAACCGATTCCCATGTTGAACAGGAAGCGCCCGGCTTTGTCTTTGCGCTGCGGCGGCAGAATCAAGAGCAAAGTCGGCGCAGCGGAGTCCTCTATATTTCCCGCTTTGGCAAGGATCGAAGTTGCCGCCGGCGGTGGCGTACTTGCAGCCGGCGCCGGTTCGGCATTAGAAGGCGCCACCGGGCTCGGCTCGGCAGGCGGCGCGGGCTTAATGGCGGCGCGCAAATTGTTCAAAAAATCCTCTACTTCGGCGCGACGTTCCGCAGACAAATCCGTTTCGGTGCGCAGGTACAATTCATAGGAATCAATCGCATCCTTGTAGTCGCCGACTTTGCGCTGCAATTGTCCTAAGTTGTAAAGCAGTCGCGGCAAAGGATTGATGGCGTACGCGGCGATGAATTCCTTGATGGCTTGGCGCAAAAGGTTCAACTTGTAAAGTTGCATGCCGCGCAGGTAATGTTCTTGAAACGCGCGGTCTTCATCCGCCTGTGCGGAAAATTCACCGAATCCTAAGCACAATAGGAGAATTCCTATGCACAGCTTTCCAAGAATCGTCCGCGCCCGGCTGGCCGTCGCCAGCCGCGGAAATTTATTTGATAAGCTCGATATCGGCATTTGTGACTTTTTGCGTCGGGCGTCGTTTGTCCACGGTTTTGGCGGTTACAGGCTTGCGGTGCGCGGGAACTTTTTCGGCCGCTTCGACGGGCTTGGGAATTTCTGGCGACGGTACCGGCACGGGCATTAGCGTCAGGGCCAGTTCGCCACTGGCGTCGCGATCCAGCGCAATCGGCAGCGCGATATAGCCCGGGTGGCGCAAAACTAGCGTCTCTTTGCCCGCGCTGCGCGGCTGAGCGTAATCAAACGGCGTGTGGCCCAGAATTCGTTTGTCGCTTTCGCGAAACACTTCGGAATTCGGCGGAGTACTTTTTAACATCCAGTGAACCGTCACCACTGGGGCCAAAGCCGTCAGGCTTGGCGGCTTGGGTGCGGCTGGTCGTTTTGCGCGCAGCCGAAAAGCCCAAATACCCGTCGCGCACAAAAGCCCCACGCAAAGCACAGCGATGGCGGAAGTTCGCCGCGTTTTGCGATGATTTCCCTGCCCACTGGCTCGGCTGAGGGTGTTCGGCAGCGCGTTTTCGCTTCCTGTTTCCGGCGGCGGCCGAATCGGCAGCGTCTCCATGCCGCTCCACTGCGCATAAGAATTGGCGGCAAATCCTGATTCGACATTTAAAAACGAAATCACTTCGTTGCTGCTTGGCCGCTCGCCAGGCTTTTTGTGCAGCATGCGATGCACAAATGCCGAAAGCTCCGGACGAATGCGGCCATCGATGGCGTTTAAAAGCGGCGGCTCGCTGTACATATGCATGGCCATAACTTCGGCATCGCTTTCCGCCACAAAAGGCGGACGGCCGAGCAGCATTTCGTACAGGATGACTCCCAGCGAATAAACGTCGCTGCGGTCATCGACGGCGGTGACGTTGCGGCACTGCTCAGGGGACATGTATCCTGGCGAGCCCAGTATCGCTCCGGTGCGTGTATCGACCTGCTCCAATCTTTGCGGTCCCGCCAGCTTGGCGATGCCAAAGTCCAGCACTTTGACGCGCTCGCCACCGACCATGTCGGGATCGGCCACCAGCATGATGTTCGACGGTTTTAAGTCGCGATGTACGATTTTTTTGGCATGCGCGGCGCACAGCGCCGAAGTGATTTGGCGCGCGATGCGCACGGCATCGGCCCCGAGCCGTCCCACGCGTCTTAGGCGCTGGCGCAGCGTTTCGCCTTCCAAATACTCCATGACGATATAGGGACAGCCGTCGGGCGTGCGGCCGAACTCGAAGGCGTTTACGAGACTCGGATGGCCAATAATGTTGACGGCGCGGGCTTCGTTTTGAAACCGCTGCGCGACTTCCGCATTGTCGAAAAACTGCGCATGCAGAACCTTAATCGCCGCCCGCCGCTCGATTTCCGCATCGTAGGCTTCGTAGACCTGCCCCATTCCTCCTTTGCCAAGGAGCCGTACGATTTGGTAACGCCCAAGCTTCTGTCCGACCATGAATCCGTGCCTCGAAACCCCTACTAACTAGACGGGACAGAGTGCCCGCTTCATGGTATCACTTTTTCGAGAGAAAACCGCGCTGCCGGAAAACCACATGCCAAGCCGTCTTGAAGAAATTCAAAGTTTTATCGCCATGGCCCCAAATGATCCTTTTCCCCGCTACGGGCTGGCGATGGAGTACAAAAATCTTGGAGATCGTGAGGCAGCCCGGCGCTGCTTTGCCGAACTTGCCGTACTGCATCCGACATACGTTCCGCAGTACCTCATGCACGGACAATTGCTAGTCGAGCTCGGCGAAGCGGCCGAAGCCAAGCGCGTGCTTGCCGCCGGGGTGCAAAAAGCGCAAGCCGCGCGCAATTTTCACGCGCAAAGTGAATTGCAAGCGCTGCTCGATCGACTCGATGATTCAGACTAATTAGAGGGGGGAAAAAGCAATGGGGGGCCACGCTACATTTGCATTCACGGTCATTTTTATCAGCCGCCGCGGGAAAATCCCTGGCTGGAAGCCGTCGAGGTACAGGACAGCGCGTCGCCGTATCACGACTGGAACGAGCGCATCACCGCCGAATGCTACGCGCCAAATGCCGCGGCGCGCATTTTGGACGAGCAAAGCCTTATCGTTCGCATCGTCAGCAATTACGACCGCATGAGCTGGAATTTCGGCCCGACGCTTTTGACCTGGCTGGCCAGCCATGCGCCGCGCGTTTATCACGCCATTTTGCACGCCGATGTGCAAAGCCAGCGGCGCTTTTCCAATCACGGCTCGGCGCTGGCCCAGACTTATAACCACGCCATCATGCCGCTTTGCAATGCGCGCGACAAACTTACCCAAGTTCGCTGGGGGCTGCGCGATTTCAAATACCGCTTTGGCCGTCTGCCCGAGGGGATGTGGCTGCCCGAGACTGCCGTGGACCTTGCGACCTTGGAAGTTTTGGCCGAGCAGGGACTGCGCTTTACCGTGCTGGCGCCGCATCAGGCCCGCGCGGTGCGGCGAATTTCCGGACCCAGCCCATTTGGTGATTTGCCGAGCGCTGATTTTGGCGACGGCTGGCACGATGTTAGCGGCGGCCGTATCGATCCGAGCCGAGCTTATGAGCTGCGCCTGCCTTCCGGACGCAGTTTGGCGCTATTTTTCTACGACGGACCCATCGCCAGGGCCGTGGCTTTTGAGCGGCTTTTAGATCGCGGCGAAGATTTTATTTCGCGGCTGCTTTATGCGCTGTCTCCGCACCAAAGTGACGACGAAGCGCGGCTTGTGCACTTTGCAACTGATGGCGAAACCTATGGCCATCATCACACCTACGGCGAAATGGCCCTGGCCTATGCTTTGGAAAAGCTCGATCGGCAACACGAAGGCGTGACGCTGACGAATTACGGCGAATTTCTGGCCCGCCATCCTCCGACCTACGAAGTCCAGCTTCTGGAAAACACCGCGTGGAGCTGCGCGCACGGCATTGAACGCTGGCGCAGCGACTGCGGATGCAACACCGGCAGCCCGCTCGGCTGGCAGCAGCGCTGGCGGGCTCCTTTGCGCGCAGCTCTCGATTTTTTACGCGACGCCATCGCGCCGCTTTACGAGCAAACGGCGGCGCCGTTTTTTGACGATCCTTGGGCGGCTCGCGACGCTTATATCGATGTCATCTTGGATCGCAGCGAACGCAGCCGCGCTCGCTTTTTGCAAACGCAGTCTAAAACCGCCGAGCCGCCAAGTGGTGCGAACGCCACCCTTTTGTGGAAGCTTTTGGAGATGCAGCGTTATGCCCAGCTTATGTACACAAGCTGCGGCTGGTTCTTTAACGACATCGCCGGCACCGAGGCGACCAAGAACATTCAATACGCCGGCCGGGTGTTGCAACTGGCGGCTGAGCTGTGGTCGCTGCCGCTCGAAGCACCCTTTTTAGAACTGCTCGATGCGGCGCGCGGCAATACCGCCGAATTTCCCAGCGGTCGCGCCGTTTATGAGCACGTCGTGCAAAAAGCCCGCGTCGATTTGGCGCAGGTCGGCGCCCACCACGCCATCGCATCGCTTTTTACCGCCAGCGGACATAGCTTGTCCAAGTCCACGCGGGTGTACTGCTACAGCGTAAAGACGCAGGAACAGCACAATTATCACGCCGGCGCGCTGCGGCTGGGCGTTGGCTGTCTGCACATTACTTCTGAAGTGACCGGCGAGCAGGCCGAAGTATCCTACGGCGCGCTGCACCTTGGCGATCACAACGTCAGCGCCGGCGTCAGCGTGGAACTAGACGGCCGTGGCAGCGATTTTTGCCGGCAACTGCGCGAAAGTCTGCTGCCGCCGTTTCAGCGCGGCGATTTGCCGGAACTGCTGCGCACCTTGGATCGAAATTTCGAATCCCGTACTTATTCGCTGAAACATGTTTTTCGTGATGAGCAGCGCAGCATCGTCAATGCCATCCTCGACAAGACGCTGCGCACCGTAGGGGCGGCGCTGCAGCAGCTTTACGAAAGCAATGCTCCGCTTATGCGCTTTTTGTCAGACATTGAAGTGCCGCCTCCCGGCCCGCTGCGCTTGGCCGCTGATTTTGCACTGCAAAGCAGCCTGCGCAGCGCTCTAGGCAGTTCGCCTCTAGATCCGCGCCATATTCACCATCTTTTGGATGAAGTGCTACACACCGGAGCGCGTTTGGACATAGAGCCACTGCGCTTCGCGCTGGGCGCCACCCTGGACCATTTGGTTTTTCGGCTGGAACAGAACCCCGATGATTGCCGCGTGCTCGAAGAACTGCTGACGGCGGTAGAGCTGGCCAGCCAACCTCCTTTGCAAGTCAATTTGTGGAAAACGCAGAACGCCTATGCCGAACTGCGCGAAGCCTTCTATCCAGCGGTGCGCCTGCGCACTCGCAACGTGGCGCAAGCCAATGATTGGGTAGATCTGTTTGTAAGACTCGGAGAACGGCTGCAAGTGCGCCTGCATCCGGCAAATTCCGGCTAGCTCCGTCGGCAATTTGAGAAATCTGGCGGTGCTATCGATTGCGGCGCATGTAGGGTAAGCTGCGCGTGCATGATACGTCCATCTAGCCCTGTACCTTCTTTTATTTCGTCGGAGCCAGCCTCTAATCAGGCCTCCCCGATGCCGTCGCGCGCCATGGCGCATCCCAAGGGGTTATACGTACTTTCGCTGGCCGAGGCTTTTGAGCGCTTCAGCTTCTATCTGCTTCTGGCCTTATTCACACTGTACCTGAACGAGCATTATCATTTTTCTCCCGAGCAGGCGTTCAGTTGGTATGGGTCATATCTCGGCTGGGTGTATTTCGCGCCGCTTTTTGGCGGCTGGCTCGGTGGCCGGCTTTTTTCGCGTCGCGTTTGGGTGCTCATCGGGGCGCTGCTTTTGGCGGTGGGATATCTGACGATGGCCCTGGGCACACCGGCAAGCCTTCTGGGCTCGATGTGCATACTCATCGTCGGCAATGGGCTTTTTAAGCCCAATATTTCCACCTTGGTAGGCAGCCTCTATTTGCCGGGTGACGCCCGGCGCGACGAGGCCTTTGGCATCTTTTATTTCTCGGTCAACATCGGCGCCATGTCCGGCCCGCTCGTCGGGGAAACTTTGCGCGGGCAAATGGGATGGACGCCGTCTTTTTTGGTGGCGGCGGCGGCGATGCTCGTTTCCGCCACGGTGCTGCAGGTTTTTCGCTCTTTTTTGCCCCTCGAATCTCGCGAACCGGCGGTGGCGTCACGCGTAAGTGCGCGCACCAAGCACGGCGACCGCCGCCGCGTGGCCGCCCTTTTGGTAATCGGGGCGCTGGTAATGCCATTTTGGATGAGTTACTTCCAATCCGGCAGCACCCTGACCTTTTTTGCGCGCGACAATGTCGACCGCATCGTGCGCATCATGGACTGGCAGGGCGAAATACGTCCCGGGTATTTTTCGGCGCTCGGCGGCTTTTTCGTGTTGGTGTTAACCGCCCCGATGGCTTGGACGATGCGCTTTTTATCCCGTCGCGGGCTGCGCTTGACTTCAGCCGATAAGATCGTCTGTGGAATTGGCGGCGCCGGACTGTCCTATGCACTTTTGTGCGCAGTGGTGACCATGGGTTACACAACGCATGTACACATGGCCTGGCTGGTCTTTTTCTACTTTGTGCTGACGGTATCAGAACTGCTTTTGTCGCCGGTCGGCTTGTCGCTGGTCAGCAAGCTTGCGCCCGGACGCTGGGTCGGCGTACTCATGGGCGTCTGGTTTTTGGCATCGGCGGTGGGCAACAAGCTGGCCGGCCAGGTCGGCGCTCTGTGGAACGTATGGAGCCACGCGCAGTTTTTTGGCGCCTTTGCGGTGCTTTTGGCCATCACCGCAGCGGTACTGGCGACTCAGCTTGGGTGGTTGCGCAAGGCGCTGCCTCGCGAAAATGCCTAATATCCGCGTCGGCGCGAAAATGCTTAAAATCCGCGCAGGCGGCGCGTCCATGCCGCCAGTGCGACTAGGTAGTCGTGTAGTTTCTTGCGAGTTTCTTCGTCGGTAAGGCGGCCTTCGCTGTCGAACTTGTGATGCACCGTGGAAACCAGCATTTCCGGCTTGTTCATCGGAATCATGTTGGTAAACAAACAGACTTGGCGCAGCGACATTTGCCCGCGCACCGTGCCCAGGCCTCCGGGCGAGCAGCCCATGATGCCAAGCGGTTTGTTGTCTAGCGGCGGCGCCGGCGCTCGCGAGGCCCAATCAATGGCGTTTTTGAGCACGCCCGAGATCGAAAAATTATATTCCGGCGAACTTATCAAAAGCGCATCCGACTCGGCGATTTGCTTGCGAAACTCCAGCACCGGCGCCGAGGCGCCAGCCTGGTACACGTCGTCGTTGTAAAGCGGAATCGGCGCCAGATCGAACAGCGACAACTCCATGCCTTCGGGGAGATTTTCCTGCGCGGCATGCAGCATGGCGCGATTGAACGATTGACGCCGCAAGCTGCCGCAAATCCCTAGCACGCGAATCTTAGAAGCAGTGGTCATAGCCGTCAGTGTATCACTATCGCAGCAGAGCAATGCTGTCGCGATCGGACTGTGGTAGTTTTGCGACATGAGTTTGCTTCATGGCGGCGACATTCCGCCGCTGCCGCTAGAAGTACTTTTGGATACCGCCCTTGGTCTAGCGACTGCCGCTGGCGAAGTGCTTGCGGAAGGGGCCGGCATCACGCACAACGCCGATTTCAAAGCTGCGACCACGGACCTGGTGACGGCTTTTGATCGGCGTGCCGAAGATGTCATCGTTGCCGGCTTGCGCGCGCGCTATCCTAGCCACCGCATCCTTGCCGAGGAAGGCGGCGAACGCGGCGGCGAACCCGGGGCGCCGTGCTGGATCGTCGATCCGCTCGACGGCACCACCAATTTTGCGCACGGTCTGCCGTTTTTTTCCGTTTCCATCGCCTGCGCCGTCGCTGATGTCGTTTTGGTCGGCGTGATTTTGGCGCCGCTTTTGGGCTGGCGTTTTACCGCGATGCGCGGCGGCGGCGCCATGCTGAACGGCAAGCCGCTGTCCGTCTCGAACGTTGCCGCGCTCGATCGAGCAATGCTCGCCACCGGCTTTCCCTATGATCGACGTACCTCTGTCGAAAACAATTTGGCGCAATTTGTCGCTTTCAAACGACGGGTGCAAGGCATTCGGCGCTTCGGCTCGGCGGCTTTGGACTTGGCGCTCCTTGGCGCTGGTCGCATGGATGGCTACTGGGAGATGAAACTGCGTCCCTGGGATATTGCCGCCGGCATCCTTATGTGCCAGGAAGCCGGAGGGCTTGTGACCGATTGGCGCGGCCAGCCCGTTGACCTTTATCGCGGCGAGGTGCTGGCCTCGAATCGTCTGCTGCATTCGAGCATGCTGGACGTGCTCGCGAGCACCCAGCATGGCCAATTTCAGCTTTAGCAGCGAAGTCGGGGCTGCTATATAGAAAAGATGCTTTTTGTCCGTCTGCGCCGCGCAAACGATACGACCGTCCGCTTTGGCCGGGTGCTTCCCGAAGCTTCGCATATAGTGGAATTGCTCGACGGTGATCCGCTGCAGGCTTTGGTCCAAGCGACCGGCGAAACGCTGCCCTATACTCCCGATGTCTGGCAAAGCGCGGTAGACGCGAGCAGCAACCAAGATGCGCCGCCGGCTGCAGTCGAGCTTTTGTGCCCGGTCACTCCATCCAAGATCATCGGCGTCGGTTCGAACTATCGCAATCACGCGCGCGAGATGGGCAAACCGATTCCCGACGAACCGCTTTTGTTTCTAAAACCGCCCTCGGCGCTTTTGGCACCGGGTCGGGCGATTGCTAGGCCGCCGGGTTATGAGCGCGTCGATTATGAAGGCGAACTGGCGGTGGTCATCGGCAAGACGCTTTATCGGCAGCCGCCGGAACATGTGGAAAAAAATATCTTCGGCTACACCATCCTCAATGACGTCACCGTGCGCGATCTGCAAAAAAAAGACGGGCAGTTTACGCGCGCCAAAGGCTTTGACAGTTTTTGTCCGATCGGCCCGGCGGTGGTGGCGGCTACGGCCTTTGATGCGCGCAAAATTCGCATAGTGACCCGCAAAAACGGAGCCGTGGTTCAAGATTCCCTGGGCGATGAGCTGATCTTTTCGGTCGTGCAGCTCTTGTCGTTTATCTCGCAGGTTATGACTTTGCAAGTTGGCGATGTGGTCACCACGGGAACTCCGGCTGGCGTCGGCAATCTAGTGCCTGGCGATCGCATTGAAATCGAAATTCCGGAAATCGGCGTGCTGCGCAATTCCGTAATTGCCGGGCCCGCGCCGCCCTCTTTGGGGCCGTCCAAACATGGCGCACATTTGGGTTCCTGAGCGACTCGAAGGTCGAGGCGTATATGTCGCCGCACATTGTTGCTCTGACATATCGCTGTTAGTCTGTAGAAAGCCGCAAATTGGAGGCTCGCCGCAATGGAATATCGCGCGTTCGAGCAACGCCTGTTAGACACCATCTTTACGACCGACTTGCCGCTTAGCCCGGCGACGATCGCTTTTTTATACAAAGTGAGCGTTCAGGAAGCGTCCGATCTGCTACAGCAGGCGGCCGTCGCTGGATTGCTAAATATCGAAAGCGACGACGAAGGCAACATCCTGTACGTCTATCCAAACCGCGTCAAACTGGCCAAGGGCGAAGCGGGTTCCGCCGCGTCGCGCAAAGAGCCGGCAGCGCTTATCAAAGTGGACATTTCCGAACCGCCGCAGCACATCGACATGGTCGAAGCCGCGATGCCTCCGACTTCCGCCGCGCCGCCGCCCGCGTCGTCTGCCGAGGCGCCGCGCCCAGCCGATTCGGCCGGTGGTGCGACCACCATGCGCTGTCCGTTCTGCAGCGAGCTCATTTTGGCCGGCGCCAAAAAGTGCAAGCACTGCCATGAATTTCTAGATTACGCCCTGCGCGACATCCATTCGCAGCGCGGCGTCGCCAATTCAGCCAGCGCGGCCCTCGTACCGCTGGCCCAGCAGCAGCAGCAGCAATTGCAGCAGCAGCAGCAGCTCAATCAGCAGATTCAGCAGTGGAACACCACCACCTCGACTCAAGCGGCGCTGCTGAGCTTTTTTGTACCGGGTCTTGGGCAGATGTGCAGCGGCCGCGTGCCGGCCGGGCTTTTGTGGATGATGTTTACCTGCCTTGGCTACGTCTGCTTTATCGTCCCCGGCATCGTGCTGCACATTTTGTGCGTCATCAACGCGGCGCGCCAGCCGCGCCAACTGACCTAATCGAGCCTTCGCTTTTTCGATGCGCCTTGCCCGTCTGATCATGTTTGCAATCGGCGTCGGGCTTTTGGGCGCAGGGTGCGTCACGCAGCCCGCTGGTCCCTATCTATGCGCCGATCCGCCCGATCCTTGTAATTGCGAGGGGGCGGCGGATCGCGGTGCGGTGGTTGTGCGCTGGCGCCTGGCCGACACCCAAGCTGGAAAGCTTTACGGCCGCTCCGAGTGCTGTTGCATTCCCGATGCCGCGCCGCCATCGCTTGTGGCCGGCCAGCAGTGTAAAAGCACCGGCAGCCGCTGCGCGCAGTCGCCAGCCTGGCTGGTTCGCTTGATACAGCTACACATTACTTCGGTGGACACCGGACAAAGCTGCGTACTTAGCACACCGTGCACAGCGGCCGAACTAAGCACCGACTATTGCCTGCCCCCCGGCCTTTATGATCTGCAGGTCACCGCAGACGTCGATGTCTACGACTCGTCGTGCCAGCAATTTGTCTGCGGCAACCGGCCGGCGATTTCGCCCCCCAGCGTGCGAAGGCGCATTGTCGCCGGACAAACCGTCAATCTAGAAGGCGTGGTGCTGGGCGTAAATCCGCCATCGACCTATTCGAATGTGGACGCCGGGGTTCAAGCGGGCCTTTGCTCAACGGCCTTGGACGGCGGCAGCCATGAATGACAAACCGCCGCGATCATCGCGCAGCACGACGAAGAAGTAGACCCACGCTTCGCTGGCTTGCCGCGCCGCTTTTTCGGCCGGAGCTTGCCAGCCCACATCGGTGTGCAAAAGCGCGGGGCAATTCTGCGGCCGATCTTGGCAATCAAGGTCCAAAAACGAGCCGCGACCAGCTTCCAGCGTGCCGGCGGTGGTAAAAAAACTCAGGCTCAGCGCTTCGAGACGGTCCTGACCATTGGCATCGCTGCCCATTTCGACAGCATCTGCTGCGCGCTCGACAACAAGCCGCAAGCTCGGACGAGCTTCGTCTCGAATGGTCGAATCAAGCAGCGGATAATGGACGTCGCGGCTCGGCACCGGAGCCAAATCCCAAAGCGCATTTGGGCCTTGGCCAAACCAAAGCCGGGAAATTTCCGGATTGTGGTTTTTGATCGGGTCGCTGGAGATACGGATGCGCTTGACCGCGATGACGCAATGGTTCGAGTCGGGCACGACGCCTTGATTTTGCGCAGCGTGCGCATAACAGGCTGCCGCGCCGCCGGGCAGTGCTTGGTCGGCGACCAAAAGCGTCACGATGCGGCTTTGCGGCAGGGCCAAGTCGTTAGGCAATCGCAGCTCGGTGGCGGTTCCCGCGTCATCGCTTAGGCTGGGCAGGGTTTGCAAATCTTGCACCGCCGTATTTTGCGAAAGGCCGCAGGGCTCGGGGGCGAGCGCTTCTTCGGGCTGGCTGCAGCTTAGCCACAGCGCCGAAAGCATTGGCGGATAGGGCTCGTGTCGGCTTTGATCAGCAAGGAAGCGGCCTTGTTGCGGATGAATCGCGACCAAGGCGCGCACCGTGACTTTTTCGCCAGGCGCCGCTTCGGGCGGGTCGGCGCGCAGACCGAGAACGCGCAGCTTTCCGGCGGGGTCGATTTGCCCGCTGGAATTGAGAGGATCCGGCTCAATCAGCCAAAACGGCGGAAATTCCGGCCCGCAGCCAAGCCCGTCAAGCGCCAAGCTGAGCGCCGCCGCCAAGACGTATCCAATGCGCCGCCGCATACGCTCCTTATGGCAAATCGCTGGGGGGCTGTAGAAGATCGCTCGTAGGGGCAGGCAGCGGTTTTGCGACAACATTTAGAACCATGCTGCTGTCGATTTGGGCGCTTATGCGCAAAGGTTCGGCAAAGACCAAATTGCGCTCGGCGGCGGCGCGCAGCCGCTGGCGCAGTTGATGGTAGGCTTCGCCGCTGCCGGCACGCCAGCCGTCAAGCTGACCCGTGCTGCGAAAGCCGACGATGCCGCGTTTGATGTTCGCCACCGTCTCGGCAGAAAGTCGGTTTTGTATCTGTACCAGGGCGGGGTAGGGAATGCGTCCGAGCTCGCCGACCTCATAAACGCGCCGCAGGGCTTTGCCCTGCACGGCTTGCTCGGGGGCAAACACGCAGTCGGCGCGCCGCAGCACCACATCGCTGACCGCGGCGGCGATGTCGGGGGCCGGGGCACTCGGGCGAAAAAACTGCGCCACTTTGAGCTCGCCGAACAAAAGTACGTTGTTGATATAGGTTGCTTCTTTACTACCGGACGGCGACACCCAAGCCAGGTGTTTGCCCGCCATGTCCAAAAGGTTGCCGCTAGGCAGATGTGAATAAAGGCCCCAGCGCTGAAACGCTTCGCCGTTGGCGGTGGCCATCGCCAGAACCGAATAATTGTTCCCGTGCTCGGCGGTGTAAAACGCATCGAGAATGGCCAAATCGACTTGCGCGCGACGAATCGCCGTTTCCAAGTCGGCGCTGTGCGCAAAAACTTTGGGGCGCACATTGACGCCGGCGCTTTTTAGCTGCTCTGCAACTTTGTTGACGTACCCAAAGCGCGCATCCGCCGAGTCAAGCGGTGCCGTCGGCGCATAAAGCGCCAGCACCAGCTCGCCCTTTTGCTCTTCGGCGCGCGCGGAAAACGCCGCACTGACGAGGATGGCGATAAAAATTCTCCAGGCTTTTTTCATGGCCGCTTCCTCATGGGCTTTGACCGCTCGAATCTTTGCTACTTGGGCTGCCAGCGCTGCTTGCCCCGCCTGTGCCGCTTGTTCCGCCCAAGCCCAAAATTCGTTCTTTGGTGTCAATCCACTCGCGCAATTTCGCCGTTTTTGCGCCGCGCTCGGCCGCTTTGCGATAAAGCTCCAGCGCCCGCCGCGGCTGGCCGCGCCGATCTTGCAGAATTCCCAGATTCAGAAGCGCCTCTGGCGGATGCGGAGCCATGCGCTCTAGCGTGCGTTCGGCGCTGCTTTGGCCTTGATCAAGTTCGAGCACCGCCAAATTGTGCGCAAGAATCGAATCCTCTTCAGCGCTGTGCGTCTGTAGCTGCTTGGCGGCAAGTAGATGCGGCGCGGCGGCCTTCAAACGGCCAAGCTGATGGTATTCGTAGGCGAGCGTCATATGCGTAAAAGAAAGCAGAGCCCGCAAGGTTCGCAAAAGCGGGGCGCTGTCCGGGCCGCTTATGCGCGACTGCAAGCGATGCAATGTGCGCACGAGCTGTTCGCGCTGCGCGGACGTCGTGGCGCTGCGAAACGCGAGAAATGTCGCCAAAAGTTCGTTCCCGAGGCGCGAAAACGGCTTACGCAGCTCACAACCGGCGCTGCTGGCCTTGTGCAAAAGCTCGTTTGCTGGTTTCCATTGCTGCGCTTGGATGGCGGCCAGCGTCGCCAGGCACAAAGCCTGACCAAGCTCGTGATGGGTATTTTTGAGCGCGCCGGGTTCAATGGCCACGCGCAGGTTGAGCAGCGCTTCTTCAGCGGCCTTTATCGTGGTCGAACTGACTCCGGCTTTGCTGACTTGGGTTTCGACCTCGAAAAGCCGCAATTGACCCAGCCGCAAGTTGAGCAGTGCTCGGTTGTGCTCGGCCGCCTGCCGCAATTCCCCGGCCGCTGCCACATCGCGTAGCGTGAAAATGGCCTGCGTCAAAAGTTCGCTCGACCGTTCCAGCTTGTCGCGAGCTGCCTCGGGCCATTGCAAGGTTCGCTCGGAAAGCTCGATTTGCGCTTCGGCCAAACGCTGCACCGCGGCTTGGCGCAGCGCGCTTTTGGCCGAATCCGTTGCGACAAGCTGCCGCGCGGCAATTTCGACCGCCCGTTCCGCGGCGGCCACGGCCAAGTCCGCTTTGCCAAGCTGCGCCTGCGCTCTGGACATAAGCAGCCAGACGGCTGGTTCGGCCGATCCCTTGCTTGTAAGCGGCTGCAAGCTTTGTTCGGCTTGCTCCGGATGTCCTTGTTGCAAATAAAGCGCCGCCAGATTGCGCATTCCGCTCGGACGCTCATCTAGCTTTTGCGCCTCTACCAAAAGCGCGATGGCCTGGTTGCGATCCGTGCCTTTTTTCGCGATGAAAAGCGCTTGCTGTTCCAGCGTGCGCGCAAGCCCGCGGCGGGCCCGCGGCAGTTTGTCGTCAAGCGCGCGCGCGTCGGTAAAATATTGCCGGGCGCGATCAAAATCGCCGGCGGCGTAGGCGGCGCTGCCAGCCAAAGTCAGGGCCCACGCATCGCCCGGGGCGCGCGCCAATAGGCGCTCGGCCAAAGGCAAAAGATCGGCGGGATGCTCTGCCGCGCCGGGCAAAATCTGCGCCTTTTCCATTTGCGAAAGCCGCGATTCGATAAGCACGGCGATAAGCTCGGCTTGTTCTTTTTCTGAGACGCGAGCTTGGCGCAGCGCCGGTTCCACCGTAGAAACCGCCTGCGCGGCATCGTGAAGTTGTAAATAAGTGCGAGCAATGGCCGCAGAAACATTGACGCGTGTATTGGTATCGAAACTTTGACGCAGCGCCGCTTCGGCGGTCTTGTATTTGCCAAGCGCCGCGCGCACGTCGCTTTCTTTGTCGCTGCGGCGCTGTATCTCGGCAAGTAGGAGCAAGCCGCGCGGATCTTCTTTGCGCAGCGCGTGATACTGCTCGGCAAGCGGCAGCGCTTGTTCTCGTCGGCCAAGCTGCAAATAGCAGGTCGCCAGATTGAAAGCCACCGCCGGCCGCCGATTGATGTCGTCGCGGAATGCTTCATAAAGCGCGGCCCCCTGCGCAAAACGACCTTGCGCGATGTACAGCGTGCCGAGCGTTTGGCGAATTTGATTGTCCTTTGGCCGGGCGGTGCGTGCCTGCTCTAGAAGTCGCTCGGCAGCGGCCAAATCGCCGTCCAGATAATATGCCGTGCCCAAAAGGAGCTGCGCGGCAAAGTCTTTGGGGCGCAGCTCGTCCGGACGAAAACGCAGATAATTTTCCAGCGCCGCGATGGCGCGCGGCGGATTTAAACGCAGGTAGTGTTTGCCGATTTGAAACTGTGCTTGATAGGCACTAGGGCGCTGGCGGATGACATCTTCCAAATACGACAAACCGCGCTCTTTTTGACCGCCTTCGTAAAAACACAAACCGAGAACCGTTTTGATCCCTAGGTCGGTATCGGCCAGCTTTTCGGCGCGCGAAAGCAGCTCAATGGCTTTGGCATAGTTGTGTTCACTAAAATAAATCGTTGCGCGTTTGACGAAAGCATCGACGCGAGCGGGGTTTAGCTTGATGACTTGATCGTAAAGCGCCGCGGCGTTGGCGTAGTTTTCAACGTTGAAGCTCTCTTCGGCTTTTTTAAAAAGGCTGTCTTCCGCGGTCTCGGTGCCAGTTCGGCCCTGCGCAGAGGCGGGCTTGGCAAAAGCCATGAAAATGGCGAGCAGCACGGCAAACGCCGCCGCCGCGGGGTGGGCTGTACATCGCATCGGCGCCCATCATATGCGCGACATCAGCGGTGTTTACAAATTAGGCATCTATCGCGTTAGCGAGTGACTTCAAAAGCGCCGATAGAAACTTGCCCCGATCCCCGCGCCCTGCCTTCCATATCGACCGTCGGAATGTTGATCGAGCGCATTTGCGCATCCTTAAACGAGATCAGGCCGCCGTTTTTGACCGCCGTCGGAGCGCTATTGCCAAGGTGCAAGTCGCCATTTGCGGCCGAGACCAAGATATTGTCGTCCACGTTTGTGACGATGCTGGTGGCGGTTGGACTTGTCAGAGTGGCATCGTCCGACGCCACACCATCCAGATTGCCGAGCTGCCGACAATTGCTGTGCACATAGGAGATGCCGCTTTGCGGCGCGGCCAAATTCACAAACAGCGAATTGACGATGGCGACATTGTTATTTACGGCGGTCGGGCAGTCGATAGCCAGGACGTTGCTCGGCGCGTCGTTAAACACGTGATCCACAAACGACGAGTTGACGATGCGCACCAGCGGATTTAGGCCTGCTGTGTCTTTCAGGCTGATGCCGGCAAAAGTCGGCGCCGGCTGCGGCAGGCCATTGTTCCAAAAGACCGAGTTTACGATGGTCAGTGTCGTCGAATCCAGGTCGAGCGCCCGCTTGTTCAGGATGTTATTAAACTGCCCGCCGGGGTCACGGCCAATCCAGCTTGCATCAATGGTGAGATCGCATTTGGAACTGGATTTAATCGGAATGCGATTGCCGCCCAAAAACGACCGCAGCAGTCGAACCTTGGTGACGGTATTGGCGCTGACGCATTCCATTCCGGTATCGGAATTAAGAATGGCCAGCCCCTCGAGCGTAGTGGTTGCGCCGGCAGAGATGACGATCGCTTGCCCTCCGGCGTTTTCCAGCCGAGCGGCCGAGGATGCGATGTTTTTCGACGGCGGCACATCGGCAGAGGGCCCGATGATATAAAAGGTCGGGACCCCAGCCGGCAAACCAGCGGGCGTTCCGCCCGCGCCGACTGTAAATGGCTTGGAACTAATGGCGCCAAAAAGCTGACCGGTCAAAAGTATATAAGGCTGGGCCGCGCTGACCATGCCGATAGCTGTTTGTAGCGCTGTGGGCTGAGCGACCATGATGACGCGGTTTGACGGCACACAGGTGCCCGGCAAAATCGGATCGGCCAGGCTGGCGAAGCTGTTGTCCTTGGCGCACACTCCGTTTACGCCGCAATCGCTGTGCAATTGACAGGCGCGGCAGGTTTTGCTCGTCGCATCACAGACCGGCTTGAATTGGTCTTTGGCACAGTCGCTATTGCTGATGCAACTGACGCAGCGGCCCGAAGAATCGCAAAGCGGCGTATCGGGGCTTACAAGGCTTATGCACTGAGAATTGTCTTGGCAAGCGCTGCAATGGCTATCTACGCACAGAGGCTGCGTGGCTGGGCAGGTGTGGCTGGTCGGCGTGCATTGCGATTCTTTGCAGACGCCTACAGTGCTTCCCTGCGGAATGTCGCAAAAGAAGTTGTTTGGGCAACTAAATTCCTCTTCGCTTGTGCAGTTCTTCGTGTTGCGGCGTTCGCACAGCGATGGAGATGCTGTCATGGCCAGAAGCGCGCAAAGCGCAAAAAGACGCATGCCCAGATTGTCCGCTTGAGTCCGTTTGCGCGCAAGTATGCCTACAGTATCTTGACACCGGGCCATCACCTAAGGAGACTGCTGCTTCCTGCAAACATTCGTTTATTCGGAGACATCACCATGGCGTCAAATACTGCACGCAGCGAAAAACGGCGCGCTCGTACCCATCAGAAAGCGGGACAGCGTCGTAAGAAGCGTGAAAGCAAGCGTTCTACACTCAGCTCTACGGAACTATTTGCCAACTTTGGCGAACCCGGGCAGCCGGTCCCCAAAGCGGCGCCCAAGGCCAAAAAATCCTAGGCGTTGGAGCTGAAACATCAGTTGGCGCGTCATTTTTTTCAGTCCACAACCCATGGACTGGTGCGGCTTTTTGTCGCGACGCTGCTGACGTTTGGGGCGGCACAGTTCGCCTGGGCCCAGGATTCCGGAATCGCCGTAGAGCGTTTTGCTCCGGCGATTGGTCCTGGTGCCTTTGGGCAGGTTGAAGCCGCCGTCATACCGCCGCCAGCGCAAGTCTGGATTGGCGGAGCGCTTTTGGGGGTGGGGCGACCCCTCGTGCTGCGCAGCCGTTTTACTGGCGATGAAGTCGCAGTTCCAGTTCGTTATCGTCTGACCGTAGATCTTGGTGCCGAGGTCGGCGTTTGGCGCAAGCGGCTGTCCTTGGGCATTGGTCTACCGCTGTCGGTTTATCAAAGCGGCGATCGGTTGCAGATCTCCGGCTCGACCCATCGCGATGCGCAAGACATTGGTGCATCGCTACAAATGGTTGCGCTTGGCGACATTCGTTTGCGCGCCAAAGCGCGTCTTTTGCCGGTAGACGCCAAAGCCGGGCTGGCCATGGTCTTTGAGCTGACCGTGCCCGGCGGCGGTCAGCACGATTTTGTGGCCACTTCTTCGGTGACCGCGGCGCCGCATCTAGTCGGTTCGTTTCGCCATCGCTTTTTGGCCGGAGCGCTAAACCTTGCGGTGCGCTTTATGCCCGAGCGGCAGCTTTATCAGACCATCTTGCACAACCAGTTGGAATGGGGCGGGGCGCTGGGCGCGGTGTTGCCGGTGCGGCGCGTGGGTTTGGCGTTTTATGGCGAAACGGTCGGATTTTTGAATCTGGTCAGTTCCGGATATGAACGCGGCATCGAACTACGTGGCGCTATGCGGCTTGGCTGGTGGAACGGTTCGCTTGATCTGGGCGGCGGCGGCGGCTTTGGACCGCTTGCACCAGGCTGGCGCGCGTTTTTGCTAGTGCGCGCCTTTTTTGGCCGCAGCGGCGTACCCGGCTGCATTGCCAATCCCGTTACATTGTAGGTTCTCTAATAAAGGGCGCTGGCGGCGCGGACGGCCCAGAATAGATAGGCGACGCTGACGCTGGAAAGCAAGGTTGGAACCAGCAGGCGATAGAGCCATGCATTCGCCCTAGATGGCTGCAAAGGTGGCGCATTCATTGCCGCATGGGCCGCCAAAAGTACTTGCGCATCCAGTCCTATAGGTGGAGCCAGCGCGGGCATGCTGCGCAACTTGGCATCAAGTGGATCGCGATCCACGGTCGCCTCCTTGGCCATACAAGGCTTTGAAAAGCTGAGCGCGGGCGCGCGACACGCGCTGACGCAGCGCCGCCGGCTTTATGCTTAGAATTTGCGCCGCCGATTCCATGTCGATTCCTTCCACGGCGACTAAAAGCAGCGCTTCGCGCAAGGCGCAAGGCAGCGCCGATAGGGCTTGGTCCAGCGTCTGCAGCGTGTCGCTCGCCGCAACATTTTCAAAAGGATCGACGGGCGCGGTTGGCTGCAGCGTGAATGCAGCCTCTGCGGGCCGACCCGGCCAAAGCTCGCGCAGCCGGCCCAGCCGAAATAGCGACATGCGACGATGGTTGCGGTAGCGATTGCGCGCCACGGTATACAAAAACGCCTCGAGATTGGTGTCGGGCAAAAGCCGCGTGGCATGACGAGCAAGCTGCACAAAAGTCTCCTGAAACAGATCGTCTGCGACATCGCGGCGCTGCGCAAGGCGAACCAGGAAAGTATAGATACGGACGCGGTAGCGTTTGTACACCTCGTCGAAGGCGCGCACGTCGCCCTGGCGCAACTTTGCAACCAAAGCGGTTTCATCTGATTTGGGGTCCAAAACGACCGTCCCTGCAAAATCAACTCGCCGGCGCGGCGATCGTGACAGGAAAAAATCCTGTCACAAAATTTCCGCTCATAAGTTGGACCAAATAGATCGCGATCGAAAACAACGCTCACAAGGAGAAACCCCATGATGCGATTGCTAGAAGAAGGCGGAGTTCCGATTTGGTTTGTGTTGCTGTTCGGATTGGCGGCTTTGGGCGGCGCTGTGGCCTATGCTTTGCGTCCGCAGGCGCGGCTGCTTGGCCTTATACGCGGCATGTCGGCCGCTACTTTCTTTGGAACTTTGTCGGGCACTGCCGCCAACTTGGGCGCGGTGTTTCACGCCCTGGCCGGCAGCGACAGCCGTTTTCCGGACTTAAATCTGTTTGTCAAAGACGGGCCGCTGCGTCTGCTTCAGGGATTGGGCGAATCGATGAGCACGTCCATCGTTGGTTTTGCTCTTTTGGCCCTGGTCGGACTCTTTTACGCCGTGGGCAAAATGCGCGAACCAGCGTAGCTACGATTTGCGCACCTCTGCCAAAGGCGAGGGGGCGCAAATCATGCGAAAGACGACGGGCAGCACGGCCAGCATGAGCAGCGTCGATGATAGAATGCCGCCGATGACCACGGTGGCCAGGGGCCGCTGCACCTCGGCGCCGGCGCGGGTCGAGATGGCCATCGGCAAAAAGCCAATCGCCGCGACTAGCGCCGTGGTCAGAATCGGGCGCAGCGCCCCCATCGCGCTATTGCGCAAAGCTTTGTCGGCTGGCTCGCCTTCGCCTATGCGCCGTTTGAGGTCGGCGGCCATGACCACGCCGTTTAGCACCGCAACGCCGCACAGCGCGATAAAGCCGATGGCTGCGGGAATCGAAAACGGCAGGCCGCGTAGCTTTAAGGCCAGCACCCCGCCAACGACGCCGAGCGGCACGCAGGCAAATACCGAAAGCGCGTAGCGCACATCGCCAAACATAAAGAACAACATGGCGAAAATGATCGCCAGTGCCATGGGCACAACCAGCATCAGACGATTTTTGGCCCGCTTGAAGTTGTCAAACTGCCCGCCCCACTCTAGGTGATAGCCGAGCGGCAAAGCAACTTGCGCTTCGACGGTTTGGCGTGCCTCGGTGACGTAGCTGACCAGGTCCCGTCCGCGTATATTGGCCTCGACAAGGACGCGGCGTTCCAGCGATTCACGGTTGATGACGGCTGGGCCTTCCTCTTCACGAATCTCGGTAAGCTGCGCCAGAGGCACCAAATGGCCGTCTTCGGTGCCGACAAGTAAGTCGCCAAAGGACTCGGGCGTCAATGCCGCCGGAGGCAGAAGCAGGACGACGTCAAAACGCCGCGCTCCCTCAAACACTTTGCCGGCAAAACGTCCCACGCGTGATGCTTCGACGACGCCTAGAACTTCTTTGGCGGGAATGTCGTAGCGGGCCATCCGCAGACGATCGGCGCGAATGCTGAGCATAGGCAGCCCGAGGACGCGCTGTACGCGCAGATCTCCGGCGCCCGGAACGGCACGCATCACCGTACCGATGCGATCGGCTAGCTGTTTGCTGACGCTCAAATCCGGACCAAAGACTTTGACCACGACGTCAGCGCGCGAGCCGGCCAGCAGTTGGTTGACGCGATCTTCTATAGGCTGCGAAATCGACACAAATGTCGCCGGCACTTCGCCTTCGACTCGCTCTTTGATCTTCTCGCCAAGCTCATCCAGATCGTGCGCACTGGTCCAGAGCTCTTTTTCCGCGAGCTTGACCATCACTTCGCTTTCATCAGGACCGACCGGATCGACGGCAACCTCGGGACGGCCGGTGCGCGAGACGACGGATAAAACCTCGGGAAAACGCGCCAGCGCGTTTTCGACCTGCACGCCCAGTCGCTGCGCTTCATCAAGAGCAATCGAGGGCAGACGGCGTATATCCAGGGCCAGCTCGCCTTCTTCAAGCCGCGGCACGAATTCTGCGCCGAGGCTAGCGGCAACAAGCCCAGTTGCAGCGAGCACGCCGAGTGCTCCGACTAGGACCGGCGCGGGATGCCAAAGGATGCCCTGGAGCAGACTTCCATAAAACCGCCGAAGCTGTCCCCAAACGCCGAAATCAGCGCCATGAAAATGGCCTTTGGGCGCCGTTAAGACATAGGAACAAAGCGCGGGAAAGACGGTTAGCGTAAACAGCAGCGCCCCAAGCAGGGCCAACGCCACCGTAATTGCCATGGGCTGAAACATTTTGCCCTCGACCCCTTCCAGGGTCATAAGCGGCAAATAAACCAGCAGAATGATTCCCACCGAAAATGTGACCGCGCGCGCCGCGCGAGACATCGCTTGTGTCACAACCGCTACAACATCCACGGCCGCGCCGAAATTCTGCTGCGCCGCTAAAAGACCGACCATCGTCGCTTCCAGCATCACGATGGCGCCATCGACCAGCAGTCCGAAATCGATGGCGCCAAGCGACATCAAGTTGCCCGTGACTTTGAAGAAGACCATTCCCGCCACGGCGATTCCCATCGACAAAGGAATCGCCAGCGCCGCCGCGATGCTGCCGCGCAGCGTGCCCAGCGTGACAAACAGCACAAGGACGACCAGGCCCGCGCCCTCGCCGAGGTTTATAAACACGGTCTTTAACATCCGATTGATAAACTCGGCGCGATCGTAATAAGAACGGATGGCCACGCCGCGCGGCAGGTCGCGCTGAATCTCGTCGAGTTTGCTTTTGACGTTTTTGACCACCTCGCGCGAGTTCTGACCGATGAGCATCATGACCGTGCCGGCGACGATTTCGCCTTTGCCGAGTTTTGTAACGACGCCAAAGCGCAGCGCCGGTCCAATCTGCACTTGCGCCAGCTGCTTCAGCAGCACCGGCGTTCCCGTTTGATCGGTGGTGATGACGGTGTTTTCGATGTCGCGTAGATCGCGAAACTGCGCTTCGCCGCGCACGACCAGCGATTCGCTGTTTTTGGTGATGTAACCACCACCGATGCTGGCATTGTTTTCGCGCAGGCGTTCGTAGATCCGCCCCAGGGTCAGACGATAGGCGGCAAGCCGTTTGGGATCGACGCGGACCTGAAACTGCTTGGCCTCGCCGCCCATGGCATTCACCTCGATGACCCCGGGAACTTGCCGCAGCCGCAGCGCCACCACCCAGTCAAGCAGCGTGCGCAATTCCATGGGCGAATGCTTGCCGTCGGTGGATTCCAAATAAAACTCGTAAATTTCGCCGAGCCCAGTCGACACCGGGGCGAGCTCGGGGCGGCCGTACTCTGGTGGAATTTCGGCTTCGGCGTTTTTCAGCCGCTCGCTGACCATTTGCCGCGCGAACCAGACGTTCACGTCATCGCTGAAAATGACCGTCACGGCAGAAACGGCGGTGCGGCTGACCGAACGGATCTCCGTCACGCTGGGCAATCCGTTCATCGCCGTCTCGATGGGGTAGGTCAGATATTGCTCGACCTCTACCGGGCTTAATCCGGGGGCCGAAGTGATGATCGACACCTGGACATTGGTCACATCGGGAACCGCATCAATGGACAGCTTCGTCGCCGCGAATCCGGCGGCCAGGCTGCTTAGGGCGGCCAGCGCCAAAACCAGGCCGCGGCGGCGTATCGAAAATGAGACCAGCGCCTCCACCATGGTCTGCACTGTAGCGACGGAAGTCGCGACGCGAGCTTACAAGATCCTTACATTTTTGTAAGGAAGCTCGATGGCGCCGCGAGCGTGGCTATAATGCGCGGCGTGAAAGCGCTTGTCGTCGAAGATGATCGAAGACTGGGTGGCTTTTTGTGCCGCGTGCTCAGCGAAGAAGGCTATGCCGCAGACCTTTGCACGACCGGCACTCAGGCGACCGGACAAGCGCAAACCGGCCTGTACCATCTGATGCTGCTCGACTGGATGCTGCCGGATATCGACGGGCTTTCGGTCTGTCGCACGGTGCGTCAAACCGGTTTGCCGCTGCCGATTCTCATGCTGACCGCCCGCGGCGAGCTTCGCGAGCGCGTCCTCGGGCTTGAAACGGGCGCCGACGATTATCTGGTGAAGCCTTTTGAAGTCGTCGAGCTTATCGCGCGCATTCATGCGCTTATGCGCCGATCTAGCGGCAAAAGCCTGTCATGCACCGGCGATTTGAAAATCGATCCATGGAGCCGGCGCGTCACTCTGTGCGGGCAGCCGCTTGAGCTAAGCAGCCGCGAATACGCATTTTTGCTACACCTGGCCCACCATATCGACAAGCCCGTCTCGCGCACCGAACTTTTGCAGCAGATCTGGGACATTCAGTTCGATCCGGGCTCGAATCTGATGGAGGTTTTGGTCAGCCGCTTGCGCGACAAGCTCGGCGCGCACAGCTCGATGATCGAAACTGTTCGCGGTTTTGGTTACAAGCTGCGCGGAGCTCGCGCCGCGTGAGCTTTGCGGGCCGACTGGTGCTGGCGGTCAGCGTCGTCACTGCCGTGACGCTTGGCGGCGCATTTGGCGTCGTTTCAAGATTGGTCAACCGCGAGCAGCAGCAGCAGCTCGACAGCGCGCTTGTGGAAGCGGCCGAAGAGGAGGCGCGCGAAGTCGCAACGCTCGGCGGAAAAGAGCTGGCGATTAGCGACCGGCCCGGTCCGGCTGCCAACGATGTGGGACCGCTAACCAAATACGCGGCGCTTTACGATCAGGCGGGCCGCGTCAAAGCCACGACGCCGACTTTTTCGGGGGCGCCACCGGCTCGCGCCGCGCTGCCTGGCACTGCCGGGCGCTGCTTTGATTTGTGGTTTGCCGGCGCCCATTTGCGCGGAGTGCTTTTGGCCGTGCCCGGTCGCGTCGACTTGCAGCTTTTGCTGATGGCCCCGCGAACCGATCTGGACAGCGATGCGGCATTTTTGAAACGGGCAATGGTTGCAGTCTGGGCGGTGGCCGTTTTATGGGCAGCGCTCGTTGCAAGCTGGGCGGTGCGGCGGCTGACGCGCAATCATCAAACGCTGGCCGAGGTCGTACGGCGCGTCGCCTCCGGCGATCGCTCGGCCCGCGTCTCGGTGATGTCCAAAGATGCGGAAATTGCGCAACTAGAGCGCGATATCAACGACATGATTGAGCGCATCGATGGTCTTGTTCGCTCGCAGCAGCGCTTTATTGCGCACGCCGCGCACGAGCTGCGGTCGCCGCTGACTAGCCTGCTCGGCGAGCTTTCTTATGCCGTGTGCCGGCCGCGCGATGCCGCCGGATATCGCGCGGCGATTGAAGAAGCCCTGGTGGCGACGCGGCATTTAAAGACCCTGACCGAAGATCTGCTGACGCTGGTGCGGCTGGATTCCGGGCCGGAAGGCAGTGCTCCGCGCGAGCCGCTGCTTCTAGACGCGCTTGTTCGCGCTGCCGCCAAAGAAATTGAAGCCGAGCTGCATGAGCGTGCTGTGAAGGTCGCGATCATGGACGCCGAGCAGCTTATTTTGGGCAGCCCGCTCGACCTTTTGCGCCTGCTGCGCAATTTGTTAGAAAATGCCGTGCGCCATTCTCCGGTTGGCGGCCATATTAAGGTCCTTTGCCGCAGCGCCGATTCGAATGTCGAGGTTGTGATTCGCGACGAAGGGCCCGGCGTGGCGCGCGAAGATCGCGAACGCATCTTTGAACCCTTTTTTCGCGGCCGGCGCGAGCATGCCGAGGGACCACCGGGCGCCGGGCTGGGTTTGGCAATTGCTCGCGAAATCGCCCGCGCCCACGGCGGCGAAGTCAGCCTACCGATTTCGCAACCGTCTACCGGCGCCGCTTTTGTCGTCCGTTTGCCGCAAAGCCACTATGAGAAAATCAGTCGGCCGCTTTCGGTCAGTCGGCAGTCGCGATAATCGGGCTTTTGCCACAAGCGGGCTCCTACAGTGGCTTCGAAGCGGTCGAGAAAGTGCTCTAGACACAAATGCAAAATGAGCAGCCGCTGCGGCAAATTCGGCGTTAACGCCTGCTTGTTGCGTTGCAGTAGGTGGGCCCGCAAGACCCGTTCCTGCGATTCCAGTCCAACAAGCTGTCGCGGCGTCAAAGCCGCTGTGTGCAGCACTTGGGGGTGACGCCCAGCCGCGCTTAGAAATTGAGCAATACCGTCGGCAACTTTGACCCCATCGCGCGCCCGCAGCGCTTCATACAAACCGAAATCAGCGGCGATTTGCGGCGCCACCGTACCGTTTTTTTCGGTGGCGGCGCGCTCGACCGCGGCGCGGTAGGCGGCAAGCAGCAGCACGCCGGTGCGTATCGCTTCTTCATGCTCGACGGACATGGGCAGGGCCACAAACAAGGGCGGATCGGCCGGCGATTCCAGATCTTGGGCAATGCGCAGCACCGCGCGCCCGGCTTCCGGACCCAGGGCTTTTTCAGCGCGCAGCACCGGCTGGCTGTGGATGAATTTCAGCACCTCGTCCAAGGCACGTAGACACTGACCAAGCGGCCGGCGCGGCACGACACCGTCTTCGATAAGCGCTCGAGAGCGGGCCAGCATCTCATCAAGCGCCTCTTTTGTGCAGGTGTACTCGAAATGCTTCGGAAGAAACGAGTTCATCGACAGCCCCTTTCACCCCATGTAGGTGATGTAGGTATTGAACCTACTGCGAAAAAGAACAGCCGCCAAATTTTCTGCGTTTTGCCCGCTTGGTATCGTAGCGATTTCAAACGGACTCGGCGCTTTGCGGTTTTGGCCTACAGGGTTGCTCTTTTGACCACGGTCGGCGAAGATTTACAGACAGTGATTTCGGTCGGCTCCACAGTCGGGAACTATCACATCGTTCGCAAGTTGGGAGCCGGAGCAATGGCGACGGTGTATCTGGCTGAGCACCCGCGCATCAGCAAGCGCGTCGCCGTCAAAGTGATTCATCCCGAGCTTGCGGCCAGCCCCGAGATGGTCTCGCGTTTTCTTTCGGAAGCGCGTACCGCTGCGCAAATCAACCACGAGCACGTCGTAGACATTCTTGATTTTGGCCAAACGCCCGACGGCGAAAACTTCATGATTATGGAGTACCTGGAAGGGCAGTCGCTGTCGGCGCGTGTGCAAGCCGCCGGCCGCCTCGACATCACCACGACGCTGCACATCGGCCGGCAGATTGCTGAAGCCCTGGTGGTTGCGCACAGTCAGGGGGTCGTGCACCGCGACCTCAAGCCCGACAACATCTTTTTGGTGCAGCGCCCGGACAATGCGGATTTCGTCAAAATCCTAGACTTTGGTCTGGCCAAGCTTTTGTTCGGAGCGGAAAGTTTGCAGCACCGCACAACCTCTGGTTCGGTGCTGGGCACGCCGCATTATATGTCCCCCGAACAGTGCGAAGGGCGCATTGCCGTGGACGGCCGCGCCGACTTATACAGCCTCGGCTGCGTGCTGTTTTATATGATAAACGGGCAGTTGCCTTTTCCCGGCGATGAAGTGGCCGACGTGCTCATCAAGCACTTTTCGCACATTCCGCCGAGCTCGCGCAGTTCCAATCCGCAAGTTCCTTTGGCCATCGACAAACTCATCCTGCACTGCCTGGCCAAGAATCGTGAGTATCGCTTTCAGTCGGCTAGCGAACTTTTGATGGCGCTTGGCAATCCCGAAAAATGGTCGGCAGAGTTTGGCGATGACACAATTCGTATTTTGGGCCCGCATTCGGGCGCAAATTTGGTGCCGCTGTCCACTGCGTTGCCGGCGAATATGACCATCGGCGTGGCGACGCCTTCGGCCGTGACGCCGCCAGATGCCGAGCATCCGGCTTCCGCCGTTTCGGCGCGCGCCGAAGCTTCTCCGCCTACGGGTGTGCCATCGGCGATGTCGGTTAGCTCGTCGTTGCCGCCGCTGATTTCACGGCCTTCGCGTCTGCTGCCGATTCTGGGGCGGGTCGCAGCCTCGCGCGTATCTCAAAAATTTTTGGCCATGGTGCCGGAGCGCCGTCTGCTTTTTTTGCGCACGAGCGCCGCGGGATTTGCGTGTGTGGGGCTTTGTCTTTTGGTCCTTTTGTTAAGGCCGCGCCACTTGCCGCCAAAGCCTCTACCTCTGCCTGCGGATGTCGAAACCCTAGCGCCAAAACCGACGAGTTCCGTGCCTCCTGCAAATGCAAATCCCGTTTCGGCCCCCGCTGCGAACCTGCCTTTGACCCGTCCTTCCGGTTCGGACAGTGGCCCAAGCCGCCCCACGGTCAGCACCGCCGAAGCTCGAACCGATGTTGGCAAACCGAGTCGCAGCGGAAAAGATTCCAAAAAGAAAAAGAGGAAGAAAAAAAAGAAGGAGCAAGTCTTTTAAAGCTTTTGCTCACTGTCCTCGCGTGTGCTCTTGCTTGCGGGCTATCTCGTGAATCTATCGTCGGAAAGTGGCAGGGATTTGCAGCTAGCGCTATGTTCGTGAACAGAAGAGGCCGTTGGCCATGATCACCAAAGAGCTACAATCCACACTGCTTGCCGCCCTTTCCGAAGCTCGTAAAAGGCGACACGAGTATCTGTGTCTCGAACACATCCTGTATTCACTGACCAATGAGCAGACGGGCAGCCGCATTCTGCGCGCTTGCGGCACCGATCTGTCGCTTTTGCGGCGCGACTTGGAACAGTTTTTCACCGAAAAGCTGGAAGTGCTGCCCGAGGGCATCGAGCGCGAGCCCGAGCAGACGCTGGCCATACAGCGCGTGCTGCAGCGCGCCATTTTGCACATGCATTCTGCCGGCAAGACCGAAATCGACAGCGGCAATGTGCTTGTCGCCATGTTTCGCGAACCGGATTCTTTTGCCGTCTACCTTTTGGCCAAGCAAAGCATCGAGCGCATCGACGTCGTGAACTACCTGTCGCACGGGCTGACCAAAGTCGCTGGCGAAAGCGAAGAGCCCGGCGCTTCTGACGATGAATATAGCGAGATGAGCCTGACCACAAACGAAGGCGAAGGCGAAGCTGCAGAAGGCGAAAGCGAAGAAGAGCGCCCAGGCGGGCGCCCGGCCCGTAAAAAGGGCATGCTCGAGCGCTACACCACAAACCTTGTGGAAGAGGCGCGTGCCGGTCGCATCGATCCGCTGATTGGCCGGTCGCAAGAATTATTGCGCACCATTCAAGTGCTATGTCGGCGGCGCAAAAACAATCCGCTTTATGTCGGCGATGCTGGAGTCGGCAAGACGGCGCTGGCCGAAGGTCTGGCCTTAAAAATCGCGCGCGGCGAAGTGCCCGAAATTCTAAAAGACACCGTCATTTATTCGCTAGATATGGGGGGCCTCGTCGCCGGCACCAAATTTCGCGGCGAATTCGAGGAACGGCTGAAGGGCATCGTAGCGGCGCTGCGCAAGCTGCCGGGCAGCATCTTATTTATCGACGAAATTCACACCATCGTCGGGGCCGGTGCGGTGTCCGGGGGCGCCATGGATGCCAGCAACCTTCTGAAGCCGGCGCTTGCCGCCGGCGAGCTGCGCTGCATTGGTTCCACGACGTTTGAAGACTATAAGTCGGTCTTTGAAAAAGACCGCGCCCTGGCTCGGCGCTTTCAAAAGATCGATGTGCTCGAGACCAGCGTCGAAGATACCTATCAAATTCTGCGCGGTCTGCGCAGCCGCTACGAACAGCACCACGGCATTCACTACACCGATGCGGCGCTGCGCTGTGCCGCCGAGCTTGCTGCCAAGCACATAAACGACCGCCACTTGCCCGACAAAGCCATCGACGTCATGGACGAAGCGGGGGCGGCGATGCGTCTTTTGTCATCGTCCAATCGAAAAAAAACCGTGCGCCCGGCCGATATGGAGCAAGTCGTCGCGCGCATTGCTCGCATTCCGCCAAAAACTGTTTCCTCCGACGATAAGACGCAGCTTAAAAACTTAGAAAGCGAGCTCAAACAAGTCATCTACGGCCAGGACGCGGCCGTGGACAATTTGGTGACTGCGATCAAGCTGTCGCGCTCGGGCCTGGGCAATCCCGAAAAGCCGGTCGGCAGCTTTTTATTTTCCGGTCCGACGGGGGTCGGCAAAACCGAGCTGGCCAAGCAATTGGCCCGTGTCCTTGGCGTCGATTTTCTGCGCTTTGACATGAGCGAGTATATGGAGAAGCACACCGTTTCGCGTCTCATCGGAGCCCCGCCGGGATATGTCGGATTCGATCAAGGCGGACTTTTGACCGACGCCATTCGCAAGACTCCGCACGCCGTGCTGGTGCTTGACGAGATCGAAAAAGCCCATCCGGACATTTATAACGTGCTGCTACAGGTCATGGATCACGCGACCCTGACCGATAACAACGGCCGCAAGGCCGACTTTCGCAACGTCGTTTTGATCATGACTACCAACGCTGGGGCGCGCGAGCTGCAGCAGGGGACCATCGGCTTTGGTTCGCAAAACAACAAAAGCCTCGATAAGACGGCCATCGAGCGAACCTTTAGCCCCGAATTTCGCAACCGCCTGGATGGCTGGATCACGTTTCAGTCGCTGACTTCTGAGGTCATTCTCAAGATCGTCGATAAGTTTATCGTCGAGCTTGTCGCGCAGCTTCGCGAAAAGCGCGTCAGCCTGGAACTGACGGCCGCGGCGCGCGCCTACTTGGCCGAGCGCGGCTATGATCGGCTTTATGGTGCTCGGCCGATGGCCCGCTTGATTCAAAACGAAATCAAAAAGCCGCTGGCCGATGCGCTTTTGTTCGGCGCCCTGCAAGGAGGCGGCAAAGTCGTCGTCGACGCCGACGCCGGCAAGCTGAACCTGCAGATTACACCGGCCCAGTCGACGGCCGCGCGCGAGTAGTTTTGTCAAATCCTCCGCTTGATGCGGCGGCCCAAGCGGCGCGGCGCGGTGCGCTGATTCTGAGCGGCGCAGCGCTTTTGTTTAGCGCGATGGCGCTGTGCGCCAAAATGGCGTCCACGCGCTTGCCTAGCCCGCAAGTGGCCTGCATTCGCTTCTTGATTGGTCTTTTGGCCTTTGCCGGGCCTTTTGCGCTTGGGAGACGGCTGCGTCCGGTGAAATATGGGCCGCTGTTTCTGCGCGGCTTTTTTGGCGGCTGCTCGGTCCTTATGTACTTTTTGGCCATCGCCCATTTGCCAGTGGGCATTGCCACGCTGCTAAATTCCAGTTGGCCGGTATTTGTGGGGCTATTTTCCTTTCTGCTTTTAGATGAGCCTTTGACCATACGCGCCCTTTTGGCGCTGCTTTGCACATCGGTCGGAGTACTTTTGGTGGTGCTCGGCAGCCCAAGCGCTGCGGTTCTGACGCAGGGACAACGCGCCGAGCTTTGGACGACTTCGCGATTTTTGTGGGGACTTATAGGACTTGGCTCGGCGGTTTTTTCGGCAGCGGCGGTCACCACGATGCGCTCGATGCGGCAGCGCGAAGGTTCTTGGGAGATTTTTATCGCTTTTTGCCTGGTCGGCGCCGTCATTACGGGCATTCCTTGCGCCTTGAGCTGGATTCGACCGACCGGCATCGAGATGTTCTGGCTGCTCAGCATGGGCCTGTGCTCGGTCGTGGCCCAGCTCGGCCTGACCTACGCGCTGCGTGATGTGCGAGCGATTACCGCCGGCATCATTTTGCAGTTGACGCCCATTGCCACGTTGCTTTTGGGGACGGCTTTTTTTGCCGAACGTCCGACACTGCTTGGCTGGCTCGGCGCTTTGGTGACTCTTGGCGGCATCACCTGGGGAATTCTCAGCCGCTAGCCGCTAGACGCCGTTTGCAATCGCTTGAGCACGGCTTCAATCAGAACGGCATCCGCGTCGGTGGCGCTTGACGTATCGCAGGGGCTGCAGGCCATAGGGGCGCGCGGAATGCGCAAGCGCTGCGCCAATCCTTGCAGCTTGTTCACTTCGTTGGAAGGCAGCGCCGAGACTTGGCCGACGGCATGCGCCGCGTGCAGGATGCGTGCAGCATGCTCCATGGCTTCCATGCGATGCCAAGCCTCGTCCAGCGTTCGCCCCATGGTCAGCGCGCCATGGCGATCTAGAACCAGCGCATTGGCTTTTTGCAAATACGGCCGCAAAACCTGCGGCACTTCCTCGGTGGTCGGCGTCGAATAAGGAACCGTCAGAATCGGACCTAGCAGCAAACAGGTTTCAGATAGCACGCAATCGGTTAGCGAGTCCGCCAGACCGGCCAGCGAAAGCGCCACGCTGATCGGCGGATGCGCATGGACCACCGCAGAAATGTCCGGACGCTCGGCATAGCAGGCCTTATGCATCAGAAATTCCGAAGACGGATGGTGCTGCCCCTTGAGCCGCTTGCCGCCGAGGTCGGTGACGATCAAATCTTCGCTGCGCAGAAAACCTTTATGAAAACCCGAAGGGGTCACGAGCACCCGCTGCGCATCGAGTTTCATCGAAACATTGCCATCTCCGGCCGCGATAAGATCTTTGTCGTACAAGCGGCGACAAATCTCGACCATTTGCTGACGGGCAGTGGATTCGCACAGAATTTTTTGAATGTCCGGCATGTTCTGTTCGCGCTTGGCGAGCCTCGCAAAAGGGGTATCCTCGCAAGGCGCGGCTGTAAAGCCGAAAAGACGAGCATCTTGACACGGACGAGTCCCGCCGCGACACTTCGAATTCAGAAATTGCGACCGTCAGCGAATTTACAAGGAATGACTTGATGTCTAGACCCAACTACCGCGTCCACCTGTCTTACGACAGCGAGCGCAAGGTCTTTATCGCGCGTATCCCTGAGCTACCGCCGTGTACCGGAGAAGGTGCAACGCGCAGCGAAGCGCTTTCTAACATGGAGCGCGAACTTGATGCGCTGCTGTCGAACCTGTCCGAAAAGGGCACTCATCCGCCGGCGGCCATCGACGATCAGGCATATAGCGGCGAGCTAAGCCTAAAGCTTGGCCAATCGCTGCAGCGCGAATTGGCCTATATGGCGCGTGTCGAAGGCGTCGAATCCAATCAGCTTGCCGCCGAGCTTTTGGCCGGGGCCCTGGAACGGCGCTTGGAACAGCAAAAAGCCGGACGTTCGCCGCGGCGCGCGGGTTTTAACGATAACGTTGGCAATGAAGCGCCACGCCATGGCGAGCGCGATAACCGTCCGCCCCGCAACGATCGCGACAATGAGAACCGTTTTCGTTCCGATCGCGGCGGGCGCAACACCGCAGCGCGTGTTCATGGACTGCTCGAAGACCGTGCATCTTTTATGGAATATGTGCGCGGGTTAGAAAATGAAGCGGGTTATGGCTCGGCTGGCCACGGCCCGGCGCGCGGTCCACGGCCAAGCTATGCTCCTCATCAAGATCGCGGCGGCCGGCGGCCTCCAAGAGATAAAGATCGCGGCCAAGGCCAAGGCGGTCGACCGCCCGGTCAGGGCCCAGGACCACGGCGCGATGGCGGCCCGTCGGGCTCGACGCCTCCAGCTTGACAGAATTGAACCAAAGCCCAGGAATCGGATAGAAGAGAGCTATGCAACCGGCCGCGCTTTCACGGAGTTTTCTGACCAGAGTCAGCGAGTATCTGGTGTCGCTGCCGTTTGACCTGAAGATTCTGCAAGAATCCATCGCCGAACCAGACCTCGATCGCAACGTTCGGCAAACCGCCGCTGCCGTGCTGCTAAACGCGCTAAGTCCGCAAGAAGGCTCAAGCCCTGAGCGCTACATCGATGATGTGCTGTGGCTGCGCATGGTCCTAGGCCAGTTTGCGCAGCTTGCCGCAGGCGGACACGAAAGCGCCCGCGACTTTTGTGCGCGCTTTGAAGAGGTATTTGGCACCGTAAAAAGCGATCTACAGATCTTTCAAGAGTACCTCGGGCCCGAGCTCTGGAACTGGCTCGCCAGTCGGTTGACCACGTTGTCGCGCTGTACTTTGAAGGGCAAGCGTCCGGCGCATTACTTGGAAGACGAAGGAAGCTGGGACGGACTTTACGAAGACGGCCTCGACTTTCAGACCCACTATGACGTCACCGAGGAAAAGGTGCAGAATCGGCTGCGCCGTCCTGAACAGATTCTAGAGCTCTTGCAAAAACGGCACGCCGACGACTCTAAAAAGCGTGGTTAGCAGCGGTTGCCAAAGTGAGCGAGGCGGACAAAGCGCAAGCAGTCGGGCAAGAGCGTCCCACTAGACGCAAATTTCGACGGCATGGCGCTTGGTTCGGATGCTCGGCCGGACTTTGTCTGGCCCTTCTGCTTGTGCGTGTGGCTTTTGCCCAAGCGCCTCCTGGGCCCAGTGTATCCAGTTCGCCTGGTGGCTCGCCGATTGCGCCCTTTGACGGCGGCCCTCCAGATGGCGGCATTTCCGACGGTGGACTTGCCAGTGGCAGCCTAGCCGATGGCGCCGCTGCGGAGTTCGAACCGCCGCCGGCGCCCCTTTTGCCCGTGCCGCTACAGCCTGCGTCCCCCGCTGGGGCTAGCGATGCATCCATCGAAGGGCTGATTTTAGAAAAAGGCAATCGCGATCCTTTGCCCGAGGTTCGCGTGACCTTCACGCCGCTGCCCCCCTCTCTGCCCGCCGAGCCCAAAGAAACGACCAGCGACAGCAGCGGGCGCTTTCGCCTGCCAGGCCTTACGCCCGGCGTATATCTGGTTCAGTTTCGCGGATCCGGTCTGCGCCCAAGCACTGCGCGCGAATCGATCACGCGGCGGCGCAAAGTTGTTAGCTACTACATCCCGCGCCGCGAGCGAGTGTTTGAAACGGTCGTGCGCGCCGAAGCCGTGCGTCGAGAAGTCAGCGAGCAGGTGCTAGACGTCAATGAATTAAAGCGCATCCCCGGCAATTCAAACGACGCCATCAAGGCGGTGCAAAACCTGCCTGGCGTGGCCCGAGCGCCATTTGGCGGTGGACAGCTTATCGTCTGGGGTTCGTCTCCCGGCGACACGCGCGTCTATGCCGACGGCGTGCTGATTCCGCGCATCTATCACTTTGGGGGTCTGCGCGCCACGATTAACGCTGAATTCGTCACAGATTTGTCTTTCAAGCCCGGGGCCTACAGCGCCGATTTTGGTCGGGGCCTGGGCGGAATTGTCGATGTCAGCACGCGTTCACCCAAGTCGGATCGCATCCATGGCTCGGTGACTCTGGATTTGATCGACGGCTCTGTGACGCTGGAAGGGCCGCTGACCAAGAAACTGCATGTGGCCATTGGCGCCCGGGTTAGCTGGATTTCGGCATTTTTGCCGCTGTTTAACCGCTCAAATTTTCAAATCTCGCCGGTTTATTGGGATTATCAATTGGCGCTGCGCTATCAGCCGACGACGCGCGATGATTTGGACGTATTTGTCTTTGGTTCGACCGACGATATCAGCGCTCGCGTGGAAAATCCCGATCCGGCCACCAATGTCGATATCAACAGCCATTCATATTTTTCGCGGGTGAGATTGCGCTACACGCATCGTTTTTCGCGCAACACCACGCTGACTGTCATGCCCTCGATTGGCGGCGATACCCAAACCATCAATACCGGAGACAACGGCATCGGCGGCGTGCTGTTCAAGCTTTCCACGCTGACCTTGGGCTACAACTTGCGCAGCGAGCTGCGCCACCGCACCACCGATTGGTTGCAGCTCTTTTTTGGCGTCGATTTTGAAGGCCAGCGCATATCTTTTGATGTGCTGGCGCCCGATCTTGGCGGCAACGGCTTTGGCCAGTCCGCCAGCGCTGCGTCGCTGGTTTCATCCAGCCAGGATCAGTCGGTGCTTCATATAGTACGCACCGCGCCGTACTTGATTGCGCGCTTCGAGTTTTTGGACCGTCGGCTGATTCTGTCGCCGCAATTGCGGCTCGATACCACATACATTCGTTCCTATGACGGAGAGATATCGCGCTGGCTTGTGGCCAGCGAACCGCGGCTGGCGCTAAGCTACCAAGTCATTCCGCGCCGGCTTTTGCTAAAGGCCGGGGTGGGGGTCTTTAGCCAACTGCCTTCAGGACAGCAGTTGACGCAAGTCTTCGGCAATCCGCAGCTCTTACTGGCCTATGGCACCACCTATGTGGCCGGTGTCGAAGTCGAACCCACGGCCACTTTGAGCCTGCAGGGGCAATTCTTCTACAAAGACCTGCGCGCGCTCGTCGTCGCCGATCCGGTCACGCGCTACAGCAATGGCGGCCTTGGCCGAGTCATCGGCGGTGATTTTCTTTTGCGCCAGCGGCTGTGGCGCGGCCTGTTTGGCTGGATTGCCTACACCGTGTCGCGCAGCGAGCGCAAAGACGCGGTGGACACCCCTTGGCGTCTGTTTGCTTTCGATCAGACCCATATATTGACGCTGATTGTCAGCTACAAGCTACCCTTTTGGGGCCTTGAAGCTGGGGTGCGGTTTCGCTACGTAACCGGCAATCCAACGACGCCGACCGTCGGTGGAATTCGCAATACCGTTGAGCAAACCTGGGCCGCGATTGCTGGTGCCGATTACTCGGTGCGGCTGCCCGATTTTCACCAGCTTGATCTGCGCATCGACAAAACTTGGACCTTCAATCGCTGGAAGCTCGGCATCTTTTTGGATATTCAAAATCTCTACAACCGCGCCAATACTGAAACTTTGGTCTACGGTGGCCGGCAGCTTGCGCAAGTGGCGCCGATCTCGGGCATTCCATTTTTTCCAAATCTTGGTTTGCGCGCTGATTTCTAAGTGCTGTTTCAGCGTAGCCGGCTTCTTTGTATAGAGATTCGCGGCTGAGATAAGATAAAAGGATGTTAGTTCTGCACAGGGCTAGCGCCTGCCTGGCCCTGATGTTTCAGATTTTGGGAGGGCTTGCCGCGCCGTCCGCCCATGCGCAAGCACTGCCGCGACCAGCGAGTGCACAAGCCCCGTCTGGCATACAAGCCGTGCCCGCTAGCGCTAGTGCTGCCGTCGGTGCTGGCGTACGTCTCGCACCTGCGTCCGGCAGCGCCCGTCCGGTGCCAGCCGCGTCGGCCGGGCCAGGGACGCCGGCTGCACCAACCGCCGCCGGGAAATCGATCACGCCGGCCGCCGCTTTTACCAATGCCACGCCGACCGCCGCGCCAGGACCTGTGGGACCGGCGGCGCAACCAAGTTCGGCATCGGCTGCGCCAGCTTCGACCGCATCTTCTGCATCTGGGCCCGGAGGCAGTGTCGGCGGCCGCCTGCTTTTAGTCCGTGGCGATGTCCCCAAAGTCGGTGTCGTCTATTTGGAAGGGATTGCACAAGGAAGCTGGACGCTGCCCAAAGAGCGGGTGATGTTGTCGACGCGAGTCGCGACTTTTTATCCCGATTTTCTGGTCATTCCGGTTGGGCAGACCGTCCAGATATCCAACAACGATCGCTTGATGCACAGCCCGTTTTCGATTTCGCCGGCCAAGCCATTTGAGCTGAGCCGCCATGCTCCGGGCGACACTCATTCGATCGTTTTTGATCGGGTCGGCGTGGTCGATGTCTTTTGCAACATTCACGAAACCATGCAGACGGTGATCGTCGTGGTTCCGTCGACCTACTATGCACTACTCGCGCCGGATGGCAGCTTTCAGCTAAACAGTGTACCGCCGGGCCGCTATCGCGCAGTCGGCTATGCGCCGCAGATGGGACAAAGCGAGCAAGTCAGCTTGCCCATTGAAGTGGGCGCGCGCGGGCGCGCCACGGGCCCGGGGCAGTTTGGGGAGAGCGCGCCCCGGCCGGCGAACACGAGATAACCAAGCGCCGGCGGGCGCAGCGGAATCTCTCGGCATTGGGTACCTCGCTTTTGTGCGGGATACTCGGCACGCTGCTGCTTGGACGAACGGTTAGCCAAAGCGTAGAGCCCCTTTTGGACAACGCCTTGCGAACCAGCGAGCAAGCAGTCGTTCGGCAATGGACGCTGCGTCGCAGCCTGCGCCGCACCGCGTATGAGTCCGTGGCGCAAAAGACCTACATGCGGGCTTTTCTGGCGATCGGCGATCGCGGGCAGATGGAATATTTCGCGCAGCAGACGCACCGCCAAGGTGCCGATGTCGTCTCGATCGTCGACCGCGCCGGCACGGTGCTAGCTCGCGAAGGCGTGGTGGCGGAAAACTTGGCGGCTCGCGCGACGCAGCAAGCCTATGGTCCCGAGGGCGAATTCGCCTACCTGGGCAACGAGATGTATGAAATCTTTCGCATCCCCATCGGAGGCGAAAATCCCATCGGCTACCTCATCGCCGCCAACAACATCGACGAAACGGCACTGCGCGCCGATACCGAACCGCTGGGCATTGCTTGCGCGGTGGCGCAGACCGGCGGCTGGGCTTCGACTTTGCCCAAAGAACTTGGCTTGACGCCGCATGTACTCGACGATCCGGCCAGTCCCGAGGGACAGCGTCTGCGCGAACGCTACCATACGCAAATCAGCCGAATCGGCCAGGCGCGGCTGCTCATCGCCCTGCCGCTGAGCAATGTACAGTCGGTGAGCAGCGAATTCGCGCGGCAGCTTGCCGGCGTGCTTTTGGTGATCATGGTCGCCACCGCGGGCGTGGCGCTGATCGTGCTGGAGCGAATCACGGCGCCGATTGAAAAGCTGAAAGAAGCCGCGGATATCTTAGGCCGCGGTCAGCTTTTGCGGACGCGCTCGATGCTGCAAGATTTTACCGCGCGCGGCGATGAAATCGGCGCTTTGGCGCGGGCCTTCAACATTGCCGCGCAACGGCTAAATACTTTTGTTGCCGCTTCGCAGCGGCTGGTGCGTCATCTCAATATTGCGGTCAACGCCGTCGAACGCTCGGCCGCGGCGGTATCTGGCGGCGCTGCGCAGCAAGAGGAACGTCTGGAAGAAGTCAGCTCGACGCTGGGACCGATGACCGCGGCGCTTGAGCAAACCTCGCTGGGTTTGGCCGACGCGCGCAACGCCGCGATCTCGCTGTCTTTGGTGACGAGCGCCGCCGATCAGGCGCACGCCCTTATGACTGCATCGGTGCGGCGCGCCGAAGTGCTTTTGAACAACAATGAGAATCCCGAGCCGCGTGGCTTTCGTACGGCCAGTCTTTTGCAGCAGATAAGCCTTGTCGCCAAGCTCAACGGCGACCAGCGCGACGCGTTTCAGAAAGTGCGAGATCAAGTGACGGCGCTGAAGCGATTGCTGGATGACGCCGTCGAGTCGCAGATTCGCGAGCATCACCAAGGTCAGTTTGTGCATCGCGCCACTTCGGAAATCGGCCGTTTGGCCAAGCAGCATAACGGCGAAGCCCTGGCCTTACGCACTTCGGCCGAGCAATTGCGCCGCGACATGGAGCATTTGCACAAGCTTTTGTCCGCCATTGATGCGCAGGGACAGATCGAATTTGACGAAACCGCCGCTGCGAGCTCGGGATACTACCGGCCAATTCGCGGCGAAGTTGGTTCGGCATCCAGCGAACGCGTTGCCCCCGTTGCCAAACGCCTGCCGCGACCGCTGCCCGAAACGCCTCCGTCGTCCATCAGCCGCCCGGATCCGCCTTCGCTAAGCCGCCCGGATCCGCCTTCGCTAAGCCGTCTGGATCCGTCCACCAACGCCGGTTCGCCGAGCGATCGTTCCGGCCGCCACGAGCGCAAAAATCCAAGCGCCGTCACCCCCCGCGGCGAACCCAAAAGACCCTAATTTCCTTTGAACCCTTAAAAAAAAGCATTGGAGAACTTGGCAATGATCTTGGTCACAGGAGCAACCGGGTTTGTGGGCAGCTATCTGATCCCGCTCCTTTTGTCTTTTGGGCTGCCTGTGCGCTGCCTGGTGCGAAAACCTGAAGAGGGCGAGCGGCTGCGAAAAGCCGGGGTCGACGTTCACTTTGGCGACATTGCGCTTGAGGGTGACACCGAGCAGCTCTTTTTGGGTGTAACCACTGTCGTCAACCTAGTGACCCTCATTCGAGAGACAAAAGAGCAAACATTCAAGCAGGTAAATTATGAGGGACCCCTAGGTCTGCTGCGAGCGGCGGAGCAGCACGGGGTCCGGCGCTTTATCCATCTCTCCGCCATCGAGAGTCGGCCAGATCCCCACCTTCCCTATCTCTACTACAAGTGGCTGCTGGAACAGGAGCTCCGCAAAAGCCCGCTTAAGCCCACGATTCTAAAGACGTCCCTTGTGTTTGGCGCTGGCGACCAGGTGCTAAGCTTTATCGCTCTTGTCATCAAATCTCTGCCCTTTTTATACCTCGTCCCGGGCAACGGAAGCACCCTGTACCATCCGATTTGGGTCGAGGACTTGGTCAAATGCATCCTGCTTAGTATTCGAAATGATATAGGAATCGGCGAGACGCTTGATATCGGCGGCAGCGAGATTTACACCTACGACGAGCTTGTCGACGTGATCATGCAGCGCACCGGGAAGCTGCGGCGCAAAGTGCACCTCCCATGGCAGGCGTTCTGGCCTACGGTCAAGCTGATGGAGCAGACGATGCGCTACTGCCCGGTGACTACCCAGATGCTGCACCTGCTCTCCTTGAACACAACAGCGCCGCTAGATGCGGTAAAGCGGCACTTTGGGTTTGTGCCGGCGAGCTTCATGGAGCAAGCAGACTATCTGGCCAACGTCGGGAAGGGCAATCTCGATGCGTGGTTCTCTGGACAAACGCTTCGGCGCTGAAATTGCGCATTTTACTGCAACATACTGCGCGAGCGCTCTTCGAGAAGGTTATCAGTTGGTAGCGAGCGGTTGTTCGAGGGCTGCGGGGCGCGGGCCATGTTGCGCATAAACTCCGAGGTACGGCCGATCGCGTCCAGCATATGGCTGATGTCGCCGATGCGCGTTTCCTGCTGACGAACGATTTCGCGCAAGGATTCGACGGCTTGCAAAATCTGATCGCTGTTTTTGGTCTGTTCGCGCTGCGCAGTGTGCAGGTGCGAGACCATTTCCGAAATCGATTCGATAGACCGCGTGATTTGCTTGCTGCCGCGGGTCTGCTCTTGCGAACTGCGTTCGACGTGCTTGGTGATGTTTTTCATGCGCTCGGCGGCGCGCAGAATCTGTTCCGAGCCACGGGCCTGTTCGCTGGTCGCCGTGGCGATTTGCTGCACGGTTTCGGCGATGGAGCCGATGGCATCGGTGACTTGCTTGCTGCCGCGCGCTTGTTCGACGGTGGCCCTAGCGATGTCGCGCACCATTTGCGTGGCGCGCTCGGCCGATTCCAAAATCTTGCGCAGCGCTTCTTCGGCCTGATGGCTGACTTTGACCCCGTCATCGACCGATTTGGCACCGCGCTCGACGGCGTCGATGGCATTGCGCGACTCGGCTTGCACGCTTTTGATAAGTTCGCCGATGTCTTTGGTGCTGGCCGAGGAACGTTCGGCCAGGTCCTTGATTTCGTCGGCGACGACGGCAAAGCCTTTGCCGTGCTCGCCGGCCTGCGCCGCGATGATGGCGGCATTTAAGGCCAATAGGTTTGTCTGCTCGGCAACGTCATCGATGATGCGCAGAATCTTGTCGATCTCGCCGATTTTGTCGCCAAGGCGCGCGATGACTCGCACCGTCCCTTCAGAGTAGCCCTTGATCTTGTTCATTCCTTCGATGGTCGAAGTGATGGCTTGCGCGCCCAAATTGGCGGCGCGGCTGACTTCTTCGGAAAGCCGGGCGGTCTCGTTGGCGTTGTTTTCGACCTGGCGAATCGAAATATCCATCTCGTTCATCGAGGAACTGGTTTCCTCGGCGGTCGCCGACAGCGCCTCGACATTTTTGGCCACTTCGCGGATGGAGTAGGTCATCTCTTCGATAGAAGTTGCCGACTCTTGCACTGCGCTGGCCAAATTGACCATGTTCTCGGCCACTTCGTCGTTAGACGCCGCCATTTCCAAAATCGACGAACTAGATTCCTCGGCGCCGCGGGCCAGCGTTTCCACCGACTGAGCGATCTGCTTGGCCGAGGTGGTCATCTCATGCAGCGAGGCGCTGGTTTCTTCCAGCGCCGACATTTGGCTTTGGATAGAAGTCCGCAGCTCGGAAAGCACAGCCTCCAGGTCGCCTGACATCTTGGACTGGGTGCCGATCTGCCGTAAGACTTCCTGATGCTGGGCGTGAAACTGTTTGCGCAGCCGTTCCAGAAATTCGGCGGTGGTTCCAAGCGGCTCGTCGGCGGTCAGCGGTACCGGCTCTGAGTAATCGCCGCTCGTCATGCGCGACAGTGCCGTCCGCAGCGCCACAATCTGAGCACTTGTGCGCATCGACAAATAGGTATTGATGGAAATCAGCACCACAGCAAGGCCACCGAGGGGCAACACGGCTGCCTGAGCACTGTTCATGAGCATGATCATCATGCCCATGAGCAAGGCCGCGATGGTCACATTCAGAAGTAAACGCCCGCGGACGATATGGTTCATCGTGGGTTTATTTTATCGCGATTCTTTTGTGTTCCAAATCATATATATTCCTTCTTAAGATGAGGAGCGACATGGCATCTCAGTCTCAGATCCTTCTCCCCCCGCGAATCGAGACCCTGACCCCTCAAATGCACAGCTTTGTGCGTGCCTACGTGTGGCAGCTAGACCGCGGGGTTGAGCCGGTTTTGCAAGAGGATGCACTGCATCACACCGCGATCAGCGTCGCGCGTGCGATCATCGAGATACACAGCGACCGCGTTTTGCGCCGCCAGCTTATTGCCGAGCTCGGAGAATATCTGCGCGATTCCGAGCACACCCTGGTACCGTCGGCAGCCTTGCAGCGGCTGCTGGCGAATTTCAATCCGCCTATGCCCAGTGCCGCCGCGCCCGTCGCGCCCGTCGCGCCCGCCGCGCTCGACACTTCGCAAGCCGCGGAGCTCAGCCGTTACCCGGCCGAAAAGCAGGCCGAGGAACCGGCAAAATCCGATGAACTAACCCCCCCCCCATGACTGAGCAGCTTCTGAGCCGACGTCCAGAGCACAATCGCACGACTCGCAAAGTCGAGCCGATCTCGGCACGTTCAGCAGGGCCAGCTTGGTATATGCGGGTTTTGTTGCTGGTGATTATTGCTCTAGGTGGCGCTTTGGTCGGACATATAGGTTCGCAGGTCACCGCGCATTTGCTGAGCAGCCGCGCCGTCACCCCCCGGTCGCAAGCGTCTAGCAGCGTTTCCTCTTTGTTGTCTTTGGCGCAGTCCGTGCCGGAGCGGCTTTTAGAAATCGACCAGCACATGAGCAACCGCGACTTTGGCACGGCGCTGCTTTTGTGCGATGAAGCGCTGACGCTTTTTCCGGGGGACACGCAACTGCAAGGCCGCCGCCAGCGCACCGAAGATGAACTGAAAAATCGCTTTCGTTATCAAATGTTTGAGCAAGCCGCGGCCCGGCGCAACTATGCGGCGGCGCTGGCGCTGTGGAACGAAATTCCGGCCGAATCCATGTACAAAGCGCGGGCGATGCAAGCGTTGTCGCGAGTGCGCAGCCATTTTATGGGCGAGCGCCTGGCCATCGCGCAAGCCGCCGCTCGGCTTGGACAGTGCGGCGAGGCTCGCCTTTATGCCGCTAGCGTGCTCGCCTTGGACAGCACCAGCGTGTCGGCACATGCCGTGCTTGATCAGTGTCCGGCGGCGCGTCCTGCCGAGCGTCCCGAGTAAACATGAAACCACCGGCGGTGCGTAAACGGCGTTTGGAAAGTCCTTTGTCGGCGCTGTTAAGTGGCCCGGTGGGAACCGCTGGGCCGCGTACGATTTGGGGTCTAGATCTGCGAGCCGTGGACAACACCTGGACGCAGCGTTCCCTCGAAGAGCTGCGTGATCTAGGTCGCGGCGGCCGGCTGGGTGTGTTGTTCGCCGAAATGGACATGGATCCGCGCTATCCGCTTTCGCACAACAGCCAGCGGCTTTTGCCGGCCCGCATTGCTCGGCTTTTCGACGCGCTGTGCGAAGAAATGGCCGAATCGGTGCTGTACGACGTTCCAGAATCGATTTGGCGACCGCTTTTACCGCTCCTGTGTCCAAACGGCCGCGTTCATTCTCCGTATCCCAAGGAAGTAGACAGCAGCGATTCGCAGCGCGAAGGCTTGTTATTGCTGGCCGAAGGACGGTTAAACGCCGAGACCGCGGTGCTTTTAAGCAACTATGCCATCACGCCGCCTCCTGTGCCGCCATCGGAAGCGGCAATCGATTCGGCGCTGTGGGCCTACGTCATGCAGCAGCTTTTGCCGATGCTCGACGCCGTCCGCGATCGCAGCCACGCCGTACTCATCGAAACGAAGTAGTCCTCGTTAGTGGTATGCTTCGGCACGATGCTGAGGAATCGTCCATGGAAGCTGGCATGGAAGTTAGGTGTGCTTTGGGGGATGCTGGTTCCGGCGCTGGCCATGGCCGCGCCTTTGTCCCTTGCGGAAGCCATCGCCACTGCGCTTTTGCACAATCCTACGGTGCGTACGGCAGTGCAAAACGCTCATGCGGTCGAGGCGCGCATTGGATCCACGACGTCCTCGTGGCTGCCGCAACTTAACGCCGTCTCGCTTGTGCGGGGCGATTACAACTATTTGACCGGTGCCGCGGATTCGGCGGGGTCCGGCTCGATGCGCTATACCGGGCAATTGCAACTGAATCAGCTTCTTTACGATTTTGGCCGTACCGGAGGACGCATTGCCGCCGCGCAAGCCGGAGCCCAAGCCGCCGTCGGGGATGCCGACACCGCCAAAGCCCAGACAGCGCTGCAGGCGCTTAGCAGCTTTTTTGCAGTGCTGCAAGCCGAGGCGCTGCGCGACGTGAATCAGCGCAACATCGAACAGCAGACGCAGCGTTTGCAGCAGGCGGAAAGCTTTTTTCACATTGGAACGCGGCCCGAAATCGATGTCCTGATTGCGAAAACCGCGGTCAAAAGCGCCGAATTGCAGCTCGTCCAAGCGCAAAACAATATTTTGGTGGCGCGGGCCCAGCTTTTGGAAAACTTGGGCCTGGAAGGCAATGATTGGCCTCTTTGGCTGCAAAGGCCCCTGTTGCCGCCGGAACCAAATCCCTTGGACATCGAGACGCCCGAGCTTTTAAGCGCCCCGGAACAGGCGGTCGAAGCGCTGCTTGAAGCGGCCCTAAAGCGCCGTCCCGAGTATAGGGCGCAACGGGCGCGGGTGCAGGTGGAAGCCGAGCAGTTGCGCACCGCGCGGGCCGACTACTTTCCGCTTTTGACGCTTTCGGGCAGCGCCAACTTGAACGGAACGATTTTGAACAGCAGTAGCAGCGGACCGACTATTTCAACGGTCGGCTCTAGCGCCACGGTGTTGCCGTCCTCTAGCGGCAATTATCCGACGCTTGGTGTAAGCGGACTATTGACGCTGAGCTGGCCGCTGTTTAGCGGCCTGAATACCGTGTATACGGTTCGCGACAGCCAGGCCCAGTTGGCCGCAGCGGAAGCCACTTTGGATGCATTGCGCCTAAATTTGCGCAGCCAGTTGCTGATTGCGATTTATCAGGTGGCCACCGCGCGGCGTAGCCTCGTGGCCGCGCAGGCGCTGGCCGAGCAGGCCGACAAGCAGTTGCAAATGGCCCGCGGCCGTTATCGCGCCGGGGTCGGCAACGCCATTGAACTGGGCGATGCCGAGGTGGCGGCGCTGACCGCGCAAGCGCAGCGGGTGCAAGCTGACTCAGCGCTGGGGCTGGCGCGGGCTACCTTGCGGTGGCATTTGGGCATGCTGCTAAAGCAAAGCTAAGGAGTCGCCTTGTTGGCCTCGGCTTGGTCGATTTGCGCTTCGCCTTCGCGAAAGCTTGGATACAAAAGCGTCAAGTCCAGCTCGCGCTTCAATCGATCGTTTCGCAGCCGCCGGCCGCGAATGACGTTGGCCGGGCCGCTGGCCAAGTGCGAATCAGAACTTTTTGGCAGCGGCAGTTGTAAGTGCTGACACAGCCAGGTGGCGTACTCGGCCTGCGTGCACGGAGAATCGTCGCCGACGACGTAAACCTTATAGGGATTCGCCTCGCGCGGCGAAACAGCGGCGGCGCGGCGAATGATGCGCGTCAAATCATCGATGTGTATGCGCGAAAAAAAGTAGCGTCCCTCGTCCCACAGCCGATACTGGCCGTTGCGCAGACGCTGACGAACGCCGCGCGCCGGCTGGCTGGGAGTAAGCCCCGGTCCATAAATCGCGGAAAGCCGCAGCACCACCGTGGGCAATCCGCCGGCGGCGATAGAAAATAAAGCTGCCTCGTCGGTTAGCCGCAAGCTGGCTTCGGGATCGGCGGTGGCCACTGCCGAATCCTCGTCAATCCATTCATCGTTGCCAAAACCGCTGCTGCGGCCGTACACGGCGCTGCTGCCTAAGTAGATAAATGCGCTGGCGTGCATTTTAAGCGCCGCTGCCGCCGCGCGCCGAACGGCTTCGCCTTGCGGCAAATTGCTGACCGACGGAATTGAGTAGACCACCACCGGCCGATCCAGGCCCAAAAGCGCCGGCCCAAATTGCTGCGGCCGGCTGGCGTCTAGATAATGGACCTGGGCGCCTAAAGCGGCGAGCGGCTCCAGCAGCGCCACTCGCCGTCCACACACGCGAACCGGCACTTTGTCGGCAAGCAGAGACTGCGCAAGCCGCGTTCCGACATAGCCGCAGCCTAAAATGACATAAGGGAGAGAAGACTTATCCACGCACCCGACCCATGGCCGAAAGCAGTCCCTGGTGATTGGCGTCAAGCTCTAGTCCGCGTTCATACATGCCGATGGCCTTGGGCCCTTCGCCAAGTTTCTCATGAATTTCGCCAAGGTGCAGATAGACATCGGCGCGAGTGACGCCGCTATGCGGATCCAGGTTTTGCAGCAGCATCGAGCGGTAGATGCGGCGCGCTTTTTCCCAATCGCCCTGCAGCATGTACAGCCGTCCCAGCGCAATCAGCGTCGGCAAATGGCCAGCGTCAACGCCGTAGGCGGCATTATATTGCTCCAGCGCTTTTGCCGAATCGCCCTGTTTTTCGGCGATGGAGCCCAGCCGGTAGTAGATGCGCGACAGGTCTTTGCTGCGCCGTCCTTTGCTAGAGCGCTCGACAAGCGCTTTATAAAGCGGCAGCGCGTCTTTGAGCCGCGATGCGCTGTAATAAAGTTCCGCCAGAAGCTCCAGCACCTGCAAATCGTCGGGCGACAGCTTGTGGGCGCGTTCCAGCACCGGCAAAGCATTTTCCGGCGATTTCAGCTCGTTTACATACAGCCGTCCGAGTTCTAGCAGCAAATCCTTTTGTTTTTGCGGATCCAGCGCTTGCATGCGCTCGCCGCGCACCGCCAAAAGTTCAGCCACCCGGCGGAAGTCGCCCCGCGCTCTAGCGCGCTTCTCCAGCGCTTCGGCAACCTCGACATTGGTCGGATCGACTTCTAAGGCCCGCTCATAGTAGGGCTCAGCAGCTGCGTCGCCCAGTCGTTCTCCTTCCATGCGGCCCAGGCGGTAGTAAAGCTCGGCGGTTTCCGGACCGCTTTTGGCCAGGCGCACCGCCCGTTCCAGCGTCGCTTTGCAGCGGGCCCAATCGTGCTGGGCTTCATAGATGCGCGCCAAAGACATAAGCGCCCGCACATGATTGGGTTCGCGCTCGAGCACCCGTTCCAGAAGTTTTTTGGCCTGCTCAGGCGCCTGCACCTTGCTTTCCCAGATTTCCGCGGCGCGCAAGAGCAGTTCGATTTCTTCGTCCGAATCGCCGGCTTTGGCCGAGGCTTCGGCATGGCGCACCAGCACTTCGACCAGGTCGTACCACTTTTCGCTTTGCTCAAGCAGGCGCACAAGCTCCTTCTGCGCCTCGGTATCGCTTGGCTGTAGCTCGAGAATCTGATGCAGATAGCCACTGGCATCGTCCGGCGACTGCAACTTTTCCAGCGCCATTTGCGAAAGCTTGCGCAGCACCGAGACGCGCTCGCGGGTACCGCTCACTACGAGCAGCCGCCGTCCCAGCATTTCCTGCACCATCGGCCACTGCGCCTGCCGGGTGTAAAGCGCTTCCAGCTCGGTCAGCGCCATCATCGAGTTTGGCTGCAAAACCAGAAGTTCGCGGTACATCTCGATGGCTGCGGCAGGCCGATCAAGCTCGTCGTAAAGCTTGCCGATGCGCCCATAAAGCTGCGCTTTTTGTCCCGGCTGGCTGGTCTTAACCGCTTGCGTCTTTAGTACGCTGATTAGATCTTCAAAGCGCCGCCCGCGCTGATAAAGCTCGGTCAGCGCTGACAGCGCCTGCGCGCTATATTCGTCGATCTCTAGAATTTTTTTCCAGGCTTCGATGGCTTTAAAGTCATCGGCCAGTTCGCCTTCATAAAGGCGCGCGGCTTCGGCCAGAATTTCGATGCGGCGCTTTCGATCCGTTTCAAGCTGCGCGCGCTTGGTCAGAATTTCGGCCAGCAGCGTTGAATCGCCGCGCTGACGGTAGATGCGCTCTAAAGCCAGCAGCGCTTCTGTGTTTTCGCCATCCAGATCCAGCACCGTCTGATAGCGCGCTTCGGCTCGCTGGTCGTCCGAAAGCCGTTCCCAAATGCGCGCCGCCCGCAGCCCCAAATCGCGCTGCAGTTCGACAAAAAGCCGCCGTCCGCTGTCGGTAGAGCGCTGATTGAACACCAGCATCTGAATTACTTCTTCAAGCTTGGCCGCCGCATCGCTGTCGCGACCGCAGGCGCTGGCCAGCCGCTCCATTTCTTCGGCCAGGCGACTGTCTTCGCTGACTTCGACGAAAGCGTGAGCAATCGCATCAAAAGCCCGCGATGGATCTTTTAGTTCCTGCTCGGCCAGACGTGCGATGCGCTCAAACAGCCCGGAACGTTCGGCCTTGCCGACGGTCGCTCTGACTCGAACTTCTAAAAGTTCCAGAAGTTTTACAAAGTCGCGTTCTTGTTCGACGAGCGGCTCCAGCATTTCCAGCGCCACCAGTGCGTGGGCCGGCGAAGAGATCAATTTCTCGACGGCGGCACGGGTGCCTTGGTGGTGCGAATTGCACTCTAGGGCTCGGCGGAAGGCATTCATCGCGCCGTCTAGGTCATAAAGTCCGGTGGCGCGCAGCTCGCCCAGACGATACAAAAACTCGGCTTGAGCAGTGGGCAGCTCGGCCACTTCGGCTTCACGTTCCAGAATTTCGCTAAGCTCGCTGATTGCGCCGGTGCGCACAAGCAGGCGATCAAGGGCGCTAAGCGCCACCATTTCGTCGCCGGGCAGCTCGCGCACGCGGCGGTAATGGGCAATGGCTCGCGCCGGATCCTGCAGATTGTTTTCATACAGCATCGCCAGTTTAATGGCGAAGCCGCGCGAAATGTCGGGATCGGTGGCCGCTTCCAGTCGCAGCTCGAACAACTTGGCCAGGTCGGCAAATGATTTGCGCTCGGTCGCCAAGCGTTCAAGCTCGGTGACGGCTTGATCGTCGTTGGGATCCTCCGCCAGAACTCGGCCCCAGGATTCAAACGCCCGCGCTTTATCGCGCAGCCCGCTTTCGCAAAGTCCGGCAATTTGCGCCAAAAGGCTGCGCCGCTCGCTGGGATCGGCCTCGGTAAAAAGGCGCAAATCGAGCAGATCGATCAGCGGTCGCCACTGCTGCTCGCGACGATACAGCGGTTCCAAGACGGCCGCGGCGGCATCGCGGGTTTGCGGCTGCGAAACCAGGCGCTCTAGGGCGGCTCGCGCTTCGTTTTGCAGGCGTGCGGTGCGCAGCCGTTCGGCGTTAAATTGAGTCGATAGCTCGACTTGCGCCGCCGACATCCACTCGCTGACGTCCTTTTCCGGGGGAATCTCGCTGTCGAGGATTTCTTCATAGCGCGAAATTGCCGCTTCGGGTTCGCCGATCTTCTCTTCGGTGACCTGCGCGGCGCGCAGCTTCAGCTCAAGACGTGCGGCGACGTCTTCGGAGCTGCTCAAAAGCTCGGCCTGCCGGTCTAAGGTCTCCAGGTGATTCGCCCACTGACCTTCTTTTTCATACAGGCGGCTTAAGGCCCCGACCGCTTCGCTGTCGCGCGGATCGGCCTCTAGAGCGCTTTTGTAAGCGCCCATGGCTTCAAACGTGTCGCCGAGCTTGTCCTCGTAGACACGGGCCATGGCAAAACGCAGCGGGCGACGCTCGGCTTCGCTGCCGGCCAGTTCAATCTGCTCGGTCAAGACCCAGCACAGGTCGCGCCAGGATTTGCGCGCGGCGTACAAAAGACCAAGCGCCGCCAGCGCTTTGTCGTCACGTTCATCCAGCGTCAGGACCTGCCGCCAGGTGGCAATGGCCCGTTCCGGCTGTTCAAGCACTTGTCCGTACAGTTTGGCCACTCGATAAAGAAGCTGCTTTTGCTCTTCCAAATCGTGTGACAAAGCAAAGCGCTTTTCCTGCACGACGACGAGCTCGGCGTAGCGCTTTTCGACTTCTAGCAGCCGTTCCAAGTTGCGCCAGGCTGTGTCGTCGTCGTCATGAACGCCGGTGACTTTGCGCCAGGCCTCAATGGCGCGGGCGCGGTCATGAAGCTCTTGGTCCGAAATGGCGGCAATGCGCGCATACACCCGCGCCGCCAGTTCAAAGTCATAGGAGTTTTCGACGGCGCGTTCGAGGATGCCGCACAGCTTGGGCCATTCCTTTAACGCCTGCGACAGGCGGGTTAGCTCGGCGTATAGCGGTTGCTCGCGGTTTTCGCCTTCGCTTGATTCCTCGCTCCAGGCGCGGGAAAGGGCAAAAAAGGCGGCGTCCAGGTTGCGACCGCGTTCTTCCTCTAGCCGAGCAATTTCGCGCAGCAGTTCGACGCGGCGCGGTTTGTCGTCGATAAACAGGAGCTCGACTTCATAGACGCTGGTCAGCCGTGCCCACTCGTCGGTGCTGCGATAGATAGGTTCTAGAATTTGGGCAATGCGGAAGCGCAGGCTGTCGCGTTCGCCAAGGCCGTGTAATAGGCGTTCCAGCGCCGAGATGGCCGCAGCGTTTTGCAAATCACGCTGCAAGGTCTCTTGGTAAGAATCGACGGCGCGCGACAGATCGGCGAGCTTTTGTTCATAAAGCTCGCCCAGGCGCAACTTCAGGGCAATCCACTTTTCGAAGTGGGTGCTTGGCTGATCGCCGGCCTTTTCGCTGCGCTCTTCGCGGTCGATGCGGCGCATGAGCAGCTCGGACAAATCAGTAAAGCGCGCCAGTTCTACATACAGCCGATCGAGTTCCAAGATGGCGGTTTCGTCATCGCCATCCAGGTCCAAAATCTCGCGATAGGTGCGAATGGCCGAAGTCGGCTCGAACAAACGTTCTTCTTCAAGCCGGCTGGTCTTAAAGAGCAGCGCTTTTTTGCGGCTCGAATCCAGCGTTTCTTTGATGGCGTCTAGATAAACGGCCAGCAAATCCATCCAGCGCTCGGTGCGCAGCAGCATCGCCTCCAGCCGGTCGAAGGCAAAAAGGTCTTCGCTGTTATGCGCAAGCAGCCGGCGGTAGCAATCTTTGGCTTCATCGACGCGGTTTAGCCGCTGATCGTAGATCTCGGCGGCGGTGCGCAGCACATCCACGGTGGCGCCATCGGTGTCGCGGCTCGAATCATCGAGAAAAGCCTGATAGACGGCGGCAAGCTCTGTCCAATTGCCCAGGCTGCCGGCCAGCCGCGCCAATTGATCGCGCGTCCAGCCGTCACCAGGCTGATCGCGAAAGACCCGCGCATAATAGTCAAAGGCCGACTGCCGGTTGCCGAGCTTTTCTTCGTACAGGCTGGCGATGGCTTTGCTGTCTTCGATGCGCTCGATCACATCGCCGGTGGTCTCGATGTGGATCTGATAGGTGCGAATCAGGCTCGGCCAGTTTTGGTGCAACTTATAGACCGGCTTTAGCACTGCCGCGGCGGTGGCGCGCTGATCAGAATCGCTGAGGAAGCGCTCAAGCGCGGTGATGGTCAAGCGATGCTGCGGATCGGCTTCAATGGCCAGCCGATAGTTTTCGACGGCGCGATCGGGGCTTTTTAGCTGGTTTTCGTACAGCGTGCCCAAGCGATGGCGCAATTCGACGATTTCATTGTCGCCGCTGGCATAACGCAGGCGGCGCTCTAGCAAATCCGCCAGGTCGGCCCAGCGTTTGCCGTTTTTGTACAGGCGCTCCAAACCGCTTGAAGCATCGCGATCGTCGGGGAAAAGCTGCAGAACCTGCTCAAGAGCCAGCACGGCTTCCTGCGGACGCAAAAGCTCGCGCTCACACAGATCGGCGGCGCATAGCAAGTAGTGCCGACGCTCGGCCGCGTCTTCTTTGTCCTTTCGCTGGGCCAGATCCGCGCGGCGGGTGTAGATGTCGAGCAGAGCTTCAAACTCATTGCCCTCGGCGTAGATTTTTTCCAGCGCCTCGAGGGCCAAAAGATGCTCAGGTGTTCCGTCGAGAACTCGGCGATAGTAGTCGCGGGCGGTATCGCGATCGTGCAGTTCGTGCGATTCGCGAGCAATGGTCAAAAACACCCGTTCTTGCACGGAGCTATTGAGGATCTGATCGCCCAGCTCGCGGTACAGCGCGACCAGTTCCTTTTTCGCCTCGGTTTTCTGTACGTGTTCTTCAACGATGTCTAAAAGTTCGCCCAGTACGGATTCGCCGACGGCCAGCCGCGCCGCGCGCGACAGCGCATCAAGCACCGCAGCGGGCTCGCCCAGTTGGCCTTTGAGCTCGGCGACGCGCTTCAGGCGGCTGATGCGCTCTTGCACATCGCCAAGGTAGGTGGCGAAAAGCTCGCTCATTTGCACAAGCGACGGCAAATCGCCAAGCATCTGATAAATGGGCTCTAGCACTTCGGCGGCGCGCAGCCGCAGGCTGTCGTGAGAAATCATGCGCTCAAGCCCAGCGCGCGCTCCTTTATGGGTGGGATCCTCATCCAGAATTTCGCGATAGGCATCAAGGGCCGCATCGCTGCGGCGCAGCGGGCCTTCCAAAAGCGTCGCCATGCGCGAACGCAGGGCCACGCGTTCGGCAAGCTGCTGAGTCAGGGGCAGGCGACGTTCCAAAACTTCAAGCAGGTCGGAATGCTGCTCGGCATCGGTATAAAGACGTGCCAGCGCATCGAGAGTGGGCAGGTCGTCAGCGCGTTCGTCCAAAATGACGTGATAGGTGGTAATCGCTTCATCACGGTCGCCGAGCTGTTTTTCAATCACTTCGGCGATGCGCCACAAAAGATCGCGCCGCGCTACCGGTTCCGTAGACATCTCGACACGGCGGCGCAGAATTTCGATGAGCTCAGACCATTGCCCGGCGGAAGTGTGAATGCGCTCTAGAGCATCCAGGGCTTGCCCATCCTGCGTGTCGGCTTCCAGAATCTCGCGGTAGGTGGCAACCGCGGCGGCGCTGTCTCCGAGCAAATCCTGCTGAATTTCGCCGACGCGAAACAGAAGCGCTTTGCGTTCGTCGCCCTGCACCCATTCGGCCTGGCGGCGCAAAACTTCGATAAGCTCGCGCCACTTTTGCGCCTGTTCATACAAGCGAGAAAGCGCGGTCGCGGCCGGCCGTGCGGTGTCCAGCGAAGTCGGATCCAAGTCGAGCAGCCGCTTCCATGCATCGCGGGCGCGGCTCGAGTCGTTTAGTTTGTGATCATAAAGCTCGGCGGCCCGCCGCAGCAGATCGCCGCGCAAAGCCAGATTGTCTTCGTCGGCGGCGTGAAACGCTTCTTCCCAAGCAGCGGCCAAATCTTCGAAACGGCTCAGGGAAACGGCAATGCGCTCGACATTTTCGCGATTGGCGACGTCGCCGGGATCGAGGCGCAAAGCTTCGCGATAAGCACCAAGGGCGGACAGCGGATCCTGCAGCGCTTCTTCGGTGATGCGGGCGATGCGAGCGAGCAGCGCGGCCGCCTCGGGGCTGCGCGCTTCGGGCAGCGCTTCGCGCTCGACCCGCAGCACTGCGGCCAGCTTGTCCCACTGACCGTCGTTTTCAAAAAGCGGTTCCAATGTGCGAGCAATGCGCTGGCGCAAGCCGGCATGGCCCATCAAAGATTCCAGCGCTCGGCGCGCACCTTTGTGCTTGGGCTGCTCGGACAGCGCTTCTTCCAGCAGTTCGCAGGCGCCATCGGGATCATCTAGGCGCAGGGCATGCAGTTCACCGCGACGGTAGCGCAACTGCGCCCGATCGGCAGCGGATTCGACATGGGGCACGGCGCGGCCGAGCAGCTCGTCCAGTTCACGCCAGCGCTCGGCAGAAGTGTGCAGACGTTCCAGCGCTTTGAAGGCGCGCGGATTAGACGGCTCGATGTCGAGGATTTCGACGTAATCGCGCGCTGCGGCTTCTTCGTCTTCCAGCACGCCCTCGTCGAGATCGCAGATTTGAAAGAGCAGTTCTTTGCGATCGCCAAGCTCGACGGCCAGGTCTTTGCGGCGTTCCAAAAGCTGGCGCAGTTCGGCAAAACGCTCGCCGGTGCGATAGATCTGTTCCAGGGCGCGGGCGGCGCACTCGTGAGTTTCGTCGCGTTCCAAAACCCGCAGATAGGCCCGTTCGGCTTCTTCGGGCTGGTGCAGATAGGCGTCGTAAAGCTGGCCAAGCTCCCAAGCCAGGTCGCGGGCCAGAATATGGTCGCCAGCGATGCGGGCCCGATCTTCGGCTTCGCTCAAAAGCTGCGCCAATTGTTCCTGACGGTCCAGGGCTTCGGACAGCTCAAGCAGCTCGTTGCGGTTGTCCTGATCAAAGGGCACGCGCTCAAAAAGCCGCGCCGCGAATTTATAAGCTCCTTCCACATCGCCAAGCCGGCGGGTCAGCGCCGACAGCCGTCGCAAGAGCTCTAGCTCCTCGTTGGCATCGACGGTGGCGCCGAGGATGATTTCCAGGGCCGCGGCCAGTTTGCGCGCTTCGTCGGCACGCTCGTAGGCGGGCACCAAAATGCGCGCGACTTCGACGCGCACAGGAGTGCCGGGTGTCAAAAAGCGCTCCAGCGCCACCAAAGTCGGGCGATGTCCCGCCGTAAGCTGCAAAACTTGGCGGTAGCGCTCTAGGGCCTGCTCGGGCTTGTCTAGGTGCAGCGCGTAAAGCTCGCCAAGCTGAAAGCTGATCATGATCAGCGTTTCGGTATCGCGTTCCGAGCGCTGCGGTTGACCGGCCCGTTCGGTGGTGGCGCCTTCAAACTGCTGCAGTTGGCGCTCTAGCACTTCGGCCAGCGAAGCGGAGTCACCGGACTGCGCATAGATTCGTTCCAGGGCCCGCAGTGCCCGCATGGTCGTCGGCATCGACGACACCGTCGCCGGTTCGGCCAAAATGCGCCGATAATCGGCCGCCGCGGCGCCGCGATCATGCAGCTTGTTTTCTTCCGCCGCGGCCATTTTGAACAGCACTTCGACGCGCTGGGCCGAATCGCTGGCCATTTCGACGCGCTGGCGGTAGATGCCCAAAAGTTCGTGATGCTTATCCTGATTTTGAAAAATCTGTTCCAGCGCCGACAGCGCTTCTTCATCGAGCGGAGTTTTGCGCAGCAGCGCTTCCCAATAGCCGCGCGCTTCGTCCAGACGATGCAATTTGTGCTGCGACCACTGCGCAAGTTGGCGCAGCCGGGCGTTTTTGTGCGCATTTAGGGCCGACGATTCGCCGTCGACCATATTGGTCACCTGCCGCGCATAGATGCTCACGAGCTCGGCCCAGGCATCGGCCTCGCCGGCCAGCCGCAAAAGCTCTTTTTCCAAGGCCAAGCGCGGCGCTGCGTCTAGCGGCTCGGACTCGCGCAGGGCATAGGCGCGGGCCAGCCACTGAAATGCCAGGGGTTTGCTCGACAGGCGCTGCTCGGCCAGCTCGCCAATGCGGGCCATCAGCGTCAAGCGGGCCACGTCATCTTTGGCATGGCCGAGCAGAATTTCGTACATGGCAAGCAGCCGCGGCCACTTTTCGCCATGCTGATAAATGGAAACCAGAGACTGCGCCGCCCGCAGGTGCTGCGGATCGACAAGCAGAATGCGCTCGTAAGCCTTTTGCGCCCGTTCGGGGCTGCTCAGCTCCAAACTGGCGACGCGGGCGGCGCGCAGATAGATGTCGATGCGTAGATCCGCTTTATTTTCTTTTTCGGCGATGCCGAGCAGAACTTCATAAAGTTCGTCCCACTGCGCTTGCTGGCCGTAAAGTTTTTCAAGCTCGTCGTATTGCCCGGCCTGACCATAAAGCTCGCGCAGCGTGCGCATCGCTTTTTGGTGGGTCGGCTGCAGGTGCACGATTTCGCGATAGACGGCGACGGCTTGGGCCGGGGCCGAAAGCCGCTCGGCAAGCAGGGTGCCGATGCGTTCCAGGTGGGCGATTTGCGCTTTGACGTCTTTGGTACGGCCTTTTTGCCGAGTGATGACTTCGATAAGGGCGGGATAGCGCTTCTCGCGCTCGTACAAAGTGGCCAGGGCGTTTAGGGCCGCCTCATCACTGGGATCGATTTCCAGCAGGCGGTTCCAAATGGCGATGGCTTCGTGATTGTCGCCCAGACGATCCTGCGCCAGCCGCGCCAATTCGATAAGCCGGGTGCGCCGCTGCGCCGTGAATTCGGCCGTCGAAGAAGCGCGTTCGGGATGCTGTTCTAAGATGTCCAGTTGCCGCCGCTCTAAATCGAGCAGCGCCCGCCAGGACCGCCGCTTGGTATAGATGTCGCGCAGGCGGGCCACGGTTTCGCTGTCGCTTGGAGAAATGGCGTAAAGGTCTTCAAGCGGTCGCACCGCTTGGTTGTGATTGCTGAATTTTTCGATCCAAAGCTCGGCAACGCGCTTTAGCAGCTTGGCTTGCTCGTCGCGTGCCGCGTCAATGCCGCCAAGGTGCGCGACTTTCGGATCGACGTTTTTCACCCACTCGCCAAGCAGGTCGGCCTTGCGCTGCAAGATGCCGATTAGGTCGTTCCAGCGGCTCATCGACTCGTACTTCTGCGCCAGCGCGTCGAGAGCGCCTACATGATCCGGCTTTAGCGCCAGGATGGCGTTGTAGGTGGTGATGACCATCGCGTCGAGCTTCAGCCGATCGCGATAAATGGCCACGACTTCAAGCAGCCGCTCGATGCGCTGCATGAGCTCGGCCGGATCATCCTTGGACAGCGCATCGGCTTGCTCTTTGAGCATTTCCAAAAGCGCGTTCCATTTTTCGGATCGGGTATAAAGCCGTTTCAGCGCAGCGCTGGCTTCGGAATGACCGGGATGCAGCTTCAGCACCGACTTCCACGTGTCGATGGCTTTGTCTAGACCTCCGGCCGCGGATTCGGCGACTTGCGCCATTTCGATGCCCAGGGCCAGGCGGCGGGCGGCATCATGCTCGACCTTCTGCGCTTGGGTCAGAATTTGCAGCAGTTTGGCGCTGTCGTCGGCGCTTGGCTTGCGGGTATGCAGGGCCCGGTAAAAGTCGAGCATCTCGAGATGCGCCGGATCGACCTTGCGCACCCGTTTGTAGTACTCGTCGGCCTGTTCGAAATTTTTCAGCTTGAAAAAGTACAGACGGCCGATTTCCAAAACGGTCTGTAGTTCGCTATCGGTGCGTTGCCGCGCTTTTAAGGCTTGCTCGTGCAGCTTGATGAGCGCGCCATACTCCTCGCGGTCGGTATAAAGCTTGACGAGCGCCGAGAGGGCGCGCGCATTGGCCGGGTCGATGGCCAATGCTTTTTTGTGCGCCTCGACGGCGGCTTCGGGATTGCGCAGTTCGCGGATGTATAAATCGGCCAGACCCAAAAGGGCAAAGACGCGCTCTTCTTTGGTGGCGGCGTTTTCGGCGCGCTGCTCGTAGACCTTGATGAGATCGGCAAAGCGCCGAGCGGAACGCATCAGCCGTTCTAAATGCTGCGAGGCCCGCCGATTGCGCGGCTCGACCGACAAGGCCTTGTGCCAGTACGTCTCGGCCTCGGAAGCGCTTGGCGTATAACGGGCGTATAGCTCGCCGATTTTGGTATAAAGCTCGGTGGTGAGCTGGCGGGCGGTCGATGCCTTGGCATCGTCGAGGTTCTTTTTGACGACCTGCTGCCATTTGGCGCGCAGCATCTCAAAATCGGCCAGGGCGTCTTGGGCGTCTTCGTGCTCGGTGCTAAGCGCAAGCGCCTGCTTGAGCGTCGCTTCGGCGGCGGCATCGTCCAAAAGCTCGTCGGCCTGCACGCGGGCTTTGTCTACGAGGAGCTCGGTTTTTTCCGCGACATTGGCATCAAGAAGCCCACTTGCAAGAAGCAAGTCGGCGCCCACGAGCCAAAGCTCGAATTCACCGCGCTCGCGGCTGCGCTTAAGAAAATCCAAAAGCGTGTTGCGAACGGCCGCGGACCTCTCCGTGTCGTCTGAGGCTGCCTGTTTTACACAAGCCGACACCCGCGAAATTGCATCTGATGAAGTGGGGTCGGCTTCCAGCGCCGCCAGCGCCTGCACAATGTCCGTCATAGTCATAGACCTCAAGCGGGGAGACTTTTTCTGCCCGCAAGATTCTAGAATGTTATCTTACTAATTATCAAGCCTTAGACGGTTTTCGAGCAGTATCGAAGAGCTAAGAGCAAGCGAACAAAACCGTAGCGAGCAGGCCCAAGCGCGAGGACGACCGCGCGGAGCAGCCTAGTGGCTGTGAGCACGGACGGCCTCGTGATTGGGACGCGCAGTAGGTTTTGTCCGCTTGCTAAGCGGTGTAGCGAGAAGTAGGTCCTAGTGCGAACCATGGACGAAAGACGAATGCGGCGTGGTGAGCGACGAGGCGAGCGGCCGGATCTTGGTTGAAAAATTCGGCCAGCAGAGTGTACAGGTCGGGATGGTAAACGCGCATACGCAGCGCGTCCTGAAAGAAACTTTCTACAGAGACGGCAAAAAGCTCGGCTTCGTTTTTCAAACCGTACGGGCTAAGAATCGACTTGCCGATGAGCAGCCTATCGCGCTCGACGGCAAGCTGCTGGTGCCAGCGCAAGGCGGTGGGCGCGGGCAGCATCGTCGGAATGCCGGTGGCAATGGATTGTTCGCCGTTGTGGCTCGTCGGGCGGCTGGACCCGCGGCCGATAAAGTCAAGCACGTGGGCGAATTCATGCAGCCCGACGTGCGGCAGAACCGGCTGGCCTAGATCTAGCTGCGTTCGCGAGCTCCAGCCGGAAATCGAGTTGTGCACTGGATAACTCATCTCCAGCGCATCCAGAGACAAAAGTATCGGTCCCTGCGCGTGAACCATTCCTACGGCGTGAGCGTGGGTTTCGTGCGCTGTATAAATGCTGTCGGGGTTGCTTGGCTCCGAGCCGGCGACCTTATAGGTGCCTTCGGCAAAGGCCGTGGGATACACGACGATGTCGCGCGCTGTCGGCAAGCGCCATTCCGGCCGCCCCAAAAGCAAGGTCGCGGCGCTGGCGGCGATAAGCAGCTTGCTTTCGTCGCTAAGCGTCGACTGCGGGGTCGCATCTAGGCTTTTTTCGCGCTCCAAACCGCCAAGGGCGTAGATGCGCTGCTCGCCGAGAAATACTTGAATTTCGCCCTCGAAGTGCTGGCGTTCACTGGGACTTAGCAGCGCATAAAGTGGGATGCGGCGTTCCAAAACCGTGCGCCAAGGCGGCGGAAATGGCGCCTCAAACAAACGCTGGCGGCGACGTTCACGCCAACTGGCTACAAAATAATAAAGAAGTCCAATACCAATTCCTAAAAGCGGCAGAGCGCGCGGCGCCTCGCTTCCCGGAATCGCACTCAGCGCGACCACTGCTGATACGCCAACCAAAACCGCGAGCAAACGGTACTCGCGCAAAACACCAGACATAGACCCAAATCTAAGACCGCTCTTTTGGTCTGACAACACAGCGGACAAAAATGCCGCGCCGCTGTGTAGCTAAGGAGGCGTGGGCGCAGCGGGTTTGGCGCGTTGATACTTGTTCACTGCCGCTTGGTGCTCTGCAAAAGTAGCCGAAAACTGGTGCGTGCCATCGTTGCGCGAAACGAAATACAAATACGGCGTGCTGTCCGGGTTTAAAACTGCGGCAAATGCCGCGCGGCCGGGATTGCAGATGGGTCCGGGCGGCAATCCCTCATGCGTGTAAGTGTTGTAGGGGTTGTCTACATCATCGAGGTGTATGCGACGAATGCGTCCGTTCCATTCCTGACAGGCGGCGCTGCGCTGGGTGGGCACGGTGCAGCCATAGATGATGGTCGGATCGGTTTCCAAACGATGGGGTTTGAAGGTGGCAAGGTGCAGCCGATTTAAAAAGACTCCGGCGATGCGCGGGCGTTCTTGGGCGCGGGCGGTTTCTTTTTCGATAAGGCTTGCCATGATGATGATCTCGCGATCGCCGAAATGGTATTGGCGGTTCAAGATGCGCAGCCCTTCAAAATACTGCGCCTTGAGTTCGCCCAAAACCCGCTGGGTTCGCTTGACCAGCGCCGGCAACACGCGCGTACAGGGCACGCCGGGAGGAAAGCGATAGGTGTCGGGATACAAGTAGCCTTCCAGGCTATTGCCGGTCACTCCTAGCGACAGAGCATAATTGGCGTCGCGCATCAGCCGCTCGGCCTCGCTGGTGGTGCAGATGCCGGCCTCTTCAAGCAGCCGAGCGACGTCGAGCATATTTTTGCCCTCGGGAATGGTCACCGGCACTTCCGGCTCGCGAGCCCCCGACAAAAGCACGTCCAGAATTTGGCGCGGCGTCTGATTGGCCGACAACATGTACGCCCCAGCACGGATTTTTTGCGCGACACCCCGCTCGTTGGCGTAAAAGCGAAACCATTCGGGGTGATGTACCAGGCCCCGCTCGCCCAGCATGCGCGAGACTTCTGGCAAGCTCATCCCTTTGGCAATGACCACTTTGACGTTGCTGGGGCCGTGCAAAGGTCCCGGCCGATCGGGATAGCGCAGCGCCTGCCAGGCATAATATCCGACGGTACCTAGAAAGCTGCCGACGACCAGAATGACAATCAGGGCGGCAAAGCCTTGACCTCGGCCGCGGCGGGGTGGGGCGGGCGTTCGCTCGCTCATGTACGCCTCGCTGATTCGTCGGCACTTGGTGCAACTTTGTGACCATCCAGCCAGGCTTGCAAAATGACCGCGGCGGCCAGCCTATCGACCACTTGCTTGCGCCGCTGGCGGCTTAGATCGGCCTCAATCAGCAGCGTTTCCGCGGCAACGGTCGAATAGCTTTCGTCCTGGTAATCGATGGTCAGGCCGGCGGCGGCCAAGGCGTCGCCAAGCACGCGCACCCGCGAAGCCCGATGGCCTTCATTGCCTTCGCAGTCGTAGGGCAGCCCGACGACGACATGCTGAGTTTTATAGCTTTGGCACAAATTGCGCACTTGCTCGACATCGCCGCGGGTGCCGCGCCGGGTTAGCGTACGCAAGGCATGGGCACACAGCCGCAGCTCATCGCTGACCGCAACGCCAATGGTTTTGGACCCAACGTCCAAGCCCAATACTCGCACTCCGGGACAATTGCATCCCCTCAGGTCCTCGTCAATTTTTTGCCCGAGATGATGATGAAGTATGGTCAGCGCCATGAGCGATTTTGAAAATGCTTTGGCGGCCGGCACGCGTGAGCTTTACGCCGATGCTGAGCTTTACGAGCACGAGTTCCGCCATCGCCGCAAAGACCTGACCTGGTATCGGCGCTTGGCCAAGCATATCGGTAGTGGCTGCGGTGGGGATGGCGGAATTCGCATTCTCGAACTCGGCAGCGGCAGCGGGCGGCTTTTGTTACCACTTGTGCGGGATGGTCACACCGTGTGGGGCATTGATCGCTCGCTTGCGATGCTGCGGCGCTGCCAGGCACGCCTGCGTTATCTGAACGCGCAGGCGCGCGCGCGCGTACACATCTTACAGGGGGATTTTCGCGAGCTGCCGCTAGGCGACAAATTGCCAGCGCGGTTTCCGCTTATCATCTGTCCCTTTAACTCTTTTATGCACCTTTATACGCGGCAGGATGTCGAGCGCTGTCTCGGCGAAGTTCGGCGGCTGCTCGCCAAAGACGGTTTGTTTGCCCTCGATATCATTCACCCGGATCCGGCTTGGCTTGGCCGCGATCCGACAAAGCGCTTTGCGCGCACCCGCGTGCGCCATCCCAAAACCGGAGAGCCTCTGCTTTACAGCACGAGCCACATCTATGACCCCGCGACGCAAATCGCCTGGATACAAATCTATTATGAGGCGGATCCCAGTCGGTCCGGGCGCCGCGCGGCGCTAAAAAGCACACCGGCGCGGGTGATACGCCTGACGCAGCGCGTTTTCTTTCCGGCCGAAATAGATGCGCTTTTGCACTACAACGGATTCGAAGTCGTCCATCACGCCGGTCGATTTGATGGCGGCTCTGCGCAAGAGCTCGACGGAGCTCTATTGAGCCCCGTCAGCGCAGAACAGGTGATCTGCGCGCGCATGCGCTAAAGAAAACCTCCTCACAATCGCCGAAAATCGCCCAATTTGGCGAGCTCGACGGAAAAATGACTTTTTCCGACGAGAAACAGCTTTTCCCCGAGGCGCTTTTGGCTGAGCTCGACGAAAAAAAATGAAAAAAAGTGAGCTTGTCCGCGCAAAACTCGTTGACAGCCCCGTCGGGCCTCTCTTAGTGTCAATTCAAACCCAACCCCTCAGAGTTGGAGGAGAAGTATGGCCGAGAAAGTTGTCAAGATTGGTGTCAAGCGTGAACCTGGTTACCTGTACTTCCTGCGTGGCTCGGATGTCTGGAAGACTCCGATGAAGCGCGCCGGTGCGCCTTCGGCCGCCGGGAAGGCTGAGAAGGTGATGGCCGGGAATTTTGCGCGCGAAGAAGGCTACCTGTACTTCCTTGATTCGCACGGCGATATCTCCCGCGCCAAGCGCGCGGTGGGCGGCCAGAAGCGCAAGAAGCCCAAGACCGAAAAGAAAGCTCCGGCCAAAAAGCCCGTAGCCAAGAAGGCGGCGGCTCCGGCAGCCAAGAAGGCTGCGGCCCCGGCCAAAAAGGCTGCGGCCCCGGTCAAAAAGGCTGCGCCCCCGGCCAAAAAGGCGGTAGCGACCAAAGCGCCGGCCAAAAAGCCCGCTGCGAAAAAGAAGTAAGCTCAGAATCTGAGCGGTATCACAACGGAAGAGGCGATTTTGCGCCTCGCAAAAAGGCCGGCCTCACAAAGGTCGGCCTTTTTGTTTTAAAAAAGGCGGTTTTTTCGTCGTAAAAAAGGCCGCTTTTAAGTTTTGCTGGGGCGGCTTTTCATGCCGCGGGTCAGACGCGCCTTGACCTCGATGTGCTGGCGCTCTTTGTAAAGGACGTGGCTGGATTCGCCTTGCTCATTGGCGTGCGAGGTAGCGGCGTCCATGACTTGAAACTCGGTGAGCACGAAAATCACCGCCCGAGGATCAAAGTCTCCGTTCTGCGTTTCCGCTGCGGGCATGTTGCGCATCACTGTTCCCAGTCGCAGCGGCAAATCAGCGACGAAATTAATGACGCGATAACTTTGCGCTGAAAATTCATTGAAGGCGCCGTCGCCCAGATTGAGCTCAGATTCCGGCTGTAGATGTTCCTGATGGCGGCGCAAAGATGGATATTCTTCGAAAATGCGATGCAGCGGCAGCAGCCGATTCACCGACTGACCTGGAATGACGTAGTTAAACGGCACCAAGCGATTCAAAATCTCACGCAACACCGGCCCCAAGTCTTGGTGGCGCCGCGTGATCAGCCGAAATCGAATCTTGTCGTAGACATGCGCCGCAATCGAGTCGCGCTTGGCCAAAAGCTTGGTAATCAAGCTATGGCGTTCTTTGCGGCTCCAGGAAAATTCGACGATAGGCATTCCCGCGCCGCGCATCTCATCGACGATTTGGACCACTTTGTTTTCGACAAAGCCAAAGAGCTGATCATCGGAAATCGGCAAACGAAATAGCGTCTCGCGGCCGTCCAGGTGGTGGAGTACGTGCATCACCTTGAGGACGATGCAGGCATAGGTTTGATGCCGCATTTTCTGCGATGCGATGAGCAGAAGCTCATGGGCCGGCACTGTTTCGGCGATATCCTCCGGAATGCGGTAGTGAAAATGCCGCGTCAGGTACTCGACCGCTTCGGAACGCAGCGTTTCCAGCCGTTCCATATCATGCGGATCGTCCAAGTCGAATTCATTAATGCGCAGAAACCGGCGCACTTCTTCGAGATTGGAAAATGCCAGTTGATGCCAGTCGATGACCGAGCTGCCGCACAGCAAAAGCCGCATGGCTTCCAAATCGGCCAGGGTCGTGTTGCCCATGCCGTCGGGACCGCCATCCATCGCGGAATTGCCAGCGTTTTCGCTGCCGTTACGGCCATCGGGGCCTAGGTCGGATTGTGATTGTCCATCACTCATGTGCCGCATCGGCGTGATTGAGCCTCTTTACGTAGATTCGCCGGCCCGCGCAGTCAAGTCCAGGGCCATCGCTACGCACGAGGCTGATGAGCTATACGACGTAGACCTCCAAAGATTTGCCGCTGTGGTGTATACAGGGCCAAAAGGTGAACACTTGCGACGGCTCCGTTTTGGCGACAAGCTGCTGCGCGTCCGCGATGAACCCGAGTCGGCATCAAGCCGGCCCGGGACACCGCTGCCTTTGGTGTGTATCCACGGGGCTGGTATGTCGTCGGTGGTATGGATGGATTTGCTGCGCCGCTTTGCGCCCGGACGCCGAGTGTTGGCCCCGGATTTGCCTGGACACGGGCAGTCGGAGCGCTGGCACGATGAAATTCATATCGACGGCTATCGCGATGCGGTGGGGACGGTCTGCGCAACTCTGCAATTGAATCGGGTGGTGCTGATTGGGCATTCGATGGGGGCGGCAGTGGCCCTGCGCTGCGCGCTTGCTTGGCCCGATCGAGTTGCGGGACTCGTGCTGTGCAATGGCGCCGCGCGGCTCGATGTGGCCGATGAAGTGCTGGCGCTATTGGCGCGCCACTTGCCAAGCGACTCGGGCCGCGATTCGGCTTTCGACAAAGGCCGCATCGATAGGCTGCCCGAGCCGTTTGCCGATTTGTGCTTTTCGCCCAATACGCCGGCGGATCTGCGAGCGCGCTGGCAGGCGATGCTTTTTTCGTCCGAGCGCGATGTCGTGCTGGCGGATTTTCGCGCCTGCCGAGCTTTTGACGCGCGGCTCGAACTGTCGCGCCTGCATGTACCGATTTTGCTCATTTCAGGAGAGGACGATCTGCTCGTCCCCCCCAAGCAGGTCGCCGAGACCGCCGAATTGCTCGGCGGCTCGCAAAAAAACGCCGTTCACCATGTCATTGCGCAAAGCGGTCACTTTTCGCATCTGGAACAGCCCACGGTTTATTACGACTTGCTCGAAAAGTTTCTTAAGCCCTTAATTTGACAAGCTTCTTGCTTGGTCTGCAAACAAAGCGGTGGTAATTTCATGCGCGCAGTCCGAATCGGAGGGCGGAACATGATGTGCCGCGAGCTATTGTGCGATTCCGGAAGTACTTGGGGTATCCTGGGTGGCGTTGCGCCTCACGCCGAGGGCGCGCAGAAGGAAGATACGCATCCGTATGTGCCTTCTGCGCCACGCCGCCCACGTCGTAGCAGCGCTGATGCAGGCTTTAGAAATTCCTGGCCGGCCGCACTCACGCTAGCCGTCGGACTTGCGACAGCGCTTCTTGCCAGCTCGGTTCGTGCCGAAGAATCCGGCTGGACCGAAATGACGACGCGCCAAGGTGTAACCGTTTTTGCGCGGCCGATGGCTGGCTCGGCTTTTTCTGAATTTCGCGGAGTCAGCGACTTTGAGGCAACGCCCGAGCAGATCTTGGCGGTCCTTGAGGATGTCGAAAGCTACACGCAGACGATTCCGTCGACCTCGGTGGCTCGGCTGCTCAAGCGTGAAGGGCAGGGCGCCTTCTACTATATGGAAATCAATCCGCCGCTTATCGCTCGCCGCGATTATTGTATACGCGTCGGTACCGAGCGGCAGGCGCCGGGCCGGTGGCACATCACTTGGCTAAGCGATAATGCTGGCTGCTTGCCGGAACAGCGGGGGGTTGTACGCGTCCCCAAAAATAACGGCGAATGGATTCTAGAATCCCTAGACGGGGGCCGTAAAACGCACGTGACTTACCGCTGCCATATCGAAGTAGGTGGTCGAGTGCCGGCCTGGATGGTCAATCGCGCCTCGGTGAGCGAGCTGCCCAATATCTTTGCCTCGGTTCGTCGTGCCGTTTCGCAGCCCCGCTATGCCGCTTGCACCGCCGGAGCCTGCCGTCCCCCGCATTAGTGCACGACGCGCAGCACGCCGTCGCGATCCGTCAGGGTGTCGCCGTCGCGCAGCGGCGCCGGACCAAGCACTGTCGAGTGATCTTGGCGCTGCCATACCACTGCCGGATGGCCGCTCCACCACAGTTCGCGCTGGGCCACCCAGATTTGGCCGCAGCGCATGGCCCCCCCTAGCCGCATTAGCGGTGAGCCTTGCAGCGGCATGTTCTGCCAAAGAAACAGCGTTGGAGGAAGTCCGGCGGCATAGCGGTCGCGACGAACTAGCAGCACGGCGGGAATCTCGCTGGGCGCTTCAGCTTGCCCATCACCCTTGAGATCTCCGCCGAGCAGGGTCACGTGCAGCGTTAGATGCTCGCCCAGCCGCAAAAGGGCGCCGTCGGGCAGACCGCTAAGCCGGGGCCCGACGCGGCGGTCGTTGACGAACGTTCCATTGCTGCTTTGATCAAGCACGTTCAGCCGATTGTCCAGCCAGATAAGCACCGCGTGCTCGCGGCTGATCGTGCCGGTAATGCTGTCATGTTCGGGCGAGGGCAGGGCCTGACAGACGAGCTCGCATTCGCTTTGTTTGCCGAGGACGGCACGGGTTCCGACCACGACATCGATGCATTGGTTGGGATCGTCAGTGCGCAGCAGACGATACCAACGCGGCGAGCGGCGCCGCTGCGCCGGACGGGAACCTTTGCGAGGAACGGCCAGCGCTTGAGTAAATTCTTCCATCATGGCCATGGCGCTGGGAAAGCGCGCGGCTGGTTCTTTGGCCAGCGCTCGCACGAAAAAAGCATCCAGCGCTTCGGCTCGCAAAAGCCGCGGCGCAATGGTGCGCAGCGGTGGCACGGGGGCGGCGCGGTGCATTTGCATGAGCGTTCGCGGATTGTCCGAGACAAAAGGCGGCCGTCCGGCCACCGCTTCAAACAAAATTGCTGCCAAGGCGTAGCGATCCGAGGCCGGCTCTACAAGTTCGCCGTCCTGACATTGCTCGGGGCTGCGATAACAAAGTGCACCTGGCGGCGCCGGCAGATCCAAAATGTCGTTGGCCAGCACTTTGGCCAGACCCAGATCGACAAGAACCAGGCGCGGCGGTGCATTCGGCTCTTGCACGAAAATCAAATTGGCTGGCGACAGCTCGCCGTGCCAAAGATCTAGCGCTGCGGCGCGATCCAGCAAATCCGCCACCGGCAAAAGCAGCGCCGCCAGCTTTTCGATGGTTTCGTCCGTGCCAAAGTGGCTACGCAAGTCCTTGCCGGCGATCGGATCGCTGGCAATCCAGGGAATGCCGCCCTGGGCCCACGTCGGTGCTGGGCCAGGCCCAGGGGACACCGCCTGTGCGTTGGCCTCGGCGTTATAAGCACCGGGCAATGCGGTGGCGGCGGCCTCGTCGTACAGGCTAGGCTCTAGAGTCGCCGGCAGCAAACCAAAGGCGTGTATACAGGCCGCGTGACGATGGTTTAGCAGCATGGCCCGCTCGGCGCAGTGCCGAAATCGTTCTATATACTCTGAGGTGCGGCAGGCTTCAGCGGACAACACCTTCAGCATGACGCTGCGCCCTTGGGGGCGCTGCTCGGCCAGAAAGCTTTCGCCGTGCATTTCTTCGCCAAGCCACGACAAAAGATGCATCTGCGCATTGAGCCAGCGTCCAGGACCAAGACGCATAAACCTCTCCTGCGTCTAGCTTAACTTTTCTTTTCGACTCACGGCGCAGCAAACAGCAACGAGACATTGGTACCGCCAAAGCCGAAGCTGTTTGACATGACGGCGCGGGTCCAAGCAGGAGCCGGCCGCGCCTTGTTGGGAACATAATCCAAATCGCATTCGAGATCGGGCGTTTCCAGGTTCATCGTTGGCGGCAGCATGCCCTCGCGCAGCGCCAGAATGGCAAACGAGGCTTCGACGCTGCCCGCCGCGCCCAAAAGATGCCCGGTCATCGATTTGGTCGACGAGACGGCCAGCCGTCGCGCATGCTCGCCAAACACCGTTTTGATGGCCACGGTTTCGGCGATGTCGCCCTGTTTGGTCGAAGTGCCATGCGCATTGATATAGCCGATATCCGCCGCGCTAATTCCAAGCGGTGCTGCGTCAGCAAGGGCCATGCGCATGCAGCGTTGCGCTCCTTCGCCGCTTGGGGGCGGCGAGGTCATATGAAAAGCATCGGCGGACAGCCCGTAGCCGACAAGCTCAGCCAGGATGTTTGCACCGCGGCGCTGCGCTGCTTCACGTTCTTCCAAAACAACAATGCCGGCGCCTTCGCCCATCACAAAACCGTCGCGATCTTTGTCAAACGGCCGCGAGGCAAGCTCTGGTGCATCATTGCGTGTGCTCAGCGCCCGCATGGCGTTAAAACCACCGATGCCGAGCGGCGTGACGGCGGCTTCTGTACCGCCGGCCAGCATGGCGTCTGCATCGCCGCGGGCAATGGCGCGCGCCGCTTCGCCGATGGCATGCGCACCGGTCGAGCAAGCCGAAACATGGCTGAGATTGGGCCCTTTTAGCCCCATGCGTATCGAAATGAGTCCCGGCGCCATATTGACGATAATCTGCGGCACAAAATACGGCGACATGCGCCCGGGGCCTTTTTGCAGCAGCGTGGTGTGGGCGCTTTCGATGTGCGTGACGCCTCCTAGACCGGCTCCGACGAACACTCCGATGCGCTCGCTTGAATAGGCGTCGTCCGGAGGCGCGTCGGCAGTTTCGGTCTCGGGGGCAATGCGCAGGCCGGCTTGGGCGGCGGCTTCATCGGCCGCAAAGATGGCGTAGATGACAAAGGGGTCCAGGTGCTTGGCTTCGCGTTTGTCGATTCGCGAGGTCGGATCAAGTCCCTTGACCTCACCCGCGAATCGAGTGGCAAACTGGCTGGTATCGAAACGAGTGATGGGACCGATGCCGCTTTTTCCAGCCAAAAGGGCCGTCCAGGTGGTCTTTTGGTCCAAGCCAAGCGGCGTGCAGAGTCCGATTCCGGTCACAACAACGCGTCTGCGCATGGACTGGCGATTTAGCATGAAAGCCCGTAGTTGCGCCATCGGCTGCATGGCGGTGCTAGCGGTGCTGGCGGCGCTGCCAGCTCAAGCGCTGCCGGCTCCAGATGGATCGCTGCCGGATCCGCCAAATTCGCAAGCTGCGCCGAATTCGCCAAACGCGGAAGAAGCGGGGCGGCTGCATTCGAATCGCGAAAGCGAAATCAAGCTTAGCCCCAAAAGTCGGCTGCCGTTTTTTGGACCGCGTTATGCTCCGGTGACGCTGGACTTGTTTTTGCCGTTTGGCCACCGCGCCGTGCCAAACGCGCTGAAGCTTTTGTTGCGCATTTGGCGCGAAAACCGCGACGTCCGGCTGGTGTTACATCCGGTCCTTGGCAACGATACGGCCGAGCGGGGAGCCGCGGTCCTTTTTGCCGCATGGCGGCAGCTTGATCGACAAGAACGCCTTTGGGCCTTGGCCGAGGATCTGGCCGACCATTCCGATTGGCTTTCTTTGGCTGCTGAGCCCGCGCTTTTGTCCGCGGTGCGCGCACACGGCTTTGATGAAAAGCGGCTGCTTGTCGATTTGAAAAGCCCAATCGAGCGCCAGCGCATTTTGGACATCTGGCAAAGCGAACGGAACGAGATTCGTTTGCCGCCGGAGGTCTGGTTCAACGGACGCCGATTGCGCGGCACATTTTCAGAGGCGCAGCTTAGCGAGGAGCTGTTGCGGCAAAGAAGCCGTGCCTATCAAGCCCTGCGCATGGGGACGCCGCTTAGCGAACTTTACGAAGAAATGCTCGCCAAGCTGCGCAGCGAGCAAGCCGCTGCGGCGACCTGGTCCAGCCGTACATTGCTGCCGCCACCGCCGAGCTCGCTTGGACGGCTGGACCTTTATGGGTCGCCAGTACGCGGTCCCAAGATTGCTCCGGTGACGCTTTTGCTTATCGGCAGCCTGGATACGTATGGCACTTATCTGATGGCGCGCACGGTTACAGAGGTGTTTGCGGCCCGCTCCGATTCGCTGCAAGTGGTTTTTCAGCATGCACCGACCAGCGACAATGCTCGGCGGGTGGCCAAACTGCTGGGGCAGCTTGCTTACGAAGAGCCCGATGCGTTCTGGCGCGCATTTGATGGCATCTTGGAACTAATGAAGCGGCGCATGGTGCTGCGTTACGCGGACATCACTGAACTTTTGTCGCGCCAGAATGTCGATGTGGCGCGGCTCGAAGCGGCGGTAAAGGACCCGGCGCGCAGCGACGCGGTCCGGACCATTTTAGAGCGCGATTTTCAGCAGGCGCAGAAACTGGGGCTGCCCTATTTGCCGGCGCTATTTCTCGATGGTCGCTTGGTACCAAATCCGCTGTCTAAGGCTCTGCTATTGCGGCGCATCGATAGCGAAAGTGCGCGCGGCCTGCTGTCTCGCTTTTTGCACCACCCCTGATCGGTCGCTTTCGACAATTTTTCATTTTGCTCGCGCGGTGAAGTACGTACACTGCCGCCCACACATGAAGGCGACGCCTCGGTACTTGTATCGACCTTTGTTTTTGACGATGGCTTGGGCCGTGATTGTGGCCATGGCGCTGTGCATTTTGCCGCGGCGGGCCGCCGCCGTCGGCGAGCTTGGCGGCAGCATCGGCGGCTTTGTCACCGTCAAGGGCAGCAAGGAAGGACTGGCCAGCGTGCCGGTTTCCATCCGCAGCAAGCAACTGATCGGTGGGCCGCAGGACACGGTCACAAATGACGACGGCAGCTATGCCTTTCAGAACCTGCCGCCGGGCGTTTATGAAGTGGCGATCAAGCTGGAAGGCTTCGCGCCGATCATGCAGATTAACATTCAGGTCAACGCCGGTCAGCAGTCGGCGGTGGACTTGGCGCTGGAGCCGGCCAGCTCGCCGGAGATGAACGAAAAGACAACGATCATCGAGAAAATCAATCCGGTGCTAAATCCGCAAAGCGCCGCGGCGATTACGCCGGTGAATAATAAGACCCTGACGAGCTCGCCGTCGTTTCGGCAGGAAAAAGCGGTGGCGCAGTTTACTGCTGGTGTGAACAGCGGCAGCGATCGGGCGGTGGTGCGCGGCGGACTTGGGCGCTTCAATCGCTTTTTTATCGACGGCCTTGATGTCACCGACATTACGCTCGGAGCATTCGGCACAAGTTCGGCGCTGATCAATTCGGATTCGGTCGAGCAATTTGTCGTCTCGGTAGGCGGTATGGATGCCGAGTACAACTCGCTTGGCCTCGTGCAGAACATGGTGACTCGCTCCGGCGGCAACAAATTCATCGTCGATGCCACCGTGATTTTGCAGCCGCCTTTTTTTGCATCGACCACGCGCTATCCAAGCAACGCGCCGCAGCAAAACGACCGGCTGATCTATGACAATCGGCCGCTGCCCGACCGCAGCTTCTATTCGGCCGCCATCAACTTCGGCGGACCGCTGATCAAAGACAAGCTGTGGTTTTGGACCAGTTTTCAGTTCAATTACAATCGGCTGACCCTCAACATCACCGAGCAGCCGTGGTACGGCATCGCCACCCCGTATGATCGCTATCAGGATCAGGTCCTATACCTGGGACGCGCCAAACTGACCTGGCAGGCGAGCAAATCGACGCGCGTGACCCTGTCGTACAGTCTGGACTTTAACGACATCATCAACGCTTACACCTCAAGTTACATTGGGCGCCCCGATCCGCAGAACCTGGCGCCCGAGGCCGAGCGCCGAGTCAAGCGCGGTGGACATTGGGTCGGTTTGCTCGTGGACTCGCTTTTGACCGACAAGCTGCTTTTGCAGCTCCAGACCGGCGTTTTTTACAAAAACCTGCTTGAGGATTCGATGCGCACCATTGATGGTGTGCCCGACCGACTCGACGCCTCGCATACGCTGGCTACCACCGACGCTTCCAACAACTTCAACTACAGAAACAGCAGCCGTCCTTGGGACGAGCAAAGCAAGTGGAGTGCACAGTTTGCGCCCACGCTCTTATACTCGGCGCACGGACTCGGCGGCGAGCACAACATCAAAGGCGGCTTGCAGTTTACGTATATGAATTTCGCCCGCACGCTCGGATACGCTGGCGGGCAGAACTTTGTAGACAGCGTGCCGGGGCTGCCGTGTAACCCAGACGATGCGCGCACTTTTGCAAGCTGCAATCAAGTGACGGTGTATCCTAGCAGCCTGGCGCAAAGCGGCCAGCCCGGCGGTGGATACTCGACGACGGCGCAGGCGATAAATCTGGGCCTGTTCATTCAAGATCGCTATACGCTAAAGCGCTGGCTGACCATCGTGCCTGGCATGCGCATCGATATGGGCATGCTTTATGACACCACCGGAGCGCGACGGCAAACGCTAATCGGCTTTGGGCCGCGTCTGTCGTTTATCTACGATTTGTTCCACGATCACTCGACGCTGGTAATGGCCCATTACGGCCGCCACAACGATGTCGGCAATGCCGGCGTCGCCGACGCGGGAAATCCGGCCATTACATCGGTGCTGCGGACTTGGGACAGCACCAAGCAAGCCTTTGCGGACAAGCGGACCTCGGGCGGCGCTGGCAGCCAAAGCTTTGCCACCGATATCAATTTGAATCCGCCCAAAGTGGATGAAATATCGGTCGGCATTCATCGCGAGATGATTGCGCAGACCGTGGTGGGCATGGATTACACCTACCGGCTGTACTCAAACTTCTGGGTCAACCAAGAGGTAAACCAGATCTGGGATCCCGCCGGAACTCGTATCGTCGGCTATGTGAATGGGCAGGCGCAGCGGCTTTTGGCAGCCGCTACTCCCGACGATGCGCGCCGTATTTATCATGGTCTGGATTTGTGGGTGCGCGGCACGCCCGGTCAGTGGAACCTTTTGGCTTCTTATACGCTGGCTTATCTGAACGGCACCATCGGCGACTTCTTTGAAAGCAATGGCTATACGACAAACCCGCGGCTCGATTCGCTGTATTACGGCCCGCTGTCGGGCGCATCGCGGCACTATCTAAAGGGCCTTGTCAGCTACAGCTTCGATTTTGGTTTGTCGGTGGGCACGCGCGTACAGTTTGCGACCGGCGCTCCGCTGTGGAAGCAGTTTCGGCTGCCCGAGGACCAAAGCTATAATTTTTATCGATCGCCGCGCGGCTCGTCGACTGGATCGCGAAACAACGATCCAACGACCTGGGCCGAGTTCACGATGCCCAGCACCTTTACCCTCGATTTGCAGTTGGCGTACAACCTGCAAAAGCTCACCGGGCAGAACATCGACATCATCGCGATGATCTTCAACCTGCTGAACCTTTTGCCGGGGACTGCGATAGAAACCCGCGATGGCTCCTCGTTTGGCTCTGTGACCCGTCGTTCCGATCCGCTGTTCTGCGAAATGGTCTTTCGCTACCGCTACTAACAGGAATCGCGTCGAGCTTTAGAAATCGGCAACGGGCTTGCGATAGGCCAGGACAACCAGTGCGGTTGTCGATGTGCTGCCGTTTTGGTCCAGCGTGAAGCTGCCATCCATCGCGTAATTTGTGCGAATGCCGCCGTTTGGTCCCTGTGCCGCTTTCAGAATGCCATCCACTTCTATCGGCAGCGGCTTGTTCAGGACGCGGGAGACGATTTTGAACAGCGCCAGCCTGTCTACCGAGTAGTACTGATTGCTAACGGTCTGTGCGTCGTTGATGCCGCGGCCGTCCCATTTTTGCTGCAACACTTCCCAAAGGACATTTGCATTGGACGACTGCTGATTGCGAAGACTCAGAATCTGCAGCGCCAATATCTCGCCCCGCCCCTTGCCGGTTCCCGTCGCATCCCAGGCTTTTACCGTGTCGGTTGTGCACGAAAAAGGCCAGCCGTTGCACTTGTCCGAGGTCCATGTTCCGGGTGTATAGTCCATATGCAGCACATCGCTGTCTGGGCAAGAGCGCCCCGATGCGTCGCAAGCATCTGAGGTAAACCGCACCTGGACTGGTCGACCGTAACAGTAATCGGTAGGTACCGTCGGAATCGACATACCTTTCATCGTCACGGGATCGATGTAGTGATTGATGGTTGCGTCGTGTCCGGACGAAGCTTGACAACCGCAGATTTTGAAGGTGTGCAGCTTCGCGAAAATTGCATCACTGCGCTCTTTGTTGGGAGTCGGAAGATATTCATAAGCGCGCGCCGCAAGAATGCTGGCATTTGACGTCCAGTAGGTATTTCCGGTCGGCAGCGGCAGGTTGAGTAGCAGCGATTTGTTGGCGTCAAATAGCGAGTCCAAATAGCCGGCCAAAAGCGTCCAATTCGGCTCGCTTGGCGGCGTTAGATCTGGCGGCGGTCCCAAATCTGGCGATTGCACCGGATCATCGGGGCCCCAAATCGATATGTCCTTGCGCGGCGGCTGGCTGCGCATATCTTCGGTGGCTCCGCCTTGGCTGCACCCGATGGCCGCGCTGAAAAAAAAGACGGTACAGGACAAACGGCTTGAGACGACTTGCTGTATCAAAAGTCCGCGCATGGCCGTGCATCATAGCCGCGTCGGCTGATTTGACAATGTTCTCGTCGGAGTCAGTGGTAAGCCGGGTTCTGTTCCGTGTTGCCACGGCAGAGGTCATTCATCTAGGCCGGCGATTGCTCGACGGCTCAAGCGACCTACCTGGAAGCCCCGCACGATCTTTTCAAGATGAAAAAACCGCACGAGCGGGCGGGCAACCTTTCGCTTCCTACTTGGTCTTGCTTCGGATGGGGTTTTCCATGCAACTGCTGTTACCAGCAGCCCGGTGCGCTTTTACCGCACCATTTCACCCTTACCCAGCGAGCCGAGTCGCGTAAGCGACCCATGCTGTGCGAGGCGGTATATTTTCTGTGGCACTTTCCTGCGAGTCACCTCGACCGGCCGTTAGCCGGCATCCTGCCCTGTAAAGCCCGGACTTTCCTCGAATCGGTACCAAAATGCAGTACAAACTCGCGACCTCTTCACTAGCTTCGACGAGAACAACCGCAGCCTAACCAACCGCAACGGCTTTCGCAAGCACCAGCTTGGCGCCAAGTTGAATCCCGGCGGCCTGAAATGACAAATACCTGCTAACATGACGCCGTGAAATTTTTTGACTGGCGGCGCCTTGGGGGGGGCCGGAAACGGCTGTGCTGGCTGGCTTTGCTGACAAGCTTTGTGGCTGGCCCGCTACGCGCCAATCCGTCCCTAGAACCGTCTTTGCCCGCCGCGCCGGAAGCTGCTTTTGCCCAAACCACTGCTTTGCTGAGCGCGCCGAGCGATGAACCGGCGCGTCACGTCAAACGCCACTATCTGTGGTCTAACGAGCGCCGCCATGACCTGTTTTTCGCCGAACTGGCAAAGCTTGGCGGCGGCTATATAGGCGTTGGCGGAGATCAGAACTACACGCTGGCCGCAGCCGCGCAAGCCAAAGCAGTCTGGCTTATCGACCTGGATGCGGCGGTGGTGCACATGCACAAACTGTATGCGGCGCTTTTGGTAGGCGCGGCAACGCCGGCAGAGTTTTTGGCGCGTTTTGAAAAAAATTCGACCGCGGCCGTGCATACCGCCGTGGCGGCGCGCTATGCGAGCGCGGAGGAACAGCATCAAGCGCTGGAAATTTACCATGCCTATCGCGACCTGTTGCGGTCGCATCTGCGCGCCACTCTTCGAGCCAAAAGAAGCCGAAGTTGGCTGGCCGATGCGCAAAAATATCAGCACATTCGTGAACTGGCCCTAAGCGGGCGGCTCGTGGCACTCCTTGGCGATCTAACCGGGCCGCGCACCGTGCTAGAAATTGCCGACGCTGCTCAGCAGGCCAAAATTTCGATTCGGACGCTCTATTTTTCCAATGCCGAATCTTGGTTTCACTACGGTGCGGCCTTTCGGCGCAACATCATCGCACTGCCCTTCGACGATAAAAGCCTGGTCCTGCGCACGGTAAAATCGCAGCTACTCGGCTATCCGCACAGCGACATATGGCATTACACCCTGCAGCGGGCGCAGCATTTTTCGACAAAGCTCGGTCAGCCGGAGTATCGCTCGGTGGATGTGGCCATGCTGGATGCTGCCAGCGGCGCCGGCGCCAAGCGTGGCCTGTCGTACATTGGATTCGAACCAGAGCGTAATCTCAAACCCCTATTTGCCGCCAAAGCCGCGAGCCGTCGCAATCTGCGCCGCACGCTACTCGCCACTGGCCTTGTGACGCGTCCCGCCGGCAACCGCGAATGCGCCAGCGAAATGGACCGCCATCGCCTACGCCGCGCCGCCCTTGAGCTGAATCAGTAAGTCGACAAGTCGTTTCGAAGACGTCCATGTGCCGGGGGGCTGTGCACTTGGTTTGGCTTCTGGCCGCGACTCTATGCAAAAAGCGCTCAACTTCCGCCAAGCTATGGCAACATTCGCCGTAACTCTACAAGACAGGTTGGGAGATTCTTGTGACAATTCGACGATTTCCATCGCTACGTTTCAGTATCCCGCGGGCTTTTGCGGCCGGTATGGCGGTTTTCGGAGCTCTGGCTGGGGTGATTGCGTCAGCGCAAGCACAAGTTCAAACCCAAGTGTACGCGCAGAGCCTGGCCAACGTCGCCGGTCAGACATCCGTTGTCGTCACCCTGCCGTTTGACGGGAAAGAAGCGACACATCCCCCGCAAAAACCTTTGCAGGTGATGCCCACTGCAGTGGCCGTCGGCGAAGTTTTGATGTTGCGGCCGCAAGCGGTGCGCTACCGGGTCACGCCGCCGGATTTATTCGGAGGCATCGCGCGCATCAAGTATCACGGCAAGGCGCCGGATTTGCGGGCGATGGCTCGTCTGCTCAAAGCCACCGTCATGCTGGGCGGCTGGATGGAAGCGACTCCCGGACCCGACGCGCCCAAGCCCTATCGGCTGACCCTGACACTTTATGATGCGGATGGGCAAACCATTGGGCAGCTTGGGTACGACCTGGATACTCCCGTGCTCAATCAGCAAAGATTTACCGAGCAGGCGACGGCATTTTTTCAGATGCTCGACGGCGCTTTGCACATTCAGCCGCAAGCTGCGAAAACGCCGCCGGCGCCCATTGCCGTCAGTCCGGCGGCGCCGCCGTCCGCGGGAACGACCTGGCTGACTCCGTCCCATCAGCCGGCTGTAGAAACCGCTTCGAAGCCGACCCAGACGACCAGTGTGCCGGCATTTTCGTCGTCCAGCCGTTCTAGCGGGCCAAGTCGTCCGGTGCAGCAGGCTGACGACAGCGAGGAAGCGCCCCTGGGTTCGCCGAATCAGCCGCTTATTCCTCGAACCAAGGCGGCTAGCGAGATTTATGCTCGCCGTCCGCCCTGGCAGCCGGCCATCGATGTGCGCGCTGGCTATCTTTACAATACGCGCAGCCTCAGCAATGAAGGCAGTGGTTTGCGCTTTCCGCGCTCTGGGGCCAGCGGCCTTGTGCTGAATCTGGAAGTGCATCCGCTGGCTTTTTTAAAGCCGATGTCCAAGCCGCCGCTGGCCGGTTTGGGACTGCGCCTGAGCGCCATGCTGCCTTTTTGGGGAACGATTCAAGAAGTAACCGAAGAAGCGGGGATGAGCCACGGATCCTACCAAGCCAGCGAGCAGCGCATCGAGCTTGCGCTGCGCTGGCACTGGAATTTCTGGGATGACGTACTGCGTCCGGACTTTGAAGTCGAAGTGCTCGGCGGTGGGCACTTTTTCGATTTTTCCAACGCGATAAACTTGCCCTTTTTGCGAATTCCTTCCAGCGACTATCGCTACATGGGTGCGCTCGCCGGATTGCGCCTTTATTTTACGCGCTGGCTGTCGGGCCGGGCCGCGTTCAGTATCGCGCGGCATCTGGGCTTAGGGACGATGGCCACGCCGGGCGTGGATGCTGCGGGCATGTCGCTTGCCAACTCCAACGGCTTTCAGTCCTATGGACCCGGTAGCGGCTTTTTGTGGCGTATGGATTTGGGACTTAGCGCCGAAATCTGGCGCGGACTACTCGGCGGCCTGGCTTTTTACTACGAACAGAATCTGCTGTCGTTTGAAGGTCAGGGCAATATCCTAAAATCAGCGGACGGAACTCCGGTGACGCGCGCACGCGACGAGTATTTGGGGGTCATGCTGACCCTCGGATATTATTTCCGCTCGCGGATTTAGGATATTGGGCGCTCGCTGCCTTCCGATCTATCGACGAGGAACGACGTTCCTAGCCGATCGAGCGGAAGGCTGCGAGAGAATGCCTAGAAGGTGTTAAACCCCAAGTATTGACGGATGGTGAAATATTCCTCCGTCACAGTGAAGTGAATGGTCTCAAGCAGCCGCTGCTTGGGACTTAGAGGCGTGATGCCCGGTGGATCGGTGGCCAGTTGCAGGGCCACAGTTTCTAAGTCGCCAGCCAGGACTAGACCCGCGCGCACTGCAGTCAAATCCGAGTAACCAAGCCAAGCCAGCGCCGCCGCTTCGCCTTTGCTGCCTGATTCGCGCAGCGCGGTTCCCAGCCGCCGTACCTGCGCCAGCGCCGCCGGAGGCAGCGCTCGAGCCAGGCCTTGCGCGGTTTCCATGACCTTGGCATTGCCGAAAAATTCTTCGCCGCTTAGCGCCAGAGCAGCGTCGATAATAAGGCCAAGCTGCGCCGCGCTAGCATACAGCGTGCGAAGCATTCGCTCGGGGCGCAAAAGCGCCGCCATGCGGCCGATTTCATAGGTGACTTCCCGTTCCGGCCGCCTGGGCGACAGCAGGGCCTTACCAAGCAGCGCACAGATCACCGGCATGGGCGCAGTTCCGCGCGGAACCTCTTTGTCCATGGCGATGACGATGCGGTAAGGACGATCGATGAGCTCGGAATCCTCGGAACGGGGATAGACCTCGGGCATCGGTGCGTCGAGTACTTCGAAGCCGTAGCGCAGCGCCTTGCCATAGAACGTATTGGCATCGAGATCGGTGCGATCTTTTGGCGACAAGCCGAGCTCTTTGTAGCTTTTGGCCTGACTGGCCATGCTGACGTCGCACAGAATCTGAAAGAGCGATGCCAGGCGCGGATCCTCATCGGGATGGCTGAGAAGCCGCCAAAGCTCTTTCGAAATCGAACGCGTCGCCGGACGCAGCGGGCGCGCTTTCATTTCATCGACAAGCTGCAAGTCCGCGGCATTGCCTTGCTGCAGAAGGTATAGCGCATAAGCGACCGCCGCCGCTTTTTCGCGTTGCAGGGTGCGCAGGTATAGCTCTTTAAGAGCGCGATAGCTCGTCAGTTCGGATTTGTTGCGCGAAAGGATGGTGTAGTGCTCGGCGATGGCTTTATCGAGGGCGTCGCCGCCCATTTCGGCATAGATGCCGGCCATCTGGCGCCTGCGATCCAGATTTTGCCCATCCAGGGCGACAGTCACGGCATAAGCTGTGGCGCCGGTTTCGACATCGCCCAGCCGCTGAATGCACAGCATCGAGATTTCGGTCCACAGCCGCAGCCGTTCGGCGCGCTGTTTGGGTGAATCTTCGGCCTCTGGACCAAGCGCTTTGATCTTCCGTCGGCAGAACAAAAGGCGCCGGTGCGGATCATCAAGCGTTAAGGCGATGTCTTCAAGCGCTTCTAGCGCGCGTTCGAGCGTCGGTTCGTCATCGAGCGCCGCCAGAATCAGCGTGCTGGCCCGTTCGATGTCGGAAAGCTCATGGCGCGCGATAAGCGCCGCGGTCAAGCGATAGCGGGCCCGCATCTTGGCATTTTTTTCATTGCCAATGAGCGTGTCGAGTACGTCCATGGCTTCGGGCCATCGCTTCTGTTGCGTGCAAACTTCCAGGCACTTGTGCAAAAGCAGATGCGAATCGGGCTTTAGTGCCAGGCCTTCGCGATAGGCCGAAAGCGCCTCTAGCGGTTGGCCGAGCGGCTCCCAAAGAATGTCGCCGATTTCAATGAGCAGCCGCAGTCGTTCGTCATTGGTATCGTTTGGCGTGCTGAGCGTGGCCCCGGTGTTTAACGTCAAAGTTGCGCCGGTCGCTTCCAGCGTCAAAAGGGCTTTAAACAGCGCGCGGCGCAGCCGCACGCCTTCAGTGGGCGTCAGCGCCGGATCTTTTAGCAGCGTGCGCAGGCTGGTCTGGTGATAGGGATCTATCTCCAGCGCCTCACGCAGGGCGGCGCGAGCGGCATCGAAGTGATCCAAGCGTTGTTCGCAGTGTCCGAGCGTCGAAAGTACATCCGCCCGTTCAGCGCGGCCGAGCGTGCCGGCGCTGGCCAAAAGCAGATTTTCGCAGTGCTTTTGCGCATCGACATACAGTCCGGTTTGCACCAAGAGCGGAATGAGGCCGCGCAGCGCCGTCAGATTGCTCGAATCCAGATCGACCGCGCGCTGGTAGGCTTTCAGGGCTTTTTCGCGCGCGCCAAGCGCCGCCGCCGCTTGGCCAAGCTGACACAGCCGTTCGCGCTGCACTTGCGCGTTTTCTTCTTTGCGCGTCAGCATTTCCAAAAGCGGCAGCGCCTCATCAAAGCGCTGCTCTTGCCAATGGATGTCCAAAAGTCCGGCAGCGGCCTCCATGTGCTCGGGGTCTAGCTTCAGCGCTTGCTCGAACATGGCGCGGGCGCGCAGCGGCTCTTCACAAAGCAGATATTGACGCGCCGCTTCCACGAGATAACGCGGCTTGTCCAGGCGGTTTTGCGTATGCTCCTCGGCTTCGATGTACAGCTTGGCGGCGCGCAAATAGTCGCGCTGGCCGCGATATAGCCCAGCCAGCGCCGAAATCGCCTGCACGTGCTGCGGATCCAGCTCCATCGCGCGCACGTAGAATTCTTCGGTCGTCTTTAGATCAAGCTGATGCTTTTCGCACAGGCGGCCTGTCTCATAGTAAAGCGCCGCCTTCTGAACTTTGTCGTCAATAAGCCGTGCGCGTTTTTCAAGCGTCCGCACTGCATCCAGATACTGTTCCGTGACTTGGTAAAGCCGAGCCAGCGCCTCCAAGGCGCCAACGTGCTCGGGCTTGAGGTCAAGGACGTACAAATAGGCTTTGATGGCCAAATGGGCCTCGCGGCGCAAAATGGCGGAATCGCCGCCGGGAATTTCGACCTCGTGGACGCGAGCCAAGGCCAAAAACAGATCGACTTTGCCCGCTTCGCCTCGGCTGTCCAAATGGTTCATATGCTGGTGATACGTCTCGACGAGCTCGGCAAAGCGCCGCTCTTTTTGATACAGCCGTTCCAGTCCGCGATACGCATCCTCGGCGGTCGGATCGATTTGCAGAATCTTTTGCAGACAGGCTTCGGCGCGGCTTTGCTGTCCCGGAACGTCTTCGTACTCGGCGTATAGACGGCGGTAAAGCCCCAGACGTTCTTTTTCAGACGGGACGACTTCACACAGCGTAGACAAAACGTTTAGGTACTTCTCGAAATCGCTGCCTTCGTGGGCGTAAAGCTTCTCAAGAGCCCGCAAGGCTTCCAGGTCCGTGGGATCGACGGCGCGAACCGCTTCCCAGCGCTCGGCCGCACGTTTGCGGTCGCCTTGATGATCGCTGCATAGCTGCGCTGCTTCACGCCGAGCCAGCGCGGCGCCTGCCGAGTCGCCGTCTTTGTCGCAAAGCGCCGCTTTGTCGTCCAAAAGCGTCACCAGGTCAGCAAACTGCGCATGTCGGCGCAGCGAATGTTCCAGGGCGTCAAAGGCATCGCGGCTGGCCCCATCGGCGGCGCGCGCCTTTTTGAAAGCGGCAATTGCCGAGACGCCATCGGCAAGCCGGCTTTCGTAAAGATCACCTTGTTCCAAGTACAGTTGGACTTTGCGGTCACGCTCGGTGTCGGCAAGTTCCGCGGCAAGCTGACCAAGCGCCTCAGCCAGATCCTTCCAGCGTTCGGCGCGGCGATTTAGATCGCAGCGCAGCTCAAGCAGCTTGCGGCGGGTCGCCGGTTCGAAAATATCGAGTTTCTGCGCTTCGCCGAGCGAGGCCAGCGCATACTCCAGATGGTTTAGCTTGGTTCCATAAAGGTGCGCGATGCGCAGCCACAGCTCTGGCCTAGAGGCGGCCGGAAGTTGCGGCATGAATTCGCGCAGTACCGTAAGCAGTTCCACCCACAAGCCGCTGATTCCGGCCAGACGTTCCAGCTCATCAAGCGGTACGGAATCTGGAGCTTCGCGAAATGCCGCCAGCAAGGAATGAAAGGCCTCGTCCATTTGGCCTTTTTTCGTCTCGAAGAGCTTGGCCACCTGGCGCAGACAATGGGCGCGGCCGGTCCCAGTGGTTTCCACCTCAGTGCGTCCGACCCACAGCTCGATCAGCCGATCGGCGTCGCCGGCGACTTCCAGGCGCTGTTCCAGCGCCGCCAGCTTTTCGATGGCATCGCTGCGGCTGGGCTCTTGCTGCAAAACGCGCAGCCAGCCTTCCAAGTCGTCGTCATCGGGCAAAATTTCACCCGGATGTTCGCCAAGCGTGTCGCAGAGCGCGCGCAGCAAGGTCAGCGCATCGGGAAACTGCTCGGTCGGCAGCGCGTGAATGCCGTAGGCGGCTTCGATTTCTTCCTGCACGACGCGCGGCACGCCGGTAAATAGCGCAAAGTGCTGCGGTTCCCCCCCGAAAGAGGGACCGACGGGGCGGCTGGCGCTGACGAGCACGCGGTCCACGACGATGCCAAAGTCGGGATCGCTGGGATCAAAGCCGATAAACAGAAAGCTACGCTTGCTGTAAAGGTCTCCGATGAGGCTGCGAAACGATTCATCCGCCAGCACGCGGCGCAAATCGCTTTCCGAAAACAAGATGCTGTCGGGCTTTTCGATGCCGCCAAGCAGTCGCAAAAGGTAGCGGCCTCGGCCGTCGCGGCGTACTTCTTCGGCCTCTTCGGCGTGGTAGACGCGCACGCTGGGATTGGCGCTGGTGCAGGCACCAACCAGCGAGTCATCAAGCGCCGTGGTCAGCACCGCGCGAAATGGCAGCTTGGCGGCGCAGTTGATGGCTTCGGCCAGGGGCTTGTCGCTGCTTGGCGGGACCGCATCGGACAGCGCCGCGGCAAAATCTGCGCCCAGGCGCCGCCTTACAAAGCCGCAGACCGATAGCGGATAGGCGCTGACCAGGCCTCGCGCTTCAGCAACCGCCAGTTGGATATCGGCGCCGGGGCGCTGGGCCAGCTTCTCCAGCAGTCTTTCGACCATTCCGGCAAAGGTCGGACTGCCGACGCCCAGGGCGGCTCCGGCACACAAAACCACGCGTCCGGCACGCAGACGCTCGATCAGAATCTGAAGGTAATCGTGGCCGCGGACCGCGGGAACTTGATGAATTGCCGTTTGTTCAAGCTCGGATGCAACCGCGGAAGTTGCTTCGCGAACGGTAGAGCGCTTTTTTGCCATTCGGGCGGACTTAGCACACAACCCCCGCCTCAGCAAATGACTATGTGGCGCGCTGCTTGTAGCAAGCGCTGCTTGTAGCAAGCGCTGCTTTGGTTTTCTAATTCTTGGCGGATTCTTGCGTCAGGGCTTCGGCCTGATAGTGGGTGCGTAGCGCATCGATGATGTCCTGAATATCTCCATCGAGAATCTTGACCAGATTGTGCCGAGTCAAGCCGATGCGATGATCAGTGATGCGGTCTTGTGGAAAATTGTAGGTGCGAATTTTTTCCGAGCGGTCGCCGCTTTTGACCTGCGCCCGTCGAGCTTCCCGCTCTGCGGTTTCTTGCTTCTCGCGTTCGATGTCCAAAAGCTTCGAACGCAGAATGCGCATGGCCATGGCTTTGTTTTTGTGCTGCGATTTTTCTTGCTGGCAGCGGACGATGATGCCACTTGGAATGTGCATGATCTGCACCGCCGAATCGGTGGTATTGACCGATTGTCCGCCGGGGCCGCCAGAGCGCATGACTTCGATGCGCAGGTCTTTTTCTTCGATTTTGACGTCCACTTCTTCCGCTTCCGCCAAAACCGCTACGGTCGCTGCGGAGGTGTGAATGCGCCCCTGGGCTTCGGTTTCGGGAACGCGCTGAACGCGATGGACGCCTGATTCGTATTTGAGCTCGGAATAAACCCGTCCGCCCGGAGGGGCTGAGATCATTGCCGATACTTCTTTGACGCCGCCTGATGAGGATTCCGAAAAATTCAGAATTTCTACCCGCCAGCGCTTGCGCTCGGCATAGCGGCAATACATCCGCCATAGATCTCCGGCGAATAGCGATGCTTCTTCGCCGCCCGTGCCGCCGCGAATTTCCAGGACGATGTTTTTTTCGTCGTTCGGATCTTTGGGCAGAAGCAAAAGCTTCAGCTTTTCTTCGTGCGCGCTGCGTTCGCTGACTAGGCGCTGCTCTTCCTCGCGCGCCATGCTGCGCAGCTCGGGGTCGGATTCGCGCAGAAGCGGCGCATTTTCTTCAAGGGTGCGGCAGACATCCTTGTAAGCGCGGTAAATCGTGACAAGCTCATCCAGATCCGAACGTTCTTTGGCCAGCTTTTGAAAAGTCTGCTGGCGCGCAAGAACCTCCGGATCGGCGAGCTGAGCCTCTAACGCCTGATGGCGGGCCTCGACTTCGGCGAGTTTGTCAAACATAGACATGCAGCACGGGCATCAGGACTTGCAGCAAGGATGTACGCTGAAGATAGACAACCGGCAGGCGCGGCCTACGCCGATTTCTTGTCAGCTTTTTGCGGCTTGGCTTCCGGCTTGCCGGCCTCTGGCTTGGCGGGTTTTGCTTCAGCGCGCGGTTTGTCTTGGGCTTTGGCGACCGGCTTGGCTTCGGGCTTGGCCGGTTTTTCCGCTTTCTCTGGTTTGGCTTCGGCAGCCGGCTTGGCATTTTCGGCTGCAGCCGCGCCCGGACGTAGTTGATAGCGGCGCTGAAATCGCTCGATACGGCCCGCAGAGTCAACTAGCTTCTGACGGCCAGTATAAAAGGGGTGGCAGCGGCCGCAGATTTCAACCGCGAAATTGCCGCGCGTCGAGGCGGTCTCATAGATTGCACCGCAGGCGCAGGTGATGGTGGCAAGCTGATAGTTGGGGTGAATGCTGGCTTTGGCCATGGCCTCTGGGTCCTCAAAAAACGGAATGCCTTACATACCCCCTCTTTCAGCAAAGCGCAAGAGCAAGCTGCGAATCGCCAAAAAACCTGGCGCAGGCGAACCCTTAGAAACGCAGGCCGAGGTTGCCGCCGATGGAAAATTGGGAAAAGGAAAGATCTTTGGGGCAAATGACGCTGCCGTCGCGAGTATCGGTTCGGCAGGCTGAAGCGCCGCCTTGATTCGCACCGGTGGTGGTCGGCAGCGTATTTATATCGTAGGCGTTGTCCGATCCAGCGCCGAAATAGGCGAAGTAACCGGTGATGGAAACGATGGAGAAGCGCAGATTCAGCCCGGCGAACAGCCGCCAGCGAATGATGTTGTCCTGCGTCGGAAAGACGACTTTTTGCGCCAGAGCATCGGCCATATTGATGCCGGGATCGCCGCGATATAGGTCCACGGCCGGTGCGGTGTCGATCACTTGTCCACGAATGATCGAGAAAAGCGCGCCGGCGCCTAAATAGGGCTCAATCGTCAGGGTGCCACCCGCGCCAAAGGCCTTGGACAAGATGCCTTCGGCGGTGATGATGGTCATATCGACTTCGGAAGTACCGGCGACGCGAGTGACCGTGGCGCGCGCCGCAATCGAGGGCACCCAGACATTGTGATAGCCCTCGTGCAGCGCCAATTTGATGTAGCCATTCATTCCGTAAATGCCGGACTGAAGCAGGTTGGAGGCGCCGATGCCAAACTCCAAAGACGGAAAAAACGGAATGGGCAAAAACCAGACGCCTTTGCGCAGCATCACCGATGCCACCGGCAGAAATTGGCCGCTGACGTGGCGCACGCCGGCCAGCGCCTTTTGCCCGTTTGGCTGCTTATAGCCGCTAAAATAGGCGTTGTTGATGGAAATCGAAGTGGCGTTGACGTCGAAGGAAAAATGAAAGCCGGAAAAGCCGGTGGTGTCTGCCGGCTCTAGGACCGGCAGGGCCATGACCGCCGAGATTTCCGATAGCAGCGAGCGGTACATGCTTTGCTCGCGCAGCGTTGGATCGGACATTCTCGCCGGTCGCGGCGCAATCAGGCATTCCAGCACGAGATCATTAGACACCTCGACTGCTTGATTGGCGCAGGCGGCATTTGCCAGTCGCACCGGCCTAAGCACGGCCAGCGTCAGCACGCTTGCCGCCGCGACTGTGAAAGATCGAAGTGAAATGCGCATGCTAAAAGCCCAGTGTATGTCGTGAAAAAATGCCGTGTCAATCTCGGCGTTGGCAAGGATCATGAGCGATTCGGCTGAGTTTGGCCCTTTGCGTCTTGCTATAGTGACGACCATGAGCGACGCAGAACAATTCGAGCAAAAAGGGGCGGGCGGCTACAGCGAACTTGGCTACGCAGTCAGCGGCGGCGTGGCGACCATCACGCTGAATCGCCCCGAACGCCGCAACCCCATCGGACCGACCACCGTCGGCGAGCTTTTGCATGCGCTGCGGCAGGCGCAGACCGATGCCGCGGTGCGCGTGGTGGTGCTGACGGGCGCCGGCAAAGTATTTTCGGCTGGCGGCGACTTAAGCCAAATGAACGCGCAAATCGGTGCGGCGCCTTTGCAGTCGGGCGAGGGGGAAAGCCGCTGCGCGGGAACTTTTGTCGATTTGAACCTGGCTTTAAGCGGACGTGGCATCGGCAAGCCGACCATCGCCAAGGTCAATGGCCACGCCATGGCCGGGGGCCTGGGTCTGGTCGTAGCCTGCGACTTGGCCATCGCTGCCGATGACGCGCAGTTTGCCACTCCCGAGATCAACGTCGGTCTATGGCCGATGATGATCATGGCGACGATCTTTCGCAATGTTCCGCGCAAACGCGCCATGGAGCTCGTTTTGACCGGCGAACGCATCGACGCTGCGCAGGCCGAGCGGCTGGGCCTTATCACCCGCGCCGTGCCGCGCGACCGCCTGGATGCCGAGGTGCAATTGCTGTGCGACAAGCTGATGGGCAAATCTCCGCTCATTATGCAGATGGGCTTAGACGCCTATCACCGCATGCAGGATTTGGAGCTTGAGGCCGCCCTGCGCTATCTAGAGGGCGAGCTTGGACGCGTGCTTAGCACCGAAGACGCCGCCGAGGGCTTGATGGCCTTTTTGCAAAAACGCCAGCCGGTGTGGAAGGCCCGCTAGCCGTTGAATGCATCCTCTGAAATAGGCACGATTTCGTCGATTGCGGCGCTGCTGGCGGCGCTGACCGTGGCGCTTGGCGGCGCCGTGCTGCTTAGCGGCCGGCGGCGGCCGGCCTATCGTTCGTTTTTGGTCCTGTGCAGCAATTTGCTGTTTTGGCATTTGCTCAACATTTTTCAGGGAAACGGCCACGCCCCGGGCCAAAACGGCGCGTGGCTGAACTATCTGGGCATCGGGGTATTGGCTTTTTTGCCGGTCAGTCTGCTCGGCTTTTTGCGCACCTGGCTCGGCGATAGCGACAACGCGGCCATTTCCAGCGCTGGCTCGTCGGGGCTGCCCGGTACGGCTTTGCTCGTGGTCATCCTGACCGAGATTGGGCTTTTTTATGCGTACAGCGTCCGTCTAAACCCGCAAAAAGAATGGGCGATGCGCATTCCGACGCTGGTGCAGGCGGCGACGCTGCTCGGGCTTTATGCGGCGCTGTCGCCGCTGTGGCGGGCTTATCGCAGCACGGTTTCGCGGGTGGACAAGCGCCGACTGCTTTACTTAATCGGCATTGGCGCGCTCACCATCACCTCGGCGGCGCTGGATTATCTGCCGTCGCCGTACGGGCGGGGCGGGCCGGCGCTCGGTAGCGTGCTGACCATCGTCTATCTGTATTTTTTGCAGCAGACGCTTTTTATGGACCGGCTGCTCGATATCAATGAATTGCTGGGCAAAGTGGTGGTGCTGTCGACGTTTGTGCTGCTGCTTTCCGCCGTCCATACGCTTTTGACCCTGATTGGCGTGGCGCAGCAGCAGGTGGTCACGGTGGTCGCGCTTATCACATTGCTGCTTTATGAACCGCTGCGCACCTTTTTAGAAGGGCAGGTGCAGCGCATCACCGCGCGCGAGCGCTATGAATTGCAGCAGTCGCTGGGCGAGCTGCGCCATGTGCTGCCGAACGTGATTGAACCGCGCGAAGCGGTGCGGCTGGTCGTTTCTGTGTTTGAAGAGACGCGGCGCTTGACGCAAGCGGCGGTATATCTGCTCGAAGCCGACGGCAGCGGTTATGAACTAGTCGGTCATTTCGGCACGCGTCCGGTGGAACGCCTAGACGCGGCGGCGCGCCGGCCGCTTTTGGCCCGTTTGGCCCAAAGCCGGCAGCCTCTGACGCTGGCCGAGCTACAGCGCGAACATGTACGCCTGGGCCTGGGTCCCGATCCGGGCATGAAACACGCCGCCGACATCGAAACCCTGGATGCCATTGCGCGGACCCTTTATGAATTGCAGGCCAGCGCGGTCCTGGGCATCTTTGCGGGCGCGGGCAGTCCGTCACGTCCGGATGCGCCGCCGCGGCGCGTCCATTCAAGCAGCCGCCTGGAAACCGGCGAAATTCTGCTGGCCGGCGAGGTGCTGCTGGGCATTTTGTGCATCAAGGACAAAGATCCGGGGGAGCGCAGCAGCGATGCTTTTGCCGCTGGCGAGCTGGACATTTATGCCGGCATAGCGGCGCAGATTGGCATCACCCTGCAAAATTCCAAGCTTTACGAGCGAATGAAAGAGCGCGATCGCCTGGCCGCCTTGGGCCAGATGGCCGCCGGGCTGGCGCACGAGATACGCAATCCGCTGGGGGCGATCAAAGGCGCGGCGGAACTTATCGAGCCGCTGCCCGACGGCAGCGTTCCGGAAGATGCCGCCGAATTCGTGCAAATCATTTTGGAGGAAACGCGCCGGCTGGGACGCGTCGTTTCGCAGTTTCTCGATTATGCGCGGCCTCTGCGCGGAGATTTTCAAGCTGTCGATGTCAACGACGTGGTGAAAAAAACGGTAGCGCTGTTGCGGCCGCTGGCCGATGAAATGAAACCGCAAACGGAAGCGGCGCAAACTTCGGCGGCGGCGGCAAGCAGCGACAATTGGACCCCTCCCGAGCTAGTGGTCGAGCTATTGCCCGATTTGCCGAGTGCTCGAGGCGACGCTGAGCAATTGCGCCAGGTGTTTTTGAACCTGGGACTCAATGCTTTGCAAGCGATGACCGACCTGCATAAGCCGCAGAATGTAGCAGCCACAGGCCGCGGTCCGTTGCGGCTGACCGTCAGCACTGGGCTGCGCCACGGCGGGCGGCTGGGAGCACCGGCGCAGCATATTGAAATTCGTTTTACCGACACGGGTCCGGGCATTGAGCCCGGCGTGCAAAAAAACCTGTTTATTCCATTTTTCACGACGCGCGACAAAGGCACGGGGCTCGGATTGCCGATCAGCCAGCGCATCATCGAAAACCACGACGGCTTTATCGAGGTTCGCAGCCGCCCGCCGCCGCTCGGTGGGGCCACTTTCACGGTCGTGTTGCCGATCATCAGCACGGCTGTGACCAATTAACGGCGCCCGCGCTGCTTCGCGCGAGCTGTCCGACTGAAAAATAGAGGGCTATACTGCCAAGCATGGCAGTCTATTCGATGCGACTCGACAAGGCTCTGGCGGTAGCGGCTGACGCCCATCGGACGCAGTTGCGCAAGGGCTCGGCGATTCCCTACATCATTCACCCGGTACACGCTGCGATCCTGCTTCTAAAGTACCAATTTCCCGAAGATGCGGTGGTCGCGGCGGTGCTGCATGATGTCGTTGAAGATACCGACATAACGCTTGGCAAAATCGAGCAAGAATTTGGCGCGACAGTGGCGCAGCTTGTGGATCAAGTTTCTGAGAAAAAGTTTGCGGAAGGGACAGAGGGCAAAAAACTGCCTTGGCGCGTGCGCAAGCAGGAACAGCTCGATCGCTTGGTAAAAGCCGATACGCTGGCCGCTGCGGTCAAGGCGGCCGATGCGCTACACAATTGCCATTCGATGTTGCGCGATCTGCATGCACAGGGAAACGCGCTGTGGCAGCGTTTTCGCGGCTCGGCCGACGATCAGCTTTGGTACTACACCGCGCTTTTAGCGGTGCTGCGGCAGCGGCTCGGCGCACACCCGATCTGCGCCGAGCTCGAAGCCGCCGTGGCCGAGCTAGGCGATTGGCACCGGCAGACGAGCTCGGCGGGCTGATTTCAAAGGCGACTACGAACTGCGCATGCGCGCTTCGGCGACGGTGCTCCACAGCGTATCGGCGATAGACAATGCCGGGGCCCAGCCGGTCGCTTCGCGAAAGGCGCGGTCCGAGATGACGCACGGATAGCGAAAAAAATTAATCAAGTAATGGGGCAAATTGCCGGCCCATTCGATGTAAATGCGCGTGAGCGGCCAGCCCACGGGAAAGGTTTTGGCCCGGCACAGCTCTAGCGCCGTCCGCCACGGAATTATCTCAGGCCCGGCGACGTTGAAAATTCCGCGGCGATCGCTTTTCCACGCCGCCAAAACCGCGCTGGCCATATCCTGCTCATGCACAAACTGGCTCATTGGGTTAAACCCCAGCAGGTAGGGCACGCGGGGCTGGCGCAAAAATTCGCTCATCGTGTTGCGCACCGTTGGGCCAATGATGTTGGTGGCGCGCAGGACCACGGTGCGTACCTCCGGGTGACGGTATACCCAGGTGCTGGCCATATTGTCCATTTGGATGGCGTCGGCGATTTGCGGAAACTCCAGGCCGGCGCGCAAGGGTTCTTCTTCGGCGATTGGAATGTGGTTGGAAGGATCCGCCCCGTAAATGTGAAAGGTCGAAAGGACGATCAGGCTTTTTACCTGATGCTGCACGCACAGATTCAGAATTTTCTGCGAGCCCACGACGTTCAGATCAAAGCGTTTGCCCGGCGCTTCTTTGAAGCTGCCCGCTCGTCCCAGATGCAAAACCGTATCGAAGGCCGTGTGTCGAAACACGTCTTCGATGATGGTTTTGTTGTAATGGGCGCGATGCAGGGTCAAGCTTTCCAGCCCACTTAAAAGCGGGCGGCGCAGCTCGCGATAATCCACGCCGACGACAGTATGGCCCGCCGAAATGAGCTGCCGAGCCACCTGCTGCGCCAACCCGCCCGTCATGCCGGTGATGAGAATCGTCGCCATGGTCCGCTCGTTTCTTTAGAAAAAGATCGAACGCCGGGCCGAAAGTCCGTCATCGATCATTTGTTGAATGCGCCCTGAAACCGCGTCCACTTTACGTTGTATCGCCGCATCTTCATCGTCATAGGGACCGGAAAAATGCATCGGTTCGCCAAAATAGACGCGAAACTTCGTCGGCATCGGAAAGTAAGCGAGCGGTCCAAGCAGAGGCAAAAGCGGCGAAATTGGCACATAGGGCGCGCGCAGAAGCCGGGCCATTGCCTTCCAGTTGTGAATGCTGATGATCGATTCCTCGGCGCCGATCACCGCCACCGGCACGATCGGCGTCGCTGTCTTTAAAGCCAGGCGCATAAAACCGCGGCCAAAAGACCGCAGACGATAGCGATCCCAGAATGTCTTGCCGCTGCCGCGTGCGCCTTCGGGAAAGACCAAAATGGCCTGATCGTCTTCAAGCAGGTTGCGGCAGTTGATCGGATCGCCCAGCGCCACACCCGAGCGCGCAAGCATTTCGTTGATAAACGGCAATTTCGATACCCAGCGCTCGGCCATCGGCCGAACCAGCCGCGGCGGATTGGCCTGTAGCAGGCAGGCCACTGCCACTACGAGGCCATCCATGGGCAACTGCCCCGAGTGATTGGGCACGATCAGCACCCGCCCGGCGGGAATGTTGGAAATGCCGTAGATCTCGGGCCGAAAGTATTCGTACACCGGCCGCGCCAGCGAGTAGTAAAACTTCGCCTGCTCCGGCGAAAGGCCCCACGGATCAAAGCCATCGGGCCGCAGTTGCCCGCTGACAATATTTGGCAGCGAATCGATGGCGGCGGCGACCTCGGGATCGATAAAGTGGCTGCTGGCCTGGCTGGCGAACTGGCCGATGTTAAAGATGCGGGCCCCAAGCTCGTTGAGCTCGGCCAGGCCTTCGTCGGATGCGATACCGGTCAGGGTACTTTTGACCGCGGCGCTCAGCGTGCCTGTGGCTCTACCGCAGGCTTCCCCGATGCGCTGGGCCAAAGGGCCCTTTAAAAAGCCTTCTAAGCGGCCTATTTGTAACGACACATCCGACTCCGTATTTTTCGATTGGGTGCCTTACTTTACAATGCTGGCGAAGGCTTCTAAAAGCATCTTTCGTCCGTCCTTGGCCAATCGTTTTGCTGAATGTTTTTGTGAATTCTTGCTGAAGGTTGCAGGGCTTGCCGAAACTTCTTGATGCTTCTCGACAAGGAGCCGGTCGCACCTTGACATAAATTTATCAGCATGGAAAGTGACATACTGTGCCAGAGAAAGCTGCAGATATCTTCCTTCGTACAGGGGTATTGACCAAACAAGGCCTGCAAGCCGCCCAAGCGCTACGCCAGCGCGATGGCGGAACGATCAGCGAGGCCATCCTGCGATTGGGGCTTCTTGATGAGGAGCATTTGGTCGCCGCCTTTCAGAAAAACCTAATGATTTCGCGCGTTTCGGCCGCGGCCTTGGCGCGCGTGCCGCGCGATGTGCTATCGACGGTGCCGCCCCATATGGCGGCCGAGCTGCGCGTCATTCCCACCGACATCGACAGCACCGGCAATTTGACGCTGGCCATGGTCGATCCGACAGACGATCGCGCGGCAGAAGAGGTCGCCGCGTATACGCAGCGCCAGGTGCAGCGCGCGGTGGCTTCACCCACCGCCATGCGCGAAGCGCTGCGCACCCACTACGGGGTTTCGCTGAACAAGCCTGGAGGGCCGGGCTCGTCTGGACTTGTGGCGCCGGTCAAAGCCGCCGCGGCCGCTTCCGGTGCCAATTCGTCTGTGTCTCCTGGCGCGGCCAGCGGGACGGCCGCAAAGCCTGTCAGTACCGGTGCCGCTTCGCCAGTCGCTTCGGCTGCTGCTGGGGCGCCTGGACAAGCAGCGCCTGCGGCCAAGCCGGCTGCCGCTGCGCCCGCCGCACCAGCGAACTCGGGGGCCGCGCCAGCGGCCAAGCCGGCAGCGGCCGCTTCGCCCGCCGCGGCAGTTG
>CAYWPR010000015.1:0-96219 GCA_964460115.1 uncultured Myxococcales bacterium
ACGCCTGCGCCAGAATACGAGCCCGTGCTGCTTTACGGCTTTGGCATGGCGCGGCTTTTTGAAGGGGCGTTCAGCAATGCGGCACTTTGCGGTCCGCACGAGTATTTGGCCCCTGAGCAAATCGCCGGAATGTCCATCGACATCGGACCGGCCACCGATCAGTATGCGCTGGCGCTCATTGCTTATCAGGCGCTAAGCGCCAGTCAGCCCTTTCGCGCCGACTCGCCTGGAGCGGCGCTTTTGAAAGTGATGCGCAGCACGCCCGAGCACTTGCGAGCGCTGCGCCCTGATCTGCCCTCGCACGTGGATACCGCGGTGGCGCGCGGCTTGGCCAAGGAGCGCCAGGCCCGCTTTGCCGACTTGCCCGCGTTTATCGCCGAACTCATCGTCGACGAGAAGCTTCCCGACAAGCTGCTGGCCATCACCGACACTTGGCTCGGCCAATGTACGACCACCGAAGAAGTGCTTAGCCGCGCCATCGCCAACTATACCGAAACCCCTTCTTTAGGGGTGCTGGTGCAAAGCCTCGCCGACGGCATTCCTCAAAGTGTAGAGGACGGCGCCACCGTCCCCAACACCATGGAGGACGTCATGCGGCTGGCCATCCCTCCCGAGCACAAGGGCAAGGGGATAAGCGGGCCGATTCGCGACTTTTCCGGCCCCATCGAAATCACCGAGGAAGCGTCGAAGCCGCAGCCGCTAAACACCAAAAAAGCCCCGGCACAAGCGGGGATAAGCGGACCGCGCTCGGCCGAGGCCGGCAACAAACTGGCTATGCGTTCCGGAGAAACGCACCCCGTCCAGCATGCGCCAAGCAGCCAATCCGACGCCACCGAGCGCGACAAAGTAGCCTCGGTCATCGTCAAGGGCGATGCCGCCTCGCCAACTACCACAGGTTCCATCGCCCGCCAGGCAGGCACGTCGAGCTTTGCTCGCATGCTGCCAGCCATCCTTATGCCCTACGCATCAGGAATCTCGCACTTCTTTTTTTTGGGAATCGGCATCCTTTTGGGATGCATCCTTCATGGCTTGCTGAAGTAGCAACCATGGTATAGCAGCGGCATGCGCACCCATGCCGCCGCTCTTTTTTTGGCAGTCTGCCTGACTGCCTGTCATCCCAGCCAACGTGTACAGATCGTCCACTTCTCGGACTACCACAGCCATGCCGTGCCTTTCTTCAGCGAGCATCAAGCCAACCAGGCCGGCATCGCGCGCGCCTTGGCTTACGTAAAACAGCTCAAGGCCAAAGACCCCAATTTGATGGTGCTCAGCGGCGGAGATATGGTCAACGCCGGTGCCCCCGCATGGTCCGACAAGTACACGAAAGACTGCACCGAATGGAAGTGGTGGAACGGCCTGGTCACAGCCATGGCCTTTGGCAACCATGATGTTGATTACGGATGGGACACATTTGCCGCCTGTCAAAAGCAAGGAACCTATCCGGTTTTGTCCGGCAACCTTATCGACAACCGCGGAAATCTGCTGCTTTCGACGGACGGAAAACCGTACCTGGTGCACAAGCTTGGGGAAATTCGCATCGGACTTTTTGCTCTCTCTGGACCGGATTTTCCGCGGCTCGTCAAAGCCGCAAACCTTCCGCCCGGAGCAAGCTTTGCTGACTCCATCACCGTCGCCAAAAGCATCGTTACGACTTTGCGCGAGCAGGAACAAGTGCAGGCCGTAATCTTTTTTGGACATCAGGATCGCGAGACCGATTTCGCCATGGCCCGTCAAGTACCGGGCATCGACCTGATTCTTGGCACGCATTCCCATTACAAAGGGGAATTGCAGCGCATTCCCGATACGCAGACCTACTTCATCAGTCCCTTTCAGTATCTAAACTATTTGTCGCAGGTTGAACTACTGTTCGACGATGGAAAACTAAGCGCTATAACCGGACAACTGCAAAAAATGTCCGCCGACCTGCCCGAGGATAAAGAAGTGGCTGCGGCCGTCGCGGACATGCAAACGCAGCTAGAAGCCGACCCGATGTATGCGCCTCGCTTTGCAGTCATCGGCCAGGCTGCCGTCGAGCTGGATTTTACAAACATCGATCGCAACGAATCGATCTTGGGCAATTTCGCCATGGACATCTTACGCAGTGCGACGCCGGCCCATGCCGCATTTTCAAGCGCCAGCTCGTTTCGCGCCAGCATTCCGCCGGGCAACATTCGCCTAGAGGATTACTTGATGGCGATTCCCTATCCCAACAAAGTTTTGGCGCTGACTTTGACCGGCGCCCAGGTGCAAGCGCTGCTTGATGTGTCGCTGAAAAAACGTGCCTCGGACAATTTCGCCGTGACCTCGGGGCTGCGTTACACCATTGCCGGCGGCAACCTCGAAAAAATTCAGATTGTAAAAGACGCGCTGGCGCAAACTCCAGAGTATGAAACGCTGCTGCCCGAAAAGACCTACACCGTCATGAGCACCAATTTCATGGTGGACGTGGCAGACGGCTACTCAAGCATTTTCAAACAAGCCAAAAGCAACGTGGACACCAAGCGCATCGTCAACGATGTGCTCATCGATTTCATTCGCAAAAATAGCCCTGTAAGCGCCAAACTCGACGGCCGCATTGCGGAATAAGCGCTGAAGCTTTACAGCGCAATTGCGCTTATGGTACGCGCTGCCCATGCGGGCTGTGGTGCAGCGCGTCGCGCGCGCTTGTGTGCGCCGACGTGAAAATGAACAGATTCTTGGGAGCATCGAGCGCGGCCTGTGCGTCCTTTTGGGCATTGGACAAGGGGACGAGCGCAAAGATGCCGACTGGCTGGCCGACAAAGTCGGCGGATTGCGAATTTTCGCGGATGAAGGCGAGGGTCCAGAGAAAAAGGACATGAATCGCTCGCTGACTGAGGTGGGCGGAGCGATTTTGTTAATCAGCCAGTTCACGTTGTACGGCGACAGCAGCCGCGGCCGGCGCCCGTCGTTTACCGACGCCTTAGAGCCGAGCGCCGCCGAGCCGCTTTACGAATACTTCGCCGAGCGCTTGCGAAAAGCCGGCCATCGAGTCGAAACCGGACGTTTTGGCGCGATGATGTCTGTCGAGCTAGTCAATGACGGCCCGGTGACGCTGTGGCTGGATTCCGCCACTGCAGCTTTTCGCGTCTCTAAAATCGGTGCTGAGGCCGCCAAGTGAAGTACTGGACCAGTTTCTTGGCGCTAGGCCTAAGCCTTTGGGCTGCACCCGCGCATGCCTCGTTGCCCGATTTATTCGGCTTTGGTCCGCGCAGCGCCGCCCTAGCCGGCACGGGTGTCGCCTTTGAAACCGGCTATGCCGCCACGTATAGCAATCCGGCCGCGCTGTGGTCCGGACGCCGCCACCTGGCCGTCGGAGCCCTCTACGGCGGCTATCAAATCAATTCCGCCGGTGCCCCCTACCCCATAGGTGCAACCAGCGGACTTTTGATTGGCGCCGGCGTGCCGCTGCCGCTCGACGGCGTTTTGCGCAACCGCATCGGCATCGGCATCGGACTTTATACGCCTTTTGGGCAGGTCAATCAGGCGCGCGATCCTTTTCCCGATGTTCCGCGGGCGGCCCTGCTCGATGGTCGCACCCAAGTAGTTTCGGTGCTTGTGGGCGGCGGAATACGACTGCCGGGCGGCTTTTCAATTGGCGGCGGCGTTTTGGCGCTGGCGGCGCTCGTCGGCACGATTACCATCACTCCAGACGGCAGCGGTCGCATCACTTCTTTGTCCGAAGAACAGCTTACCGTTGATTACGCGCCCATCGTCGGAGTGCGCTGGCAAGGGCTTTCCGACCGCTTGTTTCTGGGCGCCGTATTTCGCGGCGTTTCTCAATCGACCTACAAGCTTGTGGTGTCCAGCAATCTAGGGGCCTCCCTGCCCGTCGCGCTGCCGGTGATACAGTTTGCCGGCGTCGCCCAGTACGATCCCATGCAAGTGGCCATCGAGGGGGCCGCACGACCGCACAGACGGGTGATGGTCGTTGCGCAAGTGACTTGGAAGCGCTTTTCAGCCTATGGCTATCCCGTAGCGCCGGCGACCGCCAACGCCCCGCCGCTTCCCGATCCCAAGTTTCATGACACCATCGTGCCGCGGCTGGCCGCAGAAGTGACGCTGCCTTCGCCGCGTTTTGCCGATCTTATGCTCCGCGGCGGCTACTTCTTCGAATGGAGTCCTGCCCCCGATCCGCCAGCGCCGGCCCTCACCCCTACTTCCCGTCCGTCTAACTTACTTGACGCCGATCGTCACGCCGTCACGCTTGGGCTGGCCATGCAATTGCACGGCCGATTGCCGCTGCACGTGAACTTGTTTGCGCAAGGTCACTTTTTGGCCCATCACTCGCAGCTAGGCGGAGGCCTAGGCCTTTGCGGCCTAAGCGTAGGGGTCGATCTATGAAAACGCACATCCGCATCGTCGCCCTGGGGATGGCCGTATTTTTTATCGCGCCGCGGGCCGTTAAGGCCAACCCCGCCGATGCCTATGGCCTGGGGGCGCGAGCGCCGGCCCTTGGTTCGGCCTATGCGGCGGTCGCCGATGACAGCGCCGCCGGTTACTACAATCCCGCCGGCCTGGCCCAATCCCCCGATCTGCGCATCGACATCGGCTATCAGTTCGCGCGACCGCGGCTTTTGGTGTCCGGTGCCGAGCAGTCTCTCATGGACAGCCGCGGTCTGGCGGTGGGCGCGGTCCTTCCCGGCGAAATTCTCGGTGTGCGGCTGGCGTTTGGCGCCACGCTATTTTTGCCCGATCAGCAAGTGACGCGAATTCGCGTGCTGAGTTTTGATACGCCGCGCCTGCAGCTTTACGACAACCGAGCGCAAAGGCTGTACATGGCCGCAAACCTTGCCATTCGCATTTGGCGCGGGCTTTACATCGGTGGCGGGCTGACTTTTATGTCGCGCAGCCAGGGCGTCGTATATCTGCGCGGACGCGTCGCACTTTCCGACCCGGAAAACAGCTTTTTGGAATCCTCGACGGATGTAAACCTGCTAGCGGTGCGCTATCCTCAGGTCGGTCTTTTGTTTCAGGTCACCTCGCAGTTGGCGCTGGCGCTTGTGTATCGTCACAAATTCCTTTTAGAGATTGAGCAGGGTTTTCACATCACCGCCGACATCGGCGAAGCCGATCAAGAACCCGTTGTCCCAAATGCCAAGCTGCAAGAGCTGGCACGCTCGGTGGATTTGTTTCAGCCCTGGCAGCTTGTCGCTGGGGCCTCGGCGCGGTTTTTTTCGCGGCTGCTTATCAGCTTTGATTTGACCTTCTCGCGCTGGAGCGAGCAGCCGGCGCCAGCAGCCACTTTCACGCTGAACTTGGACATCGGCAGTTTGAATGATCTGGTCAAACTGCCGCAGCAAGTGCCCTATCCTGCTGCCGGTTTTCACGACACTCTGATGCCGGCGCTCGGCATCGAGTGGCGGGCGCTCGATCGGGCTTTTGGCGAACGCTTGGCGCTGGACCTGCGCGCCGGCTACCGCTACGAGCCATCGCCGGTGCCCGAGCAGTTTGGCGAATCCAGCCTCGGCGATGCCGATCGGCACATTTTCAGCTTCGGTGCGGGACTGGAACTGCGCCGCCTGTCGCAAGCTTGGCAAAAGCCGCTATCCCTCGATATTTTCGCCGCGCTGGCTCATTTGCCCGAGCGGCGATTTTACAAGCTCGATCCGCGCTCTGAGATTGGCGATTTCACCGTGGGAGGTCAGGTATGGCAAGCCGGAGCTCAGTTGCGATGGCGACTTTGACCAATTGGGCTCGAAACTGCGCGTTGGCGCTCCTTTTGGCCGAAGTTTGCGCGCTAGGCTGCGGAACCCAAGGCGACGCGTCGGCGCTTTACGATCGATGGCCGCGCAGCGGACTTTACGGCTACAAGCTGCTAAACCCTGAGGCGCCGCTGTGGATTTCCAGTTCGACTTGGAATCTGGATGAGCCAGCCGTCCTGCCTACAAACTCGTCAGATGAACTGACCGTCTTTGGTCGCATGATGCCGGCGCAAGGCAGCGGGCCGAGCAAGCTATTTCGCGCCAAAAGCCTTTCCCAAAACCAGACGGCCACGCCAGAACTGGCGCTGGAAGCGACACTGCCCTGGGAGGGACAAGCCTTGCGCAGCCCGAGCTTTGCCGCTACCAGTCCTCCACTGCTTTTTTATCAAGGCGGAGACGGCAGCGTCGGAGTGGCGCGCCTTGCCGAGGCCGGCCTGCAAAAAGGCACCACGACGGCCCCTTTGGCCAGTGCTGCCCTACTTGGCGGCGGGCGCCCCATCGGCCGAGTCAGCGCTGCCCTGGATCTGGCGCAAAATGCCTCGAGCGGACGTCTTCGCCTCTTTTACACCGTCGATGACTTTGCCGTGTACAGCGCCGATGCCGATGCCGACGCCGTGGAAAAGGCCGCTTTTGATGGCGGCCCGCCGGTCGCTTGGCAGGTCTATCCACTGAAACTGCAAGCCCCAAACTTTCGCGTTCCGCCGGGCGATATGCGCGCGGTTTTGGCGCAGCATATTTCCGATCTCTCGGTGCATCGAGTGACGACGGCCAGCGGCCGCGTGCGCTGGGATTTGTTTCTGGTCGCCAAAAGCAACCGCAACGCGGCGTTTTGCGCGGCCAGCGCCTATGGGCAAAGCGACCTCCGCAGCCCATTAAGCTTTTTGGTGGTCGATGAACGCGTGCTCGAGATCGAAGATGGCACGCCGCTATCGCCCGCCGCGACGGTCTTTGCCAATCAGCCGCTTTTGCTGTTCGGACTGCAGCGAGACAGCACCGGCATTGCGCTTGGAGGGCTTGATTGACTTTCGCGGTGAACATCGCAGCCCAAGGCGGCTTTAGCAATGTGGTCGCCCTGCTTGAAAGCGGACTTAGCGCCTATCCGGCAGCGGCCCTTTATTGCGGCCGAGGCGGCGCCGCGACTTTGTCTTTGGCAGTGGGAAAAGCCAATCTGTCGACTTGGTTTGATCTGGCCTCACTTACCAAGGCGCTTTGCACGAGCGTCCTGTGCATGCGCCTTTGCGACGCCGGCAAGCTGACGCTTGATGCCGAAGTGCTGCCGCAGGTTCCGCTTTACGCGTTGCTTTCGCACCAAAGCGGACTGCCGGCATGGCGCCCGCTGTTTGCCGAAGCGGTGCTCGGTCGCGACTTGACCGAGTCGCCAAGCGCCGCCACTCGACAAGCGGTGGTGGCAGCGGCCGCGGCGACGCCGCGCGCACCGCTTTTGGCGCAAGCGCTTTACAGCGACCTCGGCTTTATTTTGATCGGCAATTTTTTAGAAGAGCGGCTGGGCGTACGCCTGGACGTCGAGTACGCTCGGCTGGCGGCGGCGCTACAGGCTGACGTCAGCTTTCGCGCTCTTGATACGCCGGCGCAAGTGGTTCCAATCGAGCGTTGTGCTCCGACCCGACGCGAAGATGCGCAGCGCGCGCTTTTGCAAGGCGTGGTGCACGATGACAATGCGCGCGCCATGCTCGGCGTGGCTGGACATGCCGGACTATTTGGCACGGTCAGCGGCGTGGCGCGTATTGCCGAAGCACTGCTTGATGCCTATGACGATGCAAAAACGCCGGCGCAGCAGGTGCTTGGAATCTCTGCCGCAACGGTGCGCCGCTTTTGGGCGTGGCCAAGCGCGCCGGCCGGCGCAAGCTTTGGCCTGGGCTGGGATCACCCAAGTCCGCCGGACGCTGGTCTGTCCTCTGCTGGTCATAGCTGGCCGCGCGCGGGGGTTGGACACCTTGGTTTTACCGGCTGCTCGCTGTGGCTCGACCCAGAAACGCGAACCATTGTGGTGTTTTTGACCAATCGCGTCTGTGCGCAAACATCCGCTGCGGCCGCTCGGGCTCAGGCGGACATTAAAGCGCTGCGGCCGACGCTGCATGACGCGATTCTGCAGGCCTACAAATAGGCCGCGGCGACCAATCGCGACCGCCACAAGCGATGGCTCAGGCTACAATGGGCAGGCTGGAGGATCGTGATGCCTTACATCGTTTTATCCCAAGCCCAAACCGTGGCTTCGGCTTTGCTGCTGGGCGCAGCGCTACTTAGTGGCTGCAGCGAAGGATTTCATTCCCTCGGCTTTCTGGAACGCATCGAGACTCCGCTTGGTACAAACCGCAACGCCGTGACCTTGGGCCTGGGCGATTTAGATGGCGACGGCCGGCAGGACGCCGTTGTCACCAATACACAAAATGAGGTCAACGTCCTTATCAGCGACGGCAGTGGTCGCTTTGCCACCGGCGTTGCCTATGCAGCGCCGAATATTGGCGGCGGCGCACCGCGCAGCCTCGTCGTGGGCGACCTTAGCGGCGATGGCCGTGCCGATGTGGTGGTCGGCAATATTCTGCAAGGCAACCTCAGCATTTACTGGAATCAAGGCAACGGTCAGCTTCAAGCTGACGCGAACAATCCGCTTGCCGTCAACTGCCAACCGGTGGCGCTGGCCAGCTACGACATGAATGGCGATGGGCAAAGCGACATCGTGGTCGCTTGCGCCAATCCGAACGAAATTCATGTTCTGAAAAACCGTGGCGGACAGAAAGGCTTTGATTCTTTCACCTTGAAATATACGCAAAATGCTGGCGCGGGCACGCCATCTGCGCCGCGCAGTTTGGCGGTTGGGGAGTTAAACGGCGATACCGCACCCGATATCGCCATTGGCACTGACAGCGACATGCGCATCCTGAACAGTCCGCGCGAAGGGATGACAAATTACGTGGTCAGCATTCCGGCGACTGTACAAGCTGGCGCGCTGGCCGTTGCCGATATGAATGGCAACGGATTGCAAGACCTCGTGCTTTTGGCCAACAATCAGGAACTGCGGATTTTTGAACACGCCTCGGCAGGTACCTACAACCAGATTGTCGATTACCAAAATGTAGGCGAGCCCGGCCGAAATACCACCCAGGGCTTGGGAGTCGGCGATTTTCGCCAAAGCGGCCGTCCCGACATGGTGGTCACCCTACCGACCCCAAATGCCGTCAAGCTGCTTGTAAACCAAGGTGAGACAAACATCGTCACCAATCCTTTGTTTGTCGGCTATGAATTCGGCAGCGAGGTCAGCGTCAGTGACAACTGCATCGCCGTTGGCGATGTGACCGGAGACGGCTTAAGCGATCTGGTGCTGCGCACTGGCGCTATGACCGGCGGTTCGGTAAGCGTCCTAGTAAACGCTTCGCAAAAATAGCACCCGGCCACACCCACTTGCCGTCGATTCAGGCTCATAAAATCGCATAGCTGCGGTAAGATGGAAGGGACCTGCGAAGTCCGCACGGCCCATGCCCATGCCATGTTCTGCGCATATTCTGACGGTTCCAAGGGCGATGCTCTTTTTCATGCTGACCTTGGGGCTTTTTTGCCCGCGCGCGTTTTCGGCGGAGTCTGCGTCGAGCAGTCGCAAAAACGAGCCAGATCCGCAGGAGCGTGCTCGGACCTTGTTCAAAGAGGCGGCCGAGCTGCGCAAAGCCGGCAAAGCGCGCAAAGCGCTTGGCAAATTGGACGAAGCTTATAAGGTTCTGCCGACGCCGACCCTTTTGTGGCCCATCGCCGAGCTGCACGCCCAGCTTGGCCAGCCGGTCGAGGGCTTACAAGCTTTGCGGCGCTACCGGCAAGAGATGGCACCGGCGGATATGGAACCCGGTCAGCAGCAAAGCGATGCCGCCAAGCTCGAAGAGAAGTTGCGCGCGCAATTGGCTTATTTGCAACTCGAGGCTAACCAAGGCGCCACCATCTCGATCGATGACAAAGAAATCGGCCGAGCGCCGCTCGGCGAAAAAGTGCCGGTTAACCCCGGCAGCCACCGCCTAAGCGCCACCGACAAAAACGGCACGGCCGAGGTCACCGTCGAAGTACGCACCGGACAGGAAAAAATGGTGCCGCTAAATGATGTAAGTGCAATGCACCGCGGCTATTTTCCGCATCCGCTGACCTGGGCGGCGATTGGCGTCACCAGCGCATTTTTGCTGACGGCCACCATCGTCGGAGGCATCGCCATTGCCGAGACCCGATCGCTAAATGATCGCTGCGTCCAGCACGTGTGTACCGGCGGCACCAATCAGGACATCTTGGCGATCAATAGCGACATCAATGCCCAAAAAGCCCATGTTACCGCCGCCAGTGCCATTCTGGGCGTGACCTCCGTTCTGGCAGTGGGCACCGCCGTGCTGATCGTTATTGATTCCCAGCGGCAGAAGTCGGGTCGCAAGCTTTTTTCTTCCCTGGAGGCTCGTTCGCGCTTTCATCTGACCGACCCGGTGCTCACGCTAAGTGACCAAAGTGCCGGATTCGCGCTGGGAGGGCGATTCTGAGCCCCGATAAGCGAGATAGCGTCATCACCGAAGACGGGTTGATCGGCACCACCATCGACAACCGCTATCTGGTCGAAAAACGCTTGGGCGAGGGCGGGATGGGCGTGGTGTTTCGCGCCCGCCACGTCATCCTCAACAAATCCGTCGCCGTCAAGATTCTGCGCAAAGCGCACGATGAGGCGGCCTGGAAACGCTTTGTGCAGGAGGCGCAGACCGCTTCCTCGGTAAATCACTTCAACGTCGTCGGCATCAGCGATTTCGGGGTCATCGGCGGCCATGCCTACTTGGTCATGGAGCTGATGGAAGGACAGACCCTTACCGATATCGTAAATGCCGGGCCTTGCGACCCCCTGCGCGTCTGCCGCATCGGTGCGCAGATCGCTCGCGGGCTGCAAGCCGTGCATGACAAAGGGGTGGTTCATCGCGACCTGAAACCGGACAATATTTTTTTGGTCGAACGCGAAGGCAAAATCGATGTGGTCAAAATCGTCGACTTCGGCTTGGCCAAAAGCGAGGCTGGACAGCGCCTGACCCAAGACGGCACGGTCGTGGGTACGGCCGAGTATATTTCCCCCGAACAAGTGACCGGGCAGGACACGGACGCGCGCAGCGATCAGTACTCGCTTGGCTGCATTCTTTACGAAATGCTCACCTCGCAACTTCCGTTCGAAGGGGAATCGACGGCCACTCTGATTTACAAGCACGTGTACAAAAATCCGGTCACGCCGCGCAAAGTGCGGCCGGAGATGAGCATTCCATCGACGCTGGAATCGGTCGTGCTGAAATGCATGGCCAAAAAGCCGCAGGACCGCTTTCCGACCATGGCCGCGGTCGAGCAGGCGCTGCTTCTAGAAGAACAAGCCCTGGCGCACAAAACCACAAGTGGCGTAGAAGCCCTGATGATTTCGCGCCGCTACGCCATCGGCACCTTGCCCTGGCAGCGCTGGGCCGCGCTTGGGACGGCTGGGCTTTTGCTTTTGATCCTGGCGATCTGGCTTTTGGGACGCAAGTCACCCGCGCAAAACGATTCGCATAAGCCTCCCGATCGCCCGGCAGTTTTGGATATGACCCCGCGCCCGACGCCCGATCTGCAAAAATCCGGGGTCTCGCCGAATAGCGGCCTAGGCACAAACGCCGCCTTGAACAAAACGCCACTGCCTCCGCCCGAAGAAGACGGCGAGGATCCAAATGGCAAGCCGAGCAAATCGGAATTGGTGAAGGAACCTTCGAGCCGCCCGATTAAAAACTCACCCCGCAGTACCATGGCTGTACGCCTGACCATCGAGCCGGCAGCGGTCAGCACTCAAGTGGCATGCAAGAGCCGCCGCATCACCTGCCGCGGCGGCTGTCAGCTTCAGGTGTCCGAGGGAACGTCTTGTTCCATAAGCGCCCCCGGCTACGTCACAAAAGATGTGCGCTTTGGTCGCGGCAAGTCCACCCTGCATGTTCGCCTGTCTCCGGTAAAACTTAAACTCCATTAATTGATTCCTTTTTCGACTGCGCGGCGCGCGGATTTGTATCAATTTCCTTCCGTCCGTAAGATGTCCTATGCACTGGCTTGTCATTGCTTGTTTGGTTTTTGTTTCCGTCTCCGTTTCGGCGACAGCAAAGGCGCAGCTTTCGCTGCCGCAGCCGTCTGATCCCGCGGCGCTGAAGGAAGCTTATCGGCTGTATCAGGAATCGCTTCCGCTTCTGACTACGGATGCGTTTGGCGCACTCAAACGCATGCAGCGCGCCGTCGCCTTGGCCGAAAAAACCTACGCCGCAGAGGATTTGCATCTAGCGTCCTATTATGAAGAGCTCGCCCGCACCTACGTCGCAATGGGCAACTCGGCCATGCAGAAGCGCTACCTAGAGCGCGCCATCGCTCTGCGCGAAAAGGCGCCTTTCGGCGGCGCTAGCACCAAGTATGGTTCAAGTCCGGAACAGCTCATTGGCAACGACCTGATGCAACTGGCCATGATTTATTCCACTCGGTCTGATTTTGCGCAGTCCGAACCACTATTTCGTCGCGCGCTTGAATTCTATGAAAAGGCTTTTGGTCAGACGAGTCTGCAATACGCCAATTTGCTAATCGTGCAGGCGGCGTCCTTTAGCTCACAAAGGGACTATCCCAGGGCCCAGCAGCTTATCGAACGGTCCCTTGCCATCTACGAAAAGCTGCCCAATGGCAATCCCGTGATGCTGCTAAGTCCTTTGTCGCAGTTGGCCTATGTTTGCCAGCAGCGCGGCAATTATACGGCGGCGGAAACGCATATGAAGCGAATCATTCGCCTCATCGAAAGCGATCCCCATCTTTCCAATGGTCCGGGAGCCGGCTCGATTGCTCTGCATTACGACGAGCTCGCCAAGATTTACACGGCGCAGGGCCGTTCTTTAGAAGTCGCCGCGCTTTATAAAAAGTCCGAAGCCATTCTTCTTTCAGCGCTGCAAAACGCCGAGCAGAATGCGCAAAGCAATCCAAACTTCGGCAACGCGATGATTGCCGCGAACCTGAGTTATTTGCAAATGCACTACCAGCAACGCGGCATGCTGGAAAAACAGCAGAGCATCCTCGAACGCCATGTTGAGCTATTTCGCAAGCAATTTGGTCCGGAACATCGCGCCACAAGTGGCCAAGAACAATTGCTGGGCATGCTTTTGCTGCAGCGCGGCGATTTGCAGCGGGCCCGTCCCCTGTTGCAGCATGCCCATCAAGTCGAGCTGAAGGCCGTCGGTCGCGATTTGGCCATTGGCGCGATTCTGCCGCTGGCCGAAGTCGAGCATGCCCTTGGCCACTATGCCGAAGCGCTGCGAATGACCGGCGAAGCGCGTACCGGCTTTACCCATCGCCTTGGTCTCACGCATCCCATTCTGTCGATTCTGCGGCTGCGCGAAGCGCGCCTGCAGGTGGCGCTGGAGCAGATTCCGCAAGCCTTGGCGACGCTACACACCACCATCGAAAATACCGAACCGATACTCAAGCTGCTTTTGTCGAGCGGCACCGAGCAGGACAAGCGCCGCATCCTCGCCGGAGTTGCCAGCCAAGTACATACCGCCGTCGATTTGCACGTCCGCCACGCGCCGAGTGATGCCGAGGCCATGAACCTGGCGTTTACCTCTGTGCTGCGGCGCAAAGGACGCGCCATTGACGCTTTTAGCGACAGCCTGTCGGCGCTGCAAAAACGCCTGACGGCCACTAGCAAAACCAAGCTGGAACAGCTTTCCGCCGCCCGCGCCATGTTGTCTAAGCTAGTGCTGCACAGTCCGCAGGATCCGCCGCCAGAGTACGCGCAGCAGATCGCGGAATTAGAAGAAACCATTCGCCGCCTGGAAGAGGAACTTTTTACCGAAAGTCCAGAAATCAAACTACAAAGCCAGGTGGTGACCGCGGACGCGGTACGCGCCGCCTTGCCCGCGGACAGCGCCCTCGTCGAGATATTCGCCTACCAGCCCGACGATCCGCGCCAGCCAAAGACCAGTGACGATGCGAACAAACGGCGCTATGTCGCGTATGTACAAACGGCCAAAGGCAGTCTGCACTTTTACGAACTCGGCGCGACCAGCGATATCGATCAGCAAATCAAGCAACTGCGCGAAGCCCTGATTTCGGCGAGTCGTTTGGATGTCAAAGCGCTTGGGCGCGCGCTTTACGAAAAAGTCCTGCAGCCTTTGCGCCCGTACTTTGGCGACGCCAAACATCTGTTTTTATCGCCCGACGGCGCTTTGAATCTCGTGCCATTTGGGGCGCTCGTTGGCGAAGACGGACAGTATCTGATACAGCGCTATAACTTTACGTACTTAAGCTCTGGACGCGATTTGATTCGGCTGCGCGCGCAGCTCCAAAATCGCGACAAAACCGTCATCATTGCCAATCCGACCTTTGGCGAACCGCTCAGCGGCCAAAAGCAAGAGGAAGCGCAAAGCGGTCCCGTCTCTCGCGGCCGCCGTTCTTCTGCCCTGAAGCTAAGCACCAATTGGCAGCAATTGCCGGCGACCTCAGAAGAAGCCAAGACCGTGGCCGAGCTACTCGGCGATGCCGAGGTCCTATCGGGTCCAAAAGCCACCGAAAGCACGCTGAAGCGCCTAAGCGGTCCACGGGTTCTGCATGTGGCGACGCACGGCTTTTTTCTACCAAGCGAGAAAGAGGATTCCGCAAAGGAAGATTCCGCAAGGGAAAATCCGCTGCTGCGCTCCGGACTGATTTTGGCGGGGGCCAATCAGCGCGAAAGCGGTCTCGAAGATGGCGTGCTGACTGCACTTGAAGCCAGCGGGCTAGACTTGGGAGGCACTCAGCTTGTGGTTCTGTCGGCCTGCGAAACCGGTCTCGGACAAATCCAAAGCGGCGACGGAGTCTATGGCCTGCGCCGAGCTTTGGTCATGGCCGGGGCCGAAACCCAAATCATGAGCCTGTGGCAAGTCGATGACAACGCCACCCGCGATCTGATGATTGGCTTTTATCGGCGCCTGCGTCAGGGCAAAGGCCGCTCTGAGGCTCTGCGCCAGGCGCAGCTCAAGCTTCTAGAATCTTCCGAAACGCAGCATCCTTTTTACTGGGCCAGCTTCATTCCCGCCGGAGATTGGCAGCCGATGCGCGAAACTCCCGCTCCATCGCCAAGCCCCGCCGCAACTCCTTAGGACTTGGATGGGGGCCACAGTAGCTGCAAAAGGGCCGGCAGCACCAAATATGCGGCGCACAAGCACAAAAGCACCGCCAGCGCGCCCGACAAGCCCAAAAGCCGCAGCCCGACAAAGTGCGCCGGCAATAGACCGGCAAAACCTGCTCCGGTGGCTAGCGTGGTCAGCACGATGGCCCGTCCGGTGGTGCGTAGTACTGCCGCCGGATCGCGCTTTTCCGGCGGCGTCGCTTCGTGCCGATGGACCAAAAAGATGTGATCATCGATGCCATAGCCAATGCACAGCGGCACCGCCAGCAAATTGTAAAGATTTAGCGGAATGTGCAGCAAAGCATGTGCAGCCGCAAACAGCACCCAGGCCCCGGACAAGGGAATGAATACCGCCAAAAACGGCCGCCAGCGCCGGTAATATAGCAAAAGGATGCTGGTTACTGCCAATAGCGAGGCCAAGGTGACGCGCAGCAAATCGGTTTCCAGCAAGCTGCGCAGTTCTTCTTCAAGCAGTGGCAAGCCGGTCAGCATGCCGCCGGTCGGGCCAGATGCAAAACGGCGCAGCGCCGTCAGCGTCATTTGCAGATTTTTGTCGGCGGGCGCAAAAAGATACAGCGCCAAAAAGCGTCCCGCCTCGTTATCGGCCACATGGCTGCGCACCAAAAATCCTAATTCGGTGTGCAAAAGACCGTCCAGGGTCAAAGCCGGCAATTGCTTGGTATCGGTGCGCAACTGCTGCAAAAATCCCTGAAAGGGCTCGGCAGCAAACCCCGCAGATAAAAGGGCTTGCTGCAGGTTTTGAGCGGCCGCTGGAACCCCTTGCGCAAAAAGCAGCTTTTGCAGCCGCGCGCGCCGCGCTTCTTGCGTGGTCTCGGACGGCACCAGCGTGGAAATCGCTTCATAGCCGCGCAAAAGTCCGGCTTGGCGCAGGCGCTCGGCTTCCGCTTGCCAAGCATCGCCGCGCAAAAGCGCCCGTTCTTTATCGCTGTCCTCGATGAGGGCGACCAAAAAACGCTGCTTTTCGCCAAAGCGGCGGGCGATCTCGGCTTGGGCCAGCGCCGGCGGCATATCGCCTGGCTCTAGCGCAAACAGCCGCTCGCTGAACTGCAGATGTCCGACCCAAGGCAGCGCGCACAAAAGCAAAATCCCCGCCAAAAACAGCACCCGCCAAGGCGCGCGGGCACTGCGCCGTCCCAGCGCTTCCAGCCAGCTAGATTTGGACCGCGCCGCAGAAACTTTTTCCGGCCGATGCCAATAACGCACCGGCAAAATCAGCAAAAGCGCGGGAAACACCGTCAGCATGGCCAAGCAGTTCAAAACAAGCCCTAGACCCGCCAAAATGCCGAGCTGATTTAAGCCTTTGTAGTCGCTGAGCCCGCACGCCAAAAACACCGCGGCCGGCCCAAGCGTGGCGATAAGCGCCGGTCCTGCCAAAAGGCAGACGGTCCGCGTCACCGTCTGCCGGACCGCCGCCGGAGCCAGATCCTCGGCGCATTGCAAAAGCTCTTCGCGCAAGCGGTTGTAAATCTGAATCGGCAGGTCGATGCCGATGGCCACCAAAATGCTGGCGAAAGCCATCGACACGCCACTTAGTCGATGAAAAAAAAACGCCGCCCCGAGCGCTGTCCATAGTCCAGCCAGGCCGAGCGGCAAAAACACCACCGGCAGAATACGCAGCGAGCGAAAAAACAGTCCGAATAGCAGCAACACGGCGCCGACCGAAAGGACCGTCGAAATCGTCATGTCCTGTTCCAGCCAGCGCCGATAATGCGGCGGAAAAGCATAACTGCCGGTAAACGCCACCTTGGGACGCGGTCCGTCTTGAAACGAGGTCGTCTGCAAGTCTCGGCCAAGCGGCCCGAGCCGCCGCAAAAACCGCGCGCCAAGCGATACATCGGGGCGCGTCGCAAGCTCTCCACCCAGTTCGACCGCCAAACGGCTGGCGTCGGCCAAAAGCCGCTCGGCGCGCTGCCATTTTAGCGGTTCGAAGCTCGGTCTTACTTTAAGAAGCAGCGCCGAACCGTCTGCAGTGCGAAAATAACCACTGTGTGTATCCACGGGCAGTCCGTTTGCCGCCGACAGCCTTTGGCCAAGCAGGGGCACAAGCTCCAGAGGATCGGCGGTATAAAGCGGAGCCAGGGCGCTGCCGCCCGGGGCCAAAAACAGCGCGCGCAGACGCTCGGCGCGGGTGCGCAGCGCCTCGGGCTCTAGCCGCTTGGCCAGCTCGTCGAGGTCGCTTTCGGAAAGCAGCAAAAGCAGATGATCGCGCAAGTACGTCAAAGAGCCGGCGCCAATGCGATATGTAACCTGCTGAACATCAGGAAGTTTTTGCAGCGCGGCGGCATAGGCTTCGGCAAAATCGACGAGCTTTTGCGCATCGCTGCCCGTCAAGAGCACTATAAGTTCCTGCCCAGCGCCGAGGCTCCGATTAAATGTCGCAAAGGTCTGCGCCGCCGGCGACGAGCGCGGGAGCAAATCCACAAGATCCCCCTGCAAATCGAGCCGGCGCAAAAGCGGCAAAAGCAGCACCGTCAAAAACAGCATGCCGGCAAAAAGCGCGCGCGGCCGCCCAAGCAAACGATGGAGCAAACAAGAAAGCAGGGTCATGTCGCCTCTTCTTAGCAGATCTCGCTGGGCTTTCTTTTATTCCCCATGAACGGTACAATCGCTTTGGTATCGGATGATCACGTTTCTTCGGGCAGTTAGACTCCCGATGTGGGAGACCCGTAGCACTTCCGGCACCCCGACCTCACGGCGGATATCTCTCCCGAGAAGTCGGCCCCTTTTACCGTTGATGCTAACGCAACGCGGGCATCGGCTTTCTCTGCCCTTAACAAGCGCATGAGCATGGATCAGCCGCCCGCCGTCGGGCTTCAAGACGCTGAACGTCGCCTGCGCTGGCTGGCTGCCGTAGTCATCTTCAATGTCGTTCTTTCCAGCTCGTATCAAGACGCGCTGTTTTTGACCTATCACAAAAAGCCCGACATTCCGCCCGCCATGCTGGTCGGCAGCCTGCTGACCGCCGCTACGACGCTTGGGCTGAATCTGCTTTTGCGCAAGCGGCCGGCAGCGGGGGCACTGCGCATCATCCTTTTGGCCCTGGGGATGATCACCCTGGTTACGGCGGCGTGGAACATCGTACCGACGGCATCGTCCACGATCGCTTTGTTTTTGTTTACCGAAGTGGCGACCACCTTGGGCGTGGCGGCCACTTGGACCTATTTTCAGGCGCCCTTGGAAGCGGCGCAGATTCGCTGGCTTTTGCCCCGCCTAGGCACTTGGGCGGGCTTTGGCGGGCTTTTGGCCGGAACCATCGTTCCCATCTTGCTGCGCAACTTACATGTACCGCCACAGGCGCTCATGTGGACCTCGGGGCTGTCATGGCTTATCGCCGGCTGGCTCGTGCGCAGCGACTATGCGTCGCGGGCCCCCGCCAAAAGGCGACAAAGCAATAACCAGCAAAATCATTTTCAGCAGCTTTTCAGCATTCCGCTTGTGCGCTGGATGACCATCGGTTCGGCCGGCATCACCTGGACCGGACTGCTTTTGCAGTATGAATCTCGCGTCGCGTTGCAGGCGACGGATTGGCCCTCGCAACAGATCACGCTGGTGATGTGCGTACTTTTGGCCCTGTCAAACGTCGGCGGCATCGCCACCCAGGGCCTGGTCACCACGCCGGTTCTCGAGCATTTCGGCGTCGGGCTGGCCCTGGCAATTTTGCCGGCAGCGCTGTGGGTTTGCTTAAGCGGTTACTTCTACGCCACAGCCTACGCCCACATGGCGCCCGCGGTTTCGGTGTGGATCATCATGGCGGCGCTGCTTTTAGACAAGATGCTGCGGCCCAATCTGCATAGGCCCGCGGAATCTTGTTTGGTAGCGGCGCTATCGCCATCGATCCGTCCATCGCTTTTGCTGGTGCTGTGGGGCATTTTGGCGCCGCTTATCAAAGCGTTCGGCGCGCTGCTTTTGTGGGGCTTTGCCGCCACCCTCGAGCACGAGTGGATTACCGGATTGGCCCTGGTGCTATCGCTGGGGGTGACGGTGCTGTCGATGCGCTGGGGCTCGCTATACGCCCGAACCCTGCAAGAGACGCTAGAAGAAGGCAGCGTCGACTTCATCGGCGCCGGCGACGCCAACGAGGACGTCATTCCGATGATCGACGGTCCGCGCTTGCGCGTGCTTTTGGAGGCCATCGACGTCGGCAGTCCGCGCTCGCGCGAACTGGCGCTGGAGCTTTTGCGGCCGCATCGCTCGAACATGGTGCAAAAAGCCATGCAAGCTCGGGTGCGCCATCCTTTTGAGCCGGTGCGCATCGCCGCCTTGCGCTGGCTGGCCGAGGAGCCTTCGGCCTCGCTTGAGACCCATCTAAAACAGCGCTGGGCCGAGCGCGCCATTTCCGACCGCGAGCGCGTGGCCTTATTAGAAGCTGCCGGTCCACGCGGCGCCGCACTTATCGGCGAGGAAACCGCGCGCTGGATGTCTTCGCAAAACCCGGCCCTGCGCTCGGCAGCGATCAAGGCACTATACGGAGCCCCCGATCCCGCCCATCAGGCCGAGGCCCATCGCGCGCTTGGGGTGATGCTGCATTCGCGCGATCCCGACGAAGTTTGCGCTGCGCTGCGCCTGGTACACGATCACAAGGTCAAGGAGTTTCTGCCCGTGGTCTTAACCCGCGTGGAAGAGACCGACCCCACCGTGCGGCGCGAGGCGCTGACCGCGCTGGCCGCGTTTGATGACGAAAGCGCCATGCAGCCGCTGTGGGCGGCGCTGTCTGAGCCGGCCATCGCCCACATCGCCGTGCGCTCTCTAAGCACCTACGGAGTCAGCATCATGCCGCAGGTGTTAAGCCGGCTCAGCGCCGCCGAGACGCCGCGGCCGGTGCGACTGCACCTTTTGCGCGCTCTTGGCCTGCTCGCCTCAAACGATGGCATCGCCACGTTGATTGAGCATTTAAAAAGTCCGGATCGCGCCGCCCAGCTAGAAGCCCTAAAGTCGCTGACCAAGCTGCACCGCAGCGCCGATCAAAAAGCGGCGGCGGAAGCCCCCTTGCATGAGTTTCTGATGGACGAGCTGCGCTGGGGACTCAATATGCTGCGCGCTCGCGATCTGCTTAAGGATCGGCTGCGGCCCGGCGGGCTTTTGTGGCGCGAGCTGCAAGCGCAGATCGATTCGGCGCAGCAACGGGTGGCGCTGGTGCTGGGACTGCTCGCGTCTAAAGACACCATGATGCACATTTTTAAGACGCTGCGTTCGCGCAACTCGCCGCATCGCGATCAAGCGCGCGAGCTTTTGCGCACGCTGTTTAAGCCCGGCCCGATTGCCTCCGGCAGTCTCAAACTGCTCGATGACAGCGCCGGCTGGTCGCCGGATTTGTTTTTGCCGCCGATGAGCATCAATTCCGGCCAGACCGCGCAAACCGCCGTCGAATGGCTGAAAATGACGCTGGATCCCTGGGTTTTGGCGGCGATCAAACATGATCCGGACTGTCCACCCGTCGGCTCGACCATGCCGCCCATCGAGGATCCTATCGATCTGCACAAAGATCTGGTGCGCTATCTGAAGGAAGTGCCGCTGTTTGAGGCGCTGACCAATCGCCAGCTTGTCGAAATCGCGCGCCTGGCCGAAAAAGTCGACCTGCCCGCCGGAACGCTGCTGTTCAATCAAGGCGATCCGCCCGACTACCTTTATCTTGTGCGCAAAGGCAAGCTGCGCGTGCTCGTCAACAACCAAGAAGTGGCGCGGCTAGGCGCCGGAGAATGCGTGGGCGAGATGGCGGTTTTGGCCAGCACCCGCCGCACCGGCGGCGTCGAGACCTTGGAGTCGTGCCAGCTTCTGCGCTTTAGCGAGCGCGATTTTTTGGGCCTGCTCGACGCCTATCCCGAAGTTGGACGGGCGCTTTTAAAGTCGCTGGTGCATCGCTTGGCGGCCACCGGACGCAGCAAAGAAAACAAGCGTGTCTCAACCATCGTCGGCATGGTTTGGGGCAAAGACGGACCGTCGCAAGATGCCATGTCGGCGGCGGCTTCCAGCGCCAACAACCCGCGAATTCGGCTGCCGGGTTCCAGCAAACCCCCCAAGCCCGACAGCAAGTCCGAATCCAAAGTCGAATCCAAGGCCGAAAATAAGGATTAATCGACGATGTCCGCCTCTGCTTCTCTCGATATCATCTTGTTCCTCAAGGATGTGTCGCTGTTTGAGACCCTGACCAATTCGCAGCTTGCCGAAGTGGCGCGGCTGGCCGAAAAGGTCGATTACCCGGCGAACCACGTTTTGTTCAACCAGGGCGATCCGCCCGACTATCTTTATCTAGTGCGCAAGGGCAAAGTGCGAGTCGTCGCCGGCGGTCAGGAACTGTCGCGGCTAGGCCCGGGAGAATGCGTGGGCGAGATGGCGGTGCTGGCCGGCATCGAACGCACGGCCACCATCGAGATGATGGAAGCCTGCCAGTTTTTGCGCTTTGATGGCGACGACTTTTTGGCGCTGCTCGACACGTATCCAGAAATTCAGCGCGCTTTGATCAAAGCCGAGGTCAACCGGCTGGCGCTCAGCGGCAAGGTGCGTGAAAATCGCAAAGCCTCGACCATGATTGGCATGGTCTGGGGCAAAGATGGACCGGTTGAACCGAGCCAGCAGTGACCGCGCGCTGTCCGCGTAGTAGTCTTTAAAAGTTCCAAATCTAGGAGAAACTCTTGTTGCAGCAGCGCGATAAGGCTTGGGCAGCGCTCGACAAGCCACGATGCGCCGTCTATAGCTTGAAGGATTGACGGCTGTGGCGGCGCCATCTTCCCCCTATTTGCGGGCCAAAAATCCTTTTCCGACGCTGTGGTTTGCACTTGTCGGCATGGCCCTGCTTACTCTTTTGGCCCTGGGTCTGTCGATTGGCCAATGGCAACGCCCCACTTTGGGGGTCGTCGTCGATCCTTTTGGCCTGGTCGATAACTTTGGCTGGCCAAGCTGGAATGGCTACCAGCAGGGCCTGGCCTATCCCGACCGCTTGGTCGCTGTAGATGAATACACGCTGACCGGCCGAATCGGTGCCGAGGTAGACAAACTGGCGGCGCGCGGCATGCAAGGGGCCGCCCATCCGATAAAGCTCCTTGTCGAGCAGGGCAGCGAGCTGCGCGTCACCACGGTCCACGCCGAGCCCCTGGGTTTTGCCGCCTGGGCGCTGCTTTCGGGCGGATATGTTTTGCTCGCCTGGGCCTGGCTGTGCGCGGCCGGGCTTTTATATACCGTTCGGCCGCAAAGCCGTGCCGTCGGCGCCTTTGTGCGCCTTGTGCTCATCAGCACGAGCCTGCTGATTACACTGTTTGACTTTCATACCACTCGCAAACTGGTTCCAGTGACGCTGTGCGCCCTGGCCTGTCTGCCCGCATCGATGATCGAGTTTGGGCTGTGCTTTCCGGAACGGCTGCCCAGCCTGCAGGCGCGGCCGCGGCTTCTGTCGCTATTGCGCCTGGTCGATGTCCTATTTGTCGGAATGCTCGTCGGCGGATATCTGTGGGGGCACAATTTTCGCGCCGTCTGCGATTTGGCCAACGCCGCGGCGATCATTTTGCTGACGGTCATTTTGTCTTTGCGCTGTGCGACGGCGCATGGGCGCCGGCGGGTGCAGCTTTTGATGGCGCTCCTCGTGCTGCTGCCTATCTACGTCATTCTGGGCACTCTGCTTTTGTGGGGACCCGAACGAGCCGCGCCCTACCTTTATGTATTTGTCATTCCTTTAAGTGTCTTTGGGGCCCTCGGCCTGGCCTATGCCCTTTTGCGCTACGACATGTGGGACAGCCGCGCCTTATTGCGCCGCCCCGGCATTCGGCCGCTCCTCACCGCTTCTCTGTCGTTTGTCGTAAGTCTAGTGTGCGTCCTTGGCTACATCGCTGTGCGCAAAAGTACCGATGCCTTGCCGATGATCTATATGTTGCTCGTAGTCTCGCTGTCGATGCCGCTTGTACGGCGCGCCGCCGATGGCATCGATTCCAAACTATTTCCGACCGAAGTGCATTATCGCGACACCGTTGAGCAGCTCAGCCTGCGGTTTACCGATCTAAGCAGCCAGTCGGCAGTCATCGAAGCGGTCGAACAAGCCGTGCGTCAAGTGGTCGATTGCGCCCGGGTGCGGCTTTTGCCCATGCCGGGGCCGCTATGGACACCGGGCACCGACTCGGCCGGCCTGGGGCGTTTTTTGCCCAAGGTGGCCCAGGCCATGGCCGCGGCCATTACCAACGAGAAGCTTCAAATTCCCGAGCCGCTTCCAGCTCCGCAAACCGATACCGGATCCTCTCCAGCCATCGAGAAAGCACCGCTTGTGTCGCCGCCCACGCCGCTTGAGAATCGCAACCTGCGGGCGCTGCGGCGCATCGCCAAAACCGCGGCCCTGTTTGCGCTTTCTCCCGAGAATGAAGCGGCGCTTTTGCGCGGCGAACTCGTCTATTTGACGCCCAAAACTGCAATGCTGGTCTCGTCGGTACCAGCCCTTTGGTCATGGCTGCTTATAGGCGTCCGCTTTCGCGACCGCATCGTTGGCATCTTGGCTGTGGCTCCTAAGTCTGTGGCCCAGATTTTTACGTCGACAAGCGAAAGTCTTTTGCGCACCATCGCCAATCAGGCGGCGCTTGGTCTTTATTGCGCCAGCGTCTCCGAGCAGTCGGAGATTTTGCTGCGGGCCCAAGAAGCCCAAGCGCGCGAAAAGCTAGATTTTACGCTGGCCGTTTTGGCCGATGAACTGGCGGCGCTGCTGCCGCCGGAGGGGGCTGTGACAAGTGCGCCAGCCACCAAAGATACGCCAAGCGGAGTTTTTGTCCTTGAGCAAATGCAGGCGCTGGCGCTGTCTAAAACGCTAAGCCGCCAGCCGCAGCAGTTGCGACCGCTCTTAGAGCGTACGCGACAGCTTTTGCGCCCACGGCTTATCGCCCGGCTTCTGGAAGTGGATGTATCGCCAAGCTTGGAAGTGGACTGTGATTCAGAAGCGCTGGTGCAGATTCTGCAAGATTTGCTGACCAATGCGCTGGATGCTTGTCCGGCGCCCTGCCGGGTCGGCGTGACCGCCGGCATCGAGGCCGATCAACGCCTGCGCATCAGCATTTGGGACGGGGGCGCGGATGCGCTGATTTTGTACGAAAAATTGCTGCCGCTCGTAGCGTCTGCTGAAAAACGCGCCATTGGCTTTCGGCAGATCGTCGCCCAGCGCCTGGTGCGGGCCCACGGCTGGGAAATTTCGGCAGCCCGCCGCGGCGAACGCAACAGCATCGATATTGTGGTACCCGCTCAGGACTGCCGGCGCCGTCGCCAAAGCGAAGGCAGCGAAGAAGATGATGAAGCCTCAGGCATTTAGGAACGCTTCTCAATTCTAATTGCTGCGAATGACTGAGAAAAGGACCTGACCGTCGCTGATGCGACCGCGCAGCATCAGATCGAGGGCTTTGTGGTAGCTGTCCATGGGCAAACGCGCGCGCGGCTCGCCCGGCGGTTCTTTTTCAAGCAACCGCTGCGTCGCCAGGGCCGCTTGCGCCGAGCGCGCAAAGCCGGCGCGGGCCATCCAGTCCGACAAGAGAAAGCCCTCCATCGTTTTTCGTCCAAAGACAAGCTCGCTTGGATCGATGGCGCAGTCGGACTCGGGTTCGCTGCCGCAGATAAGAACACTGCCCCCAGTTGGCAGCGCCCGCAGCAATAGATCGGTGCGCGGGCCGGCGCACGCTTCGATGATGACGCTGATATTGAGCGATTCCAGTGCCGTGGCCAACTGATGCGGATATAGCGTTGAACCGCTGTTGACGATCTGGGTCGCGCCGAGCCCGGAAAGCGCTTCGCCCTGCTCGGCACGTTCAATGATGTGTAGCATCGGCAGCTTGCGGCGCAGCGCCAACTGCGCCAGCATCCGGCCTAGGGGCGAATCTCCGGCGGTGTGCGCCAAGGCGCGCGCCCCATGCGCCCGCGCCCGTTCCAAAAGCGCCCAAGCGGTCACGCCGGTGCTTAGCAAGCCCGCGCCCTGTTCAAAACCAGTGGAGCTGCGCAGTGGTACACATTGTCGGGCCGGAACACAGACGTATTCCGCCCAGGTGCCATCTCCATCCGCTTTGGCCAGGCAGGCAACCCGCCGTCCTAGCAGCGCCCGTCCCAAGAGCCCGCCGCCGTTTTTGACCACAAGGCCGCTGCATTCCAGGCCCGGAATCACCGGCAGCGGCCGAGGTTGGCCATAGCGACCGTGCAGAAACAAAAGATCGGCAGTACTAATTGGCGTCGAATAAACCCGAACCAGAACCTCGCCGGGGCCGGGTTTGGGCACCGGTTTATTGCTCAGGTAAACAAGCGACACTCCGTCATAGGCGCGCAGCTCCAGCGCTCGCATGGTTTTGGGGCTGACGGTGATAGGCACCAGTGCCTGCTCACTTAACCCAGCCAAGGCCTGCAGATCTCGCTGACTAGATTTTGTAATTTCCATTGAATTTGCAAATTTCACCCGACTTTCATGTATGGATCAATCCCAATTTATTTTCTAAGTAATCGTGATGGTTTCGCCGAAAGTGCGACAAGTTGCAGTTTTCGATAAAATGCGTACTTCGCCCTCTGCATGGATCACCAAGCGCTGCTTTTGTGTCTGCTCATTTTTACAGCCCGCATCTGCGATGTGTCGCTGGGTACGTTACGGGTGATCATGGTCATGCAGGGACGTCGCATGCTGGCGGCGGGGCTTGGGTTTTTTGAAATTCTGATCTGGGTCCTGGCGGCATCTAAAGTTCTGTCCAGTCTGCATCACCCCATCTTCGCTGTGGCCTACGCCGCTGGCTTTGCCTGCGGCAACTATGTTGGGCTCACTATCGAACGCTGGGCCGCCATGGGGCATCAGGTGGTGCGGGTGTTTTCTCGGCACGGCGAAGCCGTTTCGGAAAGGCTGCGGTGCTTGGGTTTTCGCGTCACGCTGTTTGAAGGCCGCGGCCGCGATGGGCCGGTCAGCATGCTGTATACCGAGACAGGACGTCGCGATGTGCCGCGCATGCTCGAAGCGGCGCGGGCCATCGACCCGCGTTGCTACTATGTGGTGGACGATATACGCGTCGCTTCGTCCGCCACCGACGCGCCGACGCGGCGTAGCTTTTTTCGGCTGCTCGGGCGTAAGTAAAGCGCTTTTTGGCGCTCTTAATCGCCCAGGGTGACGTGAGGACGCGGATCGCTGTCCGGTCGCCGCCTATACAGCAAAAACCGGCGGCCGAGCACTTGTACCAGCGCGGCTCCGCAGTGAGCAGCCAGCGTCTCGGCCATCTCGTGGCGATCTCCAGGGGCGTTTTCGCTGATCCGCAGCTTCAAAAGTTCGTGCAGATCGAGCTGCTCATCGACATTGGCAAGCAACCCCTGGCTCAGTCCTTCTTTGCCAATGAGAACCACCGGATCGAGGTGGTGTCCGAGGCCCCGCAGGTGCGTCCGCTGTCGAGTGGTTAGCGACGGTGACCGTCGACGAATCAAGGAAGTCGGCGAATCTTCAGCACAATCAGGCATAGCGGCTACCATACTACAGCGGTCTTATAAACCGTAGCGAGCGGCGCGCGGATCCACCGGCATTGGCGAAAAGTGGCGTTTATCCGCCAAAAAGCAAGAAAGAACAGTTTTCCCGCGATTCACGCCGCAGCCTAGAACTTTCGAAGCCTAAGAATTCTGCAGCGTTATAAAGTCCGGCGGCGCCAAGCGCGATCGAAGCTGCCCACTTGTGGTTGCCTCGCGGTACCATCGTACAGATTGGCCACTTCTGCTTTCTAGAAATGGCGAAGTATTTCGCACTTAACTCTTGGTCGATGCGCTTCCAAACCTGGTCTCGCCGAAATTACCGGATAGAGGCCATCGTGCTACTTGTCCTTATAAGTATCTGTTTTCCTACAGCGCCGGTTCAACCACTTGCCGCCAAAACTCGCAGCGCTTGGGTCATTGATCAGATCTCCGAACACAACGCTGCGATGAGTGCGGCGCGGCGCGCTGACAAGTACGCGCTGATGGGAGATTCCATTACCAATTTTTATCGCGCGACGAATTATCTATTCTGGGCCGATCACGCAAACTCGCCGCTTTTGAATACCTTTGGCGGCGTCAAAGAAACTCGCACCTGGCTGCACGGCGATTGTCACGTCGAAAACATCGGCGCCATTTCCAACAGCATGGGGCAGGTGGTTTACGATCTCGACGATTTTGACGACTCGGTGATTGGCGACTATCAGCTCGACCTGTGGCGCTTGGCGATCAGCCTGGTTCTGCTGCTGCGCGAAAATCACGGCTTTAGCCCGCATGATGAGGAAAGCCTGCTAAACGCCTTAAGCGGCAGTTATCTGACGATGATGAGCATCTATCGTTATAACAATACCGAGAAAACGCGGGTTTTTACCGCCAACAATACGCCGAATCCCCTAAGTGATTTTCTGGCGGAAACCGAGCAGAACACAAGCCGCCTGCGCATGCTTGAAAAGCTGACCGCAAAAGGCAACGGCCGGCGAATTTTTGACTTCTATCATCCGGATATTTTGCCGGTGCCGCCGAGTGTGGTGGCGTCCATCGTCAGCGCTTTGCCAAGCTACATCGCGACCTTGCCCACGCATTTGCGCAACAATCCTGAGTACTTTCGCGTCAAAAGCGTGGCGCTGCGCTTGCGCGGCGGCATGGGCTCGCTGGGAGTGGCGCGCTACTACGTGCTCATCGAAGGCCCGACGGGCAGCGAAGACGACGATCGCATCTTGGACATGAAGACGCAAACCGAGCCCTACCCTTGGCCCTATGTCGAATTGACCGTACGCAATCAGCTACTTGCGGCGTGTAATGGCAATCATGCGCTGCGCACGGTGATGGCGGCGCGGGCGCTCGGCTATCGCACAGATGAATTGCTGGGAACGGTCACCTTGTCGGGAATTCCTTTTAGTGTGCGCGAACGGACCCCGGCGCGTGGGACGCTGGACATACGCGAACTGTCCACACCGTCGCGTGTAAACAAGCTGGCGGAGGTGTGGGGAGCCGTCCTTGCCACCGCCCACGCGCGTGCCGATCGCGATGCCAACGCCACGCTGCTGCCGCAGAACTTTGATGAAGAGCTGCTGCACCGAATCGGAGAAAGGCAGGAATTGTTTCGCGCACGGGTACGCGAGGTGGCTTTAAGCTATGCTAACCAAGTGGCGGCAGATCACGCGGCGTTTAACCGCACGCTGTTGCACCGGCAGACCGCCTCCCGCGAGTGAAATGCGCAGCAGTGTGGCCGTCCACCTGCTCAGAGGAGGCCATTTGGAGGAAACATGGCCGTTTGGGATTTGAAGAGCATTATGGCGTGTCTTCTGGCTGGGAGTTGCGCGTCGACCGGAGACGACAACCTCGGTCCACAAATCGACATTCAATCTGTGCAGCCGGCAGCTGGCCCCAGTACCGGCGGCGTGACCGTAACCATTACCGGCAAAAACTTTCCCCGCGATGCCGTGGTCAGCGTCAACGACGTCCTGGCTTCCGAGATTCGCGTGATCTCTGATCACCAGATTTCGGCGACCCTTCCAGCCAGCACCGGCAAAGTCGGCAAGGCAGCCGTTACCGTCAGTGTTACCGATGGACGCAGCGCCAGCCGATCCGATATTTTTTCGTATTACTATGGCGCCCTCAGTTTTTCGATGCAGCCCTCATTGGCAACCGGAATTGGACCGAAATCGGTGGTTTTAAGAGACTTTAATAGCGACAAACGCATCGATGTAGTTACTGCCAATAGCGGCGAAAAAAGCTTCAGCCTGTTTTTAGGACTCGCAGGGGGCGGCTTTGCGAGCGAAAGCAAAGTGCTGGTTTCGTCCAAACTGAGCGCCCTTGATTCTGCCGACATTGATGGCGACGGACTGCCCGACCTCATCGCAACAAGCGATGTCGACAATCAAGTTCTGACGCTTTTAAACCACGGCGGAACCACTCCGTTTACAAACTACACCACCGCCGCAGTCGGCCAAGGTCCCATTGCCCTTTCCCTGGGCGATCTGAATGCCGACGGCAAGCTGGATGTGGCCGTGGCCAACAAAACCAGCAACAACGTCAGCGTTCTGCTCAATCAAGGCGGCGGCGCCTTTGGTGCGGCGAACAACATTGCCGGTCCAACGCAACCCTTTGGCATCGCGATTGGTGATGTAGATGGCGATGAAATTCCCGATCTGGCGCTGACCGGCTACCAAGCCAATGTCGCGTTCGTGCTGCTCAACAGCGGCGGTGGAAAGTTTCTGCCGGGGCAAAGTTTTTCTGTCGGAGACAGTCCAAATGGCATCAGCCTTGTTGATTTGAACCAAGATGGCAAGCTGGACATCAGCACGGTCAGCCAAAGCACGGCCGGGGTCAGCGTCCTTTTGGGCCAGACCGCAGCGACCTTTGCGACGGCGCGCAGCTATCCAAACGGCGCCGCATCCGCCGCCGCGATCGCTCGCGATATCAACGGCGACGGAAATCTGGATCTTATCGTCTCAAACGGCAGCAACCACAGCATCTCGGTCCTTCCCGGACTCGGCGATGGCAGCCTCGCCGCTGCCGCTTCGATTCCGCTAAGTTTTGCGCCGGCAGCGCTTGATGTCGCCGATATCGATGGCGATGGCCGTCTGGACATGGTGGTTTTAAGCCCATCCGCAGGCGAAGCGATCGTCCTTTTGAATCGTTCCCGCTAACCGTCCGCTAATGAATCTTATGGCGGTGAAATTCCAGGAGATGTTCTTGTCTTGGAGCTTGCTGCGCGGCGGCGTAAAACTGGGGTCTTTGGGCGGCGCAGCGCGCGACAAAGCGCAGGCCCAGGGCCTCGGCGGCGTTGCGAATTGGCAAATCGCCGCGCACCGGCTGTCCACCTACTACGGAATCGCCGACAAGTACATACAGCCGACCGCTCGGCTTTAGCAGCTTGACGACCGCGTACAGCCAAGCTTTGGTGTCGCGCTCGTGCTGCTCCAAAAGCTTTTGCAGCGGCAGACGCTCGCCATGGCGGCGGGCGCCCATTTCGCCGCGGACAACCGGACGCGGATCGATATCCAGCCAGGCAAAGCGCCGCGCATGGTTATTGGCATAGTCGTAGGTGCCCAAATACGGCGGCGAGGTAATCACGATGTCGACGCTGCTGGAAAAAAGCGGCTGTTCCGGCGATTTTAGCAGCGTGCGCGCGTCGCCATCCAGGCAGATTGGCGCCGGGACCGGCACACCGAGGGCCGCGACGCGTGCAAACTGGGCGGCGTGCAGACGCGCAACCTCTTGCGCCTTGGCCAAAAACCACCGCGTCACTTGACCGCGACCGATGTGACGCTGTACCTGAGCGGTATTGGTTTCGGCCCGCTGGCGCGATGCTTTGATAAGAAGCGACGAAAAAATCAAAAGCAGCGCTTCGCCAAGCGGCGGATCCGCCTTGACCAGCATCGCCAGTTCTTCGCGCAGTCCGCACAGTTCCAGATATACGTGCGGGGGATAATATTCCGACTTATCCCAGACTCGAGAAGGGCGCTGACGGGTCTCGACCCGCTCCATCGAGGCTTCGGCCACGACAGCAGCTTGGCTAAGCAGGGCCTTTTGCATGGGCGGCGGCAAAGGCGTGGCTTTAAACCGCGCCAAGCGCACGGCCAGCGGATTGACGTCACAGCCGACGCCACGCAAACCACCGAGCGTCGCTTCGACAAGGACCGTGCCGCTACCGACAAAGGGATCAAACACGGTCGCGCCGGGCGCAGCCGCCGCGGCGGAAAGCAGATGGCGCACGAGCAGTGGATGGGTGCGTCCAGCGAAACTGTGAAAAAGATGGGTGCACAGCGTCGCTTCGAACTCGGGCCTATCGGCAAGCTCTACGGTTTCGGGCAAAGGCGGCACTGCCAAGGCGCGGCGCAAAAGCTCCGCGGCATCGGGGTCACCCTCGCGCTGAAAGCCGAGACTGGGAGCTGACAAGGACACGCGGCGACGCGGCGGATCGATTCGTTCTTTTTCGCCGCGATCCCGCTTGTCCCAATCGCGTTCGGCTTCTTTGTACGTGTCACGCATTCGACAGCGCCATCAATCTTCCAGCACGGCCGAGGTCACTTTTTCGGCCCGCTTGCGCGCGTTGTGGTCCAAAATTCGTTTGCGCAGACGAATCGCCTTGGGGGTGACTTCGACAAGCTCGTCGTCGTTTATAAACTCCAGCGCTGCTTCCAGGGTCAAAATCCGCGCCGGCGTCAAAAACAGCTTTTCGTCAGCGGCTGTGGTGCGAATGTTGGTCAGCTTTTTGGCCTTCGAAGGATTGACGATAAGGTCGTTGTCGCGCGAATGCATGCCGACGATCTGGCCGCTGTAAACGCGTTCGCCGGGGCCGCTAAACAGGATGCCGCGCTCTTGCAGGTAAAATAGCGCGTAGGTGTTGGTCTCGCCGGGGTCTTGCACCAAAAGGACGCCGTTTTGCCGGCCTTTGAGCGCGCCAGCAAAAGGCCCGTATTCGCGAAAGCTGTGATTCAGGATGCCCGTGCCGCGCGTATCCGTCAGAAACTCGCTGCGGTAACCAATGAGGCCACGCGACGGAATCACCTGCTCCATGCGGGTGCGCCCGGGCCCCGCCGGACCCATTTCGCGCAGCCGACCGGCGCGGCGGCCGAGTTTTTCGATGACCACGCCTACATAGGCATCATCCACGTCGATAAGCAGATCCTCGTAGGGTTCTTTGCGGCCATCCGGGCCGTCTTGAAAGATGACCTGCGGCTGCGAGACACATAGCTCAAAGCCCTCGCGACGCATGGTTTCGATGAGTACCGACAGGTGCAGCTCGCCGCGGCCCGATACTTTAAAGGTGTCGGGAGAATCGGTGTCCTCGATGCGCAGTGCGACGTTGGACTTTACCTCTTTGTACAGCCGTTCGCGCAGGTTGCGGCTGGTTACATATTTTCCCTCGGTGCCGGCAAAGGGCCCGTTGTTGGCGATAAACTGCATGCTGATCGTCGGTTCATCGACGCTCATCGGCGGCAGGATGCGCGGCTCGGCGATCGAAGTGATGGTCTCTCCGACATTGAGCTCGGACATGCCGGTTACCGCGATGATGTCGCCGGCGCTGGCATCCAGAACTTCGAAGCGCCGCAGCCCCTGATAGGCCAAAAGCTTGGCGACGCGAAATTCTTCGCGGGTGTCGTTTTTGTGCGCCAAAAGCAAGCGTTCGCCCATGGCGATGCGCCCGGCCAAAATCCGCCCGATGGCCACATAGCCCAGATAGTCGTCGTAGTCCAAAGTCGCCACTTGCAGACACAGGGGCCCCTGATCGGCTTCGGGCGGCGGCACTTTTTCAACGATCAAATCAAGCAGCGGCGTCAAATCGGTGGGTGCATCGCTTGGATCTTTGACCGCATAGCCATTGCGCCCCGATGCAAAAATGACCGGAAAATCGAGCTGCGTATCATTGGCGCCAAGCGCCACGAACAGATCGAAAACGGCATTGACGGTGCCATGCGGATCGCAGCCAGCGCGGTCGATCTTGTTGACCACCAAAACCGGCCGCAGCCCCAGCGCCAGGGCTTTTCTCGTGACAAAGCGCGTCTGCGGCAGCGGTCCTTCAAAGGCATCGACCAGCAAAAGCACCGAGTCGACCATGCGCAACACCCGCTCGACTTCGCCGCCAAAGTCAGCGTGGCCGGGAGTATCGACGATGTTAATGCGCGTGCCTTTATAAGTAACGGCGGTGCATTTAGAAAGGATGGTGATGCCGCGTTCGCGCTCTAGCTCGTTAGAGTCCAGGGCGCACTCGCGGACAATCTCGCCGCGCCGAAAGGCCCCAGCCTGCTGGAGGATGGCGTCCACCAGCGTGGTCTTTCCGTGGTCAACGTGCGCGACGATGGCGATATTTCGAACATCGGGGCGAGTGGCCATGTTAGCGCCCCCCCGGGCAAGCCCGAAAACGAATTCTCTGTGTTAGTATCAACTTTTGCCTTCTTCCCTGAGCTAAGCGTCCTTACATACCACATGCACGGCACCGAGCGGAGCAGAAGGAGCAGCAAGCATGGGTGCAAAAGTCGAGATTCTGGAGCAAGCGCAAGGTCCGGGCGGCAAGTTTCTGACGCTGCGGCGCGTTCACGGCGGCTTTGAAGTCGTCACGGAGGACAGCTCCGGAAAAGACGAGCAAGTGCTTTTGGCCAGCGCGGCGCGGCGCAGCGAACGCGAGCTAGTCAACATTGGCCTAGGACCGCTGCGCGACCGCAATGACATTACCGTGCTTTTGGCGGGGCTCGGCATGGGCCATCTTTTGGCGGCGCTTTTGGAAAGCCCACGCGTCGTGCGCGTCGATGTCGTCGAGTACTCTTTGCCGATTATCGATTGGAATCGCAGCCATCTGTCGGTTTTGCACAAAGAGCCGCCGCTTGCCGACTCACGCGTGCACGTCCACAACCAGGAATTGGGCGAATTTCTGCGCGCGATGCGCTACGGCGCAGTGCCCGGGCTGCAGCTCGAAGGCGAAGGATTTCTCGCCGCGCTGCTCGATCTGGACGATGGTCCAAGTGCCCTTTATCGCCAGGAAAACAGCGCGCTTTATACAGACGATGGCCTTTCCGACATCGAGATGGCGTTGCGTCCCGGCGGCGTCCTTGCCCTGTGGTCGGCGCGACGCGAACCCGAGCTATTGGCCCGCATGCAAAGCCGTTTTCAAAACCTCGCCGAGATTGCCGTTCCCATCGATCTGCCAAGCAGCAGCGGCCTAGATTACATCTACCGAGCGCGCCGCCGCGCCCCGCTTGGCACCCGCGCGCGCGCTCAAGCCTGAGCTGTGCTTGCTCATCGCGACCACCTCACGCTAAAGTGGGCGACTAAGAGGTTTTCGTGACGAAGTTTCTGGATCTATTTGCCCTGCTCATCGTGGCGATTTTGGTGCTTTTGCCGCAGCCCGGAATTGAGCTTTCCTCGGCCGTTTCGGGCGACAAGACCGACATCGATCGCTTGTCGGTGCTGGAAGATGCGCATTTTCGCGCCCCGTCTGAACCGGGCGTGGCTGTAGAACTGGCGCGCGCCTATTTGCGCGTCGATCAACCGGGCTTTGCGCTGGCGGTTTTGCAGCCGTTTTCGGGACGCAGCAACTACCAGGTTCATCAAGTGGCAGCCTATGCCTACGCCACTCTGCTTTTGCCCAAAGAAGCGCTGGCCCAGGCCGAGCAGGGACTTTTGGCATGTCAAGCCCGCCCCGAGCAGTGCCCGGATGTCGCCCAGATCCGTTTGCAATATTTGGCGGATCTGATGCGGCAGCCCGCGGGCGCCGGCATCGATCCAGCGCAGGATCCGCTGCGCGCTCGTCAGATGGTGCAGCAAGCCTTGCGCGCCACCAAATCGGGTATCAAAGCAGCGCCACAGCCAAGCAGTTTGGCCCCAGCGAAGTAATGGTTCGCCACATCATCCGGCATTCGCTTGTGCCTGAAAAGGCACGGCGGCTTGCGGAACGGGCTTTTGCCCATTATCAAAAACGCTATACCGCCTACGCGCCCACGCTAAGCTGGCGCAATGCCGAGCAGGCCGAGCTTTGCTTGCGCAGCCGCGGCTTTGATCTTTGCGCCGCCATTTCGATACATCCCGATCATTTCCTGATCGAGATGGATGTACCGTTGCCCTTGCTTCCGCTTTCATCGCTGGCGAAGCGCAGCATCGATCGCGAAGCCAGCCGCTGGCTGCAAACAGCGGATACCTCCGACGAGCGTTTGTAGCAAATTCACTTAAAAACGGTCGTTGCAACTGCGAAAGCTATTGGCGTCCGCCGAATCCGTCCAGCAACGAACCAAAGCGCGGCGGGCCTTGCCGACAAGCTGCGTCTGGCAATGATTGGCAAACTCCGCCACGCCCAGCTCTTGCTGCAGCGGATCCACAGGTGGCGGCGGCCTGTCGGTCACTACGACACCGGCGTTCGGCGGTAGCTGCAAAAGCGCTCGGTAGGCATCTATTCCCACTTTGCAGTCGTCGCTACGCAAGCTGCCTGTCATCGGCACCGGCTGCCGCTTGATTTCCTCGGTGACGCAACTTGGCAGCATCAGAAAAAGCCCGCAAAGGCCCCACTTGCACCACGTCATTCTTAGAATGCCAAACACAGCCGTAGCGAGCAGGCCCGAACGCGATGTCGCCCGCCCGGAGCGGCCTAGGGGCCGTGAGGACGGACGACATCGTGAGCGGGACGCGCAGTAGGCTGGGTTCGGCATTCTTAGGGTCCTCCGCGGTTTAGCATCAGCGTCCAGACGTGGCCCAGTCGATCGCCGGCGCAAATTCGATCGCCGAGCGTCGCCACGCTTTCAAAGGGCGCCGTACCGTAGATGGTATCTAAACAGCGTCCGCTGCCCAGGTCCCAAATGCGAATCGTGTGATCGTTAGCCGTCGAGACCAGCCGCCGCCCATCGCTGGTCACGGCGCAACTGGTCACTCCGGCGGCGTGGCCGTGCAAAGTGGCGCGTTCCTCGCCGGTATGCACGTCCCACACTTTCAGTGTTCGGTCTTCGGAGCCCGAAACGACGGTGTCGCCATTTGGCAAAGCCACGCAAACGGTTACAAAATCGATGTGCCCGCGCAGCACTTGTACTTCATGGGCCTTTTTTAGGTTCCAAATTCGCAAGGTATTGTCGCGCGCTCCCGAGATCACGCAGTCTCCGTCGGGTAGCACGGCCACACAAGAAATCTGTCCGGTATGGCCGCTAAGTACTTGCAATTCGCTGCCCGTCGCCAAATCCCAGATGCGCAGCGTGCGATCCCAAGACCCCGAAATTGCCCGCCGGCCATCGGGAAATACCGCGCAACTGGTGACAAACCATTCATGGCCAACAAGGCTTGTCACCGTGGTGCCGGTCTTCAAATCCCAAACGCGCAAAGTGCGATCCCACGAGCCCGAGATCGCCCGTCGCCCATCTGGCAACACCGCGCAACTTGTGATGATGTCGCTGTGTCCGTGAAACGTCAAAAGCGCCGCGCCCGAGCGCAAATCCCAAAGCTTCAGCGTGCGATCGGCGGCGCAAGTCAAAAGCTGCTCTTGTCCGGACAAAAGCACGCAGGCGCTGACCGCGGCAGTATGCCCGTGCAAGTCGTGCAAATCGTGCGCTGCCGCCAAATCCCAAATGCGCAGCGTATAGTCATCCGAACCTGAAACTACGGATCGTCCGTCGGGCAGTGCCGCGCAAGTATTCACCCAGGCCGAGTGTCCCGAAAACGTGGCAAGCGTTTCCCCGCTTTGCAGATCCCAAACTCGCAGCGTCTTGTCTTTGGCCGTCGAGACCATGCGCAAACCATCGGGCAAAACCGCGCAAGCGGTGACGCCGGCGCTGTGGCCGTGAAACGCCAGAAGTTCGCTGCCCGACGTCAAATCCCACAGCCGCAGGGTGTGATCTTCAGAGCCCGAGACGGCGCGTAGCCCGCCGGGAAGCACGGCGATGGCGCGCACCCCGGCGGCATGTCCAGCGAGCGTGGCCAATTCCTGACCGCTGCTGAGATCCCATAATTTAATGGTGCGATCCCACGAGCCGGAAATCACCCGCTCACCACCGTTAAGCACGGCGCAGGCGGTGACCCAGGACATATGTCCTTTGAGGCTCAAAAGCGTCTGACCGCTTTTCCAATCCCAAATGCGCAATGTCTTGTCGCGCGCGCCCGAAATAATCCGCTCACCGTCTGGAAATACCGCACAAGCGGTGACTTCGGCGGTATGCCCTTTCAAGGTCTGTTCAAGCTGGCCGCTGTAGAGATCCCAAATTTTGAGGGTATTGTCCGCCGAGCAGGACAAGAGGCGGCGATTGTCGGGCAAAAGCGCGCAGGCGGTGACTTCGGCGGTATGCCCTTTCAAGGTCAGCAGGCAATGTCCGGTGGCCAGATCCCAGACCTTCAGCGTTTTGTCCCAGGATGCCGAAATGAGCAGACGGCCGTCATTGCTGACTGCGCAGCCGTAGACCGAGCTGGCGTGGCCCTGCAGCGTGCGTTCGTGAAAACCGAGGCCCCGCTGCAAACGATGATCCGGAACTCCCTGAGGCATCGACAGCGCTCGGCCGATTCGCGCCCCGGGCCAGCCCATGCAGCGCAAACGATTGTAAAGCAGCGCCGGCAAAGCCTCTGGATCGCGATGCAGCCAGTGCGCTTCTTCACGCACCGCGCGCTGCATGTCGCGCCATTCTTTGCGTCGCACCGGATCGGGACAGCGAGCAGCGGCTTGCGCAAAATCATGTTCGAGCGCCCGTGTGCCGGCGACTCGAACCTTGAAGATCAAAAAGCCGACATTGGCGCTTAGTTTTTCGACTCCGGGCCAATCTCCGGCTTCGACGCGGTGATGAATGCCGTAACGCAGGGCGTAGCTACGACGAAATTCCGCGTACAGGCGGTTCTTTTCCGCGCGATTTTGCGGCCAAGGCGCCAAATATTGCACCAATCGGCGATGCAGCCGGCGCAGCTCGTGGGCGCCGATGCGCGCCATCAGCACCTCGCGGCAGGAATCATGCACGATGCGATAGCCCGGACCGTCAAATTGGTCATCATTTTCGACGACGGTAAGAAACGGAAGGCAGGCCGAAAGCAGCCGCGGCGGCAGCTCGGCAACTTCGCACAGCTCGGCCAAAAGACTTAGCGGCAGCGCCTCACGCACGGCACAAAGCAGGCCAAGCGCCGTGCGCCAAACCGGTCGAGGATCTCGATCGGCTTCGCTATCTGCTCCGTCCCAAAGCGGCTGGCAAAGAAATTCCAGCATGCCCCAAAGTCCAAAGGGCACAGGCTCGCCAAAGCGTTCTTCGCGCTCCGCAAAGGATTGCCGGTCCAGCACTTGGCACAAAAGCGCCGCGTGCAAGAGGTTTCCCTCGGCCGCGCGCGCTGCCGTTTGTTGATATTCAATCGGCAGGCCGAGCCGCGGCCCATGATGGGCCCAAAATGCGCGCACGCCTCGGCTGCCAAGTGCTCGATCCAAATCAATGCGCTTTACGACGCGCTCGGCGAAAAAAGCTTCATACGGATGGCCAGAGCGAATCGAGGCAATCAGAAAAACTCCCGGCGGCAGGGCCAGCGGCAAAAAGCGGCTTAGCGGATTGTCGCGGCCATCGGCAGCCACCTCGTCCAGGCCATCGACGATCAGGATCAGGCGGCGGCGATCGGGAATCAGATGACGGTTGGAGACGCGCAGCAGCAGCTCAAGAAGGCGCCGATCTGGACGTGCGTCGGGATTGCCGGTGGCCGGATACAAGGCTTCAATCTGCGCGACCAAAGTAGCCTGTGCCGCGTAGGGCTGATCCCAGTCGGCATGGCCGCGGCGCAGAAAATGATGCGGCGGCGCGCTTTGCCCATCTCCAAGGCGCGTGACCAGGTGCGAAAGCAGCGCACTTTTGCCGGCGCCCGGGCTGCCTGTGATAAGCAGCCAGCCTCGTCCCCCGGCATTTTCCAGCCATTCATCGATCGATGCGAGCAGCTCTTCACAGCCCAAAAGCGGACCGTGATGCTGGCGCTCAGACGCAAAACTAGCGAGCGGCACCGCCGGCGTACAGCGCGAATCGGGCTGCGGCGGCGCCGGCAGCCTGAATGTGTCATGAGGCGGCCGACCTATGGACATACCTAGGACCTTGGCCGACGACGGATCTGCCAGCGCAGCAGCAGTCCAAGTAGCGGCGTAAGAAACGTGACGATGGCCATGCCAAAAAGCAAAAATGTAACATCCACACCGAGCGAACTCGAGTTGGGATTATACCCCCACTTGACCGCCAGAATTTTTCCGCGCCCCGCGGTGCGGTTTAAATATTTAAAAGCGGACATAAGGCTCGCGGCGCGAAAAAGGCGCTAGTGCGCGCCCTTCTTCTTTCGATATTCGGCAACCGTCGCCAGCACCTCATCAAAAGTCTCGGCAGGGACGACTTTGCCGCGAATCGAGCCGCGCACGGCCTTGACCGCATCATGCCAGGCCTGCTCATCGGTCACGTGAACCACTTCAACGCCCAAGCTTTTCAGCTTTTCAAGCGACTGATCCTCCATTTGCCGAGCGGTTTCAGTCCCTTTGATTCCCAGATCGACAAAAACCTTCTTGAGCGGTTCATGCATTTCCGGCGGAATCTTGTCCCAAACTTTCTTATCGATGACCGTGGCGCCGGTCAGCGTCGAATAGGGCAGATCCATCATGTACTTGGCTTTGCTATAGACGCGCAGATTTAGAACCAGGGTCCGCGTGTAGACCACGGTATCGATGATTTTGGTCTGCAGCGAAGTAAACATATCGATGGCGCTTAGGACCACGGGCGAAAAGCCACCGGCCACCCAGGCGTCTTTGCTGTCGGGATCGCCGCTCCAGCAAAAAAGCTTGGCCTGGCGCATTTCGGGAAGCGTTGGCCGCGGCTGGTTGGAAAAAAAGTAGGTAAAGCCGATTTCGCTCCAGGCCAGAACGCTGAAGCCCTTGTCGGCCATCGCTTTGTCCAGCTTGGGGGCCATTTTCTGCAGCAGGTAATCGCGCTCTTCGTAGTTTTTTACGATAAGCGGCATATCAATCGCCTGCGCCTCTTTGGCGATCTGGTGCAGGCCGATGGTCGATAGCCCGGCCGCCTGAAGCTGACCGATGCGCATTTTTTGCACCATGTCGCCTTCATCGCCCATGGTGCCGCCGGCAAAGATGCGCAGTTCGACACGGCCACCGCTGATCTCGCGCCATTTGTTGGCGGCTTCTTTCAGATTGATGTGCCAGGGCGAGCCAAGCGGTGCGCTGGTCCCGAGTTTGACCACGATTTTATCGTCCGCCCCGGCGGGACTTGCGGGGAGAGACAAAAGCGCAGCAGCCAGCGAGATGATGAAAAAATTTCTCATGGTCATCCTTGTTCCGGCTTGGACCGGTGTTGATCTTTCAATTACAGCAAATCTTGCCTGTGTAGGGATACGACGACGCAGTTGAGCTATATATTTCATCGCAACTTCAACCGCTTCCACCGGTCAATTTGAACTGCGTTTTCAGTCTGCGAACAGCTCATTGAGCTTGCTAAGCAACCAGCGCGCCCGTTCTCGCGCCACGATATTGGCCAAGCGCTGCTTTTTCCAGGCTGGATCGTCGACGTACACATCCGTGTCCACGACTTTTTTCAAGGCGGCGCTGAACTCGGCTTTTTTCTGCTGCTGGACGAGCACGCCTTCGGCATAAGCAACCTGCGCGCCAAGCTTGCGGCCTTGGCTTAGCTCAAGCGCCCGCGCAAGGTGCTGACGCGCCCGCTCCGGACCGCCGCCTTGTTGTTCGCTGCGCGACGCGTCAAACGAGACATAAAACTCATGCAAGGCGCCTTCTTCATAGGTCTCATCCAAGACCAATGCCTGCGCCATGATCGCATCGATGACCGGCAGATCGCCAAACAAGTTGGGATCGTCACGGGCCGCACTGACCGCCAGGCCCCAACTGGCCGCGGCCCAGTACATATAAGGAAGATCCTCGCGGGTCATTTGCGAAAGCACGGTTTTCCACTGGTTGGAATCGGCGCTTTTGATTGCGACGGTAAATCCCGGATGTGCAAGCTCAAGTCCGCGCACCGCATAGTCGCGGGCGCGCAGATAAAGCCGCCGCGACCGCAGCCAAAGTGCCTGCGCCTGCGCGACGTTCTTGTCGGCCGCGCGATCGGCATCTTCATTGACAAAGGCATAGGCGTACTGCGTAAACCCGGCAGCCAGCGCCAAGCGAATCGGACGATGGGTGGGCAGCGCTTCGGCAAGCTGCTCCATCGTCTTTAAACCAAAGGGCGCGGCACTGCGCACAAGTTCCGGATCGTCATCTGTGCCGTAGTTGCCCCCGGGTCCAGACAAGGCGTCGGCGGTCGAACGCAAAGCGATGGTGCGCAGGGAACAGCCGGCCGTTTCGCAAACCGCGATCGAAAGAAGAACCAATAATGAAACAACACGCATGCCGAAGTCCTATAAGTCCTCGAGTTTCTTGTCGGCTTTTGTCGGGATTTGTAGTTGTACCGAAGCGAGAAGCGGCGGCAGTCTAGCATGGGTTTGCCGCAATCATCGGCTTATCAATAATGCTCTGGACTGCATTGGATTGCCTTAGCATTGGCAGGCGCCAAACCAAAAACGCGCGCGCAGATGCCGCCCATTGCCAAAAAGGCCTGCGGCCATTGCCGTTTTCTGACATTCAGCGACGTGAAACGCTTGTTCAGCCGGTTCTTTGGTATAGTGCTCTCACCTAGATGCCAGCCATCGAGCCTCCTGACCAGGCCAACTCGAAACCTCTTGCCGAAAACCTCGAAGACGACGACGAGGCTGCCGCGCAAAAGGTCGATGCGGTGATTGCCAAACCCGCGACAGCTTCGCTTTCCGGCGATCATGTCATGGGAACCGGGGAGGGTCCTCCTCCGGGAACTCGCTTTGAAGCGCTTCTGGTCAGCTTGATCGCCTTGGCCATGGTGCTATTGCCGGTCATCGGCAGCCTGCGCCGCATTGCCGACGCGCTGCATGAATCGACGCATCTGCGCTTTTTGACCCACGCCCTTGGCGGCGCGCTGGGCTTTTTGCTGCCCAAGGATGTTTCTTGGGCGGCGGTGTATGTGCAAAACGGCACTCTATGGATCGGCTTTCTCGGCGCCATTTTGGCCACTGTCGGCGGCAAACATCTGGGGCTCGCGACGACCAATTTTATGGCGCGTGGCCGGCTGCGCACCCTATTTGAGACCTTCAGCCATGTGGTCTTCATTGTGGTCGCCGTCATGTTGACTTATGCCAGCGCCCGCATGGTCGCCGCAGATCGCAACGGTGGCGACAATGACCTTTTGCCCGGCGGCATTCATCGCTGGGTCTTCGAGCTTCTGATTCCAATTGCCTTTGGCATCATGGCCGTGCGCGTGGTGTTGCGCGCAACCAATCCGCTGCTTTCGCTGTATGGGCCACACGGAGCTCCGCCGCCGGAGTTATTAAAGGCGGCGCCGCCCTTGACGCGCAAACAGCATCTGTTGCGGCTGGGCCTTTGCGCACTTGTGGGGCTTTTCGCGCTGCTGGCGTTTTACATCGGCTGGCGCTACGACAATTCGCCGGCGCTGCAGGCGTTCGGAGATCGCCTGGATCGAGAATCTTTGCGCCGCGTGGTGCGTATCGTTTCGCTGCTCGGCATGACGCTGGCCTTTTTGCTAGGCACGCCGGTGTTTGTGATCATGGCCGGTCTGGCCATGGGACTGCATTTTGCGGCAGGCAACCCCATCGCCTCGCTGCCCACAGAGACATATCGGCTGGTGGCCAATCCGTCGCTGCCGGCCATTCCGCTTTTGACCATCGCCGGATATGTGCTGGCTTCAGGAAATGCCTCGCATCGGCTGGTGCGCGCTTATAAAAGCGTGTTTGGTTGGATGCCGGGGGGACTTTCGGTGATGGTGGTTTTTGTTTGCGCGCTGTTCACCACCTTTACCGGTGCCTCGGGCGTGACCATTTTGGCGCTGGGCGGACTCGTATTTCCGATGCTGGTTCGCGACAAATATCCCAAAAGCTTTGCGCTGGGGCTCGTCACCGCCGCGGGCAGTCTGGGGCTTTTGTTTCCACCAAGCTTGCCGGTCATCCTGTATTCGGTGGCAGCCAGCGCCCCGGGCTCTGCAGCGCCGGTCGGCGTCGAGCAGCTTTATATAGGGGGCCTCCTGCCGGGCCTGTTTTTGATTCTGCTCGTGTCGTTTTATGGAATCGAAAAGGGCGTACGCGCCAAGGCGCCGCGGCAACCGTTTCAGATGATCGAGGTACTTCGCGCCCTGTGGGCTGCGAAATGGGATCTGCTGCTGCCGGTTTTGGTCATGGCAGCCTTTGCCACCGGAGTGGCCACGGTCGTCGAAGCAGCGGCCATCGGTGCCGCCTATGCGCTGCTGGTGGAACTTTTCGTCTATCGCGATGTGCACCCCTTCTACGGGCTTCCCGGCGTGCTGGTTCATGCCGGAGCGCTCGTCGGTGCGGTGGTGGTGCTTTTAGGCGTAGCGCTTGGCCTGACCAATTATTTGGTCCTGGCCGAAGTTCCCATGCGGCTTGTCGATTGGGTGCAGACGCACATTCATTCGCAGTGGGTCTTTTTGCTGGTGCTAAACGTCATGCTGCTGGTCTTAGGCAGCGTGCTTGAGATCTATTCGGCCATCGTGGTGCTGGTGCCGCTGGTGGCGCCGCTGGGGGTGGCCTTTAATGTCCATCCGGTTCACCTGGGCGTCATCTTTTTGAGCAATCTAGAGCTTGGCTTTCTGTGTCCGCCGATGGGCCTAAACCTATTTCTATCGGCGACGCGCTTTCACAAGCCGCTACCGGTGCTATACCGCAACGCCCTGCCCTTTTTGCTGATCATGTCGCTTGGCGTGCTGGTGATCACCTATGTTCCGTGGGCCACCCTCGGTCTTTTGCAACTGCTCGGCAAAAATTAGACAGTCGGGGTTTGTGCAGCAGGAGCGGGACTGGCACTTGGGGCCGGTGCGGACGCCAGCAACATCGCAGAGGCTTGGCGCAAACGGCGTCGCACAAGGTCTTTGCCGATGGTGAGCATGGTCTCAAACAGGCCTGGCGAAGCGCTGCGTCCGGTGACCACGATGCGAATGGCCATGAACAGCTCTTTGGTCTTCCAGCCGGATTTTTCGGCAAAGCTGCGGCACGCTGCTTCTAAGTCTTTTTGCGTCCAGTCGCCGCGTATCGTTTCTTCCAGATGATCGCAAAGTTCGCTTAGCACGCGCGCGGTGGCGACTTGATCACGGCCTTTGGGGACGCTTTGCGCAAGCACGCCGGGCGCGCCGCCATAGTCCAGGTCGCCGGCCAGAAAATACGTCGTCGCTGGAATAAACTGATCCAGGCGCTCCATGCGCTCGCGCAAAAGCGGCAAAAGCCGCAGCAAATATTCATCGCCGAGCCGCCAGTCGCGCAGCCGGCGCAATAGTTCGGCGCTCGACATCTCGCGCAAATACATGCCGTTTAGCCACGACAGCTTGGCCAGGTCAAATACAGGCTCACCCGGCGATACTTTGGCAAAATCAAAGACGCCAATCATTTCTTCCAAGCTGAACTTTTCGCGATCGCCGCCAAAGGCAAAACCCATGAGGGCCAAAAAGTTCAAAAGCGCCTCTGGAAAGAAACCGGCGTCGCGGTAGTAATCCAGCGAAACGGGATTTTTGCGCTTAGAGATCTTGGATCGATCCGGATTGCGCAAAAGCGGCATGTGCAAAAACGCCGGCGGCTGCCAGCCAAAGGCGTGGTAAAGCTGCACGTGCTTGGGAGTCGAAATAATCCATTCCTCGGCGCGAATGACGTGGCTTATGCCCATCAAATGATCGTCCACGACATTGGCCAGGTGGTAGGTCGGAAAGCCGTCCGATTTCAGCAGAACTTGATCGTCGATGGTGGCATTGTCGATGACAATCTCGCCACGCAGCCCATCGACAAATCGCGTCTGCCCCTCAAGCGGCATGGCCAGCCGAACGACATAGGGCTGACCCGCCTGCATGCGCGCTTGCGCTTCGCTGCGCGAAAGTCCGCGATAGCGGCGATCGTATTGCGGCGTCTTGCCGGCGGCAATCTGCGCTTTGCGCATTTCTTCCAGCTCTTCTGCCGTCGCAAAGCAGGGATAAGCGGCGCCTCGCTCGATCAGCGAAAACGCGTGTTCCTTATAAATGGCAGAGCGCTCAGATTGGCGATAGGGACCACAAGGACCGCCGATGTCGGGTCCTTCGTCCCAATTTAGACCGATCCATTTCAGCGCGCGTAAAATCGCCTCTTCGCTGGCCCGCGTCGAGCGCACCTGATCGGTATCTTCGATGCGCAATAGGAACTTTCCGCCATGTTTTTTGGCGAAGACATAATTAAAGAGCGCGATGTAGGCGGTTCCGACGTGCGGATCTCCGGTTGGAGAAGGCGCGATGCGGACGCGCACCGGAATTCCGGTGGCCAAAGGATTGGTGCCAAAGAAAGGATTGGCGGCTTCGGTAGAGCTTATATCAGTCACGCGCGGAGGTTTATCAGCCCCGGCACACACTGTCAATGACACGACACCGGAGTTAGAACCAATCCTACAAAATGAAAAAGCGCATCTTAAAAAGAGGGACTCTTCCGTTCGCGATGTTGCGCGCGGACTAGCTCCCTACATTTTTAAGATGCGCTTTTCAGCAAGGCCCAAGCCGTGCGCCTGCTGTCCATAGTCTTTTTTGAACAGCGTCGCACGCACTAGGCGCTTGCGATTGCCTGCGCAACCTTATTTGGTGGCGGCGGGCTTCTCGGCGTCGGGGGCCGGCTTCTCGCCTTCCGGAGCGGCCTTCTTTTTGCCCGGCTTCTTAGCGGGCTTCTTCTCGCCTTCGGCGGCCGGCTTCGCATCGCCAGCGGGAGCGGCCTTCTCGGCCGGCGCAGCGGCCGGAGTCTCCGGCGAGCCCGGATCCTTCTTGGCAACGTGCTTCTTGGCCTTCACGGGCTTGGAAGCATCGGTCGCCGCCGGAGCGGTGGTGGTCTCTTCGGCCATCGCGGGGGCGGCCAGGCACAGCGACAAAGCAAACGCAAACAGAGTCTTGGTCATGGGTCTCTCCTTTTGTTGATAGAACAACTCGGATGCTTTTATATCGTCAGCAGCCATCAAACCGCTGCGATTGCATTGCTCAAACAGCTATGCGGAAAACGTGCCAAGGGCTTGGCAACTGCGCGATTTTTCGCTGCTCGCCGGTGATGGCTTTTTCGTGGTTCAAAGTTCAGCGTGTCTGTGTGGCAGCTTTGTGACTTGGCAAAATGGCCGGCTGGCAAAAGCGCCCCATCTCAGAAAAAAATTGTTATCGCGCATCCCGAAGGATCTCTTCGGCATGAGCGCGGCTTTTTTCTGTGATGCGCGAGCCGCCTAGCATGCGGGCGATTTCATCGCGCCGATCTTTGGCACCGGGCGAACCAAGGTTACGAATTCGCGTCGTCGTACGTCCGGCCACGACTTGCTTTTCCACCCGCAGGTGAGCATCGGCGTAGGCCGCGATTTGCGGCAGATGTGTGATGCACAGAACCTGCTTGTTGCGCGAAAGGGCACGGATGTGCCGACCGACGCGATCAGCCGTTGCACCGCCGATGCCGGCATCGACTTCGTCAAAAACGCAGGTGGCGATGCTGTCGGCTTGGCCAAAGACGCTGCGCAAAGCCAGCATGACCCGCGATAGCTCTCCGCCCGAGGCAATGCGCGCCAAAGGCCGTGCATCTTCGCCCAAGTTGCTTTGCAAAAGCAGCTCGCAGCGATCCCAGCCGCTGTCTCCGGGGCCTAGGCGGCACAAACGGCCATCGTTGGAGGCCATGGCAAAAGTCAGCGCCGGTTCATCGCCTTTTTGCGCCGCCCGCTTTGTCAAAGCAACAATCAGACGCGCCGAGGTCATTCCCAAATCGGCCAACGCAGCACTGGCTTCGGCGCCCATTCGCAGCGCTGCGGCTTGACGCTGCGTCGACAGCTCTTGCGCGACTTGCGCCGCGGCTTTGCGCACTCGCTCGACCTCGGTTGTAGCGTCTTGGCGATGGGCTTCGTTTTTCCCCAAACGGTCCAGTTCAGCCGCCATCTCGGCGGTTTTGCGCAAAAGCGTCGGCAAATCCGGCCCATGTTTGCGCAATAAACGCCCAAGCACATGCAGCCGGTCGTCGATTTCCGACAGCCGTTCCGGATCGGCGCGCAAATGATCGGCGTAGCGGCGTAGCACCTGCGCCGCATCTTCAAGCACAGCCTGGGCCTCGGCAATCTGGTTGGCGAAAGCCGCCATCTGAGAATCCATGGCCGCCATTTCTAAAAGCTCGCGCGAAAGCGACCCCAGGCGCTCGACCACCGCACCCTCGCTGTTATACAGGCAATCTTCGCCGCGGCGGGCCACTTGGTGCAGACGGGTCGCGGCGCGCAGCCGACGCTGCTCTTCGCGCAGGCTTTCATCTTCGCCAGACTTGGGATCGGCGGTGCGAATTTCATCGAGCTGAAAACGCAGAAATTCCTCACGCTCTAAACGAGAGCGTTCATCCAAAGAGGCCTCACGCAGGGCCTTTATCGCGAGCTCCAGACGCTGATAGGTTTGCGCCATCTTTTCAAGCAAGCTTGCATAAGGCCGACTGCGGTCTCCTGGCTCATCCTGTTCGGCTTGCCCGGCTTGCCCGGCTTGATCGATAAGGCCCAAGTGACGGCTGGTATCGAGCAGACTTTGATGTTCATGCTGCCCGGCGATATCGATGAGGCCGCCGCACACCTCGGCCAGGGCCTGCACGGTCGAAAGCTGGCCGGCAATATGCACGCGACCGCGGCCCGTACGGCTAATGAGGCGCCGCACCACCAAACCATCTTTGCCAAGCGACGCCGTATCCAAGCCCAAGCGCAAAAGCCGTTCACAAAGGGCGCGCTCCGGTTCGCTGCGCGGAGGCGGCACAAAGACCGCTTCGATCACCGCCTCATCGGCGCCATTGCGAATCAAATCGGCGGGGGCCCGTCCGCCGCGCAGCAAAGCCACTGCATCTAGGATGAGCGACTTGCCGGCCCCGGTCTCGCCGGTCAAAACGGTCATGCCGGGGCCAAATTCGAGCTCGATTTCATCGAGGATGGCGAAGTTGCTGATGCGCAAATAGGTCAGCATTTTCGGCGATGGTAGCGGTAGGGTCAGACAAGGTGCAAGCAAACTGGGGGCATTCTTATCGGATGCGGTTTAGCAGAGCGCGCATGGCCTTAAGAGCAGCTTTTTCGTCCTGATTCGTCCGCACCGCGGCCGTCTCTGGGCGGGTTGGCTTTTGCGACTTGGTCGGCTTTTGCGACTTGGTCGGTTTTTGCGACTTGGCCGGTTTTTGGACTTTGGTCGGTTTTTGGACTTCGGTCGGCTTTTGGACTTTGGTCGACGCTTGAGGTTTGTCCGATTTGTGAATTATTGCCGGACGCACCGAATTCGAATTCGACTCAGGTTGGGGCCGCGCGCCCTGCGGCGCCTGAACCACAGGCTCCGCAGGCAGCTTGGCCGCAGTAGCAGCCAAAGACGGCGGGCTTTCCGGTACCACTGCTAGGGGCAATGAGCTTCCAGGCGGAAGCAAAAATTCAGCCGGATCCACTTGGCGCAGCGCAAAGAGCAGCCGCGGCTCGGTATCAAGACGTGCGCCGATTCCGTAAAGCGCCGCAATGGCATGCTGACAAGGCGCGGGGGCACCGCCGCATGAGCAGCTAAAAGTCAGCTCTTCGGCACTTGGAAACAGCCCTTGCGGCCGGCGCGTCAAAATCTGCAACACAGGCGCCGGCAATTGACCTTTTAATAGCTCGATGAGCGATCCGATCTGGTCGGCGCAATCTTTTCGCAGCGCTTCCCAGGTCTGTCGCGGCATGGGCGAAATCGCAATGCTCAGCGTATAAAGATGGGTGCCCTGAACCTTGGCATCTATGCGACCGCCAAAAACCTGTAAATCGACCACGGCGCCACTGCGCACATAGCTGCGACTGCGCGCCAGACGATTTTCCAAACCGGCGAAGGACTCCAGATTCTGACAAAAGGCGCGTCCCCAAAAGCTATTGGCAATGTTCGGGCCGGCCAGAATCAGCGGGTGAAAGCGGACTCCTTTTTTGGCCGCGAAGGCCACTGCCCGCTTGGCTTGCCGAGCGCGTTCGGCGGATGATCCGCCTGGCGGCAACTGTTGTAAATCATTCACTCCCATGATGGGCTCCTTGGTTTCGAACTTTGGTCTATGCGTACATTCAGCAAGGCGGCGGGCTAGACGCAACCGAGCTTTCAAAGAGGCGGCAGCGCGGCCAAATAGAGCGACAGGCGCAATGCGCTGATCCTTTGGCCTAAGTAGGCGAAGCGTCTACTTGTGTCAAGCGAACGCAACGGCAGGTGGCAAGCAAACTGATGCTACACACTGGCGCTTTGAACTGGGCCCGGGTCTTGTCCAGGACGAGGACTACCGGTTTCGGCCAACAAAAACCAAAAGCAAAATGACGATCAGCAAAAGGCCGACCATGCCATGCAAAGCAGAGGCTTTGCCGCGCGAAAGCGTGGCCTGCGGGCCCAGCCGTTGCCAACTGCGCTGGGTGGACCACAGCGCGCCATGCAGCAGCGCCAAAAGCAGCACCGCGGTCAATTTATGGTGCAGCCAAAGCGACTGACGAAACAGTCCAGCCGGCCAGATCCAAATCTGATACAGGCCGCTTGGCGCGGTCAACGCGGCACCGACCAGGGCAAAGATGTGAAAACGTCCCGCCAGATGCGACAGCACGGGCCGCACGGCACCCGAGTCTTTGGCCATCACCACTAGCACCCGCGACATGGCCAAAAGGCCGCCGACCCACATGACCATGCCCAAAAGGTGCACCACCAAAGACAACGCCAAGTTCATGGGGCAGCATCATCACCACCTCGCCGAGCAATGTCAATGTTCGACCTTGGCGTTTTCAAAAGCGCTGCGGCGAAGCAAGCTTTGGTTTTAGGTCTCGGCTTGGTTAGGCGAATTTTTCAGACCAGTCGATGCGGGCGGTCAGTTGCATGACCACAAAGAGCGTGACGATGGCACCGATGGTCACAGTCAGGCCGGTAAAGCCTTCGAAGAAAAAGGCGTAGGAAAATCCGACGAGATAAACAATCTGCGCGAGGGCGAATTCGACGAAGGCAAAGCGAGTCCCGACGATAAGGCGCAGGTAAGAAAGCAGCAAAAAGATCGACACGGCCGAGCAGATGACAAAGGCCAGATGTATCGAAACGTGATCGACGAGGTAGGCCAAAAGCAGATGAAAGGCGAAAAACGCCCCAGCGATGAAAAAGTAGTTCATCGGGTGAATGCGCAATCCGCGCAAAATCGCCAACACGAAGGTCAGGAAAAAGAAGAATCCAAGAGAGACCGGCGCAAAATAGGCAATGCGCGCCGCCAAGGGTCCGGGATTTAGCTTTTGCGGCATGGCGACGCCGATGCCGTTGCCGCTGACTAGGCTTTTGTATTTCCAAATAAGCTCCCAGCCCGGTCCGTTTGGCGACGGACGCTTTTCCGTCGGCGACATTGTATTGCCGGGAAAGTCATAGCCATCAAAATCGGTCGTCGCCACCAGTTGAAAATCGCGCGCTTCGCTGATCGAGGCGCCAAAGCGATACACAAAAGTATCCATGCCCTGCGAAACGTAGTGCAGCTTCAAAACGTGGCGGCTGCTTGGGAGCGCGGCGGGCAAAGTGGCGGCCAAAGCGCCGTCCTGCTGACGCACAAAGGGCACGCGTTTGCCATCGAGCTCGAACTGAAAATCATCGTACTGGCCGTTTGGGGCGGGAAAGGCGAAGCCAATGATCAAATCGCCCTGCTTGTCGGGCAAATTCTCGAATTCATAGGTGCCATCGAGAATGACGCGATAGGTGGCATACCACAGCAGTCCTTTTTGCCGCTGATCCAGATGCAGGTTCAGTCGCAAATCGCTTTTGACGGTTGGCACCGCCCAATTGTCGATGACGGTGCTGGTTTTTAGCACCACTCGGCCGCTCGATTTGTCGACTTCTTGGGTTTCGACGATTCGCGGCACGGCCAGCGTCGCGGTTGGCGCCTGCTGTTCGAGGGGAGTGCCCCAAAGCTGGCCCACGCGCGAACGCATTTCGCTGTCCTGGGTGCTCGTGCGCGCCGAAATGGTGCCGCCAAGTATCATCCAGCCAATGGCAGAGACCACAAACACAAAGCCAATGGCAAAAATACTGCGAATCATGACTGGGCCGCTGCGCGATAGATCGGCTTCCAGCCCGTGGGATCTTGAAACAAGCGAACGCAGCGAATGAGGCAGTTCTGGGTCAAAAAGAAGCGATGGTAGCGGCCGCGCGGCACCACCAAAACGTCGCCGGCTTCGACTTCTACGCGCAGCCAGCGATCATCGGCCGAGCGAATGTCGAAAATGCCCGCGCCTTCCAAAACGAAGCGGACTTCGTCTTCGTCATGCAGATGCTCGTCCTTGAACTTGTCGAGCAGCCCTTGCAGATTCGCGGTTTGCGGCGACAGCCCCACTTCATCGCGAGCGGTGTAGCCATTGCTTTGGCAAAGCGCAGCCAAAGCGGGCTCATATTGCGCGGCATCGGTCGATAGATAGCGATAGGTGACGCCGGCGGCGGCCAGATCAGAAAGGGTGGCCGAAGTGCCGAAGCGCTCCGTTTGTTCATCGAGCCAGGATATCCGCATGACCGATGCTCCTTCTTTGCGGTTCGCGATGTCTATAAACGATGCTGCCTATCGAGCTTGGCCGCATCTAGGCCAAGCTCGCGCAGTCGAATTGCGGCACCAAACAGGTAATCGTAGCATTCAGCCTGGCTCTTGGCATGTACCCAGTCGCGTCCCCAGACGTAGACGCCGTGGCCGCGGACGAGCACCGCGGTGGTGCGCGGAAAATCGAGCAGCGCTTGTTTCAGACTATCGGCCAGTTCATGCTCGTAGGGCATATTGTCGATGATCGGCACCTCGAACACTTCATCGACATGGCCGCCTTGCAGGCCTTTTATCATCTCGAGACCGCGGACGCGAAACACCGGCGCAAACAGCAAACTGGCCAGGCAGGCGGAAAGCGAATGGCTGTGCAGCACAGCTCCGGCATTGCGCAGCTTATACGCATGTAAAAAAAGCGGCGTGCAGGCGGAAAGCTTGAGGGGTGGGCTTGTTTTGCTTGGTTCGGCTTTGCTTGGTTCGGCCTGACTTGATGCCAGCAATCCGCCTACACCTTGGGCACTCGGCTGGCCCGGGCACAGCACCTGCCCGTCTGTATCCAGCACGAATACTTCCTCGGGAGCGATGTGTTCTTTGGGAACTCCCGATGGGGCGATGTACAATTTTTCGCCCTGCCGCAGCGAAAATCCGCCGCCGGTGCCCGAGGCCCAGCCTAGATGATAAAGCTCGCGACACAATGCACAGACACGCCGCCGCGCGGCCAAGTCTTCTTCCATGCATCTGACTGTCGCCGCGAAACGCGAGGCTGTCAATTGAGCGCATGAACCAGTTCCGAAGTGGCAGGGCTCTCAGTTACACTGATCGGTTATGGATCCGGCTATTATTGGTCCCCTTATCGCGGGGGCGCTTCTTGTCTTTGTCATTTTGATCAAGGCTTTGGTCTCGAGTCGCAATACGGAAGAGCCCAATACCCCCAAAAAGAAACTGCGCCTGCTTTTGCACGCCATCAACGACGACCGCTGCACCGGTTGTGACGCTTGTGTCACCGTTTGCCCAACAGATGTATTGGAACTAAAGAACAACAAAAGCCGAGTGCAGCGCTTTGACGACTGCATTCAGTGCGAGCAGTGCGCCAATGTGTGCCCGACGCGGGCGCTGGTCATGTACTACGAAGGAACCGAACCTCCGCCATGTCTAGTACCTGACCTTGATGAGTACTATCAATCCAAAGTGCCGGGACTTTATCTGCTTGGCGAGGCGGCCGGCAAACCGCTGGTGAAAAACGCCATCAACCTGGGTCGCGCGGTCATCGAGCATACGCGGCGCAGCGGCCTTTCGCCGGGTGCGCTGGCATCGATGAACTCGCAAGAGACGCCTTGTTATGACGTGGTGATCATTGGCAGCGGCCCCGCCGGACTTTCTGCGGCGCTTTCCTGTGTGCAGCGGAAGTTGTCTTATGTGGTGCTGGAAAAAGATGCATTTGTCGCCTCGACCATTGCGCGCTACCCCAAGGGCAAAAAGGTCATGGCCGAACCCTATGACATCCGCTGCGTCGGTCTTTTGCCAGTCTGGGATGCCAAAAAAGAGCAAGCGATTGTCGAATGGAACCGCATCCTAGAGCAGGTGGACATGAATCTGCACACCAAGGAAGCGGTCGAGAGCGTTAACAAAGAAACCGGATTTTTTGCCATCAAAACCGACAAGTGCACCTATCGCGCGCAGCGGGTGCTCTTGTGCATCGGAACGCGCGGCAAGCCGCGGCGGCTGGGCGTGCCCGGCGAAGATCAGGATTTTATTCAACCGATGCTGGATGACCCCGACAAGTATACCGGCCAGACGATTTTGGTCGTCGGCGGCGGCGACAGCGCGGTCGAAGCGGCGATTGCCCTTTCGGCAGTCGAGCTGCGCAACAAAGTCATCCTCAGTTATCGCGGCAAGCAGTTTAATCGCGTCAAGGCGCGAAACCGTCAGGATCTGGATGCCGCTATCAAACAGCATCGCGTGCTTGTCCTATTTGGTTCCAACATTCAAAAATTTGAGGCTGGCAATGCCGTGATGAAACTGGCCGATGGACGCACTCGGCCGATTCCCATCAAAAGCGCATTCGTGCTCATCGGCGGCGATCCGCCCGTGAAATGGCTGGAGTCGATGGGCATAAAGTACGTGGAGAAGCCGCACAATTTTCAGCGCGGCGCCACCGATCAACTGGTGGAACGGCTCATCGGCCGTCAGAACGACAACAATACTCCCGGAAAACCGGTGGCCACCGAGATTGCCACCGCCGAGAACTCGCAACCGCCGCAGGGACCGCCGAGCATGCCGGGCGAGATTCCGGCGTCTCTTTATCGCTCGCTGCGTACAACCATCATGGTTCCCAAAGATTCGCTCCTTTTGCAATTGCCGGAAAAGATGAAGGTCGAAGGCGAAGTTCAAAAGGTCTCGGAACTGCGCCGCTAAGCACTTTCCATTCAGGTTGGCGCGAGCTTGCGAATGCAGGCACCGGCGAGGGTGCGGCGGTTCGACAGATTTTTGGCCAAGTCGTTTTGAACGTCGATTTGAGAGCTTTCGAGTTCGCTCAGATACGGCCTTGGATCGATTTCGAATGATTCAAGCAGTTCGCAAAGTTCGGTTTCGGAAATCATATTCGCCGGCAAACTGCTTTTGGCGAATTCCATTCCCAGTTCGAGGGTCCAGACTAAAATTCCGCCGGGCCGTACGACTCGTAATAGCTCTCGAAGTACGGCTTCTTTGTAAGAGGAATGCCGTAGCAGCGCCGAGCAGCAAACCACATCGAAAGTTTCGCCGTCGTAAGGCAGATTGAGCAAGCTGCCAAAGCAAAAATCTACTCCGTGCGCTGCGATCGTCTTTAGGGTATCCGTCGCGTCCGCGTCAAAAAGGCCGTCCTGGAAATTCGCAGAAAAATCGATGTCGCAGATTTCTACTTTGTGTCCGCAGCCGGCCAAATAAAGCAGAAGAGAGTCCTGACCGGCTCCGGCGTGGAGTATGCGCAAGGGAAGCGCACCATGGTCAGGACGCGTCTGAATTTGTTCGATGGCGTAAAGGGAATTCCAGTTTTTCGCCGTTCGGATATGGCCCTTGTTTCCTAGCGCCTCTAGAATTTGCTGACGCTCGCGCAGAAAGTCGCGGTGAAACAAAGTCAGATTCAAAAGCGTGTAGTGCCAGCGCAATGGCTTTTGAAAAAGCCGCTCGTCGAGCGAACGGCATACAGCATCGGTAGAAATGGAATCCATACAAGAAGGGATCGGCAAACCGCGCGGGCAATTTCGCGCCCAGTCTAGCGTAGACCACCAGCAGGAATGACAATTTCCGGCCAAAACGTTTGTGTTCCCGGGATACGAGAAAAATGACACCGGAGTGGGGCCAAACAGGACCAGCGATGGAGTGTGCATCGCCCGCGCCAAGTGCACCATACCGCCCTCGGTGTCTAAGTGCAGGCGGGCGTTTTTCAGCAAAATTGCCGCTTGATTCACCGTGGTGCGTCCCAAAAAGGAGTGATCCGCCCCCCGCAAGGGTCGTTCCTCAGAAGTTCCAAGCTGTATCACGCGCAGCCCGTGCTGCTTGCGAATGTGGTCGATGACGGCTTCCCAGCGATCATAAAACCAGTTCTTGGTCTGAATTTTCGCTTCCTGACCGGCCATTCGCGGATCGCAGCCATGATGAATGGTGACGTATGCACCCAGCGCTTTAGTGTATGCGGATATCATCATATCCGCCTCAGAAGGAACGATAAAAAGCTGCTGATCTCGCAGGTCCAAAAGCGCGCTGCGACCCACCATCGTCAGCAAATTCATATGATGGCGCTCGCCGTACAGCGACAAAAGATTATTTCCCAGCGGAAATTCGCGAAAGTTTAGCGAGTGCTTGGCAAAGGCCGCCGCTGTGCGCTCCTTTTCTGCTCGGTCGACACGCGCATTTCGCCCGTAGTGCACTTTGGTGACGTATTTACACTCGAACCATATGTCCAGCCGACCGCTGCGCAGAAGTAGATGCATCATCCAAGGCAGTCCGAAGGACTCCTGCGATTCAGCGATTCCGATAATTCCTGCAATGCAGCGATTGTTGGCAAAAACCTCTGCATACTGCGCGTTGTTCGTAACTACATAGATCTCTGCGTCTACATACTTGCGGCGTATCGCTGCCGTCACGGCGCTAAGCCATATGCCATCTCCTAAACCACCGCTTAGGCTCAGCGCGATTTTGCGCTTTTTACTTTTCTTGAGCAACTTGTAGAGGTTTTGGCGATGTCCGGGCAAAAGAATCGGCCCGTAGGGACTGAAACGGTTGTAAAAATGCGTGAAGCTCTGATTTTTCAGAAAACGGACATGCGCAGGAACGCGCTGTAGTGCCGGTAAGATGTGCTCGGCAGCTTTGCCCAAAAGTTCAGGCAAAAGCCTCGCCCGAGTTCTCATATCGCCGTAAAGTACGTCTTGGACGATGCGATTGACATAGGAACGCCGTGCAGAATGAAATTTTCCTTCTAGCTCGGCGATTTTTGCGCGCAGCGTGGCATTTGCAGCGGAAAGCTGAAGATTGTGGCGATTCAGCCCATCCAAATGGGCGGCCTCGACGACATTTTGGAAATTGCTATCTGTACCCATCTTTGGCGGTCTATCCGACTAGCGGCCCGATCAGTCGCTTGAGCCTGCGAAATTGCAGTTGTAGCCAATTTGCTCGCAAAAAAAGCTGCTCCACCAAGTACTCGGAAGAACCGAAACGTTCTCGAATTTGTCGATCCAGCAGCGCTTTGTAGCGAACTTGCAGGTTCTGGTTCTGTTTGACTAGTTCCGTATGAATCTGCCGAATTTGCTGAAGGGTGGCCTTGTCGCTGGCGCTTTGCATGCGGGCTAAATTCCTTTTTCATCGCCCGGTGAACTGTTTACTGAGAGCGCAATACAGTCCGTCCGGAATACGACGGGAGTTTAGCCTCACCAAGCTGCCGTGGGAAATAACAAAATCATTTTGCGCTCTGACTGACCAGGGCGCGGGCGTTTGGCGAACGGGGAAAGATAAATTCCAGCGGCGAGCGCAGCATGCGCCGCAGCACGGTCCCAAGCAGTGCCATATAATCCTTGCGGCGCACATCGCGGGCCCGCAAAGCCACCCACATGGCCAATGCAAAACTGACCCCGAAGTTTAAAAACAAGGTCAGTAAGATTCCCAATCCGGCCATCAAATGTCCGTGTTCTAAAAGAGAGCGAGCGCCATGCGCAAACACATCGGCACAACAAGCCAAGGTCAGCGCTCCTGAAGACAAAGTGACGTGACAAACTTTAGATGGAATGCCAAAAAACTGGCCGATCACCGGAGACATTCCCAGCAGAAAGCCCAGCGTCACGACACCGCCCACTCCGGAAATATGATAGGACAGCGCGCGTGAAAACCACTGGGTGGTACGCTTGCCGAATAATTTGTTCAGGCGCCGGCTGCCGGCAATGGCCTCGGGCAAATGATGGTACACGGCCCAGTTTTCCAGCCAACCGGCGGCAACACTGGACAACCACAAATACACTCCGGTGAGCGATGCATAAGGCAGAACGCGCAGCGGATGCAGTGAATCGACGGTATGCCTGGCATCCGTAATATCTAGGAAGCTATGTCCGCTGCGCAGCCGCCACAGCCAATCGACAAGAATCGCGGTGGGAATGACTGCACCAATATTGCCTAGTGCGGCGGCCACTTGCGAACGTGTGATGCGCACGATCATGTCGACCAAGCGATTCAGTTGGGCGACATCCACCCGCCCGCGAATCGCGCTGGCCAGCGCCGCCGCAGTCATCGACGGCTGTTTGGTGGCCAGGGTAAAATGGCAAAGCTGAATGATGACAAACGATACTGAGTAATTCAGCGACGCCAAAAGCCCTGCAAAAAAGGCGGGAAGCGACCACATGGAAAGCCCAAACTTCAGCATCGCGGTTCCCGCCGTCACCGCTCCGGCACCGCATCCGGCAAACAGGATAGAACGCCATTCGGCGGGGGTTTCGGTGATATATTTTTCGCCGCTTTTGCCGGTGCGCTCGACGATTTTGCGCGCCAATTGATTCGTGCTGGTTTGAAACAGCGCCCGCAGGCTGCGCCGCTGAACTCGCGCTTGGATGAGCTCGGCGACAAAGTGCGCACCTTCATGAATGGGAATCGGAACCTGCTTTTCTTTGGGCCGCGCAAACAAAAGCCCAAGCAGGACTTCAATGCGTCCCAGCATGGCATTGATAAGTTCCAGCCTGTAGACAAGGTCTACGCTGACGCCAAAATCTTCCAGGTGGCCAAGTACCTGCTGCACGGACTGCCGACAGTCCGCGATGGCGGTAAAAGACACGGCGACAAGCTCGGCAGAAGCGCCATTTTCTGCGATTGGTGTTGCGGCTGCAAAAGGAATCTGCGCCGTTTGCAAAAGCGCTTCACAAACTCGCTGCAACCGCAAAAACGGCAACTGCTCAAGCGGAGTCTCGGGCAGCCGTTCTCGCACGTCATTGGCCAATCCCAAAGCGCACACTCGTACCGCCAGCACTGTTAGTGCCTCGACGATAGATTTTCGCAAGCCGTGCCAAACGGCCGCGCGCTTTTCTGAATTGTCGTGTAAAAGTTCCAGAAATTTATCAAACAGGGTGCGCGGCACGCGCAAAAGCCAGCGCGCGTCTTCCACATCGGGCAGGATGCGCGCCAAAAGCTCGGACAAATGCCGCGAATTGGGCGGCTGGGGCAGCAAAGAATCGCCCATTCGCGCCATCGCTTCGCGCCAAAATCCCGGTTCCTGCGGCAAGCCGACATCGGAAAAGACCAGCGTCGCCTGCATCTGATTGAGCACCGCGCGCACAAGCTGTGAAAATGCCTGGCGCCAGATCGGCACCGCCGACAGGACTTTGACCAGAAGCGCTAGATGCAGGGTGCGCGCGTCGCGCAAGGCCAAAAGATCCAGCGAAGTCGTGCGCCGGCTGCTCGGCCAGCCTCGCCGATGCAGCCAATCACTCAGTTGTTCCAGCCAGTCGATTTGTTCTTCGAGCGTCCACAGCGACCCGACGTTGGCGATCGTGCTCAACAGCGCATGCAGGCGCTTGACGATACGGCTCGTCGGAGCTTCGGGCAAAAAGCGCTGGCCCATGGACATTAGGTCGGGCGCCGCATCGTCTTCCTGTAGCGCTGGCGCAAAAAGCTGTAGCGAAGGGTCCACGCAGGCACTCCTATACGCTGTTATGCGAGCAAGACTCTTCTTTTCAATGTAGCATGGACGGTGCGGAAATGGGGACTAGGCAGCGACGGCTAACGGCGCAGCAATCCATCTAGACCGATCGCGCGGCCGGATGGACACATGCTTAGCGTGACAAAGGCGGCACAGACGACCAAGTCTTTGCTGGCCAAAAGTGGCTCGCCCACCGCCATCATCGGTAGCAGCGTCAAACACAACCCGCATAGCGCCGCGGCCCGGCTTAAAAGGCCGACAAATAGCGCCGCGCCCCAAAAAAGCTCGGCAGAGGATATAAGAATGCTATAGGCCTGCGCATGATGCTGCATGTGCAAAAGCACAGGCCGTAGCAGCCGGTAGTTTAGCGGCAAAGCCAGGTGCGGCGTTTGCTCGAACTGCAACCACTCGCCTATGCGCACCGCCAAAAGCGGACTGCGCCACCATCCGGACAAGACCTTGGCCAAGCCGGCGGCTGCCAAAAAAGCGCCGCAAGCCAAGCGCAGCGGAAGAAACAAAAGCACAGGAACGCGTTCCAGCACGATGCACCTGAAAAAACGTCGATTTAGGAAACCGCTTTTCCGAAGTCTATAAGTTCGGCGGTCATCTTGTCGATGCGGGCGACAAGAAACATACCGCGCAGGTTGCCGCGTTCACTGCTGACAGTGTAATCGGCCCAAAGCTGTTCGCCTTTGCCAATGGGCAGCGCGCGGCAGGGAATCGGTTCGCGGCTAAGTCCGCGCAGCGTCACTTGCGCCAAAGGCTCCATTCCGGCGCGTTCCCAGGCATAGGGCATGTCGCCGAGCAGTCGGCGGAGCGGACTATTTTCCCACAAGGACGGATCGTCGCTGCGCGTAAAGGCCCCCTGCGGATTCTGCCGCAAGGTATAGGCATAGCCGTAATTGCCCGGCGCATTGTCTGACAGCTTCAGCGTCTTTTTGTTCAGATAAATCACATGCCGTTCCGGAATGATTTCATTTTCGTGAACGGCGCCGATTTCAAAGACCCAATCGTCATCCTTGTAGCCGACGCAGCCGATGTGCAGTAGAAACGGCCGCGACGAATAGCCAATTGTATCCTTGTGGGTAACGCGATAGCGATAGTAGTCGCCGACACCAATTGGCGGCGGATAGGCGGCGGCTTCCGCTTCCGTGATGCGCCAATGCAGATCCAGACTGTCAAACTTCTTGCGTATCGCCGCCATGGTGTTTATCGGCGTGCCCTGCACGATGTTATAGACGATGGCGCGCACCGCCGGATGAAAGTACTGATCGTGATCTTCCTGACTGGACCCCGGATCGCGCAACTCGGCAGCGTTTTGCACGGACAGCGGTTGCGGGCGCCAGATCAGATCCGGATGATCGGCGAGGGAGCCTTGCGTCCAAACTCCGCTTTGGGGATTGGCTTTGTCGCCGCTGATACGGTAGGTGTAGACTTTGGGAGCATCGGGATCGGGCCAATTTAGGGTGCCCACAAAGTCCGGTGCGACTCCATCGTTCGCAAACCATAGCTTCATGGTCACATCCCAAGTTTGCTCATCAATGTACACATACTCGCATTCGTACTCATATGCAGGATAATTCCAGACTTCCCGCACTGGCTTTTGGGTGTCCGGATCGATGGGGTCAAGCTTGGTGTCGCAAATCAGCGCCCGTCCTTGTTTGCCGATGGACTGCAGAATCGCCGCATGAAAAATATGCGCGTCCTTTTCGCCAAGCGAGCGAATCATATCCACCGGATCGCCGTTGTGCGTGACGGTCAATAAGCCTTTCTGATCGCCGACGCCAAAAGTAATGCCGTGCGCCTGACGCGTCGCGCTTGGCTCTTCTTCCAAAACAGCGGCGGCAGCCCAGCCGTTGCAATGGCCCCACCAGAAGGCTTTATACCCGGTGGCTTTTTCCATGCGCGAATCGGCCCAGTGGCGCCAACTTTCAAATTCGCGCGCTCCGGGGCTTGGCAATCCCAGCGCCACGCAATACTGATCATATTTGTCCAGCGGACCGCCCGGCGTGTACAGGTTGTAATAGCCGCGTCGCTCCTCGCCACTAAACATCGGCCACCAGTATCCCGACCAGGCGGGTTTGGGCGCTTTGCCGGCCAATAGATAGTCGCTCATAAACGGGCCTCCATTATTCGTTGCGGTCTTCCGCCAAGTTTTCAAAACGAGTGTATTGGTTCAAAAAGGCCAGGCGGGCGGTTCCGGTAGGACCGTTGCGCTGTTTGCCGATGATGATCTCAGCAATGCCTTTGTCCGGCGATTCCTTATTGTACATCTCATCGCGGTAGATAAAGGAAATGAGGTCAGCGTCCTGTTCAATGGCGCCCGATTCGCGCAAATCCGACAATTGCGGCCTTTTGTCGGCGCGCTGTTCGACAGAGCGGTTTAACTGCGACAGGGCCACCACCGGCACGCGCAGCTCTTTGGCCAAGGCCTTTAGGCCGCGCGAAATCTCGCTGATTTCGCGTTCGCGGCTGTGCTCGCGCCCTTGCGGCGTTCCATGCACGAGCTGCAAATAGTCGATGACCACAAAACCTAGCTGCACAAGGCCGTCGGGAAACACGTTGGGATCGGAACGCCAGCGCCGGCATTTGGCGCGTATTTCCATAAGCGATGGCGCGCCGCTGTCGTCAATCCACATCGGCGCCTCGGCAATGCGCGAAGCCGCCTTGGTGATATTGATCCAATCGCGCGATTCCAAAAAACCGCTGCGCAGCTTTTGCGACTCGACGTGCGCTTCGCTGCACAAAACGCGTTCGATGAGCGACTCTTTGGACATTTCCAGCGAAAAGATGAGCACCGGCACGCCGCGGCGCAGTGCATTGCCGTGCTGCTCGTCAAAGGCCGCGTTCTGACAAAGGTTCATGACAAAAGCGGTCTTGCCCATCGACGGTCGCGCCGCGATGATGATAAGTTCTCCGGGCTGCAGGCCGGCGGTCATTTCATCGAGCACGGCATAGCCGGTGGGCACGCCGGTAACCGCTTGCTTGCGATGGTAGCGCGCCTCAAGGGCCTTAATCGCCCCGTGCAAAACGCGGCGCACAGGTTCGTAGCTTTGGCGATTCGATCGGCTTTGTATCTCGAACACCGCCGACTGGGCCTGGTCGATGTACTCCTCGACCTCGATCTGGTCGCTGTAGCCCTTTTGCATGATCGTGTCGGCAGCCAAAATCAGCCGCCGCATCGTCGCTTTGCTGCGCACGATGCGCGCATGCTGCGCGATGTTTTCGACGGTCGCAATCTTGTTGGCAAGCTCGGCCAGGTAGGCTTCGTTGCCCACCGCGCTGAGCTTGGCCAAGCTTCCCGAGCGGCGCATCTCCTCGGCCACAGTAATCAGATCGATGGGTCGCGAACGCTGATCGAGCTCGACCATGGCGCCATAGATCGCTTCGTGCTTGGCATCGTAAAAATCGCTGGCATCGACCAGATCGGCCACGTGCGTCAAGGCGCGTCCCGAAAACAAAATTCCGCCGATGACCGATTCTTCCGCATCTTCGCTGTGCGGCAGGATTCGGCGCGAAAGACCGGCCAGATTGTTTGGCGCCGCCCCATGAACCGCCGCCCCTGTAGAAGAAGCTGCAGAGGAGCTCGAAGCCGACGCAGCAGATAAACCAACCGAAGAAGCTTTTTGCACGCCGGCACTTTATCATTCCTGGATTGTGACGCCAGGTTCAGGACGAACAGGATCGCTTAGTAAGCTAAGGTACAATTCCGAAGCTTGGCCCAATCCGTCCTCAGTGTTAGGGTTTGTGGACGAAATGGAGAAAATACAATGCTGAAAGTCGGTGACATGGCGCCAGATTTTACGGCGCAGACAAGTGATGGGAAGACCTTGCAGTTGTCCGAGCTCCGCGGGCGCCGGGTGGTACTTTTTTTCTTTCCCAAAGCCTTTACGCCGGGCTGCACCATCGAAACGCGCCGCTTTCGCGATCACTACAGCGAGCTTTCCGCCATGGGCGCGGAAGTCGTAGGTGTATCTGTAGACCCTACAGAGGTGCAGTGCGAATTCGCCAGCAAAGAGGGGGTCCATTTTCCCATGCTCGGCGACCAGTCGCGTCACATCAGCAAAAGTTATGATGTGCTCTGGCCGCTTTTAAACATCAATCAGCGAGTCACCTACGTCATTTCTCCGGAAGGGCGCATCGAAGCGGTATTTCACCACGAGCTGCGCATCGGCCGACATTTAGAATCGGTTCAGCAGCACCTACGCGACAAGGCCAGCTCTGCGGTGTAAGCCGCTCTCGGCTTGGCGCAGCGGCAGCATACGCTAAGATATGAAAGCTTATCCGCGTTGCTGCGACGCGTCAGGAGTCCTTTGGCCAAGCCTCTCTCTGAACGAACGCTCATTTTTCTACTTGGCGCGATTCAGTTCGTCAATGTCCTAGACTTCATGATGGTCACCCCCCTGGGGCCGGACTTCGCTTCCGATCTGAATATTCCGACCTCGCATTTGGGAATGGTTGGCGGCAGTTATGCTGCTGCGGCGGCCATTGCTGGGCTCATCGGAACCGTCATTTTGGATCGTTTTGATCGCCGGCGCGTGCTGGGCTTTGCGCTGGCCGGGCTCGTGCTTGGCACCGCCGCCGGCGGACTGGCCTTTAGTTTTGCCACGCTGGTTCTGGCGCGAATCATCGCCGGACTATTTGGCGGACCGGCCACATCTTTGGCCTTGGCGATCTTAAGCGATCTCATCCCCGAGCAGCGCCGCGGCCGGGCCTTTGGCGCGGTCATGGGCGCCTTCTCGGTCGCTTCTGTGGTAGGGGTGCCCATGGGACTGTGGATGGCCCGGCACGGCGGTTGGCGCACGCCATTTTTTGCCGTCGCCGGGCTCGGAATGACCTTGGGAGCGGCCTGCGTACTCTTACTGCCCCCGGTGCGCGCTCACCTCGATAGGCCGCCGAGCGACGATGGCGACAAAACCATGATCATGGCGATCCTGGCCCGCCGCGAAGTGGTCTTGGCGCTTTTGTCCATTGCGGTGACCATGATGAGCAGTTTTCTCATCATCCCCAACTTTCCCGCCTATCTGCAGTACAACTGCGGCGTTCCGCGCTCGCACATGGAGCATCTTTTCGCCATCGGCGGCATTTGCAGCTTCATCAGCATGCGCGTCGTCGGGCGACTGGTGGATCGCTACGGCAGCCCGGTGATCGCCGCCATTGGCACGACGTTTTACGTAGCCAATCTGGCCGGCGGCTGTTTGTTTGGCGTCATGCTGCTTCCGCCCGAGATTTTCATGGCCATTTTCATGGTGTCGCAATCGATACGCAACATTGCTGCGACCACGCTGTCTTCACGCGTCCCTTATGAATACGAACGGGCCCGGTATCAGTCGATGCTGTCCGCGGTGCAGCACATCGCTTCGGCCTGCGGAGCATTTTTTGGCGCCTTTGTCCTTACCGAGCGGCCTGATCACAGTCTGTCCGGCATCACCCGCCTGACCGTTTTGGCGATGATCCTGGCCACCTTGCATCCGGTCGTTTTGGAGCTTATCGATCGAAAGCTGCGCCGCCGGGCGCGCTTTCTGCACAGCTTGACCCTGCCCCAGGAAAAGTAGGTTTTGGCAGAGGCTCTTGTTATGCTTTTCGTATGGTCCAAGCGGCAATGCCGAGCTTCCCCGAAATCTTCAATATCGCCGATTATTTCCTGGACCGCCGCGTCGCTGAGGGGCGCGGCGAGCACACCGCCGTCATCGATGACCATGGCCGCTATAGCTACGCTCAGGTGCAAGCCCTTTCCGAGCAAGTTGCCGCGGCATTGTGGCAGGCGGGGGTGCGCCCGGAAGACCGCTGTCTTTTGGGGCTGTGGGACAGCATCGAATTTGTCGCCTGCTTCTTTGGCGTGCTCAAAGTCGGCGGCGTCGTGTGCATGTGTAACCCCGAGCTGCCAGGCGAAGATTATCGCCACTACCTGAACTACACACGCTGCCGCGCATTGCTTATAGACCCGGCTCTGCTTGCGCGCATTGCTCCGCAGCTTGTAAACGGCGAAGCCGACTGTCTGCGCGCGCTCATCGCCACCGGAGATGAATCCTCGCTAAGCTGGCTACAGCAGCTTGGGCTTTTGCGCGATATTGCGCTTTTCGATTGGGAAATGGTCCGCAGCAGCCCGCGCCGAACGACCTATCCGACCAGCAAGGACGACCCCGCGGTGTGGCTGTTTACCAGCGGCTCGACTGGCAAGCCCAAGGCGGCCGTCCATATGCACCACGACTTTGCCTACAACACCGAAGGCTATGCCAAACAGATTCTGAACATCGCGCCAAGCGATATCACTTTGTCGGTGCCCAAGCTGTACTTTGGGTATGCGACGGGAACTAATTTGCTTTTCCCTTTTTCAGTAGGTGCGACCACCATCCTTTTTCGAGATCGCTGGTCGCCGGAACGCCTATTTGAATCGATTGCGCGCCACCGCGCCACCGTGCTTACCGGAGTTCCCACCGCCTTAAGCCGCATGCTCGAAGCCGATCCAACGCGCAGCCTAAAACCCCTGCGCGTCGTGCTTTCCGCGGGCGAGGCACTGCCCGAGGAACTTTACCATCGCTTTACCACTCAGTACGGCGTCGAGATTCTCGACGGCATTGGCTCGGCCGAGATGTTTCACATCTACATCAGCAACCGCTTTGGCGAGGTACGCCCGGGGTCGCTCGGCAAACTTTGCCCCGGCTATGAAGCACGGGTGGTGCGCAGCGACGGCAGCGATGCCGAGGTAGGCGAAATCGGCACGCTGTGGGTGCGCGGTGACTCGGCGGCGCTGTGTTATTGGCAGGCGCACGAAGCCAGCAAGCAGACCCTGCGCGGCGACTGGGTCGTCTCTGGCGACCTATTTCACTGCGACGCCGATGGGTATTTTTACTATGACGGACGCGCAGACGATATGCTGAAGGTAGGCGGCATCTTTGTGTCACCGCTAGAAGTCGAAGCGGTCCTGCTACAGCATGAGGCCGTTCTGGAAGTCGCAGTGATTGGAGAAGAAAACCAGTCCGGGCTGGTAAGGCCCATGGCCTTTGTCGTAGCCAAGCAGAGCCATGTTATTGGCGAAGCCCTGGCTGGCGCCTTGATTGCGCACACGCGCAGCCGGCTGGCGCACTATAAAGCGCCGCAACGTGTTGAATTTGTACACGCGCTGCCCCGTTCAGACCGCGGCAAAGTGCTGCGGCGGCTGCTCCGTCAAGAACCGGGCACAGAACGACAATTTCCGCCCAAATAAGTTCGCGGAAAAACATTTTTGGGGGTCCAAAGATGATGGCGATTGAGCCCCTGTCTTGTTTGATGTTGTTTGCAGTTGGAGGATTGGCCGCGGCAATCAATGCCGTGGCCGGCGGCGGCACGCTGCTGGCATTTCCCGTACAAATGGCGCTTGGGGCCTCTGCTTTGCATGCCAATGCCACCTGCTCGGCAGCATTGTGGCTGGGCGGCTTGGCCAGCGCCTTTGGCTATGCCGAGCAGTTGAAAAAGGCCCGCGGTGCTTTACGCACGCTGTTTTGGCCCAGCGCTTTGGGCTCGCTGCTTGGAGCCTGGCTGCTTAGCCAGACTTCTGAGCGGGTTTTTAAATTCGTCGTTCCCATGCTCGTACTTTTGGCCACGGTGCTCTTGGCGGTGCAGCCTTATTTGCGCCCGCGCGAACCGACCCAGCGCATTCCATCCTGGCTTGTTGCCGGCCTGCAGTTTCTGATCTGCGTCTACGGCGGCTATTTTGGGGCCGCGATGGGAATTTTGATGCTCGCTCTTTTTGGAGTGTTCATTGACGGCGACATTCATCAGCTAAACGGCGTCAAAGCCTGGTCGGCGGTGCTCGTTAATGTCGTGGCGACGGCTGTATTTGTGTATCAAGGACTGGTGCAGCTTTGGCCAATGCTGGCCATCGGCAGTGGCGCGCTGGCCGGCGGTTACTTGGCCGCCCGCAACGTGCAGAAGCTATCTCCAAGGCACTTGCGAGCTATCGTCGTGAGTTTGGGCTTGGTTTTGTCGGTATGGTGCGCCTGGCGGGCGCTTCATTAGGCGACTTAAAACTTCTTTAATTGGAATCGTTTAAGTCGCGAACGACTTTGGAATCTTCGCCGGCGCGTATCATGACATCGACGCTAAGGCGCTTATCGCTCGTAACAAAAGTCACGTTGTGCTTGCCCGGTTTTAAGGGAATGCGGTCGCGCGGTCCTATAGGCGTGGTCTTGCCGGTGTCTTTGCCGTCGATAAATACTTTGGCCCAGGGATGAGTATTGGCGATTAGATAGCCTTCGCTGCCGCTAGCAGCCGGGGCCGCACTGCCACTCGGCGCTGAATTGCTGGCGGTTGTGCTTGTGCCGCCGCGAGCGGGGCTTTGGCTGCTGCCTCGCTCCTCTTCTTTGCCGCCGCTGCCCAGATCGATATCCAAGGTCTGTTCCAAGCTGGCTTCAAAGCTTACGGTTCGATTGACGCTGCCAAAGCCGCGCTTTTTCAGAATGACTTTGACCGGTTTGGCCGGATCAAAGTCTTCTGCGGTATAGGGCGTTTTTCCAAACAGCCGGCCATTTAACAGCACATCGGCGCCCGGCGGCCGGCTGCTTATCGATAGTTTGCCGCGACCATCTTTTAGCTCAATGGTCCGTTCGAAGTCCTGGCCCGGCGCAAGGGTGACGCTGAAGCGTTCCTCGCGCTTGCCGGCCTTGCTGACTTTGACTTCGTTGGGGGCGCCGGCCGGCACCAAAACCCCCTTTTGCACTTCTTTTTCACCAACCGAGCGGCCATTTATCGACACCAGGGCCCCTTCCGGAGGCAATCGCAAGCGAATGGTCCCGCTGCCTTTGCTCGGGGTGCCATTTACCGGCGTGGGCCCGGGGGCCGAGGCACTAAGCTGCACCGCCAATTGCAAGAGGTCCGAGTTCAAATCAAAGGGCTGCTGCGCCTCGCCGTCTTCGGCGCGCACTTGCATAAGATGCGGACCGCGCAGCATGTCGCGAATGACATAGGCGTTGTTGGCATCCATGCGGCCGTGTTCTTTGCCGTCCACGTAGATTGTGGCGGCATGGGCCGGAATCAGCGTCAGAATGACCGTGCCTTTGCTCGGCGTAATCAGTTGTTTGATGCCGAGCACCACCGCCACTACCGCAACCGCTACGCCGACGCCAATTAACACATCTTTGATGAGCCCAGCCCGCGCCGAAGCCGGCTGGGTCGCCTGTCCGGGATACACGCCGGGCGGAAGTAGCATCATGCCCGTGCCTCCCGGCCCGGTCATGACCGCAAAGGCTCCGGTGCCGTAGGGCTGCATGCCCGGCATGCCCGACGGATTGTAGCCGGCGGGAAAACTGACCATAGACCCGGTCATGTTCGGATTCTGCCCTGGAAGCAGGCCAGGCATTTGGCCGGGCATTTGACCACCGACAAGCATCGCGCCGGCCGCGTAGGGATCTATAGGTGCCGCGGCCGGCACTGCCGCAGGCGGCGGCGGGCCAGCGGCGGGCGGCGGCGACTCGCTCGGACTAAATACTACGGTGGCGGCACCCGGCAGATCTTCTGCCGCACCAGCGGACGCGGCATTGGCGCCGCCTTCCGCAGCGCCAATCGGCGACTGGCCGGGCTGCACAATCGCCGTCGCCTCATTGGAAATCGGCACCGCTTCTTTGTCTACATCGAGCGTGGTGGCGCCCTCAGCCGGTTCTTCAATCAGAGTATTGCCATCGTTTTCGACTTCGTGGTGCTCGGGCTCGGGCGCCCGCGCCGTCGCGGCATTGCTCTGCGGAACCGGCAGCACCGACGGTCGCAAACGCGCCGACGGCGGACTCGTATGTTTTTGCGATTTTTCGGCCTGCATCGCCTCTTTGCCGATGCGCCGCTGCTCTTCGAGAACCTGCCCTTCTTTTTTCATTTCGCTGACAAAATTTTCGCGCATCCAGTTCGAAAGCTGTTTGCTGTTGTAAACAGGTTCGCTCTGGGCCAAAAAATCTTGCAGCTCGTCGGCCATCTCGCTGGCCCACTGATAGCGCTTTTCCACGTCCTTGGTCAGCGCTTTCATAATGATTCTATCGAGCTCCGGCGGAATGTCCTTGCGCACCTGCACCGGCGGAGGAATTGCAACGTTGCGCACTTTTTCCAGGGTCGCAAAATCGCTTTCGCCCAAAAACAGACGCTCGTTGGTCAGAATCTCGTACAGGATGGTGCCAATGGCAAACACGTCGGCGCGACGGTCTAGCTGCTGCCCACCGACTTGTTCGGGACTCATGTAGCCGAATTTGCCTTTGAGCACGCCGGCCTGCGTTTTTGACGAACGCGACGCCGCCTTGGCGATGCCAAAGTCGATGACTTTGGCTTCCCCCTCATAACTGACGATGATGTTTTGCGGCGAGACGTCGCGGTGAATGATGTTCAGCGGTTTGCCGTTGGCGTCCTTTTTGCGGTGCGCATAGTCCAGGCCCTCGCACACCTTCGAGGCGATAAACGCCGCCATCTGCACCGGCATGCTTTTGCGCAAACGACGAAAACGGTTCTGTATCTGAAGCAGATCCTTGCCCCAGATGTACTCCATCGCGATGAAGTGACTTTCCTCAATTTTGCCGAGCTCAAAGACCTGGCAGACGTTGGCGTGGTTTAGCTGGCTGCAGATCTTGGCCTCGTCGATGAACATTTGGATGAAGTCGGCATCCTCGGCCATCGACGGCAGAATTTTCTTAATGGCGATGATTTTTTCAAAGCCCTCGACCCCGAAAGCCTTGGCCTTAAAGACCTCGGCCATTCCGCCTACAGAGATGCGCTCAAGGAGCAAGTACTTACCAAATGGCTGCGGAAGTCGCACGGTCGCTCCTCAAAGAAGATGTTCCGGCCGGCGCTTGAAGCCTGCGATGTGGTAGGCACCCAAATTTACACCTAATTACGTCTGCTATCGTATGATGACTTATCCGAAGCAGTCAACACGCGGCGCGAGCATGGCCTCGGCAAACTTTGTTGCGCAGTCCCGTGAATTATTGCTGCGGAAGGGCGTGTAGCCGTGCCGACATTTCGTTGCCGATGCGGTCCATGGCAGCAGTGAGCAGTCTGTTCAGTACGTTGCTCGGTGACTCTGTCGGATAATATAAAGTAGGCTGCAATACCAAATTATAATCAATAAGAGGCCGACTATCGAGCAGTAAAACCACGTGCAATCGCCCGGTCAAGGTGCGTGCGCCGTAGGCGGCATAGACGCTAGGACTGTCGGTAAGTGCATCAAAGCGCGCCATGAGAGTGCGGCGCGCCCCAAGGCGCAAAGATTGGGTCAGCGCTTCCATTCCGCCGGTCAGGCCCACAAGGCGGCTTGGCAGCGGCGTAACCCGCAGCCGCGTCTGAAGATACTGCATCAGAATCTGCTGCGCGCTTCCGCCAAGGCCACGCCCGTAGAAAATTCCCGGCAGCGAGCTCAGCGGTTCGCCGACGACATGTACCGCCACCTGCGGGCGCAAGCCGGCAAGCTTTTCCAAGGGCTTGGAATTCGCATCCACTCCAGGGACAGGCGCCGCAGGCAAAGGCCGGCTGGGGTTTGTGGGCTCAGCCGGCGGCTCGAGCGGCGGCTTTTCGATGTCGGCAACTGGCTTCACCGGGGCTTTGGGCGCGGAATGGGCGGAAGCGGGACGGCGACGCGGCGGCGAATTTGGCGCAGGCGCCGCCGCTGGCAAAATCGGCGGAACCGAGGTGGACGGTGGCGCTGACGGGACAGCTATTGCTGCGACCTCGACAAGCAGCCGCGCCCGCAGTTGCTCAAACACCGCATAGACAAGATCATCTAGATGTTCCAGGTCGCCAAAAGCGCTGACGGCAGCACCGCGCCAATTGGCGACAAGGTGCAGGTGCTCGCTTTGGCCATTTTCCAGATGCATCACCAGGGTATTTTCCGCATCGTGACCTGGCGCGCTGCCTCCCGCGCTCGAACCTGCGGGGACGGCACGCGCATCCAAATTCGCTTCGCGCAGCACTGCAATCAATGCAGCCGAAAGCTCATCGCAAAGCGCCGGCAGCAATGCTTGTGCACCGGCCGTCGCGCTAACTGCAGGCACATAAATCGGCTCAAGCCGCCGCCCCGATTTGGTCAAAAGGCCCGAAGTCGCTTCTTGCGCACAAATATTGCTGAAGCTCGTCGTGAAAAAGAGCAGCGCGCACAGCCCAAGCAATACATGCCGCGGACAGGACATTCAGAGGTTAAGCAAACCGGCATCCCCGTCTCATGTCAAGCGCCGCCGCCCCTTGCTTTTCTTTGCGCGACGGAAGGGTCTACAGCGAGGCCAAAGCAGCGAGGGCTTCGATCTCTACAAGCGCCCCGTCTTCCAGCAGATCGGCGACCTGAACCAAGGCCATCGCCGGGTAGTGTTCGGCAAAAATGGCGCGATAGGCAATCCCAATGGCGCTCTTATGCAGCAAATAGCGACGCTTGTCCGTCACGTAAATGCGCAGACTCAGCACATCGGCCGTCGTGCCCCCGGCAGCCTGCACCACCGCGGCGACGTTTTGCAGCGCCTGCGCGAACTGACAGACAAAGTGATCCACGCCAAACGGCGGCTCTACGAGTCGCCCGTCAGGCCCCCAGCCGATTTGACCGGCGATGGCCAAAAGTCGGCGTCCGGCCGGGGCCATGACACCGTTTGAGTAGCCGCGCGGAACGACCCAGTTCTCGGGTTGAATGACGGTCAAGTTCGAAGAAGCTGCGTCCATAAAGCCCCTCAATAACACGGAATGACTCAACTATGGTAGAAAGGCTGCCATGATCGCGCCGAAGACTTTTCGTTATCACGTCGAAGCAGGCGTGGCGGTGTTGACGCTAGACCGTCCCGAAACCCTCAATTCGCTGAGCTTTGAGGTCTATCGCGAGCTCTGCGACGTGCTTTTGGCTTTGCGCTATGAAGCGGCGGTGCGCGCCGTGGTGCTGACGGGCGAAGGACGTGGCTTTTGCAGTGGCGGCAGCGTCCATGAAATCATCGGTCCGCTGCTTCAGATGCCAGCGCCCGAGCTCTTGGCTTTTACGCGCATGACCGGCGAGCTCATCGCCAATTTGCGCGAGCTGCAAAAACCCGTGGTCGCCGCCATCAACGGCGCCGCGGCGGGAGCTGGGGCGGTGATAGCGCTGGCCTGCGACCTGCGCGTCATGGCCCAAGCGGCCAAAATCGCCTTTTTGTTCGTACGCGTCGGTTTGGCCGGCGCCGATATGGGCGCCGCCTGGCTGTTGCCGCAGGTCGTGGGACTTTCACGGGCCACTGAAATTCTGATGCTCGGCGAACCCATTTCGGCGGCGCGGGCGCTGGAAATCGGACTCATCCATCGCCTGGCCGAAGATGCGCCGGCGACGCGGCTGCAAGCCATGGCCCTGGCCCAGCGCTTGGCCGAGGGCCCATCCTTTGCCTTGGGCATGACCAAGACGATGCTGACCCAAGAGCTCGGCATGAGCCTGCGTCAAGCCCTAGAGTCGGAAGCGCAGGCCCAACAAATCTGCATGCAGACGCAAGATTTTCGCGAAGCGCACCGCGCCTTTGTCGAAAAGCGCGAGCCGCGATTTCTCGGACGGTAGGAAATCAAATGCTGCTTTCGCGTTTACAAAATGTGCTTCCGAACACGGGTGCGGGCGACTTTTTGCGCCGTCCGGCGCTTTTGCAAAAAGTAGCCGCCCTGCCCGAAGATTTGACGTGTCCGCAAACCGTCCTGGCCAAGCTCGCAAGCGCCGGGCTTTTGGCCGAAACAGTGTCCGGCACTTACGGCGGGGCGTCCGAGACGATTTCCATTTCGACACTGTGCCTGCTGCGCGGAGCGCTGGCCTATGTGTCGCCGCTTTACGACTTGATGTTCGCCATGCAGGGCCTGGGCAACGCGGCGGTAGCCCTTTTTGGCAGCGCGGCGCAAAAAGCGGCGTTTTTGCCACGGGTCGCGCAAGGCCGCGCAATCTGCGCTTTGGCGCTGACCGAACCGGATGCCGGCAGCGACCTTTCGGCCATCAAAACCACCGCGCAGCTACATAACGACGAATATGAAATCGATGGCGAGAAAGTTTTTATTTCCAACGCCGGCCTGGCCACCGATTACGTGCTTTACGCTCGCACCGGACCGCATCCCAAACGCGATTTGACGGCATTTTGGCTGCCAGCGCCGACCGCGGGCTTGACGATTGAGCCGATGCGCCTACTTTGCGACGATCATCCCATCGGCCGCTTGCGGCTGCGCGGCGTGCGCTTGCCCAAGGACGCCTGCATTGGACAACCCGGTCAAGGCATGGCCATGGCCTTGGCCACACTGCAGCGCTTTCGGCCTACGGTCGGTGCGGCTGCCGTGGGCATGGCCCGGCGGGCCCTTGACGAAGCACTAAGTCACGTCAAAAAGCGTCAGCAATTTGGTCAACCCCTCTCGGCGTTTCAAGCCACGCAAATGGCCCTGGCCGAAATGGCCACCGATTGCACGCAAGCGGCGCTGCTTGTACAGCACGCCGCGGCACTACTCGACAGCGGCGAAGAAGCTACGGCGGCGCTGCCAAGCGCAATGGCCAAGCTGGCCGCCACCGAGATGGCGCAGCGAGTCGTCGATCGCGCTTTGCAACTGCACGGCGGTCAAGGCCTTCTGGCCGGCAGCCGCATCGAGCGTCTATACCGCGACGTCCGCAGCCTGCGCATCTACGAAGGCACGAGCGAAATTCAAAAACTTATCATCGCCCGCCAACTGCTTCTGTAAAAACTGCTTATTTTTCGACGGCGACGACTTTGTGTTGCAGGGGATTGCAGGTCCACCACATGGGCAGATCCTGTCTATATCTTAAAGTGGTGCGTGCCCCCGAGCGTTCCGCTTCCTGTAGCTGCTTGACCACGGGGTTTGACTCTTGACGTTCATCGACGGTGAATTCCCAGACTTCGCCGCCGATGCCAGCGATGGGGCCTTGCAAAACGAGCTCGCCCGACAAGTACTTGCAAACCGGCGAGCCGCGCACCGAAATCTTGCGAATGACTCCCGAGCGCGCCCCGGTCGAATATCCGTGTCGCCACAGATAGGTGATGCCCTGCCAGATTCCGAAAAGGCACAAAATCCCGAGCGGAATCAGCACAATTTTTAGTTTGGCCATCATGTGCAAATCACCCTAGCACAGCAAAACGCGCCTGCGCGGCTTAGGAATTTTGTTGCGTCAGACGCTGCTGCAGCATTTGTTCCACCGCGACGATGGCTTTGCTGAAGTCTTCGATTCCCTGATGCAGCTTGTCTTTGGCCATGCGGTTTTTTTCGTGCATGGCGCGAAACGTCGCTTCATCGGCCGCGATGCGCGCAATCGACAAGCTTTTGGCATGCGCCGAATCGAGCTTGCGCACAAGCGTCCCCGAAGTTTCGCTAAGTTCTTTCAGCAGCTTGGGCGAGATGGTCAGCAAATCGCAACCGGCGAGCTCGACGATTTCGCCAATGTTGCGAAAGCTCGCGCCCATCACTTCGGTGCGATAGCCGTAGTGCTTGTAGTAGTTGTAGATTTCCGTCACCGAAAGCACACCGGGATCTTCGGCGGGCGGATAGCTGCTGCGGCCTTCGTTTTTGAGATACCAATCCAAAATGCGACCGACAAAGGGCGAAATCAGCGTCACCCCTGCCTCGGCACAGGCCACGGCCTGATGGATGCCAAAAAGCAGCGTCAGATTGCAATGGATGCCTTCTTTTTCCAGCCGCGCGGCGGCGGCAATGCCTTCCCAGGTCGAAGCGATTTTGATAAGGACGCGGTCCCGTGCATCGCGCTGACCGGCGGCTTCGTATTTGCCGATGATTAGGCGAGCTTTTTCAAGGGTCGCCTCCGTGTCATAAGACAGCCGCGCATCCACTTCGGTAGAAACTCGACCAGGCACGAGCTTTAGAATGCGCAGACCGAACTCGACCGCCAGGTGGTCCAGCGTCATCGTCGCCACCTCAGCAGGGTTACCCGACGGATGATGCTTTTGCGCCCAGCTTAGCGCGGCGCTTACGACATCGGCGTATTCGGGCATCTGCGCAGCCGCCAAAACCAGCGAAGGGTTGGTGGTGGCATCGCGCGGCCGAAAACTTTCGATGGAGTTAAAGTCGCCGGTGTCGGCAACTACCTTGGTCATCTCTTTGAGTTGTTCTAAAAGATTGCGATTCGTGCTGGTGGCCATCGTCGATACCCCTCTTTTCACTCTTGGCGGCGAATGGTTCTAGGTTATCAGCAGGCGCCGAACCCGTAAAATGAGCCATGGATCTTATTCCGCTTGCGCGCGAGACGATCTCGCCAACCACCATTCGCTTTCGCATGTTGGTCAGCCATTTTATGCTTCCGGCGGAAGAGGCGCAGCTTCTAGGCTATCGCGATGGTGAGGCCCAGCTAAGCCTCAGCTTGGCCAACAAGCCGCCGATTTTTATCGTCATCATTGACGGTGCCCGTGAAGAAGAACGCTCGCTGCGGTTGCGCCTTGGCCGCCTGGCCAGCGAAAAAGTTGAAAATCAGCACATCGTCGTTGTCGCCAACCACAGCTGGATGCCCGCGGCGCTGCGCAAAATGGCCGACGAGTTCTGGCCGAAAATGAACCTGTATCAGCTAAATGCCGACGGCGAGCTGGAAGTCAAAGCGCGGCAGCCGCTGCGCCCTTTGCTGGCAGCACTGCGCGCCCAAAAGCGAGCGCCACTGCCCGTCGCCGGCGTTCCGATGTTCACCGGTTCTCCATATGACAGCGGGCTGGCCAGCGAGACCGAAGAAAGTTTTGCCGCGCGCTGTGCGCGCTCTGAGGAACACAAAGAGCGGCTGCGCGGCGACTATGCCGATCTTTTGAAACATCGGCCGCCGGGTATCACCGTGGGCATCCTGGCGATACAGGCGGCGCTTTGGGGCCTTTTCCGCCTGTGGCAAAGCGGCGCGGACAGCGCGACGACGCTGGTACAGCTTGGCGCGGCCGTGCCGCTGTTTGTACGCGACGGCGATTATTGGCGGCTACTGGCCAGTGCCGAACTGCACAGCAACTTGTTTAGCGCTCTTTTGGCTTTGCTTTTGTGGCTTTCGCTTGGCACTTTGCTGGAAAAGCTGCTGGGCATGGCGCGCTTTGTCACCCTGCACGTGCTTTCCGGGCTGGCCGGCACGCTCGTCGCTTTGTACTGGTCGCGCTCGTCGCAAGTGCTGATTAGCGTCGGAGCGTCAGGTGCGGCCTGTGGTCTGTTTGGCGCCGGCGCGATGCTGGCGCTTGAGCCCACCGGACTGCCGCCCCAAGAAGCACAGCGCCTGCGCAAAATTGCCCTGGGCGGATTGATTACAGCGACGGTACTGACGCTACTGCCGGGGGTTTTTAGGCCGACGCACCTCGGCGGATTTTTGGGCGGGGCCTTGCTCATGGCCAGCGGCCTTTTGCGCCCACCGCCGATGGGCAGCGATGGCAAGCTGGCCGAATCGAATTTGGTTTTGTGGCTGCAGCGCGGTCTCGGGCTCGTATGTGGCCTGCTGCTCGTGGGTTCGCTTGTGACCGCTCTATTAAAGGGCCATCCGTGGCAACCCGACAAAAGCTGGCAGACCCGCCTAAGTCGCAACCTGAACCGCCCCGCCGGCGACGGCGAACGGCCAAGCGCGGCCATGGGCCTACCAAACGGCAACGACGTCCAAGGGCCCGGCGCCTCGGCTGAGCTTGTGCGGCATGAGCTTTCTCAAATTGGCGCCACCCTCGAGCTGCCCAAAGCTTTGGGGGAAGGCCAGCTCAAGGAAGAACCTGGCCATCCTCCGCTTTATGAGTTTGGCGATCTAGGCGAAAAGCAACAGCTTTTGACAGTGCTCGTACAGCGTTATCCGCGGCCGATCAAAAAACAGCGGCAACTTGAAGAAGCCCTGTCGCAGGCCGCCGCGCAAATCCGCGCAGACAAGATTCGCGGCGATCGCAGCACAGTACTGACCCCGGAAGTGCACAGCACGCTAGATGGCTGGCCAACCACAGAATTTCACATTCGCATGCAAGAGTCGGTGCAGGCGCGAGGTCTTTTGCAAGCCCGCAAAAGCAGCGTGATCGCGCTTTGGTACGTGTTTACCGATCTATTGCCGGAAACAGTGCAGCTTGATCTCAAGCGCGCCGCGCACAGCCTGAACGACGGCGCCGCGCCCACCAAAAAGGAATTCAAAAAGCCCAAGAAAAAGAAACGGCATTAAAACCGTCAAACCGCATACGCACCAGATCGAAATAGCGGCAGCGGCGTTTTGAAACTTCAAAAAGGAGTTCCATCATGAAAAAGATTCTGATCGCCAGTCTGCTAATTTCGGCCATGAGTCTGGGGATTTCTTCGGCGCAAACTCGTTCGAATGCCGCGCCATCCGATCCGCAGGTGCACTACAAACAACTGACTCGCTATGATTTTGATAGTGATCAAGTTGAAGGTTCCGTCGCCAAACCCGACACCGAACTGGTACAAGGAGCGCGTCAGAAGCGCCCGAGTTCCCTGGTTCGAACGCGTACCAATTTCACGCACGAAATTCTAAAATCCGTCGAAGGATTGTAATTCCACAAAAAGGAGGCGGCGCCGCCCTATTTCCCAAGCATCGCATTCAAGCGTATGCTGAGACGCGTGCGCGCGAAAGAAACAACTGCTGCCCAAAAGGTAGCGAGCGACAAAGCGTGCGCAGAACCGCAGCCGAGCGATGCAGAACTAGTCAAAGCCATTGCCGACAAAGAACGTCAGGCACTGGCCATCCTGTATGATCGCTACGCGGCCCGTCTGCTTGGTTTGGCGCAGCGGCTTATGCAAAATTCCTTAGATGCCGAAGATCTGCTGCATGATCTGTTCATCGAAACCTGGCAAAAAGCCCATCGTTACGATTCCGCTCGCGGCAGCGTATCAAGCTGGCTGGTCATGCGGCTGCGCAGCCGCGCCTTGGATCGCCTGCGCTCGCCGAGCTATCGCCGTTTGGTGGCCATGGAAGGCGAGCCGCCGGCTTTCGCCAGCCAGACCGCGACCTGGCCTGTTGAGCCGACTTCCACCTTTCCGCTTTCCGAGGCCCTGCACCGCGCAGTGGCCGAGCTGCATCCGGACACGCAAGCGATTTTAAACCTCGTGTATTTTAAGGGAATGTCGCTCCCAGAAGTGGCCTCTACGATGGTATTGCCGATTGGAACGGTCAAGTCGCGCTTGCATCGTGCTTTGCGCAGTCTACGGATGGCCGTCGCCGATCCGCAGGGTCACGACCCATGAAAGGACATCTGCCGGAAGCGGCGCTTTTCGAGGCAGCGCTAGAATATGATGCTCCGTCCGCTGCGCGCCTAAATGCCGAGGTCGCGGCCCACCTGTCGTCCTGCACACGCTGTCAGGGCCGCCTTGTGGAACTGCGCGAAGATCTGGCCACCATGCTTTGCCAGGGCGAAGCGGCCGAGCCGGCGCCGGAGCTGCGCACTCACATCCTTTCAGGAATTCAAGATGGGGCGGACTCCTTTTCCGGCCTCGTCCGCCGATTCATCCGCATGTTCGACACCGACGCCGCGCAAGCGCAAGCGGTTCTGGCAGCGACTCAAGACGACAGCGCTTGGGAAATTTGCGGCGCGGTGTCCTATTTTCATTTCTCTCCGGGCGCTGCGCTAAAAAGCGTGGCCGAAGCCGGCATCGTTCGCTTGGTGCCGGGCGCTTGCTTTCCGGCGCATCGCCATCGCGGCGATGAACACGGTTTGGTGCTGCGCGGCATTTTGCGCGAGGATCACAGCGGCAAAGAAGCGTTTCCCGGCGACTTTGTATTCATGCCGCAGGGCAGCATTCATACCGTCACCTGCACCTCTCAAGAAAGTTGCGTCTTCGCCGTACTCCTTTACGGAGGCAATCCGAGTTTTGCAATTTCCTAAGAGCCTACACACCCTCTAGATGCGACGTCTTTCGAAAACGAGCATCTCGCCAAGCAATTCATGTTCTTCGCTGCCGATGGGCTGCATGCCGACTTTTTCCAGAACGCGCACCGAGGCCCGATGCCAAACAAAAGTGGTCGCGCGAACCGCGCAGATCCCCGGCTGGTCAAGGGCCCATTCGACGCAGGCCAGCGTCCCCTCGGTGGCCAATCCGTGTCCTTGCGAGCCGCGTTCGACGCCATAGCCCACCTCGGCGATGCCATCTTTGGGATAGCCGCGAAAAATCACGCTGCCAATCACACGGCGCTCGCCCTGCTTGAGGATCATCAAGCGATCGCCCCACAAGCGGCCCGCGGGATCGGCGCGAATGGCCTCCGGATACGCCGTAAAAGCCCGCTCGATGACCGCTGCCCCCGGCCATTCCGATGGAAAACGCGCTTTGGCCAGTTCCTCGCTACGCCGGCGATCGCCCGCGAGGACCGATTCGACAAGCGACAAATCTATCGGCTCAAGAATGAGCCTTTCCGTGTGCAAAACCATCTATTTTCGCAAGGCCAATTCACAGCCATTCTAGCGCAATTATGAGCAGATAGATGTTCAAGGTGATTTATGGAAGCAGATATACGCGACCGCGGATGGGATCGACCCAGACTTCCTGACCATCAGCAATGGTTCGAGTTGCGGCCTTGGTGCCAACCACGGCGGGCACGCCGCGCTCGCGCGCCAAGATGGCCCCGTGCGACAATGCGCCGCCACTGTCGGTGACAAGCGCCCGCGCCGCCCATAGCTCGGCCGCCCACGACGGCAAAAGGACGGGCAGCACCAAAATCGTATCTTTGTCCAAAGTAACGGCCTGCGGCGACGGAAATAGCGAACGCACGACCTGAGCTCGACCGCGAACCGGGCCTGCTTCGCTGCCAGCGACGCCATAGCCGTACAGCACGGCGCCGCGCGGCGGCGTCCACAAAGGCTGGCCGCGAATCAGTCGATCCGGCGGTACCAGTGTGCGAGCAGCGGCGCGCTCGGCAGCTTCCGCGGCGGCTAGCTGACGCAGGTCCAGGCCTTTTGCGAAAGCTTGGGCGTCAAAATCGTCCAGATGGGACAGATGCAGCGAAAAGGGCAGATCAAAGACCGCAGAGACCTCATCCAGCCGGCCGGCCGCGCAAAGCAGGCTGCCGCGGCGCAATAAGGCCCAGCGCAGCAGCCGCTGGGCACGAAAAAATAGGGCGTCATCTTCTTCGGCAATGCGCTGCGCCGTGCGCACCTGCGGCAAAAGCGCCATAAATTCCTGCTGTGCGGCCTGTGGCAGTCGGCCGAGCAGCTTAGACCGCGCCGTCTGATAGCTGGCTTCGGCAGCGATGTGCTGCGCGGCAGGCCGAGGACCGGCGGCCAAACGCAAAGCCATCTCGCCAAGCCAATGCGGACGCTCGTCATCGCACGGCGCGGCGATGTCCCAGCAGGAAGTAAAGGCACCGTAGTGCCGCAAGTAAGCACGTAGCGGCGCAGCGCCGCAGCCTTTTTGACCAAGCTCCCAAAGTTGTTGCAGCCGCTCTAGGGGGGCCTCGGCGGATCCCGCAAGCAGGGCGCCGTGCTCATTGCGCGGATCCAGCAGCGATTCCCCCAGGTGGCGTTGCAAAAGCTCATCCAAAAGCCGGCGGGCGCCGCGCAAAGCCGGCGACAACTGCGCGACGTAAAGCTGATAGACGCCGCGATAGGCGCGCCAGGCGGCGCGCAGCGACAGCGTACACAATTCCGGATTTCGCAAAAGCCGCGCCGAAAGCGCGCCATCGGCCGCGAAAATCTCTTGTTCCAGCGGGGCCAAAAGCGCTTCGCAGGCCGGCACGATATCGTGCGTGTAGCGCTCCCACAGATTTTCAAGCTGCGGACTAGGCAGCCCCGGCGTAGCCGCGGACAGATCAGCGTAATAAAGATATCCGCGATAGACCCGCTGACAAAGGCTGGGTACCAAATCGGCCACGCCTTCTACCACCCCGCTTTGCGCGCAGGACATCGGGTCGGGGTTGTGCTCGGCATCGTGTATAAACACCAAGTCCAAAGTCGCCTCGGCCGTCGTCGCCGTTGTCCAATGGGGCGACGGCGGTTGCGGCGGTGCCGGACGCACCTGCAAAAAAGTCACAGCGCCACCTTTTGCCAGCGCGTACTCGATGTAAACGGGCGGCCCGAGCAAAGTAGAGAGTAGTCGCGCGCCGACCCCAAGCGGTGAATCGTCGCTAGGTACAAGGGCCCGATTGGTCACCGCCGCCCACTCCGGAGCCGACGCCGAGCGTTCTTCGCAAACTGCGCCGCCGTCCGGCCTTAGATAAAGTACGCCGAGCCGCTCGGCAGCGACCATTGGCTGAATCAGCACGGCGACGGGAACCGGCCCCCCGCAATAACGCTGCACCGTGGCGCTGTGTCCCGATTCGCGCACCGCCAGCACCGCGTCGGCAACTTCGGCAAGCGGCACATGTGTGCAGCTTAGAAACAATCCGGCGGCGCTGCGCGTCGCCAAGTCCTCTTGGGCCGACGACGATCGAACGGCAAACCGATCGCCGCCAAGCTGGCGCAGCGCGGAGCGCAGTTCATCCGCATTGGCTATTTCAGCGGCGGGTATTACTAGACCCTGCGGAACTTGTACTCCAAGCCGCAGCGCTTGGGCCAGCCGCAGTATTTTGGGCCCGACGAGAACCCCCGGGGGCGGATCTGCACAATCGCGCAGCCACAGCATTTCCGTGCAGCCTACAGCAGGCTCTGTTAGATTTCGAGAACTGATGAGAAGGTGTAGCCAAATCGACCGGATGCTCGGCACGACCACTCGTTTCCTCTTTGGAATGGGAATTCACGTGCAGCGCCAACCGGCATGGATGGTCGGCCTGGCTATCGGCTGGCTGTCGGTATTGCCGGTCTTTGCGGAACCGACTTCCGGCGCTCCGCAAGCCGCCGCAACCGCCAAAAAACCTGCGGAACGCAGCGTAGCGCTTTTGCCCGGAGTCGTGGTGAATTGGGAACTTGGAGTCTTAGAAGCCAGCGGAAGCTGTGCTGCTGATTTGTATGCGCCCTCTGCGGATGTGGCACGCATCAAAGCGGAACGGCTGGCGCGGCTGCGCGCCGAAGAAAAGTTGCGCAAAGGGCTGCAGCTTCTATCTGGTGATGCCAAGCTGCGGGCTCAGCTTGCGCCGTATGGAGGTGCCGAAGCCGTCAGCCATCTTGATCCATCCGGTGCCGTCCAAAGCGCCGTGGACTACGGCGCGGCGGGCAGCGTGTCGCTGCGGTTGCGGTTGCCCTTAAACCCGCCGGCCAAGCCTCCTGTCCTATCGAGCGGTACCGGCGCGACGGTCCCTGATGGCGGCGGCCAAGCTCCCGGCGATGGTGGGACCAGACCGCGATCTGCCGACGAACCAACCAACAAGTGAACCGGCAAGTAAACCGGAGAACGGAAAAATCAATGCGCAGTTTCCGCTGGGCCTTGCTAAGTCTTTTGTGTTTGGGAATCCCTAGCATTGGACTGGCACGGCCGCAAAACACAGCTTTTGAATCAAGCGCCGCGGTTCCAGTACAGGATGCCGAAGATCTGGTGCGCGCGCGCACCCAAGCCTTGCACGATGCACTTTTGCGTGCCATGGAGCAGGCGGTGGCGCAAGTCGCGCCGGAAGCGCGCAGCCGGCTGTATTTGCTGCAATCTCGAGTACGCGACTATGTCACGACCTACAGAGTGATTGAGGAAGGCGAGCAAGCGGGGCAGTTTCAAATCCGCGTAGAAGTGCAATTTGATCTGCCGCGCTTGCTGCACGATCTGCAAGCGGATGCGGAGCGCTCTGCCGCGGCCAAAGCCCAAGCGGCAAAGCCACTTCTTTCGGTCTGTACGCCGATAGCGCTGCCGGTAGCGCTGGCGGCGGTTTCGGCAGCGCGCACTGCTTTTGGCGAACAGCTAGAGGCCGCGGAATCGCTCTCTGCACCAGCTTGCATGCAGCGACTGCGCGATGCCGAAAGCGGCCGTAGCAGCGGAACTGTGCTTTTGGCGTTTTTTCCCGATTCCAATCCGCAAAGCGCCGAGATCCGCGGCACTTTGCCGCCGCGTAGCGGAGCGCTTGTGCATAGCGAATGGAAATTGTTTTCGGCAAACGGAGCGCCGCTGCGCGAAACCGGCGAGGCCACGGCATTTGCGGACAATGCCGAGAACGCCATCGCAGAGGCGCAACGGCTTTCGGCCGTGTCGAGCTTGCGGCGGCTTTTGGAACGGCCCGGCGGGCTTGTGCACGGCGCCCAAGGCGTGACGCTGAGTCTTGAAGGAATCAGCAGCTATGCAACCTATACGCATTTGATTGGAATGCTGATTGCTTTGCCCGGAGTGTTACGCGTCGAGCCGCGCCGCTTCACATCCGCGTCCGGTGCAGAGCCTGGGCAAGTGCAGGTCCTTTTGCATACCGCGGCATCGGCGGAAACCATCGGCGCGGCTCTAGGACGCGCCCCCTTGAGCAGTCTGCGCCTGCAAGTAGTACCAAGCGGGCCTAATGCGTTGCGGGTCATCTGCGTGGCTAGTAGTGCCCTGCCCACCGCCGCCGATGACAATACTCCCGAGGCGGCTATGTCGGGAAGTACGCCATGAAGCGCAGTCTATTTATGCGGGCTATACGGGCGATGTGGGCGATGTGGGCGATGTGGGCGATGTGGGCGATGTGGGCGGTTCTTGGGGTTTCGATTTGTTCACTGCAAGGCGCTTGCCGCAGCGCGCCGCCTACTTTGCCAAGCGGCCAGCTTTGGCTGGAGCTTTCTCCGGCAAAGGCCAGTGTTCTTGTCGATGATCGCCCGCTTCTTGGACGGGCAGATTCCAGCGGCACTTTGCACCTTAGGCTTCCGACCGGGCCGCATCGCGTCGAAGTGTACGCCCCCGGATATTTTCACGCCTACCGCGACATTGCCATCAGTGCGGCATCTCCAGCCAACCTGCGCATCGCTTTGCGCGCCGATCCCGACGCCCCCTAAAAACGGATTTCCTAGCCGGTTGTAATGATTGTCGAAGGACACCAGGGAATCGCCGCCACCGAAGTCTGAGATTTGGAAAGCGGCGCGGCGCAGATGCGCACATCGGCGGCGGCTTTGGGACAACTTGACTTGCCGCTGATCTTACAGCCGTTCTGTTCGCACTGTTTGCGCGCTTCGAAGGTATCGTCCTTGGGATAACGGCAGTAGTTCTTACACGCAGCACTACTGCCGTCTCCGCAGGTATAGCAACCTTCCGCATGCGCTGCCGGCAAGCCGATTGCGAGCATGGCGAATGCAACAAGTAGCGTCCATTTTCGAAAGGGCGAAATCGTCAGCATGTTTCAGACCTTTGTACTGCGGAGCGCCAAGAACCGCAGCCTTACTTGGCGGGTCCTAGCTCCTTAGTCGCCACCGCGGCCCAGGGACTTGTCGGATGCTTGGCCAAAAAGGAACGATAGCCGGCTTGCGCAACGGCGGTTTGGCCGCTTCGTCCCGCCAAGCGGGCGGCATTAAAAAGCGGCCCGGGCGCCGCCGGATCGGCCTTTTGTGCCTCTGCAAAAGCGGTTTCGGCTTCTTTGGCGCGATTCATTTCAGCGTAGGCCACTCCTAAAAGGTTTTGCACCTCGGCGGCTTCAATGCCGGTGCTCGGCGGCAGTTTGCCAAGTACCTCTAGCGCCAAGTTGGATTTGCCGCTGGCGATGTAGGCCACGGCCAAGTTGACGCTGGCCCTTCTATAGCCTTGGTCTTTGTTCAGCGCTTCTTTGAACATGGTCACCGCTTGCTGCAGATGCCAAGCCGAAGGTCCGCCCATGCCGCGGGTACGTCCGCGTTCTTCTTCGGCCAGACCCTTATACTTAAGCGCTGTCTCGCGCTCGATGGAAAACGGAGTCAGCCAGATGGACAGCGGAAAATTGGCATCGGCCTGCCCGACCACACCGAGCTTTGCGTAGATGATTCCCATGTTGTTGAGAATTTCTTTGGTCGGTTTGAGCAGGTCGCGGTAGCGCCGAAACTCCTCGAGCGCTTCTTTATACAGAGTCAAAGCCTTGCCGGTGTCGGTGGCTTCCAGCTTGGCGGCCTCGTCCATGCGATTGACGCCGGAACGAAAGGACTGAAATGCGAAGCGCACGTCGTTGGTCCAGTATTCCTCCAAATAGTGAACGCGCTCATCAAACGTCGGATGATCGAGTTCGGAAGGAATTTCTTCGTTTTGGCCTTCGCTTTCCATCATCTCGATGCCGCCGCGCGGCGGATAGCCCGCCAAAAAGGCCATCACGATGCTGATGCGGTCCGCTTCCATTTCCTGCAAGCGCGTGGTGAAGGTCAGGACGGCCGGATCAAGCGGTTTGGCCGACTCTTTGACCGCTTCGCGGTACATGGCGCTTTGCATCGAATGGCGGCGCAGACAGTGGGCAATTTCGTGCGCCAAAACATGCGCCAGCGGTCCATGATCGGCATCGATGACCCGCGACGGCCAGCGCTGCTTCAAACGATCCAGCATGCCGCGGGTAACGTAGATATTGCCGCTCGGTAGCGCCAGGGCATTGACGATCTTGGTTCCTAAAACCGCCACTTTGGGCGACATGGCCATTTGCAAATCGGAACCGGACAAAAGCCGCGATACCATTTGGCGCAGCGCTTCGGTCTCGGGCGCGTTTTCTTCGACGCCGCCAAAGCGTCTTTCCAGCATCGAGACCGCCGCAGTAAATCGTGCGGTGGAAAAAACATCGGACGAGGCCGCGCCCAGCATCAGCCCCAAACGCACCAGTTCATGATCCGGCCGCAATTTGGCCAGCTCGTCGATTGCTTTGCTGCCCACCGACGAGCCGGGATCGGTGCGAAAAGCCCGCGCAAAGGATTCGACCGCATCGTCTTCGCGACCATCGAGCTTAGCAACGATTCCCTGCTCAAGGAGTGCCTTGGGAAAGCGCGCCCGCAGGCTTAGCGCTTTTTTCAGCGTCGCCGCCGCTTCGCTGAGATTGTCATCTTTGCGCAAAACCGTAGCCAGTTCGACCAGGGCTTCGGGAATGTTTGGGGCCTTGCGCAGCTCTTCTTTGGCTTTCTGCGGTTGATAGTATTCGCCGGCCTTCACAGAGCTATAGACCATGGCCAAAAAGAAATGACAGCGCTCGTTTTGCGGCTGCTCGGCAACGCAGCGCTCAAAGCCTTTGCGCGCTTTTGTCATTTGCTCGCCGATGGCGGCGCCGCTGGTTTCCTCAAAAGCCTTGTCGTAGGCATTGCGCGAATCGTAAACGACTAGGTCCAGCGGATCGCCCAGAATCTCGACCACTGCGCGTTCCACTTTCTTGTAGGCCAGACCTTGGCGATGCGGCGTCGCATTCAAAAATGCTTTGGCAGCCGCCAAAACTTGGTCTTTGGCACCGTTGCCTGCTTTGAAATGGTTATAGGCGACGGTAAAAATCAGAAAATGCGCCTCGCTGTCTTCCGAATCGATTTGCACGGCCTTTTGCAGGGCAGCTAGGCCATCCTTTTCATTGCCAGCCGCCAGCTTGCTGCTGCCAAGAAGCCGCCACAGCGCGCCGTTGTTGGGATTTTTTTTCGCCAGCTTGTCCAAAGTGGACAAAGCTTGCTTGGGGTTTCCCTGCATCAAGTAAATGCGCGATAACAAAATTCCCGCCTTGAGCTGGGTCGGGTCGATTTGCAGGGCCTTTTGCAGCTCTGCCGCGGCGGCTTTTAAATCATGCAATTGCAGGGCGCTATATTCGGCCAGGGCAATATGCTTGCCGGCTTCTTTGGCTTTGGGAGAAAGCTCGGCCTCTTTGTCATCCTCGGGCTTTTCGGAAACTGCCTTGGATGGAGTCGGCGCTTTGGCGTGCACCGCCGGGCTGGCCGTAAACAAAGCAACTGTGAATAGCGATACATGGCTGACGAATCGAAACGGACGATAGCGACCAATCATGAGATCTCCTTGCAGCGGGAGAGTAGGCCGATACCCAGGACTAAAGATCGGCACTACAGACTAGGACGATACGATAGCAGGTTTTTCCGGTCTGTCTGTACAATGCCCATGATGCAAGCCAAGTTCCGAGTGGCACTATTCGGGCTGCTACTAACCACCACCCTGGCCACAGCGCAGCCGGGTCGCAGCGCGGCGGCAAGTCCCTCGGAAGGGACGCGGCTGCGCCTGGAAGCTCTCGGCCTTCAAGGCAAATTAGACAACTTTGGCGCCCGCAAGATCATGCTGCTGGCGATTGCGGCATTTGAAAAAGAATATGGCCGTGAAGACATGCGGCTTATCGAGCCGCTGCGCAACCTTGTCAGTTTGCACTCCAGCGTGGGCGATGCCCCTGAAGAAGAGCATATTCTTGAACGGCTGGTGAGCCTTTTTGAAAAAGCGGCAAAACCGCTTAAAGCTTCCGATGCCGAGGCCTATGCGCAGACCTTGTCGCATTTGGCCTTGTGCTACTCGCGCCACGGCGACTTTGCGCATTCCGAACCGGTATTTGCCAAAGCAATGGCGGTTTATAAGGATTTGTATGGTCCGGACAGCGCGGAATTGAGCCGGGCGCTTAGCGCCCAAGCGACGAGTTTTATGGCGGCACGCGACTATCCGCGGGCGCAGCAATTTTTTCAGCAAGCGCACGACATCCTGGCCAAAAAAGCCAATGACAACGGCATGGAGCTTATGGGTCCGCTGATGAATCTGGCGCACGTCAGCGAACAGCGCGGACTTTATGACGCCGCCGAAAATCACTACAAGCGGCTCCTCGAGATTGCCGACAAGCGGAAAACGCCGCCCGATCAAAGCACCGTGCTTTTTCTGGATCAGCTTGGCCGTCTTTATGTGAAAAAAGGGCGTAGCGTCGAAGCGCAGCCGCTTTTTGCGCGCGCCCAAACCATTGCCGAAGAATCATTGCAAAAAAAAGAGCAGGCAGTTGCCGCGAATGTGGCGCTAAAGCCAATGCTGCTGTCCGACATTGCCTTTCTGGCGATGCACTACACCATGTCGGGTCAGGAATCGCGCAAGCTGCCGCTTTTGGAAAAGGAACTCGAGCTCAATCGCCAGCTATATGGCGCCGATAGTCTGGCGGCGAGTACCAGCGAACTGCAACTGGGCGAATTTTTGCGCAAAAAAGGAGACCTGAATCGCGCGCGGACGCTCTTGCAGCATTCCTTAAAGGTACAGGCCAAAGTCGTAGGAGAGGATCTGGCAACCACTCCCAGAAACTATTTGGCCAGTATCGAGTACGATTTCGGACACTTCGCCGAAGCGCGCAGTTTGTACGAGCGCTCGCGTCAGGGTTTTTTCAAACGCCTGGGAAAAAATTGCAACATTTGCAGCTACTTGCAAATCAAAGAAGCCTGGCTTTGGACGCTTCAGAAAAAACCGAATCAGGCATTGGCCAGCACCGCCGAAAGCATCGAGCGCAGCGAAGCCCTTTTGCCTTTGCTTTTGTCTAGCGGTACGGAATCCGACAAGCGCTTGGCGCTGGCCAGCGTCGCGCATGAAGGACAAACGGCGCAACTTTTGCACGCTCTTTATATGCCCAAGGATGCGCGGGCGCTGGATCTGGCGTTTGCCACGGTGCTGCGCCGCAAAGGCCGGGTCATAGACGCCTTTGGCGCTGGCATTTTGGCGATGCGGCGGCGCCTGGATCCTAGCGGGCAAACGGCGCTGGATAAATTGGCGACCGCTCGCGCCATGCTGGCCCGGCTGGTTCTGAATCCACCAGCCAATCCCACATCCGAATATCTAGAGCATATCGCCGAGCTTGAACAACAGATTCGCGCGCTGGAAGAAAGTCTGTTCACGCAAAGTCCGGATCTGCGGGCGCAGGCGGCGCCGGTGAATTTGGAATCGGTGCGCGTGGCGCTGCCGGCGGAAAGCGTCCTTGTTGAATTCAGTACGCTTTCTCCAATCGATTGGCGCAAAAGCGATCTCAAGTCCGATGCCGCGGCACGCCGCTATGTGGCGTACATCCTTCCGCAAAAGGGCCCGCCAAGCTTTGTCGATTTGGGATTGCAGTCTGATCTGGATTCGCAAATCGGACGGCTGCGCGAAGCCTTAAGTACGTCGACGCGTAGCGATGTCAAAGAATTGGCGCGCGCCGTGGATGAAAAGCTCATGCGGCCGCTGCGACCGCTTTTGGCGCAGGCCAAACATATCTTTTTGTCTCCGGATGGAGCGCTGAATCTGGTTCCCTTTGGCGCGCTTTTGGATGAGGAAGGACATTTTTTGGTGCAGCGCTACACCATGACGTACCTGACCTCGGGACGAGATCTATTGCGGCTGCACGCCGCGCTTTTGCCGCGGAGCAAGTCGACGATCATTGCCAATCCGGCCTTTGGCGAGCCGCTAAAAGCCAATGAATTGCCGGCGCAAAATGACGCACAGGCGCGCGGACGCCGCTCTGCCGAAATGCGCCTTTCGACAAGCTGGGGGCCGCTTCCGGGAACTGCTGAAGAAGCGGAAAAAGTTTCAGCGCTGCTGCCGAACTCATCCGTGCTTTTGCAAGCCGCGGCGACAGAAACTTCCGTCAAACAGTTATCCGGACCAAGCATCTTACACATCGCCACACACGGCTTCTTTCTGCCGGCACCGGATGACAATGATGAAGAGCAGTCCGCGGAAAATCCGCTGCTGCGTTCCGGTCTGTTATTTTCGGGCGCCAACCGCCGAGAAAGCGGAATGGAGGACGGAGTTCTGACGGCACTTGAGGCCAGCGGTCTAGACCTGGGCGGAACCGAGCTTGTCGTCCTTTCCGCTTGTGAAACCGGACTTGGCAAGGTGCAAAGCGGCGATGGCGTCTACGGATTGCGCCGCGCCTTGGTCCTTTCCGGCGCCCAAACTCAAGTCATGAGCTTGTGGCAAGTCGATGACAACGCCACCCGCGATCTGATGGTCGCTTTTTACAAGCGCTTGCGCAGCGGCAAAGGGCGCGGCGAAGCTTTGCGCCAGGCGCAGCTCAAGCTGCTTGGCACAACGGAAACCCAGCATCCTTATTTTTGGGCCAGCTTTCTTACGGCCGGCGATTGGCAGCCGCTGCACACTGGCGCTATGCCGAAGGGCGATGCGACGCCGGCGGCTCCCGCGCACTGACGCTATTTGGCGACTTCTGCGGGCAATTTCCAGACGATTTGCGCAGCGGCGAGCGCCGCACGCGGCAATTGTAGGAGCAACGGATGCTTGCGTTCATCCAGCCAGCGCAAAAGCGTCAGCAGATCTTTTTCGGCGGCAGCCGTACAGCCGGCGGTAGGCTCTCCGGGCGGCGGCGCTACATGTAAAAAAATACAACTTCCGGCGCTCGGACGCGGCGTTTGGATGTTGTAGTCGATGACGACCAGATACTTGTAGTGGTCCGAGGACAGCAGCAGATTTTCCGCAGAACGGAAGGGCGCTAACCCCTTGTCCGCCGCAACGATTTGGTTGTAAAGGGGCGAATCGGCATCGTCAACGCAGCGAGTTTTGGCATCGGCCTGGTGATAGGCCAGACGTACGCCGGTAGGCCGAGTTGCGGCGTATCCCCATAGCTCGCGCAGCGCAAACAGACCCGCCGGTGCGCGGCCATCGCCCTCGCGCTTGCGCGGACCGGAAAGAAGCAAGTTTGCCGAGTCATCGGCACCATCGCTGCGCCAAGCCAATCCGGCCCGCCCGAGCCACACAAGCATCGGCTGTTCATGATCATGGGCCACCGAAACAAAGGGCGCGTGCGGACGCGGACGCTCAAAGCGACGGAGCAGGCCCTGCGCTGCATCCCAATCGGCACTTTGTACCACCACAAGCTGCTCGGCGGCGGAAAGGCGCGCTTTTTCATCTGCAGCCACCGGTGCGCAAAAACCCATGACACACAGCACCGTAGCCAGCCAAAACACTTGCTGCGAGATGATTCGAGTCAGTCGCGTACACCCCAATGCAGCTTGTTGCGCAGCAGATCGAAAAATGAACGGTTCGGCGGCCGGTACACGCGCACCGGTGCCGCGGCGCAAGTTACTTCGACCAGATCGTGTGGCCCAAGCCTGTGGCTCCATTGCCCATCGACCGTCAGCAAAATATTGTCGGCGGCGCGGCCGGGACGGACCTCGATGCGCGAGCTCAAATGGGTCACAAGCGGCCGAGCGGTCAGCGTATGAGGACAGATTGGGCTTAGCACCAGCGCGTCCATGCCCGGCATCAGAATGGGCCCGCCGGCGGCCAGATTGTACGCAGTCGAGCCAGTCGGCGTGGAAATGATCAGCCCATCGGCGCGATAGGTGGTCACGGGATCGCCGTCGATATACGCCTCTAGCTCAAAGAGCCGAGCCAGATTTGGCTGGCTCAGCACCACATCGTTGAGCGCGCTGCGTTCGGCCACAAGCACCGGATTGGAAGAAACACTGTCGCCACGGTGATAGACGCGGCAGTTTAGGCGACGGCGTTCTTCACACGGCAGCGTCCCCTCCAAGGCGGCCGCCAGCGTGGAAAGGGCCTCGGCAGGTCCACAACAGGTCAAAAAGCCCAGGTGCCCAAGGTTTACGCCCAGCAAAGGCACCGGACGATCGACCAAAAGACCGGCGCCATACAGCATGGTCCCATCGCCGCCAAGGACGACGAGCATGCGCAAAGTATCGGGCAGCTCATTTTCGCTGACCGAGCGCAAATCCTCGGGCAGGTGCAGATGATCCTGCACCACAAGCTCGCTTAAGCCGCGCTCACGAATGGCCGCGGTCAATTGTTGGCATAGCGCAACGGCCTCTGGTTCATCACGCTTTAGCAGAAAGCCCACGTGTGAAGAGGCACTGGAGACGGCGACACTTTTGGCCATTGTGGCGACTATCCTCCTGCCGAGCGTTTGGGCAAGACCGGACGGCCGCGCCCGAGCTCACCGTTGCCGTGGTCGCGCAGAAATTCCAAAAAGGTGATCGCAGCCGGCAGCTCGACCGTCGGCATTTGCTCGATCAGGTCGCGGGCCTGGCGGCGCAGCGCCTCTCCAGGACCTTCCGCTGGCGGCGCCGGTCGTTCTAGTTGCACCTCGGTATCGACAGGCGCTTCGACCACACCCCAGGGCGGCGGCTCTTTGGGCACAAGCTCATCGCGTTTGAACCATTCTTGGATGTGCCAGTGCAAAAGCTCGCCTCGATAGGTAAACCAGCGCTCGCGCTCGACTGGGTAATTGAGCAGGGCGTCCTTGAAGCGACGAAACGCCCCTTTGCCGTCAATGCTGATGATCAGCCGTTCGCGCAATAGCGGCTCGGTGACTCCAGCGACGAAACGCTCCATCCATTTGTATTGTTCGCGAGATGAAGCGGGCTCGACGCGCAAAAAGGCATCGCCGCCAGCCATGACGCGGCTGCGCAATTCCGCGACGCCTGGCGCCGATTCCATCAGGGTGACGACCTCGCCAGTGCGGGTGTCTAGGAAGCTTTCAGTATCGGGCGCGCTGCGCTCGACGGCAGTTTCAAGCTCGGTCCAACGGACCGCAATCACACGCATGCCTATTTACTCCGTGCCGAAGGCAGGGACCCTTCGAAAACGTAAATAATCAAGCAGAGTACCCACGTCCCTGCTCTTTAAGGCTATGCCCCCTCGCGCTCAATTTCAAGCGGCCGAGACTAGTGCGTCGCTGAAACGGTGAGCTTCTCTGGACTGACTTTCTCTGCAATCAAGAGCCCGGCGATGAGGGCCACGACGCCACCCGCGACGACCCAGGTGTACCACTTGGTGTTGGCGAACGGCAGCCAAGATTTTTTTTTCGCGGGCCCAGCCGGCTTTGCGCTTTGCGTCGTCTGGTTCGGCAAGAGTGGCTCAGTTTTCGGCGCGGACCCGGATCCGCTGGCCGTGAGATCGCACAATGCAATAAGCGCCAAGCTTTGTGCCGCTGGGGCACCGGCCGCGATTTCGCTGATCGGGCCGACCCAAGCCTTCCGCTCTAGATCATAGACCCGCGCCAAAAGCGCTTCTTCCGCCGTCCGGGGACCACTGCGGGGCTTGGGACCGACGGCCAAAAGCAAATGACTCGGCAGAACTTCGGCCCCGGCGGTGGCCGCAAGCCCACGCAGAACCGCTTCTTGATCATCGCTGCCGGCCGGAAACAGGGCCGCCCGATCGAAGAGCACCGGCACACGGTCTTCGGGCCGCAGCGACAAAATGACCTGCTGATTGCTGCCCAAGGCGCGGTGCTGCTTGCGAAAGCCGGGCAGTTCGATGTCCAGAAAATCGCGCTCGGGTTGCCCGCCAAGTACGTCGAGGGGTGTCATTCCGACTGGCACCAAATTGCGCAGAACCACGGCGCCCGGCGGATCGCTTTCTACATGTACCGGGGCGCGCGGCGGTCCGAAACGCGGCGGCGCCGGATAGCGCCCGAGCACCGGCGCCACATCGGCTGGCACTGTCGCCTGCATGGCCCAAAGCGCGGCACTGGCCTTGTTGGCGTGAACGCTGTCGTTGATTCGATCGGCGCACAAGAGCATCCAGCCAAAAAGCTCGCTGAGCAGCGGACGCGCATCGGGAAGCATGGCTTCGCCGAGCACGCGCTCGGTGGCTTGCGAAAGGGCCGGCAGAATTTCGCTGCAGCGCATCTCGCCAAGCGCCTGACGGGCTTCGATCAAAGTTTGGGCGGCGGCACTAAGCGCCCCACCGGATGGAACATGCACTTTTTCCCCAAGCGCTTGCCGCAGCGAGGGCGGCAACAGTTCGCCGGGCGCTCCGGAATAGATCAGCAGGGCGCGCGGCGGCACCTTTTTTTCCACAGAGGGCGGCGCCGTGGACGGCGCGCTTGGCACTGCCGCAGGCGGTGCCGTATTGGCAATCGCCGTCGGAGCGCTACGACAAGACGCAGCGACGACGATATCGCCCAAAGCAAAGCATAGAACAAACAAGCGCGATCCCGACATCGAGCGGGCATCCTACCGCGCAACTTGACTTTGTAAACCCCTGTCAGAGCGGATAGTCGTAATGGACAGTGACGGAATCAGGGTCTGCAAAAAGAGGGGGCAGCTTGATCGGCGGGCGCGGCGGGCGCTTCCAGAAGATCTCGCGGCGCAATCGAGCGTTTCGTCCGAAAAGCACGCGCCGGCGCTGCTGATCAGCCAATTCATCAATGCGCAGCCAGGTCGGCAGCCGCCGCGAGAATTGAACGATCAGCGGTTCATCATTCATTCGGGCGCTGAGCGAGTCCGCCACAGGCCGCGGCGGACCCTTTATCTGCCCTGACTCCAGCCTTTCGCCAGGTAGAACCAGGATGTCTTTGGGGGTAGCCGGCGCAAGCCGACGCGGCTTGGCAGAAGTCGCGCCGGGAGGAGTCGCCGCGTTCGAGCAGGCAAATACCACCCCTTCAAGCACCGTTAGCGCCGAGCGCGCTTCCTGATTTTTGTCGCGCTGGCTGTCATCCAGTTCGACCAGATAGGTGGTTCCTTCGGGCAGAAACGACAAGCGCCGCGTCAGTACTGCAATGCTGCCCAGCATGCGATCGGCCGCGACCAGCATGCGGCCGCGATGCAGCGCGACCTGGCGAGCGTTCGGCAATAACATCACTTTTGTGCTGCGGCCGAGTCGTATCACGCTGCCGTCGGCAAAATGCAGCTCCAGCCGGCTTTCGGCACTGTCCCCAGTTTCAATGAGCTGACCGCCGGGGATGGGTTCACCAATGCGCAAGGGCCGGGCTTGGGTCTTGCCAGCCTCCATCACAAATGCCGCGCCATGTAGTTCGGTCACTTCCGCCGCGCCGAGCGGTAAGATGCGCTCTGCCGAGCGCTGTACCACCGCGCCAGGTAGTTTTCGCGCCGCCAGCGCTTCTTTTTGGCCCAGCAGGCAGAGCACGGCAAGCAAGTAGCAGATGCGCAGCATCATATTCCCTGTCCACACTCTAACCCGACACGGCGGCGCGCTTCCACGCAACTGGCGCTGCCAGCGGCGAAGTCACGACAAGTTGCAGGGCGATCTGCATAGATGGTGCATCGATACGGTCCAGCAGCCGCGCCATCTAGCGCGGCACAGCGGCCTTTTTCCGGATTGCGCCTGATGTAATACAGCCGGGCTTTTTGTTCGATAAGATGCGGATGCCGAGCGACGACCGACTCGCGCCGGGTGACGGGTACCAGATCGTAGGCATGCCGGCAGCAGGCGGCGCAGACCTGGCAATCGAGATTGGACCGATATAACGCGCAGGCTGGATGGCTTTGTGGTACGCCCCGACCGGGCGATTCAGAAGTGCCGGTGCGGTGGCAACGCCAGGGCCCCTTGCCGCGCACTGGAGATGCGGCAAAGATGCAGGTGCCGCAAATGGCACCGCTTGGTGCGGCGTGCAGCCCATCAGACATCGGCAGGCCGCTGGGATGACGCGGCACCGGCGGATGTACCTGCCAAAGCGCCGGAAGCAAAGAACCGGGGCGGTTCTGTGCAGCATCCTCTGCCTCGGCCTTGGCCACTGCGGCGTTGGCGTTGTAAGAAGCGCTAGGGTCCACGGCGACAGGTCTGGCCGTCGCGGCATGCACTTCGGCAGTAGCGCGCAGCGCCGCTTGCAGCGGTTTCAAAAAAGGCGGACGCATCGCCCGGGCGACTCCTTCTCGAGCCAATGTCAGCGCGATATCGAGTTCCGGTTCGTTTGGCTCTTGAGATTCAAGTTTGGGGTCGGCCAGCGGATCAGCCGGCAAGCGGTCGTAAAAAGCGCGAAACTCGGTGGTGGGCCCCAAAAGTCCACGCAGGCCATAAGGACGCAAAAGGGCCGCTTGCACCCGCAGGCAAGCCTGCTCGCGCACTGTGTCGCCCTTGTAGCCAGCGCCGCTCATATCGTTTTCCAAGCCCCAATCGGGCTGCGCAAAGCTTTGTTCGCCTTGTACCAAGGCGTGACAGAGCTCATGCAGAACGATCTGCGCCAAACAGTCGTCGGCATCTAGATCGGCATCTAGGGCGATCGTCAAAAGACCTTGCCCATCGGTCGTCGCATAACCGCGGCTGTTGCGAGAAATGCGCAACCCAAACTGCGCGGCAACGCTAAGCCAGATGTGCGACAAAGGGTCGATGTAGCGCGCTGAAATAGGACGAATCGACATCGTTAAGACTTCTGATTACCGCCTTGCGCATTTTCCGACAAGTTAGAGCAGCGATAGGTAGCCTTGGTTTGTAATAAAAATGTAATTTGTATTACATAAAAATTTTATTATATTCCTCAGCCTATACTGACAATGGGAGTCTCCACCTCATCGGATCATTCCCGCAGGTTGGGCGCACTCCTTATCGGGCTGGGGCTGACCCTGGCAGTGCTGCCTGGACATGCGGAACCAGAGCTGCGCGCGCTTTCCGCGGCAGCGCGGCTGGGCATCGAATCGCCGCCAAATGAGAAGCCTTATAGCGTCCATTTGCATTTTCTACGTTCGAACGAGCGTAGACATGATTTGTACTTTTCGGCGCTGCGCAATGTCGGCGGGGGGTATATCGGCGTCGGAGCGGACCAGAACTACACGCTTTTGGCGGTGGCGCGTGCCGAGGTGGCATGGCTTGTAGATATCGATGGCGATGTAGTGGATTGGCATAAGATTTACGCAGCCCTGATTCCGCAAGCTCCGACGCCCGCTGATTTATTGGCGCTTCTTGGCGGTCGGCGCGATTCCGTCGTCAAAGTCGGACTCTTGGAACGCTGGGGAGCAGCCGAAGCCGATCGCCTATGGCCGCTTTACAGGCGCTACCGGGGCTATCTGTTGCGCCACCTAACCGGCGAGCGGAGCGTCATGCGCAACGGCATGCCGGTGACCTGGCTTTCGGATCCTTTGCTGTATGCGTATGTACGTCAATTGATGTTCGAGCGGCGAATCGTCGCCCGCGTCGGTGATTTGCATGGCGAACGTACTCTGTTGGGGATTGCCGAAGCGGCACGCGCTGCTAGCGTGACCATTCGTTCGATCTATCTATCTAACGTCGAGCAGTGGTTTCACTATAGTCCGCAGTTTCGTCGCAACCTGGAGGCGATGCCTCGCGATGCAGGGACTTTGGTCCTGCGTACCCTAGCGCGCGGTGAATTGACTTTTCCCGACGAAGATCGTTGGCATTTTTCGGTACAAACGCTTGCCGATTTTGTCGAGCGGATGAGCGCACCTACCAATCCATTGACGGCCGTACGCGGTCTGATGCCAGCGATGCAGCAGGCCTCTTTCCCGGGGAAACGAGGCATTTCCTGGATCGGCGCAGTCCAGCCGCATTCGATGCGCTATTTACCTCCTCTGCGGTTTTAGCGCTCGCGGCCACAGCACAAAGTGGCAGACGTTGCGTTCTCGGCGGAGACCACGCCAGCTTTGGCGTTTACACACCAATCTGGCAGACGTTGCGTTCTCGGCGGCGACCACGCCAGCTTTGGCGTTTACACACCAATCTGGCAGATGTTTCGTTCTCGGCGGAGACCACGCCAGCTTTGGCGTTTACACACCAATCTGGCAGATGTTTCGTTCTCGGCGGAGACCACGCCAGCTTTGGCGTTTACACACCAATCTGGCAGATGTTTCGTTCTC
>CAYWPR010000016.1:0-92609 GCA_964460115.1 uncultured Myxococcales bacterium
TCACCATCACCGACAACGCCATCATTCCGCTGAAAGAACGCGTCGTCGATGAATCTTACGATCCGCTGAAGGGCCTACTGCGCAAAATTTTCGGCAAGAACAAAAGCGCAGCAGTCTCTAACGATCGCGAATAAGTCCCATCGCGCGAACTTTCGCGCCGCGTCGCTTTGGCACGTCGGCGCGGAACGTTTGTTTCAAGCGTTAAATCAGATCTTTTCGCGCCAGGGCCCGCCGCATTCGGCCGAGCGCCATCTCTTGAATCTGCCGAATTCGTTCGCGCGACAGTCCGTATTTGTCGCCAATTTCTTTCAAGGTCAGTTCTTGCGAAGAATCCAACCCAAAGCGCAGCCGCAAAATATCCGCTTCCATCGGCGATAGGTTTTTCAGCATCCCCTGCACTTCGGTCAGCATCGCTTCGCTTATCAAGCGCTCGCTGACGCTCATCGGCGCGTCTTCATCCTGCAGAAAATCCATGAAGCTGCGGTGATCCTTGTCGGAGACTTCGCGGTCGAGCGAAATGGCATCCTCAAGCAAGGTGTTGTCCATCTTCTGAACCTTGTCCACCCGCAGGCCAGTCGCTGCTGCCAATTCTTCGTGCGTGGGCGTACGGCCGAGATCGCGCGACAGCTTTCGTCGCGCCCGCATGGTGGTGTGAAACTCAGCCAAAGTATGTATCGGCAGCCGCACCACCCTGCCCTTATCGGCCAGACCGCGCGAAATGGCATGGCGTATCCACCACGCGGCATAGGTCGAGAAGCGAAATCCGCGCCTGTAATCAAAGCGTTCCACGGCTTTGATAAGCCCAACATTGCCTTCCTGTATCAAATCAGCCAGGGGCAAGCGTCCATAATTGAAACGACGCGCAATGGACACGACCAAACGCAGATTGGCTTTGACGAAGTCGGCTTTGGCGCGCGAAATAAGCTGCGAAATGATCGAAACCCCCTGCACATAGATGTGCCAGGCTGGCTCGGGCGTGCTTGGCGGCAAAGCTTCGTGCGACTGCCCGCTCTTGAGCATTCCATCGATGTGCTTGATTTCTTCCAACACCGACGTGATGTACAGCCGATCGAGATCGAGCTGACGCAGCTTGGCGGCCGCCGGCGCCGCCGTTTCCGCCAATTTCTTGCTGGCCGGCTTGTCACCGTCGGAAGGCGCGTTCGCAGCTTCGGCCACGGCGCGAAATTCACTCAGCTCTTTTCCTATATCGTGCTCGACGACGCTGACGATGTGCGGAACGAGCGGGGCAAAAGACAGAACTTGCACCCACTGAACTTCCTCCATGATGCCGATTCGCCGCGCCAGCTCGTATTCCGCCGCTGGACTGAGCAGCGTCAGCCGCGTCAGGTCCTTAAAGTAAGGAACCAGAAAATCGTTGTCCCGGCCTTCGGGAAGCATGGTCAAATTGCCGGCGGCCTCGGCCTCCACAGCCGATTCATCAGACTCCACCGAAGCCACCGCATCACTGGAAGTTGCCTCACCCGCCGTCGCATCGACTTCCGGTCGCGGCTTGGCAGATGCTCCGCCGTGTCGAGGCATGATCACCGGAGCATTCTTTTTAGGCCGCCCACGCGGCCGGCCTGTAGCAGTAGACATCGGGCCGTTTTTTGCATCGGAGAACGGCTTGTCACTATCCGAGATTTTTTTCCTGGCCATCAGCTTACCCATCAGAGCTTTTTTGCGCGTCTTGCCGCAAACTGCTCACCAACTGCGTTAGGTCTAGTCGGATGTTTTTGGGCACATCCGAAAACATCAGGGACTCTAGCGTCACAATATGATGCTCTCGCACCTGTAGCAGCCGCTGCATGGTCGCTCCGCGGGTCCCATAACGGTAGTTTACCGCCATCGTTGCGAATCCGTCGATTTCGATCTCTTGAGGTTCGCCGCTGCGAATGGCATGAGCATCAGGTACATAGTTTCGCAATGAGGCAGCGGCTTGCTCAAAAATTCGCCGCCGCAGCGCCGGATCGGCGGCGATACCCGGCGCGCCCGTATCAATCGGAGCAATCAAAATCCCTAGCGAAATCGGCACATCGAGCTTGGTGGCAAAGTGTATCTCTATGGCGCCATCGTCGCGCTGAGCACTTTGGGAAAGACCGAGCAGCGTGGGCAGCTCCATTGACAGCCCGGTGTTGCCCAGACGCTGGCGCTGCATGAAAAGTGGCGCGGAAAGCTCCCACGGTTTGCCCATCCAAAAAGCCGTCAAAAGCGAGCCGCCCAGCGCCAATGCACAAAAGGCGGCCATGCCGATTAAAAGCCAGCGCCGCAGCGGCAACAAAGGCTGCGGCTGGCCCGAAGGCAACACCGCCGGTTGCAAACCGCCCAGGCCCACTAGAGCGATGCCCGCCAAGACGCCGCCAAGATGCGCCAAATAGTCCACATTGGGACGCAGCGAGATCAGGATGTTTAGGCCCAAGTTAATAAGCGCGGTTCGGCGCAGTTCAGAAACGAGCAAAAGCGGAATGCGCCCGCGCGGCCACAGCCCTAGCACCGCACTTGCGCCAAGCAGACCAAAAAGCGCTCCGGATGCGCCGACGCTCAGCGTAAATTTCGAGAAAAAAGTACCAAGCAGGCTACCGCACAGTCCGCAAAGCACATACAGAATCAGAAAACGCGCGCTGCCAAACAGCCGTTCGATAAAGGGGCCAAGCATCCACAGAACCGCGCCATTCATCAAAAGGTGCGGAAGGCCACTGTGCAGAAACGTTGCGGAAAGCAGCCGCCACCATTCTCCGCGCCGAACATTCGCCGGCACTTCGGCCCCCATGCGCACAAGGGTCGCGACCGAGCCGCCGCCAAAAAATTCTTCCAAACCATAGACCGCGATAATGCAGGCAAGCAGCACCCAAGTAACTAGCGGTCGCCGCAGACGCAAAAGGGCCAAAAAGATTTGCGCGCCCAGCGCTTCCTGCACGGCCGCGGCGCGAACGGAGCCACTAGCCCCCTTTATGTCTAGGTCCATGTTCCACTATAGCTGGGCTCGCGCCAACGCCAACAGTCGCCCGAGCAGTTGCCTCGGCTGACAGGTTCGCTTGCGCGCAAGCTGCTCGAGCTCGTACCATACCGACTTAGAAACGCCAAGAGCACATCAGGCGAAGAAAGGAAAGCATCATGCGCGGCTCCTCGAAATATCAATTTGCGCTGAGCCTGCTCCTTGTCGCAGCCGTGAGCTGTGGTCAAAGTCAGGCGGATCAGCATTCGATACCGGCCTATTTCGGACGGGCGGCAGTGCGCTGGACGCTAAACGGCAAGGCGCTTAACGCCGAGGACTGTAAAACCCAAGGCATCGTCGAGATGCTCGTCGAGGTGGACAGCCTTTACGGATATGGCGAAGCCGTGGTTTTTGAAGGGGTCAACTGCGATCTGGATCGCTACTCGATGGACACGCTGCCGGGCGGCCCGGTGCGCATCTTCGTAGATGCTTTAAATGGCCCGAGCAAAAGCCAAAGCTGTGCGCGTTTTTCGGGTCAAATCGACCTGGCCACGAGCACGCAATATCCCAGCCAGCCGACGCCAATTGCGCTACATCGGCTCGTCAACTGTCCTTGATGTTTTGCTTTTTTCGAAAGTATCTCGATGAAATTTCCAAAGTACCTTAGGTCTAGCCGCCGGTTTTGGCGGATTTGTTTGCTCGCCCTGGGCTTTGTCTGCTTCGCGGCTGCAAATGGGCAAAACCTTGGTGCAGCACCTGCCGCTGTGGCCACCGCTGAAGCGCCAGCGCCAGGAGCGGCGAATGTCAGTACTGCGGCTCAGGTGCTGGTGCCGCTTTCGGAATATGAAAAGCTACAGCTTAAGCCATCGATCACCGTGGTCGATACACTGCGGCTACTCGGCAGCTTCAGCAATCGCGATTTGGCACTATCTATCGCAGGAAGATCGACGGGACTTTTTCCCAAAGTCGATTTGCTGGCGGTTCCGCCGACGGTGTCTTTGCATAGCTGCGAAGGCGATGCCCTTTTGTCAAAAGGCCGCAACGGCGTCTTTGCGCTGGTGCCTTTGGGAACGCGATTTGCCATGCGCTGCCGCATTGCCATCGCCGGCAGCGACCGTTTGCAGCTTGAAAGCATGCCTTCGGTGTTGTGGATTGAATCGCAAATCGCCGACGGCGAACTGATGAGCAGCGCGCCACCAAGCGACAGCGGTTCCGGCAATCGCAGCGTCAGCGTCATTCGCATCAGCGGCGGCAACAGCGAAGTGCAAAAACCTTCGGCGATCGCTCGCTACCGCATCACGTTGCAGCCCGAAGCAACGCTTTTCACGTATCAAATCGAAGTCAGAAATCCCAACCGATCGCAGCAGCCGTTCTTGGTCGAGCTGAAAAACGGCGAACGAGTCCAAAACGTCGACGCCGCAGTTAGCTTTGAGCCGGCCGGTACAGCCTACCGCTTTCAACTGCCGCCCGGCGAGCAAACGCTGACCCTAACCGGAACGCTGCCGCGCAGCAGCTTTGTGCCCCCTGTGTCCGCCAGCATTCATTATCTGCTACTTGAAAGCCATCCCCTGCTTCGTCCAAACATCACGACCGCAGCCAAACCCATCGGCGCCCAGGACGTCGGCTTAGCGACGAACTTTCGCGGCGCCCGCGGTTTTTTGCTGACCGATGCCGACAAGCTGGGCTGGCAGGTTCTGCAGCTTGAAGCGCTGCGCACCACGAGCTTTGCAGTCAGCGGAATGCGCCACGTGTACTTTTTGTCCGGGGACGGACAAGCGCTTGGCGAAAGTACATTTAGCCTCGACAACCAAGGGGCTCCGGCTTTGAGCCTGCCGATGCACGCCGAGCCAAGCTATGCCAGTTTGCAGAATGAACCTGTCTTATTGACTCGCGATGAAACTGGCCATCTTTGGTTGCCGCTTGGCCACGGCCCGCAAGAAGTTCAGGTGCAGCACCGGCAGCGCGTGCGCCACCTGGGCGGCTTTGGCTACGGTACGCTCTTTTTGCCGGCGCTGGCCGTTCCGGCATCAAGTGCCTATATCGAGCTGCACTATGGAAAAGAATGGGTGCCGCTTTATGAAGAGTTTGCGCCGGAGCTGCGGCTGCCATTTTTGGAAGCCGGTGCGCTTTTAGGATTTGTTCTGCTTGTTTTGTGGAGCGAACGATTGCTCATGCTGCTTGGCTGTGGACGCCGCTACCGCATCGGGGTGGCCGGGCTTTTGAGCCTCGGAGCGCTGACCTCGTCATGGTGGCTCGCGCTTTTGTGCATTAGCAACCTTGTCCTCAGCGGTATTTTTCTGTGGCCCTGGCTGTATCGGCGGCGCCTTGGCGCGTGGACCGTGGTCGGAGCGCTTTTCATTGGCGGCGTCATTTGTCTGGCCGGAACCACTCTTCTGCTTAGCGGTCGCAGCGCGGCGCCAACCGCGGACTTTGGCAGCGTTTCGGAGCGCCGCCAATATGGGGTTGAGAAGTCCGCATCCCCCGAGAAACCCAAGCCTGAGGGCGAACCCGGCGCTGCCATGCAGGATCTACCCGCCCGCTTTGTGCTGCCGCCGGGAGGTGAACGTAGCTATTTTCATCGCGAGATGCTGCTTTCCAGCGTCGAATCGCCGCGCATGGTGCACATCCTTGTGATGTCGCGCCCGGTGCTGGGCCTTTGCGGCAGTCTGCTATTTTGTGCCGCTTTGCTACTACTGCTCGGCCGGCGCCGCCAACTGCAACGAGGCCTTAGCGAATGCTGGCTACGCCTACAAAAGTCTTCGTAAAATTTAACGCACGACGTCGCGTCCGGCCGAGCGTTCGGTTTTGCGGTGCTCTTCGATGGAAACGATGAAGACTTCGACCAGACGCTCGTCGAACTGGCTGCCGGCACAGCGCTCGATTTCACCGACGGCAATGTCGTGCGGCATGGCTTTGCGATAGCTGCGGTCGCTGGTCATCGCATCGTAGGTATCGGCGATGGCGACGATGCGCCCGATAAGCGGAATATTTTCGCCCATCAGCCCCTGCGGATATCCGCACCCATCCCAAGATTCATGATGGCAAAAGGCACCCGGTATCAGATCTTCCATAAACGGAATCGGCTCTAAAATGCGCTTGCCCTTGGCCGGATGGGTGCGAAACATGGCCACTTCTTCGGGGCTTAGCTTGCCTGGCTTGTTGAGCTTTTCGCTGCGAATGCCAATCTTGCCGATGTCGTGCATAAGCGCCGCCCAGCGCAGCTTTTCCAAATCGAGCCCGCCAAGGGTCAGACGGCGCCCCAGCAGTTCGGCGTAGCGGCTGACGCGTTCGCTGTGACCACGGGTGTAGCGATCGCTTTCTTCCAGGGCGCGCGCAAAACCCACGATCGTCGCGCGAAAATGTTCCTTCAGCGAGCCGTTGGCGCGGCGCAGTTCATCGTTGCTTTGCACGAGTTCTTCGTACAGGCGGGCGTTCTCGATAGATACCGCCGCGCGCGATGCCAGCACTTGCAAAAGCCGCCGATGGCCCTCGCTAAACTTATAGCCGCGCGTATATGAGTAGGCATTGAGCATGCCGATAACGTTGTCTTGAACCTTCAGCGGAATGGAGCAAAACGAAACCAGCCGCTTGTCTTTGGGCGGCTCGGCGAAAAAGCGCAAAGCGCGAATGCCATGCGCCAAAAGCGGTCGCTCCTGTCGATGCTGCTCGACGATGGCCGAGAGGTTCAGCTCGCCGACTCCGCTTTGGCCGCCGTACCAGTTCAGGTCGGTCTGAGCATTTTTGCTGTAACGCCGGGTGCGCTCGACAAATTCGCCGGTTTTGGGATTCTTTAGTACCAAAGTTGCCACGTCGGCGTCGGCTTCGCGCAAAGTTGCCTCCAGCACCATGTCCAAGATGGTGTCCAGGGACAGCGAGCGCGCCATGGCCTCGGTGATCGTATACAGGCTGACCGCCTCTTTCAGGCGGAAGTTTTCTTGTTCAAGACGGCGGCTTTCCAAGGCGCGGCGTATCGCGCGCACCACGTATTCGGGCTTGAAGGGCTTTAGGATGTAGTCGTACGCGCCCTTCTTCATGGCCTCAATCGCCGTCTCGACCGTGCCAAAACCCGTCATGATGATGCACAGCACATCAATGCGCGCGTCATTTATGCGCTGCAGAAGCTCCAATCCGCCGACGTTGGGCATCTTTAGATCGGACAAAACGACGTTGTAGGTACGCCGTTCCAGCTCTTCGATGGCGGCGCTGCCGTCTTCTACCGTGCGTACAGAGAAGCCTTCCAGGGACAAGAAGGTGGCGAGCATGTCTCGAACGACCTTCTCATCATCAACAATCAGGATGCGAACTGGTTCGTCGAGAGCTGAGGCGTCCATGTCCCGTACACTCTACTTTCAAGTCTTATTTGCTGACAACCGACGCCACACTCCTACGGCCTTCCTAAAAGAAAAGCGGATCTTTGCGCGGCAACCGACTTGGCGCGGCAATGGGCGCCGGTTCGCTGCGAATGCTCGACGGTGTATCATCTTCGTCCATAAGCTCTGCTGGAGGCAAAAGTTCTGGGGCCCGCTCGACGGCGGCATCGTCGCCGTAGTTAAGGCAGTTGTCGCAGCGGCGACATAGCGGCGGTGCTTTCTCACCGAAGTACTCCAGCAGCAGTTGAATGCGGCAACGTGTCGAGCGCGCAAAGCTGATAAGCGCCGCCAGACGGTCGCGGTCGCCTTCACGCCGCCGCCTATAGGACTCCGCCGCTCGGCCAAGCGCCAGATCGTCGGTTTCTTTGTCGGTACGTCGATAATGCAGATTGGGCAGCTCGCTGATCAATTCCAATTCCTTCAGAATTCCCAGCACGACCCGCGTCTTTGATTGGGACACCGAAGCCGCCAGGGCCAGCTCGCGCACATTATCAGCGCCATGGCAAACCGCCTGCCATACTGAAAGCACATCGCTGCGCGTCGGATACTTTCCGGAAACAAAGAAGCTCTGCACTTGCTCGTCAGATGGATTATAAAGCAGAATGCAGCGGCTTGGACGACTGTCGCGTCCGGCGCGTCCTGCTTCCTGGTAGTACTGTTCCAGCGAGCCAGGCAGATTGTAGTGAATCACGGCGCGGATGTCGGGTTTGTCCACGCCCAGCCCAAAGGCATTGGTCGCAACCATGATGCGGGGATTGTTGCGCATAAAAGCCAACTGCGCACTGTCCCGCTCGGCCTTGCCCATCTTGCCGTGGTACATGCCGACTTTTAGGCCCAGCACCGGTAGCGCACCAGCCAGCGCTTCTACCATGCGAATGGTCGAGCAGTAGATGATGACCGATCCCTGAATCTTGCGCACCAGCCGCAACAGGCGTTTGACCTGCGCTTTTTCGTCGCCTATCTCTCGTACTTCAAAACTCAGCGATGGACGATCAAAACCCGTGTGCACGCGCTCGGGATTTTTCAGTCCCAACTGGCTCATAATGTCTTCGGCCACCTTGGGGGTCGCAGTGGCCGTCAGAGCACATATAGGCGGACGGCCAAGCTGCTCGCACGCGCGTTGCAAAACCAGGTAGGCCGGCCGAAAATCGTGACCCCACTCCGAGACGCAGTGCGCTTCATCGACCACAAACAGACTGACCTTTTGGCCGCCGAGCTCATCCTCTAACTTGCCGGAGGCAGCGCGCTCCGGCGTGACATAGATGATCTTGCGCTTGCCCTCTTCAATGTCGTCAAGCGTTTGGGCCGTCTCTTTGGTGGTCAAAGTAGAGTCGAGTCGAGCCGCAACCACACCGGTGCGGCGCAGCTTGACTTCTTGGTCGCGCATCAGCGCCAAAAGCGGCGAAACGACGATGGTCACGCCCGGCAACTCGAATGCCGTAAGCTGATAAATAAGGGATTTGCCAGCGCCGGTCGGCATGATGCCAAGCACATCGCTGCCATCGACCAGGCTGCGAATCGCTTTTTCTTGTCCCGGACGGAATCCAGAAAGCCCGAACTGCCGCTGCAAGCGCCGAAAGATGCGGCGCATGATCGGATTTTTCTCGGACTCAAGCGACAGAGTATTCACCGGCGGAGCATTTACCGATGCAGTCTGAGCCTCTTTGCCGCGTACTTTGTCAGTGCGCTTCTTTTCAGCCGGTGTTTCCGGACGCCGCGGCTTACTCTGTCCCTTGACCGGACTAGGTTCTAGGCCCCGCAGCGCGGCGGAGCGCTCATCCGACGTTTCCCAGAATGCCTGAAATGCCGACGTCGCTTCGCCAAGTTCGAAAGGCGGCTTGAGCAAAGTCCCGCGCTCCGAAGTCAGATAATACACTCCGAAATCCGGACGCAGATGACTTGAAATCTCGCGCCCCGAACTTGATTCGGAGGCCTTCGGCAAATTGGCGCTTTCTCCGGAAACGCCGGACACAGAAAATGGGGCCGAAGCTTCCTCGCTTGGCGGCGACCCGTTTTCCACCACACCAGCCAAAGCCGCCGCTGGCAAGTCTGTTTCTGACTGCCAAAATTTTTGAAACTGCAATCTGCCCTCGTCTGCTTTTAAAGTCGCCGATGGGAAATTCGCAGCCGCCAGCAAAACCGGTTCGCCAAAGAGGCCGACGCGGACTGCAGATCCGCTGGACTGCCCGGCGCGCATTCCGGCACCTTGCGTGTTCGATTCGTCCGACAAAAGAGGAGGTTCACTCATGAGAACTGGGATTCAACCCTGGCGCGCTCGTCTGCATGGGCATCACAAACGAGTCAACGCGACTTGGAGCCAGTACGACGTGTTTATTCAGCGCCGCACCGCTTCCGTGCCAGTACATATCATATGCACAAGTCATCCTCCAAGCCCAATGCGGATTAAAGCCCTTCGCTGCGGGCTGTAAGCCGCGCCTCCGTGCGGTAAATGCGGGCCGGTGGAACATGGCGGTAGGCCAGCGCGCGCAGGCGCAAATGCAATAGCCGATTCAAAAGCCTGGCACAGGGCTCGCGCTCGCGTCGTGCCTCTTGCACCAAGGCGGTGACGGCCGACGCCGCCTCGCGAGGATGAAACAGCACGGCGCGACCAAGCAGCAGCCGATAAGGCATCTCCGGATCGGCGATCAAACGCGCGTCTAATAAATCGCCGATCTGAACCCCGGGCAAGCGCCGCCGCTCATCTACATCGAAGCGGCCACCGCCGTACAAATCGTCTAGCTGTAATCCGCCTGGCCGCAGGGCATAGACCCGGTACAAGCTGCGCTGGGCAGTACGCAGGCACGACAAAGCGGCGCGCGTGGCGGCATCGCCGGCCGCCGCCAAAGCCCGCTCGACTGGAGTTTTTCCATCTGCCCCGCGCCGCTCCAGCAGATACCACTCGACGAAAGCGTCGCTGCGCTCATGGTAAAGTTCGTGGTCGGGACGAACGAGTCCGGTTACATCCTCCCAAACCGTTCGCGCCGTCCGCAGATCTTCCTCGTCGCCCGTCGCCTGCGCAATCAGATCGTCATACACTTGCCAATGCATGCGGGCGTCAGTCTCCCACAAAAAGTTCGTCGACGCCGTGCTGCGCGAAGCGCCGTGCCACCGCGGCAGCGCGCGGGCCGTGTCCGTGGTTAAGGCACCACTGAGCATGATCGGCCAGCAGAGACAAAGACAGCGTCCGCGCCATGGTCAGTGCCAAGCGTCGGGCGCTAGACTCTAGCGCTTCGGGCTTGGCCAAGCGGCCGGTCAGCCATTCCGCGCTATGTTCTAGCGCGCTGCGGACCACCGCCACGCACGGCCGTAGCAGTGGATCGCGAACATCTGTCAAATGGCGCTCGGCTTCGCGATGCAGAAGCTGAAAGCCTTCGAGTCCCTGCGCAGCCCGCAACATATCCAAAGACAGGACGTTGGTCGTCCCTTCCCAAATCGGCAGAACTTGCGCATCGCGAAGCAGCAGGGGCAAGCCGGTGTCTTCCACATATCCGGCGCCGCCGCAGGCCTCCATGGCTTCCGATGTAATGGCCACCGCTTGCTTGGCGGTCGAAAGTTTGCTGATTGGCGTCAGCATTCGAAAAAGCTGCAGTTCTTCGGGGGTGGCCGATTTGCGCTCCATTTTGCCAAGCAGCTCAACGACGCGGAAGGTAAGTAGAAAAGCGGCGCTAAACTCTGCGGTCAGACCGTCTAAGCTATCTTTGTGCAAAGGCTTTTCGCAAAGCCGCGCGCCAAACACCCGCCGCCGTCGCGCATAATCACCCGCCAGGGCCAAGGCGCGGCGCATATAGCAGACCGAGATCACCGCATTCCAAGTCCGCGTGACATTGAGCATCGCACTGATATTGCGCACACCGTCGCCTAGTCCGGCGACGGGCGTGGCCAAGGCGCCATCAAGCAGCAGTTCGGCCGTGGGAACTTTGCGCGTTCCAAGCTTGTCCTTTAGCCGATTGACGGTGATGCCGTTGTAGTTGCCCTGTGCGTCGCGAACTTCCAGATAAAATAAGGCCAGCCCGCGGCTGCCTGCTCCATTGCCCTCTGGACGCGCCAGCGCCAGAGCCATGTTGGCAGTAGAGGCCGAAGTGAACCACTTGGTTCCATACAGCCGGTAGGCTGCGCTGCCAGCGCTCGTATCGGGACGGGCGATGGTTTCTGACTGGCCCACGTCCGAGCCACCGATGCGCTCGGTCATCCACTGCCCCGAGGTCCACATCGTACTCGGATCGCGCGAGGTTAGCCTGGGTACGGCTCGTTCGATGAGCGCGGAGTTGCCAAGCTCAAGCAGGGTGCGCGCCGCGCCATCGGTCATGGCCAGAGGACAGGTGTAAAAATCCGTCGAGGGATGAAATAAGTAGGCGCGCGCAAACTGATCGATGCGCGCATATTCGCCAAAGGCCGGCTCATAGGCGGCGGCAACCACGCCGTACTGCGCAGCGAGGCGCGCCGCTTCGTGCCACAGCCGCGTCACCTCGATAAAATCGATGCGGCGGCCCCAGGCGTCCCACTGCACAAGCTTGGGCAGATTTTCGCGATCGGCGAGCTGAAATTGATACAGAAGTCCGCCGGAAAGCTGCCCAAGTTCAGAAAGCGGCGGCGCAATCGCGGCAAGCACGTCGGGCGGCAAGCGCCGAGCAAGATACTCTTGCAGCAATACGTCGTCGGTAAATTGATTGGCGAGCTGCGGCGGATCCTGAAAAAACGGCATGGCCATCGAGCACTCGACTTTTAAAGGTCTCTAGCAGATTCACTGCTTATTCGGTGGAGTTTTCGGAAGGCGATGCGGTTTTTTCCGGGGCGGAGTCCGGGGCGACTGCGGCCGGCGCAGGCAAAACAGTTGCGCCATGTGGCGATTCGAGGCCGTTATTCACGGGCCCGCTATGCGGCGCCGTCCCGCCCACGGGTACTGCCGGGGCCGCTGCGGCTGAAACGGGCGGAGGAGGATTGCCAAGGGCGGGCGGCGGCACAGTATTTCCGGCCGCGGCAGGCAAATTCGGCGGCGGACTGCTCAGCACAGGAGGAGGAGGAGGAGGAGGAGGCAGATTCATCGACGGGGGCCCAGGCGGCGGCAGAGCTGAGCCCGGCGGAACATAATGCGATGCTGAACTTGGCAGCGGCACCATGGGCGGCGAGGTTCCCGGCGGTGGCACAGGGCGCAGAGCTGGAGCAGCCGGCCGCAGCGGCGGCGCCGCTTCTTTGCCCACCTGTCCAAGCGACCCGGGACGCGCCGAAATTCCCTCCGGCGGCTCCTTGGCCGGCCGCGAACGCGGCATGGCGATGGTCCCGGTGATGGCAAAACCGAGCGCGCCGTCGCTGCGCTTGCCTATACTCATGGCGTTGTTCAAAAGCTCGAAGGCTGGCTCGCGCTGCGTCAAAGCGGCCGAAGGCTGAAAACGCAGATACAGCCGCAACTCAGAGAGCGGCAAAGGGTCGCGAAGCTCGATATAGCCATCGATCCAAATTTCTACATCGGTAGAGCGCGCGCGAACATCGCCAAGAGTCGCGCGGCCACGCTCGACCACGACGCGCCCGGTGAAATTGCCGAGCGAAAGACGGGGAAAAGTCAGGCCCTGCGACAAAAAGGGGTCGCCGGGAACCGCCAGCTTGGCCTTGCCATCGCCCAGCGTCCCCTGCTCCAGCTTGATTTCAAAAAGCCCCGTTGCCTTGCTGTAGTCAAGCGGCGGCGAGCTGCCGTGCCGCGGTTTAGGCGCCGCATCGCGGCCAGGCGGCGCCGGAGCTTTTAACGCTGGCACCTGCATATCCAATTTGACGGTCAGCGTTCCACCAAGCGGCAGCGGCAAAAACTGCCCAAGCAGCGGCGCCCGCGTCAATTCCAGGTGGTTCATATCCAGGCGCAGTACAGCCCCATCACTTGAGGAATTCGATGCAAATGAATCGATCGAGCCGCCGATGGCACTGACCTCCACGCCCAGTGCCTGACGCAATCCGAGCAAGGTCGAATATGACGTGCTCAGAGTCACATCATCCACATACATGGGCTTGGGAGCCGGCGCTTGTTCGCCAGAGGCCGCACCGCTGGCCGACGCCGCGCTTGCGGTACGCCGCGGACGCAGCGTGATATGGCGCAGCGAGGCGCCAAGCGGCAACACATGCAAATCAAGCTGGCCGATGCTGACATCCATGCCGGTGCCAATGCCCAGGCCCGCCGAACCCGGTGCGGCGGGTCCGGAATCCTGCGACAGCTCGCGCTCTAGCCGATCTTTGATGCGATCGAGCGGTAGCGACAGATAAAACGCCGACAGAAATACGAAAAAACCGAACAGCGGGTAGCCGAGTATGCGCAGAAAACGCGCCTGCCCCTTTTTGAGGCGAAAACGAAATCGACCGGTGCGCGACTTCATGGCGCGTCCTTGTCTGCCGAGTTTGACTCCTGCCCTGTAGACGTAGACTTGCCGTCGCCCTTGCCGGCTTTTTTGACGGGCTTGGGAGCACGCTCGTAGGTGGACAAGGTCATGCCGACCTCAAAATCCTGCCGTTTGTCATCGCGCGCGCGAATCGCCAATGCCGTCACCATCACCAGGTTGCTTTGGTAGGTCTCCATGCGGCGGATAAAGCGCAAAAGCGGTTCCAAACCGACTTTGCTGATACGCAGGTCCACCGACTGCTGAATATATTTTTTGCCCAGGGCTTCGGGATTGCGCGGATTGCTTTCGCCGATTTTGATGCCAACCTCTTTGGCGATTTGCTCAGCAAAGCCCGAAAGCTGCAAAGTACCCTGGCCTAGGCGTGCATCTAAGGCCTGTTCCCGCGCTTTGGCACCGACATAGGCACTGCGCTTTTTCTCGATGTCGCGCAGCGCCCGCAGCATGGCGTCGTTGTCTTGTTCCAGCGTATCGATGCGGTCATAGGCGGCGTAGGCGACCATGAGCAGCCCCAAAAACAGCACCCCGGCTGAGATCGATACAATCAGCAAGCGCTGGCGGGCCGGAACCGATTCCAGCCGCTCGTTGATTCGGGTGCGCAGTCGGCTAAATGGATTTGAAGGACTCACTCGGCGCACTCCTAGGGACAGGTGGTGGTCAGTTCTAGCGAGAACTGCTTTACATCAATGGGTTTTCCATCCGGTCCGGTATTGGTCACAGTCAGCACTTTGGGATTTTGTACATCCTTGACGCAGCTTATTTTGCGCAGCGCGGCGGCAAAATCCTCGGCGTATTTGGCCGAGGCGGCAGTGGCCTCCAGCGTGATTTTTTTCGGACGGATGTCCAGGTTGCGCACTTCCAGACCGCCGCCCGAAGAATCCGTGCCCCCTTCTTTGCCGCTAGAAAGCGGTGCGGCGCGCGAGATGTCTTCTAATAGGTCCAGGGCCGAAGCCTGCGGAATGCGCTTATCGCTGCTTTTGTCTTCGCGCAGAATTGCTTGCAGTTCGGCGAAAACGCGATTGCCGTCGGTATAAGCTTCTCCAAAAAGGGCGGTGGTCTCGCTAATCATGCGCAAGCGCAGCCGTTCGGATTCGCGCTTGGCCACATGCAATGAGGCCATAACCCATCCGCTGACGCAGATGAAAAGCGCCACGGCAAAGGCGACAAGATACGGAGCCTTTTCACGCAAAAAAGCGTAGTCGGTGCGAAACGCCAAGTCGCCTTTGCGAAAATTGACTTGCGGCACAGGCTGAAACAGCGACAAGGCCAGCCCCACAGCCGGCGCACAGGCGGCAAAACGGCGCAAAAGCGCAAAAGCCGGCATGCGCGAGCGGTGCATGGCCGCGCTGTCTATAGATTGCGACGACGACAAAACCAGAGAGCGATGCGCTTCGCGGTTGCCAAACCACGGCGCCTGGTGCGGCGGCATCAGCGGTAAGACGTCGATATCAAACTCTTCTTGCAGAAGTTCGTACAGGCCAGAAAGCTCGGAACCGCCGCCGCACAAATACATCGCGCGCGGCCGTTCGCCGTGGCGGGCGACATAGGCGCTAAGCGTCTGGCGCAGCTCGCGCAAAAGCGGGCGCAGCGCCTCGCGCACGGCGGCTGCAGTCTTTCGATCGGCGGTTTCATCAAGGCCGTATTCGTGCTTCAACATTTCGGCGCGCGTCATGTGAACGTCGTGCGCGCGCGCCACCGCTTGGGTAAGCTGCAAACCGCCGCGCGCAATCGAGCGCACAAAAGGCACCACCATTTGCCCAGGACGCGATGGATGCGGCGCCACGGCGCAGATATGGGTATAGCGGTGACCCATATCAATAACCCAGGCGGGAAGGCTAGGCGGCGTCGGCGCAAGCTCGCCATCGAGCGGATTTTCCGGAGGACTTGGCGGCGCGCTTGCCGATTTGTCGCGTCGGCGATTGCCGGCACTGACGAACAGGGCGGCCGGGGCCAAAGCAATCGAGCCGCAGATGCGCGGATCAATCTGCCGCGCATGCAAGGCGCGCAAATGCTGACGCACCTCATGCTTGGGCAAGCACGCAGCAATCCACAGCGAGCTTGGCTCATCACCGACGCCTGTCGAGTTGTGCGAGCTAATCAGCGTCTGATCCACGACTTGATCGTCCAAATCGCTCATCAGTTGGCCGCTTAGTTCAAAAGGCAGCGCCAATTGGGCCTTTTTAGGGTCGGAAAGCGGCACATCGAGCAGGCGCAGCGTCACCTCGTCGCAGAAACCGACGGCGCTCGATTCGCCTTTGGGTTTGATGTCGGCCAGCAAAGTTTCTAGGGCACGCATCTGCCGGCGCAGCAAAGTATCGCGCGGCGAGGCATCGACAAGCGTCGTGGCCGATTGATTTTTGCCCGTCGACGCTGATTGTTCGTCGGCGCTGCTCGTCAAAAGTGCGGCTTTTGCCTCAGTCGCTTGCGAGGTTAAAGAGGGCTGTTCTGCCGACGTATCGTCAAGCTGCACCGAGGGCGGTGTAGGCTCGGTCGGCGTCCCCTCAAGCGCCGCATCCGGCAGGCGTATCTCATAAAGGCCGACCAGCGACACGCTGCGAAACCCGGCCTCAAGCCGAGCGACCTTTACCGAGTAGCTGCCTAGGTCAATGCCAAGAAGAGTACTAGCCATGATCCTGTGCTCATCTAATCGATGCGGTAGTAAACCCAGGTGCCGCGAAAGCAACTCGGGTGATTGCTACAAAGGGGGTTGCTGTTGATGCGCTGCGTATCCCAAACCCCGCGAATGTGCATTTGGGTTACTTTGCTCGCGTTGGTATTGCGCGCAATGATGCCCGTGGAATCGATGCGGTAAAAGCGACGGGGATTTTTGCCGCTGGCCGATTGATCGCGCAAAAACTGCCCGAGCATTCCCGGACACATGGCAATCGGCCGCAGGCCGGTGGTGGGCTTGGGCGGTGCTTTGTTTCCGGTGATCGACGCCAGCGTATCCGACAGACCCGGCAAGTTGCCGAGCATCGGGCTGCAAATCAGATCCGACAACATCGCGATCGAGTCGCCACCTCCAGTCGTCGTAGGAGTCTTCACCGTTGTGGTTGTCGAAGTCGCAGTGATGGTTGGACACTGCCGCGCATCGGCCACGCATTTGGTCAAAGGATTCTGCTGGGTCATGGTGCGCAGGGCCGCAAGGCCGGTCTTTAGCATGCCGCTTATCTGCTGCGCGACGAGGGCCGTATTGGGATCAAACACCGCGCTTTTATCGACGGCGCTGGCGGCAATCATGGCGGCGACAAGCGGCCAGGCGCTGGGATCTATCGCGCTGGCCAGCACTTTGCAATCGGCCGCGCCATAGACGGTGAACATTTCGCCAAAAGCGCCCCAGAAATCCTCGGAAATGCCGCGCACAAGCATGAGCTCTTCCTCGGTGTCCAGGTAATGATTGTGCGGCTCATAGCGGTCGGTACCGCGGTCGTAGGTTTCTTCGGTTCCCGACGACGGACCGATGGGGTTATAGCGCAAGGGATCGATATCGGTCCAATCGATGATGCGCAGCGGCAAATCCTCGCGAGTCAAAAGCACGCCGTCGCGATCGGCGATGTTGAACATTCGTTCGTAGCGCTGCGGACGAACCAGGTTGTAAAGCAGCAGATACAGATTGCGCTTTTGATCAGCGCTGCTGTTGACGCCGCCGCCGCAGTTTATGGGGTATTTGCCCTCTTCTGAACCGATATTTAGGTCGATGCTGGTGCCGCGCGGAGTCCCAAGGCCCTCGACGCTGCGCAGATCAATTCCAATGAGGCCGCCGAGTCCCTCGCGGGCATCGGAGTCTCCGGAAATCGCTTTGGCCAAAAAGCCGGCGTAGTCGGTTACGACGATGGCGTCGCGAAATTCCGGCGGCAGCATCTGCAGCATGGAAGACAGGCTGCCTTGTACCGCGGTCAGAAGCTGCCCAAGCTGGACCCCCGAGCGGGCCAGGTATTCGGCGCGCAACATGTCGCGCGAATTGGCGGCGGCTTCAAGCTCGACCTGCGCGTTGTAGGCAAAATCAGCGGCGGTGGCGCCCAGCACAGCGGTGGTGACGATGACTATCAAAAGCGCCACGCCGCGCTCGCGCCGCGAAGGTTTTCGCGCAAGCACCCGCCGCGCCAAAAGCCGTCGCAGCCGTGCCAGAATTCCGCCGATGCCGTAAAAAATTCGCATGGGTTTAACTCAGCGGCACCGGCTGGGTGTCAAGAAGTTGAAACATAGCCACTCGGGTCTCGCTGATAAAAGCCATTTCGTTGCCGGCTTCGTCGCGAATGGTCAAGCGCGCGCGCACGCGGCTTGGCAGCCTATCGGGATAGCCATCGGCCTGTGAGGTGCGCCAGGTATCCACCCAGGCTTTCTTATCGGGATGGTAATACTCGAACTGCAGACGGACGATGTCGTCGCAAAGCAGCTCGGTTTCGCCGGAAATATTTTCAAAGCGGTCGGCTTGCAGACGGCGCGTTTCGCGGCGATACAAGTTGAGTTTTTGCGAATTGTCGCGATCGTGGCCACCAAAATAGCCCACCGCCGCGGTATCGGCTTCTTTGGATTCGGCATAAAGCCGCTGATGGCCAAAATAGGTAAAGCGCAGCTCGTCCACGTCGGCGCGATGCGTCCCATCAAAAAAAGTGCGCGGTGTCTGCTCGGTTCCCGGAATGATGTTTTTGCTGAGATACGCCATCTGCACATCGCGCAGGATGCGGTCCATGGCCAAACGCGCGGCGCGATATCGGGTCAGATTGGCCTCGACAAGCCGCTGGCTGCGAAAAGTCTGCTGATACGAGCCCCAAATAAGAACCGTAAGGGATGACAAAATCGCCACCGCAATCATGACTTCAATCAATGTAAAACCCGCGGCCTTGGGCACGGGCGGACGAAAATGACTGCGCCCTGCGGACAAGCAGCGCTTTTTGAAATGTTTCATAACGACACCGGAATGCGACGTATGTCGGTATAAAAAGAGACGACTTCGACTTTCTGCTCGGGTGCGCCGGGTTCATCCCAAATCACGCGCATGGTGACGCGGCGGATGCCTTGTTCCAGCATCTCTTTGACCGGACCGAGCATATTGCCCAGGCCGCTTGACAGATTGGCGCCGGACGAGGTGCCCGAGGTGGACGAACTAGGCGTGGATCCGCCCCCTATCTGCTGACGATCCTGTAGCAGTTTGGTCGCCGCGCTTTGCATATCGGCAGCTTCGGGCAGATGAATTTTTTCGACGAGATAAGACCATTTGTAGCGCGCAAATGCCTGCTCTTTATAGGGCGCGTCCTTAAAGTCGCCCTGTTTTTCCAGGCGACCGGCTTCGTCGGTAAATCCCTCGGTGACAAATTGGTCTTGCAGCTCTTCGAGCTTGGCCCGGCACAAAAAAGTCGCGGTGGTCATAAGCCGCGCATGATGCGCCGCCCGCACCGCGCGGCCCAGGGTCAAAGTCAGACCGGTCAGCGCCCCGGACAAAATCGCCACGGCAATCATCACTTCCAAAAGCGAAAAGCCCCCTTGCTGCCGCCGCGTCATGGAACCATTCCTTTGCCGTTGCCGGCTTCAAAATCCGGTGGCGGCGGAACTCGGCCGGCACGGACTTCGACCCTGCCGGTCAGGCCGTGCACGATTAAGGAATACTGGTCGTCTTCATCGCCGTGCTCATTGCCCATATGGATGATTGCGCGCTCGGTATGGCCGTCGGGAAAAAAGTGCAAATAGGCATGACCAGCGCTAAATGGCTCGGATTGGCGCGGCGTATAAATATCCAAAATGCGAATGCGGCCGAGTTTGATAGTCGGCAAAGCACTGTCTTTGTATTGGGCAAACTTGGGACGGCGCGGCGACGGCGGTGGCAAAAGCTCTGGAGGCAGGCCACTTGATTGCGTACTTTTTTCTTCTTCTTCCTGACGGCGGTCCAGGGCATCGTGGTCCTCGCCTCGGCCGTGGCCGCCACTTGTTTCCTTATCGCTTAGCAGCACGCGGGTTTCCGAGCGCTCTAACCGATAGGTCTGCTTGTCCAGGTCCAGGTGTAGGCGATAAAACGCACCTGTGGTGATGGCCCGGTCGTAGCTATAGCGAATGGCGGCAGCCATTTTGGAAGCGGCGCTGCGCAGCTCGGTTTTCACGAGGCTGCGCAGGCCAAATACAGCACTGCCGCTGACCAGGCCGACAATTGCCATGGCGACCAGAACCTCGACGAGCGTATAGCCACGCTGGCTATTTTTTGGCCTCGGGCTCATCCCAGGAATGAAGGTCATCGGGACTGCCTTCCTTACCGTCTTTGCCCATGCTGATGAGGTCAATGTCGTCCTCATGTTCGCTCGGGCACTTAAATAGGAAAGTATGGCCCCAGCCGTCTTTGGGCTCTTTGCGGTTGTCCATCATGTCGGCCAGTTTTTGCGGGCAGCCCTCGTTTCCGGGGGTGGTCTGCCACTGCACATAGGCCTGCTTGATCTGCGTCATAAGGTTGCGGGTCTGTTGCAGACGCGACTGCTCCAAACGCCGAAACCCGATAAAGCCGGCGGCGCCCATCAGCATGCTGATAATCGCCATGACGATTAGAATTTCGGTCAGCGTGTAGCCGGCGGCCAAATGTCGGACGCTGCGGTCCCGGCCAGCGCGGCGCTCGGCAAGTACGGTGTAAACACGGTGTAAAAGCTTCATGTGAGTTCTCCTACTGAACAAACTCGTTCATCTCCATGATGGGCATCAAGATGCTAAAGACGACAAAACCCACGGCCCCGCCCATAAACAGGATCATAAGCGGTTCCAGCATGGTGGTCAGACGGGCAATCTTCATGTCCACCTCAACATCGTAGGCGGCGGCGACGTTTTCAAGCATGGTCTCAAGCTGGCCCGAGCGCTCGCCCACCGCGATCATGTGACAGACCACGGGCGGAAACTCGCCAGAGCGGCGCAAAGGCTGCGCGATGGATTCACCTTCGCGTATCGATTCACGCGCTTCTTCGACGACTTTGGTCAAAACGCTGTTGCCCAGAACGTTTTTGACGATTTCCATCGCCCGCAAAAGCTGCACGCCCGAAGCCAGCATGGTCGCCAGGGTCTTGGCAAAACGGCTGACCGCGACCATGCGCGTTAGTCCGCCGAAAATCGGCAGACGCAGCACCAGCCGATCCCAGCGATAACGACCGTTTGGCGAATTCAGCCAGCGCCGCACCGAATACACGCCAAGTCCGAAGATGGGAATCAAAAGCCACCAGAAGTCGGTCATCGCCGTCGACATCCAAATGAGGATCTGCGTGTTTATGGGCAAAGCGCGACCGCTGTCGGCATACATGGCCGTTACCTTGGGAACGACCGTGTTCATCAAAATCATCAAGATGCCGCCGCCGAGCACGGTCATCACCAAGGGATAAAAAAGCGCGGTCATGACTTTGGATCGCAAGCGATTCTGCGCTTCCAAAAAGTCCGCCAAGCGAAACAGCACGGCCTCGAGATTGCCGGCGGCTTCTCCGGCCGAGACTAGATGCGTATACAAGTCTGAAAAAAAGCGCGGATGCCGACCAAGCGCCTGTGAAAACGGCAGACCTTCGTTGATCTGAATTTTGACGTCGGACAGAACTCGTTTTAGGCCGGGACGCTCGGCCTGCTCGACCAGGGCCGCAAGCGATTCGCTAAGCTGCACGCCAGCGCGCAAAAGGGTGGCCAGTTGACGGGTCAGCACCGCGATGACTTGCGGATCGGCATCGCCCCGCTGGTTCAGCCAGGCCAAAACCTGCCGTGGAGAAGCGGCGGAAGCCATCGCCGCCAAAAAGCCGTCGGCATTTTGCGCAGAGCGGGCCGGCCCGCGCGCTCCACCGCGCGCCTGGCCCAGCGTCGACTCTTTGACTTCGGTCAAAAGAATGCCTTCGCGTCGCAAAAGCGCCCGCAGGGCTCGCGGATTGTCCGCGTCTTTGACGCCGCCTATCGCCTTGCCCTTGGCATCAAAGCCTTTGTACTGAAAAACTGGCATCGGCCTATTCGGCGTCCTCCGCGGTGACGAGCATCACTTCTTCCAGCGAGGTGATGCCGGCCAAGACTTTGCCCGCACCGTCCATGCGCAGCGTGCGCATGCCCGCTTCCAAGGCGCTTTTTTTCAGCGTCGTCGAATCGGATTTTTTCAGACTCAGGGCACGAATATTGTCGTCGATAATCAAAAGCTCGTAGATGGCCGAGCGTCCGGCATAGCCGCGAAAGGTGCAGGAAGCACAGCCGCCCGGGTGCGGCCGAAACAGATAGCCGTGCCGTGGGCCCGGCGCCTTGGTTTTATAGTTGGCGATGTGCAGCGTGCCTTCGAAAAATTGCTCGGCGGACAGGCCCAGTCGGCCAAGCTCTTCCGCCGAAGGCAAGTAGGCTTCGCGGCAATGCGGACACAAACGCCGCACCAGACGCTGCGCCAAAACCCCCATCAGCGATGAGGTCACCAAGAACGGCTCGATGCCCATATCGATAAGCCGAGTCAGCGCGCCGGCGGCATCGTTAGTATGGACCGTGGAAAAAACCAAGTGTCCGGTCAAAGACGCGGTAATCGCCATCGAAGCGGTTTCTTGATCGCGAATTTCGCCGACCATGATGACGTCGGGATCATGGCGCAAAAAGCTGCGAATCGAGGCGGCAAAGGACAGCTCGATCTTGGGATTGACCTGAATCTGCGAGATGCCTTCAAGCTGATACTCGACCGGGTCCTCGACGGTCAGAATATTGATGTCGGCGGTGTTGATCTTGGACAGCGCGGCGTAAAGCGTCGTGGTCTTGCCCGAACCGGTCGGCCCGGTGACAAGCAGAATTCCGTGCGGCCGATTGATGAGCTCCATCATCGTCGCCAGGTGATCTTCGCCAAAGCCCAAATCTGCCAGATCGAGCAGAACCGAGCTGCGGTCTAAAAGTCGAATGGTAATGCGCTCGCCAAAGCCGGTCGGCACGGTAGCGACGCGCATGTCGATGTCTTTGCCGGCAATTTTGCGCCGAATGCGACCGTCTTGCGGCAGCCGCTTTTCGGCAATGTTTAAGCCGGCCATGATCTTGACGCGGGCGATGATTGAATTGATGAAGTTGCGCGGTGCCCGTTTGTACTCTTCTAAGACGTTGTCGATGCGATAGCGCACGAGCAGGTCTTTTTCGCGCGGCTCAATGTGAATGTCCGAGGCGCGCACGCGCACCGCGTGAAAAATTACCGAATTGACCCACCGAATGATGGGCGCTTCGTCGTTTAGGTCGACGAGATCGACGTCTTCTTCGGTCTCTTCTTCGGTGGCGGCGTCCTCGTCACGCTCTAGCTCGGTGTCAATCCGCCCCTGAGAATAGATTTTGTTAATCGCCTCGAGAATCAAGATCTCGGGCACGAGGACCGGCTCGATGTCCGCCCCGGCGGCGCGGGCGACGTCGTCAAGCACATGCACAGCCGTGGGATCGGCGATGGCCACTTCGACAATGTCACGATCGATGTCGCGCCGCAAAAGCAGCAGCCGATGGGCCTTGGCGAAGTTGATGGGAACACGCTGCGCCAGTTCGGCATCGACGCTTTCGGGACGCAGCGTTTCGTTTAGAGGCAAATCGAACTGCTTGCCCAAGGCGCGCAACACATCAAGTTCGCTAACGGCCTTGCGCTTAATCAAAATCTCGCCGAGGCGCGTCCCTTCGGTCTGAGCGCCGCCGCCGCGCCGTAGCTCTTCCTGCTCGAACAGGGCATCGCGCAGAGCGTCTTCGGTGAGGCCAAAATGGGTGCGCAAAAGCGCCCCCAGCGCCCGCGGCGGGGCCGGGCGCAAGGGCGGTGGGGCATGGACGCGATGCTCTCCCGACGACTTGACCGGTGGTCCGGCGGCGCCACTGGTACGCGCTTCGGCCGATTTCTGCGTGGGCAGCGGCGGAGGAAAAGCTCCACGCGATCGATTCTGCTCGCTTGGCATAGTCGACCTACCCAGCCGGAGGAGGTGCCGGGCGCGGCCCAGGTACCGCCGGAGGCGGCGGCAAGACTGGCGGCGGCAGGTTGGGCGCCTGGGGCGGATGCGTGGGCGCGGGGAGCGGTGCGGGCGCGGAAGCCGGCGCCGGCGTCACCCCGCTTGGAAAGCTCGGTCGCGGTCCCGGCGGCAGTTCAACCGGACCGGAGTCTACGACATCGCGACCAAGCGATTGCTCAGCGGCGCGCAGCTCGACCATTTCGCGCTCGGCCTGAACGCCGGCTTGGTTGATTTCTTCCAGCGCGCCTTTGCGGCGCGTGTAATCGATGACGCCGGCGACTTCACGCTCATCACTAAATCCGGCGTAGGCTTCGATGAATTCGCGCCGTTCGCGCGTCTTGCGTTCAAAGATGCGCGCCAAATCTCCAGGGTCATTGATGATGTAGGGGGTCAGAACGATAAGCAGCATCTGCTTCTGCACTTCTTTAGACTTAGTCTTAAATAAGTATCCCAATATCGGAATATCGCCGAGGATGGGAATCTTGCTGACCGATTCACGCAGCGAATCGCGCATGATGCCGCCCAGCACCACCGGTTGCTGATCGCGAACGACCGCGGTGGTCTCAAGCGCCCGCTTGTTGGTCGCCGGGCCCAGGCCGTTATAGTTCTTGTCGGACACATCGTCGATGGTGCTTTTGATTTCCAGACGCACGTAATCGGCCGAGTTGACGTGCGGCGTCAGTTCCAGCTTCAACGTTACGTTTTGACGCTGCACCGACTGTAGGGCCGTAAGTCCGGCCAAGCCACCAGTCGCCCCGACCTGGGGCAAGCCGCCGGTAATCGCGCTTGGGAAGGGCAAGTTCTGACCGATTTCAATGGTCGCCTTCTCATTGTCGGTGGCCAGCATATTGGGAACTTGCAAAATGTTCACGTCGTTATTGGTCTGCAGGGCCTGTATAACCAGGCCAAACTGCGGCGGTAGGGTAGCACTTGACGTCGATCCGGTCTGTCCGAAGATGCTGCTGGCCGGAAGCTGCGGACCGATAATTCCCCCCACCAGGCCCGAAGCCCCAAGCAGCGACAGTGGCGACAGCGATTTAATCGAACTGCCCTCTAGTCCCCCGATGACAAAACCGTTGGCGAAAGGCAGCGCGCCATGGTAGCTCAGCCCCAAATCGCGCGAATTGCTGAGGCTGATCTCCATGATCGTCGCCTCAATAAACACCTGACGGCGCGGCACGTCGAGCCGACGGATGACATCGCGCAGCGTCAGATAATCGCGGCTTGTGGCCAGAATGACCAGGGTGTTTGTAGATTTGTCAGGGCTGATTTTGACCTCATCCTGAAACAGGCTGGACGCCCCGCCACCGCTGCTTGACATCGACCCACCGCTCGATGGGCTGCCCGGACGTCCGGATGTCGGCCGCCGAGCGCCGGACGTACTAGACACCGTGATGCCAAGTCCGCCGAGAACCTGCACCATATCCTCGGCATTGGCATTTTCCAGGCTGTAGACGTGAATGCGATCGGAGCTGTTGCCGCGTTCGCCTTGCTGCTCTAGACGCCGCACCAAAGCAAAAACCCGCTGGTAGGTCCGCTCGGAGGCTACAATAATCAGCGAATTTGTACGCTCGTCGGCAAGTATCTGGCTGATCGAATCTTCGCCGCTGCCGATTTGTGGCGGCGGCAAAGGCGTCTCGCCGGTAGGATTGACCGAAATTGGTGCCCGCCGCGCCTGCCCGGCTGCCGGCGCTTTGCCGACGTTGAATATTTTTTCCAGCATCTGCGATACTTCGCTCGCGACGATATTTTTCAGTCGAATGACCCAGATTTTCTCGCCGGTCAGCGGCACGTCGAGCGCGCGTACCACTTCTTCCATGCGCCGAATGTTCGTCGCCAGGTCGGTGATGACCAGCGTATTGCTGGTGGCATAGGGCATAATATCGCCGTCGCGGCCCTTTAAGCGATTGAGCACCTGAACCACATCTTCAGTCGTGATGTAATGCAGGCGCAAAAGGCGGGTGACGTATTCTTCGCTGCGCGGCACCGGAGCGCCGGGCACGTAAACCGGAATCGACGATTCGCGGGCGCGGTTAGATTCGATGATTTTTAGAACTTGGCCCTCGGGTTGCACAGTCAGACCCATCGATTCCAGTGCCGACAAAAAGATGCGATAGGCTTCGTCAATGCTGACCTTTTCAGGGGCGATAATTGTCACTTTGGCTTGCCGAATGCTGCTCGGCACGATGAACGGCCGGCATGAAATCGCCTTGATCCAGCCAATAAGCTCCATGAGCTCTGTCTCGGGCTTCAGCGCGATGTTTACTTTGTAGCCGCGCGGAAAGCGCTGACATTCGGCAAATTCCTTGCCACCGGGAACAGGCGTAGGCAGGCTGTCAGCAGCGTCAGCCGGTACGGCCTTGGGCGGAGCGGCGGGACGCGCCGGAGCCGTCGCAGCCGCCGGTCGTGGCAAAGTGGCCGCTGGTCCCGCAGGTGCCGTCCCGGTGCCGGGGGTCAGCGTCGCCAGCGCCGCCCCTGCCTTGCCGGGCTTAGGCGGTCGCACCGCTGCCGGTGCGGCTGGCCGAGGCGAGTCTGTAGCTTCATTTAAAGCGCCAGCGGCTGGACTTTGCGCCTCGAGGGGGGCCGGCCAAGTCAAAAGCACTCCAGTTATGGTGACAGCCACTACGCCGGCGCCAAACCAGGGAATTTTTTGCATCATTTTGGGCATCACACAAGTCATGCGGTTACTCAGCGAATCTGATAATCGAGGGTAATGTTCTCGCCCCGCCGTTCGAGCTGCACGGTCAAGTGCGAGGCACTTTTGAGCTTGGTATACGCTTCAAACGCCTTGTCTGGCGTCGTCATGTCCAGGCCGTTTATGGCTTTTATCAGGTCAGCATTCTGCATGCCGATTTTGGCAAACACCGATCCGGGGCGAATTGCATACAGTTTGAATCCATTCGGCTTGCCATCCTTAATCGACGGCACAAAGCGCGCGCTTGTCGCCAGCGCCGTGGTATTGGCCAGAAATTTATCGATTAGGCTTTTGTCTACCTCGCAGCTCGATCCGCTGCAGCGTACACCTTTGTCGATGTCCTTCTCTAGACCCGTTGCATCGCCGGGCGTCGGTTCAGCCACGGCGACCACCGGCGGTGGCGGCGGCGGCGAGTTTCCTTCTTCGAGATATTCAATGCGCTTACCGACGACCATATAAACCCGGCCTTCGACGACCTGCGCCACGATGGCCCCGCCCTGCGGCAACGCATCGCCGCGCCGAAAGATTCCCACCCCTTTGCGTTCGTTGCCGCCATCGCGAATGACCGCCATGGACCACTCTTTTTCGGTATCGCGCGGGTCGGGATTGACCATGGTGGCCAAAAGTTGCAGGTTCAGCGAGGAACGCTGCGGCGCGGTGTCAATCGGCCCATCGTCCACAGGGTGGTCGGGGGTCAAAATAATCGGTGCACAAGTGCTGCAAAAGATGTTGCGGCGCAAAATAAACTCAACGTCCTTGCTGCGTTCCAGCTCGATGGCTGGTGGTTTGCTACCGGTCGGTCGCGAAAGCGGCGGACCATCGCCACCAAGCATCGTCGCGACAAGAACGCTGGCCGTGGCCCGCCCCAAAAATGACGCGCATAGGGCAATGCCGATTAGGCTGAGCACCCAAGAGTATTTTTTTAAAAACGAATTCATGGACCTTCGCCTCGCTATACAAATGCAAACGGAGTGCCATTTATCTCCGTCGAGGTTTTCGCGGATGCCGCGCCCAAAAACCTCGCACCTGTCAATTTGGCAAGCTAGCCGAACTTCGCTTGGTGCGGCTGTGCCAATTTGACAGCCGGTTTTCCAGCCGAATTTGAATTTTGTGTTAATGTCCGACCGCCCTTTGGGGCGCGAAAGCGCAGGCCAGGAACATCGGTCGTTTTTAAAACGTGTTCGCCGGCAGGCCAGCAACAAAGAGGAGAACTGCCATGCCTCGTACGATCTCCCTGTTGTTTCTATTTTCGCTGGGCATCGTAGGCTGCACTGGGCCAAATCCCGACCTGCGCGCGGAGGAAGATTTGGCCAGCGCGACGGCGGATTTCGGCGCGCCCAAAAACCACGCTGCCATTGCCTGCCACGATTTTGCCGGGGCTTTATGCACCCAGCTTTCTTCTTGCTCGCCGTACCTGCTGCGCTTTCTTTATGGCGATGATCCAACGTGCATCGCGCGCGTGCAGCTTTCTTGCTTGCCGCTGCTGAAGCTGTCCGGCAGCACTTGGACCCTGGCCCGGCTGCGCGCCTGTACCACGGCCTACAAAACGCAGACCTGCGATGACTATTTTGATCCCGACGGACCGCTGGCTTGCCGGCCGCAGCCGGGCGACTTGCCGGATGGCGCGGTCTGCGCCGATGGAAATCAGTGCCATAGCGCGTTTTGCAACCTAAGCGCGAACAATTGCGGCACTTGTTTGACGCCGGCGCAAAATGGCGAAGCCTGCTCCTCGAATTTTCCCTGCGCACTTGGCCTAAGCTGCGCCAGCGGAAAATGTGCGCCACTTGGCGGTCCCGGCGCGGCCTGCGGCCAAGGTCAGACGCCCTGCCGCAGCGGCTACTATTGCCACAAAGTTCGCTGTGCCCGGGTGCTAAGCGAGGGCAAAACTTGCGATCGCGGCGGCTGCGATGGCAATCAAGGACTTTTTTGCAACTCGGCCAACAAATGTCAGGCGTACAAGCTGGCTGATCCCGGCGAATCGTGCAGCCCCATGGCGGGGACTATCGTGCGCTGCGCCGCCAGCGGCACCTGCGAAGGCGCTGGCAGCAATCGGCAATGTCGCGCCACAGAACCTGATGGCGCCGCCTGCGGGCCGCAAGCCGGCGGCAGCGCCTGCCTGCCTCCGGCTCAGTGTCCGCACGGCGTCTGTTCGATATTTGATCCGACAGCCTGCAAATAAGGCGTAAATGCTGTCTTAGGATTCGCGCAGCTTTCTTAGCAGCGTATTTCGGCCGATTCCCAAAAGCCGGGCGGCTTCCGAGCGATTGCCGTTGCAGCGTTCGATAGTGCGCTGAATATAACGCTGCTCTACCACTTCCAGAGTCAATCCGTCAGGCACTGCCAAACATTCGCTGGAATCGCCGAAATCGCTGGGTAGGGCCGCCCGCGGCAATGCCGGCAGGCTGTCCGGAGAATGCGGCAACGCCAGGTCGTGCGCGGTGATAACCTCGCCGCCGCACAAGGCCACGGCGCTTTCGATGCAGTGTTCAAGCTCGCGTATATTGCCCGGCCAGCGATGGCGGCGCAGGCGCAAAAGCGCCTCGCTGTGAAAACCGCGCACCAATTTTTTATGGCGACGGGCATAAAGTTCGACGAAATGATGCGCCAGCCGCTCGATGTCCTCGGGCCCGCGCACCGCCAAGGGCGGCAACTCTAGTTCGATGACCTTGAGCCGATAGTAAAGATCCTTGCGAAAGCCGCCGGTTTCGGCCATGGCCGCAAGGTCACGATTGGTGGCAGCGACAATGCGAACATTGACGGCGATGGTTTTGCGACCGCCGACTCGTTCGAATTCGCGATCTTGCAAAAGTCGCAGCAGCTTGCCTTGCAGGCTTGGCTTCAAATCGCCAATTTCATCTAGAAATAGCGTGCCGCCATCGGCCAGCTCGGCCTTGCCAAGGACGCGCTGCTCGGCTCCGGTAAAAGCTCCGCGCTCGTGGCCGAAAAGTTCCGACTCCATCAGGCCGTCAGGAATGGAAGTGCAGTCAATTTTGACAAAAGGTCCGCGGGCGCACTGCGAGTTGTAATGAATGGCCCGTGCTGCCAGCTCTTTGCCCGTGCCTGATTCACCGCGCACAAGCACGGTGGCCGACGTAGCGGCAGCCCGGGCGATAATCTCGTAGACTCGGCGCATCGGAGCCGAGCTGCCAATGATGCGGTGATAGCGCTCGGGCGCCTGCGCCGTCACGCGGGCGCGCAGGGCGGTTTCGGCCAGCGCCGTGGCCACTTCATCGGCCAATTCGCACAAAAGTTCGCTGTCGCCGTCGTTAAATACGCCGACCTTCTTATTGAGGACCTGCACCACCCCCAAAAGGTCGCGCCCTTCTCCGGTCGGACGGGTCAGCATGGGCACCGCCAGCACCGTCACGGTTTTATAGCCGGTCAGGCGGTCAATGGCCGCGGTAAATTGCGGATGCACGTCGGCATGCGGAATGTTTACCGGACGACGAGTTTGGGCGACATGGCCGGCGATGCCTTCCCCCATCGGCAGCCGAATTTCGGACAATTCCGGCAGATGGGCGGCACGCGACACCAGTTCTTGGGTCGTGGGATCCAGCAGAAACAAAGTGGCCCGATCCGCGTACATGGCTTGCGCAACCAGGTCCACGACATGCCGCAGCAAAGTATCAAGGTCCACTTCGGTGCGAATCAGTTCCAGAAGTGCCAGCAGAACCGATCGACGGTCGACCATCTCAGCGCCGGCTGTACGTGTCCCTTTGGCCATCGCTTCCGAGAATACCATCATGCTGCCACCCTCTGGGAACAAGCGTTCGGCATGGCGTCGGAATTGCCATCTTTGAGCAAGCAAAGGCTTTGTCCTTCGCGGCAAGCAAAGGCCTCGGGACGTAGCTGCCGGGCCGCCGCTTCGATGCTGCGAATTTTCGAATCGCTGTGCGTCGGGTCGTGGTGATAAAGCGCCAGTTGCCGGACCTGGGCGGCGTTGGCCACACGCACTCCCTCGCTAAATGTCGAATGCCCCCAGCCGGTGCGCGGGGCGCCGGAGCGGCCGGCATATTCATCGTCATCGTATTGCGCATCATAAATAAGCAGATCCGCCCCTTCGGCCAGCTTCACAAGCTTGGGATCGGGACAGCTATAGTGCTCAGTATCCGTCGCGTAAACCACAGAACGACCGCGATACTCGATGCGATAGCCAAAGACCCCGCCAGGATGGTTCAGACGGACGCAGCGAACGACGATCTCGTTCCCGGCATCGCCCTGCCCTTGCATAGGGGCAGGGTTGTCGCCAAAGCGCAGACTTGCGCCTTCGGCAATCTCGTGAAAATCGGAACGCGCCGGAATGTCGTGAAAGCGCACCGGAAAGCCCGGCTCGCTCATTTGAGTGGCCAGCGCCCCGTGTAGCCCTTGGGGTCCGTAAAAAGCCAGTTCGCTGCCGGGCATATAAATCGGAACGAAAAACGGCAGCCCCTGCAGGTGATCCCAGTGCAGATGGCTATAGAAGATGTCTAGCCGAGCGCGTTTACGCTCGCGCAGAAGTTGTTGGCCCAAAAGCCGCATGCCGGTGCCGGTATCAAGGACGATGTGGCGGTCGCCGCATACGACCTCTACACAAGAGGTATTGCCGCCAAATTCCACCGTGTCCGGCCCCGGCGAAGGAATTGAACCGCGAACGCCCCAAAATGTAACCGAGAAACCCATGCCGCTACCTCGCTGCCATTTGCCAGTTTGTTGATATGACAAACGCAGATTAAGCAGCTTGCGTGCCAGCTCCCGGAATTCGCGCGGCCGAAAAATCTCCGTCGAGAAATCTTCTCATCGGCAATCGGACCGCAATCGAAATGAAGCGACCTGATCCATCCTGGCGCATCCGAAGTGGGACTGCGCCAAAGTAGGGCTGCGCCGTGCCGAACTGAACCTGCCGCTTGCCGAGACGGTCAATCTACGGTAAAAAGACCGACCTTATGGCCACAGAAACTCCTCCCGCAGCGCCTCCGGCAAAGACACCTGCCGGCAAGGTCAGTGTCAATGCTCCATCGCCTGGGGCCATCCAGCCACATCAGATCCATGAAGAGATGTGCTCTTCCTTTATGGATTACGCGATGAGCGTCATCATCGCCCGAGCTCTTCCCGACGTACGCGACGGGCTAAAGCCGGTGCATCGGCGCATTCTTTTCGCCATGCACGAAAACAACATCCACTACAACCGCTCCTATGTAAAGTGCGCGCGCGTGGTTGGAGACGTGCTAGGCAAGTACCACCCGCACGGTGACGCCTCGGTCTACGATGCCTTGGTGCGTCTGGCGCAAGACTGGAATATGCGCTACCCGCTTATCGACGGGCAGGGCAATTTCGGCTCTATTGAAGGCGACCCGGCCGCGGCTTATCGCTACACCGAATGCCGCTTGCAGCGCCTGGCCGGCGCCATGCTTACCGACCTGGACAAGGACACCGTCGATTATGTTCCAAATTTCGACGACAAAGAGCGCGAACCGACGGTGCTGCCGGCGTTATTGCCCAATCTTTTGGTCAACGGCGCAGCGGGCATCGCGGTCGGCATGGCAACCAACATTCCGCCACATAACTTGGGCGAAGTGCTGGACGCCACGTTGGCTTTGTTAAAAGAACCGAATCTGACGGTTGCGGACCTCATGCGCTATGTGCCCGGTCCCGACTTTCCCACCGCCGGCTTTATCTATGGACGCGCCGGCATTCGGCAAGCCTACGAAACCGGCCGCGGCCACGTCGTCATGCGCGCCCGCACCGAGGTCGAAGAGCTTAAAAACGGCAAGTCACAAATCGTCGTCACCGAAGTTCCCTATCAGGTAAATCCAAATCGCCTCATCGAGCGCATGGCCGAGATGGTCCACGAGAAAAAACTCGAGGGCATCAGCGACTTGCGCAACGAATCCTCGCGTGAAGGCATGCGCCTGTGCATCGAGCTCAAGCGCGACGCGGTTCCGCAGGTGGTGCTAAACCACCTGTTTAATCAAACGAGCCTTCAGGTCAGCTTCGGCGTCATCATGCTGGCCATCGTCGATGGCCGTCCCAAGATCCTTAGCTTGCGCGACGCCCTGCTGCACTATCTGGATCATCGCCGGCAGGTGGTGACGCGGCGCACTTTATATGAACTAAAACAGGCCAAGACGCGGCGAGAAATCGTCGAAGGTCTAGGTTTGGCCATCGATCATATAGATCGCGTCATCGCCATCATTCGCGCTGCCAAAGATCCCGCCGAGGCCAAAGAGCACCTGATGGCCGAACCGCTGAGCGGACTGGCCGAATTTTTGCGCCGCGCCGGACGTCCCGATACCGAAATCGCCGCTCGCACCAAAGGCGCCCGCGACGGCAAAGTGTATTTTACCGAGCCGCAGGCCAAAGCCATCTTAGAGATGCGCCTGCAGCGTCTGACCGGCCTTGAGCGCGACAAATTGGCCGAGGAATTTCGTGACCTGTGTGCCGCCATCGATCGGTTGGAAGCGATCTTGTCGGACGAAGGCAAGCTGCGCGAGGTCATGGCCACCGAATTGCAAGAGCTGCGGCAGACTTTTGCCGCGGCGCACAATCGCCGCACCGAAATTCTGGAAGACGCCGGCGAAATTCGCATGGAAGAGCTCATCGCCGAAGAGCCGATGGTGGTGACGCTGTCGCGCGAAGGCTATGTGCGCCGGGTCTCGCTGGCGGAATATCGCGCCCAGGGGCGCGGCGGCCGCGGCGTCATCGGGGCCACGACCAAGGAAGAAGATCTGATTCGTCGCGTCTTTGTCGCTTCGACGCACGATTACGTCCTTCTTTTCACCAGCAAGGGCCGCGTTTATTCCAAGCGCGTTTTCGATTTTCCCGAGGCGGCATCGCGTTCCGCCAAGGGCAAGGCGCTGGTCAACTTCTTAGAGCTGCAGCCCGAAGAACGGGTCGTCGAAATGCTGCCACTGCCGGCTTTCGATGCCGGCAAATTCGTAGTGCTTTCTACGCAAAAAGGCGTCATCAAAAAGACCGAGCTGGAAGCCTTTTCGAGCATTCGCTCGACGGGCATCATCGCCATCGATTTGGATGAGGGTGATGATTTGGTCGGTGCCCAGGTGACCGACGGACACTACGACATCGCACTTTGCAGCCGCGAGGGCTATGTAGCGCGCTTTCGCGAGGAAAAAGTTCGCGCCATGGGCAGACTGGCGCGCGGCGTCCGCGGCGTCAAACTGCGCGAGGCCGATCGCGTCGTCGCCATGCAAGTGCTTGACCGCGATCTGCCGACGACTCTGCTTACTGTTTGTGAAAAAGGCTACGGCAAACGCACCCCGGCGGCCGACTATCCCACCAAGGGCCGTGGCAGCCAAGGCGTCATCACCATCAAAACCAACGAGCGCAACGGCAAAGTCATCGCCGTTCACGTCGTGCATGACACCGACGAGCTGATTATCGTCACCGACACCGGGCGGGTCATTCGCATTCGCGTACGCGACATTCGGCTGCAAGGGCGCAATACGCAGGGAGTACGGCTGATTCGCCTTACTGGCGACGAGCGCGTCGTCGCGGTCGAAGCGCTGAACGAGCCAGAGCGCGAAGGCGACGACAGTGATGCCGATGCCACAGTCAGCCCGGTCGAAATTCCCGAAGATGATCTTGAAAGCGAAGGACTGGAAGAAGAAGAGCTCGACGACGAGGACGAGGACGAAGACGAAGACGGCGCCAATGAGGACGGCAACTAAATGGATGGCGCAGCGCCGGCCAGCCGTCCCGGAGTGCGGGAGCTTTATCGGCGCAGCCTGAAGCCGCAAGATCTGCGGTTTAACGTCTATGCCTGTCGTCCGGTCGCCGCGCTGCTGGTCTATCTTCTGTACCCGACCCGCATTACGCCGAACCAAGTCACCTTTCTTTCATTGTTTCTGGCGCTGCTTGGCGATGCCGCGCTGCTTTTTTGGACGGGACACGGCGGCATGGTAGCCGCCGCAGTGCTGCTTTACGTCAGCTTTGTGTTCGATTGTGCCGATGGCCAGCTCGCTCGGGCCAAAGGCCAGACCTCTACGGTCGGATCGTATTTGGACTTTCTTATGGACGAAATCAAAGCCGTGGCGCTCATCGCCGCCTGCGCCGGACGGCTGGCTATTGATGGTACGGCCATGCCCGGTTTGCCGGTTTCCGTCACGTCGATATCGGCCGTTTGGCTGGCCATCGGGCTTGGCGGCGCGGTGATTGCAGCCAGCGGCTGCTCGGTGACCACTTTTATGCGCCGACCCGAATACTTCGAAGCCGTGACCGGGGCCAAAGCGGAACGGGTGCCGGGTTTTACGGCGCTGCGTCCGGCTGCGGAAAAGACCCCAGCGCCGCAGCGGCGTTTGTCGCCGCTATTGGCCGTGGAATGGCTGGGCAAGCTCTGCCTGCATTATCCAGCCTGGTTTTATATTCCCGCGTTTCTAGGACGTCTAGAGTGGTTTTTGCTGCCTTATCTGTTAGCCCATACGCTTTATTTGGGCCGCTCTGGGTTTATCATTTTGCTGAGGCTGGGCAAATAAGCACATGCTGCGCCGGGCAATGCTAAAGCTTTGCGGGCTTGCGGCAGTCGCCCCCTGGCTTTGGTCAGAAAGCCGCATAAGGGCCGCGCAAGCTCCGCTGCAACGGGGCATGGCGCTCGGACTATTCTCGGAGGACGCACTTTTTTCCTACGGAGATCTGCTGCGCGAAATTCGCGATCTGGGCGCCAGCCATGTTTCTTTCACCGTCGCTTACTACCAAGAGCACGCGAAGAGCACGTCCATCTATGAGCATCCGCGGTTTACCGCGCCCTTATCGACCCTGGCGCGCGCGCTCGGCCAAGCGCAGGACCTGGGACTACGGTCTATGGTCTTTCCAATCATTCGCCTAGAGCGCCCACGCAGCGACAAAGAATGGCGTGGAACGTTGGCGCCCAGCGATGCCGAGGCTTGGTGGCAAAGCTATTCGGCGACAATGCTGCCGCTTTGCCAATTGGCCACGCGGCAAGGCGTGTCGATCCTTTCTGTGGGCAGCGAATTGTCGACCTTGGACCAAAGCCGCGATCGTCGGCGCTGGCAAGCGCTTATCAGCAGGCTGCGCCAAGAATTTTCTGGATTGCTTCTGTATTCGGGCAACTGGGACCATTATCGCGATGTCGGCCTATATGATCTGGTCGATCTGGCGGGTCTGTGTGGCTATTTTCCGTTGGCCCGCCGCGACTATGCTTCGCCCGCACCGGTCGAGCAGCTTACCGAGGCATGGCGTCAGAAACGTCGCGAGCTCGAACAGTTTGCCGCCGGCATCGGCAGACCGCTGGTTCTGACCGAAGTGGGCTATCTAAGCCAACGCGGCGCCGCTGCCTGGCCTTGGGCCGAAGGGGCCAGCGAGCCTGTCGATCTGGAAGATCAAAGACGCTGCTATGCCGCCTTTCACACGGCCTGGGCCGGAGCCACTAGCCTGCGCGGCGTCTATTTTTGGAATTACTATGGCTGGGGCGGTCGCGCTTCTCGCGGGTACACGCCGCGCCACAAGCCAGCCGGCCAAGAAATCGAACGTTACTTCTTTACGGAATCCGGACGTCCCGCGCAATAGGGGTTCAATCGCCGATAAAGTGGTCGTCTCGATATGCCATTCCGTTGTGCCGGCAGGCATCTACGATGACGCGCTGGTCGCTAGCTGCAGGCAGGTTCTGATAGGCGCGCGTGGCCAACCGCTGCGAGCGCACGCTGCACGCCGCCAAGCCTATAAACCGCCAAGCCGCCGGAGCGTCGCTGCCGTTTTTTTCCGCAACACCAAGCGCCATATCAATGGCGCGTTGTCGCTCGCCGCGCACATAAGCAGCCTGCGCGTCTTCTAAGATCTCATAGTCTGTAGGTGGCCCTTTGCGCGGTCGCTTTCCCGGACCCGGCGCTGCTTTGCCATCCTTGGACGGAACGGTTTGTTGCATTTTGCTGACTTGTGCGCTTTTTACCACGCTGACCGGTACGTGTTGCAAGCCGCTTGGGGCCGCGACTCCGTACCCATCGCGCAAGACTGGAAATACGGCGGCGCGGCGCAGCACGGGACGAGGATGCTGCACGTGTTTGCGTTTGTGCGCACTGGCTGCGGATGCGTGCTTGCGCGCCGCAGTCGCTTGCGCCAGGGGCATAGAGGGCGTCAAGCTGCCAATGATAAAGGCCACCCAAATGCATAGCCCCCAGCAGCTCGGCCGAAAGGCCAGGGGCGTAGAGCCAAGCATGAACACAGCCGCTCATTATCTCTGCCGCGGGCTGCATCAGGCAAGCTTCAGATTGTATTCTGAATAACTAAATAAGTTTCAAATATGTAATCAATCGTGGCGATTGCTGCGGACGTGTGGGTATTGCGCCGGATTTTTGGAAAACTCGGTCCAGGGAAGCTGCTTCTCGGCGCCCCCATCGACGCGCTGCATGGTGATGCAGTCCGCCACCGGGCACACCAAGCTGCACAGATTGCAGCCGACGCACTTGTGTTCCAAAATCTCGACGGCGGTGCGACCTCGAGCGTCGGCGTGGGCAGCGATGGCTTGATGCGCCCCATCATTGCAAGCGGCATAGCACAGGCCGCAGCCGATGCATTTTTGAAAATCGACCTGCGCAATGACGCGGTAGTTCAGATCGAGCTGCTCCCAGCGCTTCACGCGAGACAGGCTTTGGCCGCGCAGCGCCGCCACATTCGGCAGCCCATGCGTATCCAAATAGTTCGACAGGCCGTCGAGCAAGTCAGAAATGACGCGAAAGCCGCGATGCATAACCGCGGTGCAGACCTGAACGGTGGTGGCGCCTAGCAAAATAAACTCGGCGGCATCCTGCCAAGTGCTGATGCCGCCGATGCCGCTAACCGGCAGACCGGGATCCTGACACACCGCCGCCACCATGTTTAAAGCGATGGGCTTGACGGCAGGGCCGCAATAGCCACCATGCGCCGAGGCGCCATGCACAGCGGGCCGCGGCGTCATCGTGTTCAAATCGATTCCGGTAATGGAATTGATCGTATTGATGAGCGACAGTGCATCAGCGCCGCCCCGAGCCGCAGCCCGCGCCGGATAGACCACGTCGGTGACGTTCGGAGTCAGCTTGACGATGACCGGCGTACGCGCCACTTCCTTGACCCATTCGACGATCTGGCAGGTGTAATCGGGAACCTGACCGACGGCCGAACCCATGCCGCGTTCGCTCATCCCGTGCGGACAGCCGAAATTTAGCTCGAGACCGTCGGCACCGGCATCTTCGGCGCGGCGAACCATTTGGTGCCAGATTTCGCGTTTGGACTCAACCATCAACGAAACGATGAGCGCATGGTTTGGAAAGCGCTTTTTGACTTCGGAGATCTCGCGAAAATTGGCATCGAGCGGCCGATCGGTAATTAGTTCGATATTGTTCAGCCCGAACATTCGCTGACCGCGAAAATCCACCGAGGAGTATCGCGACGAAACATTGACGATCGGCTCGCCGAGCGTTTTCCACACCGCGCCGCCCCAGCCGCAGTCAAAAGCGCGCATTACTTGATCGCCGGTGTTGGTGGGCGGCGCCGAAGCCAGCCAAAACGGATTGGGCGATTTTATGCCACAAAAATCGACGGACAGATCGGCCATCGCAAAGACTCCTTCTTGTCCTTATCCAGCCTGCCGCAGACCTTTTGGCTGCGTCAAAATGTCGCGAACGATGGCCTGCGCAGCGCGCTTGCCGGCCTCCACTGCATTGACCACTTCTTGCCCGCCGCTTGTACAGTCGCCGCCGGCATAAAAGCGCGCCTGCGAGGTTTTCCCCCATTCGTCCACCTGGACGACACCTTTGACGCTGTGCACCGGCAGCTCGGCAAGCAGCGCGGCGCCGCGCTGACCGGTGGCGCGCACCACCAGGTTGGCGCGCAGCATCTTTGGCTTGGGCGCGGACGATGCAGCCTGCGAGTCGTCAGGGCTTAGATCTTGTAACTGCACCCCACAAACTTCGCCGTCGCCGCCTGTGACAATGCGCTCGGGAACCGCATGAAACAAAAGCTCTGTTCCGTGGGCCAGGGCCAGGTGCACTTCGTGCGCATAGGCCGGCATATGTTCCGGACCGCGCCGGTAAAGCAGCCAGACTTTGCGCGCGCCACATCGCACCGCTTGGGTAGCGACATCGATGGAGGTATTGCCCCCGCCAATCACCACCACGTCGGAATTTGCCAGCTTGGCCGATAGCTCGACAGCGCCGCGCTTGAGGTGCGCAATAAAGTCGAGCGCGTCCCAGACGGAAGCGGCATCTTCGCCAGGCAGCCCAAGTGCCGGAATGGGCCCCATCCCAACCCCAATGAAGACAGCATCATGACGCTGCAAAAGTTCGCTGGGCGTCACATCGCCGTTTGTGCCGATGCGAACTCCGCACTGAATGTTCAGTCCGGCGCGCGCCAAAGCCTGTACCTCGGCCACCGAAGCCTGTGGGCTTAGCTTGTACTGGGCGACTCCGAAGGTGTTTAGCCCGCCCGGCTGCGCGGCCTGTTCATAAATCATGCTTTGATAGCCCAGGCGCAAAAGTTCAGCGGCGCACGCCAAACCGGCCGGCCCCGCCCCAATCACCCCCACCGAGCCCGGCCGCGGCGCCCCGGCCACCACAATCGGCCGCTGCTGCGCAAGAGCATGATCGGTCGCAAAGCGCTGCAGCGGACCAATCGCAATTGGCCGATGCGTATCATTTAGGACGCAAGCTCCCTCGCACAGAACTTCCGTCGGACAAACCCGCGCACAAGAGCTGCCGAGCACGTTGGCAGAAAAAATCGTCCGGGCCGAGCCATTCGTGTTGCCCGTGGCTATCTGCGAAATAAACAGCGGCACATCGATGTGCGTCGGGCAAGCGCGCGTACAAGGCGCGTCGTAACAGAAGAGGCAGCGGTTGGCCTCGGCCAGCGCTTCGTCGCGAGAAAGCGGCGGATGGATCTCCTGATCGAGCGGCGCAAGCCCGGCGTGGAGATGAAAACTCTCGGCCATAGTGGCGCGGAAATTACCACATCTACTTACCTGCAAAAGCAAAAACCGTCCCGTGCCGGCTTTGCAGCGCAAGTTCCCAAGTCAGCGCAAGCGTGTTACGTTTCCATGTGGAGAGGGAATGGATTCGCCGCCGCGAGACGGAGAAGTAGTTGCGCTAGGCCGTTATCAATTGATACAGACGATCGGCCGCGGAACTTTTGGCGACGTTTATCTGGCCAGCAGCCAGGTCCCGTCGACCACGGGTGGGCACCAGCAGATCGTCATCAAGATCCTGCATGAAAAATGGGCCCAGGTGCCAGAGGTTGTAGAGCGTTTTCGTCGCGAATCCATGGTGACGCAGAAGATCGAACACCCGCACGTGGCGCATGTTTTTGAGCACAGCCAGCTTGAAGACGGCGCGCCATTTATCGCCATGGAGTATCTGCCGGGGCGTTCGCTGCGCGAGCGACTTGAAGAAGGATTTTTGGATCAGCGTCAGGCGCTGGAGATACTAATTCCCATCTGTGAGGCGCTGGCGGCGGCGCACAAAGCCGGCGTCGTACATCGCGATCTGAAGCCCGAAAACATCCAGATCATCGAGCGCAACGGCAACTCTTTTTATCCCGTCGTCTTGGATTTTGGCGTCGCCAAACTGCTAGATGCAGCGGAAAAACTGACCATGACCGGGGCACTTTTGGGCACGCCGGTCTACATGTCACCCGAGCAGTTTCGCGGCGAAAGCAATCTAGGTCCGCCGGCGGACGTCTATGCATTTGGAGTGCTGGCCTATGAAGTTCTGGCGGGCCGACCGCCGTTTATGGGCCGCAGCTTCGCCGATTTGGCCATCGCGCACACAAGCGCTGCGCCAGCGCCGATTGAAAACAACGGGACGCCAAAGGCGCTAAGTGACTTGATTCTGCGCTGTCTTGATAAAACGCCGGAAAAGCGGCCGCGGGCGGAATCCGTTGCGCAAAGCCTGCGCACCTTGGCCGCTAGCGAGGTTGCACCGCAGGCTGCGGCGTCGTCGTCGGACATCGATCCCTACGCAACCACCGGCGCGGTTCCCATCGTTCAGGCCAATACGATTCTTTCGACGCCCCGCCCTGCTCCACCGGCCAAAACTCGCAATGAACAGAAAATGACGCTGCTTTTGGCGCTGGCCGTCTTCATTCTGACCAGCGCCGCTGGGCTGGCTGTCTACTTTTTGCTGCTGTAGCCGCCGGCGCTTGCCGGACCAAACGACAAATTCGGCGAATCCGCTAAAGTGTCTTCATGCAATCTGCCATCGTGGATTCGAGTCTGCCTTCGTCATTGGCCCGCTGGACGCTGTGGTTGCGCTCGCGCCGCGATCGCTTGAAGTTTCTGGAAGACATGGCCAGCCGCGGCGATGTCGTGCGGGCCACCATCGGTCCGTGGACCGTCCACTTTGTTACGCACCCCGACTTGATTAAAGAACTGCTCGTCAATCAAGCGCGCAAAGTGGTCAAAGGACTGGGTTTGCAGCGGGCGCGCCGTGTGCTGGGCAATGGCCTTGTGACCAGTGAAGGGGAAGTGCATCATCGCCAACGCCGGCTGAGCCAACCGGCGTTTCACCGTCAGCGGCTGCTTGGTTATGGCGCATCGATGGTCGAACTCAGCGCGCGCTATCGAGACAGCTTGCGCGACGGGGAAGAGCGCGACATGCATGTCGAAATGATGCGCCTGACCCTAGCGGTCGTCGGCAAGACCTTATTTGGGGCCGATATCGAAGGCGACGCTTTCGAAATTGGCGAGGCGCTTGGCGATTTTATTCGTTCCTTCAATTTCATGCTGCTGCCGTTTTATGAATATTTCGAAAAGCTGCCCCTCGGGCCAATTCGCCGAGTTACAAATGCGCGCAATCGGCTGGACCGCATTATCTATCGCCTGGTCAGCCAGCGCCGGCAAAGCGGCCGCGACCACGGCGACCTTTTATCGATGCTGATGGCCGCCACCGATTCCGAATCGGACGGCAGCGGGATGAGCGATGAGCAGTTGCGCGATGAATGCGTCACGCTGCTTTTGGCCGGACATGAAACCACCGCCAACGCCTTGACCTGGGCCTTGTATCTGCTGTCTCAAAACCCCGCGGTTGAAACTCGGCTGCTTGCGGAAATCGACCGAGTGCTGGGCGATCGCTTGCCAACCGTAGCCGATCTGCCCGAGCTTGCTTATGTCGAGCAAGTGGTGGCCGAATCGCTGCGGCTTTATCCGCCGGTATTTAGCATTGCGCGGCTCATCGTCGAGCCGGTTTCATTCGAAGGCTACACACTTCCCGCGGGGACGCTGGCGCTCATTCCGATTTGGGCCATTCACCGGCTGCCGCGCTATTATGCAGATCCTTCGCGTTTTGATCCCGATCGCTTCACGCCCGAAGCCCGCGCCGCGCGGCCACGCTACAGCTACATGCCCTTCTCGCACGGCCCGCGCAACTGCATCGGCGAGCACTTCGCCTGGATGGAAGCCGTGCTCATGCTTTCCACGCTGCTGCAGCGGTTTCAGTTTCGGCTGGTGCCTGGGCAGTCCGTAGAACTTAGTCCAATGCTCACTTTGCGTAGCAAGCACGGCATGCGGCTGCGAGTCTGCGCGCGCGCGCCAAAGAAGGCGGCGAATCCGCCACTTCCTTGCTAAGGTATTCTCGTGGTCTTCGCATTGCAGCCAGAAGAGCCGGTCGCGCAGGGTATTTTGCGCGTACTGCTCGAGCAAATCGACAGCGCCGCTGGCTACCTGAGCACGCAGGAACATGATGCGGTAGAGGCGGTACACCAAACTCGCAAGTCGCTTAAGCGCGTGCGCACGATGCTGCGCTTGCTGCGGCAGGCTCTTGGCAAATCTACCTATGCCAAAGAAAATGCCTGCTTTTCGGCGCTGGGAAAAAAATTGTCGCCGCTGCGTGACACGCACATGCATTGCGAGGTCGTCGCACGCCTCGGTCAACACACCGCCGATAGCCCTTATCACGAAGCCATTGCGCCCGTCGAACAAGCGCTGAAGGCGCGACGTCTAGAGCAGTCGCTTTCGGAAACGCTGCTTTACGAAATGCTTGGCGAGCTGGAACGCGCCCGCGCCCGCATAAAAGCCTGGGACTTGAATCATTTGCAGTCTGATTTGCGTGCTTCCCTGGCGCGTGGGACGCGGCGCATGGCCAAGCGCGCGCGTCGAGCCTATGCGCTGGCCTACAAAGAACCGACCGACCCGCATTTTCACAACTGGCGCAAGCGCATCAAAGATTTGTACTACGCCGCTCGCTTATTTTATATGACCCGGCCCGGCAAGCTGGCCCCCATCGTCGATATGCTGGATCGCTTGGACGAGGATTTGGGCGATGAGCACGACTTGGGGCTTTTGGCGCAGGTTCTGCACAACGACCCTCAGGCGATGGGGGGGGCGGTGCCGGTGGCGTTGCTTCTACAATTGGCGGCACGACGCCGCGCTGAGCTGCGCACGACGCTGCGTCCCATCGGGGCGGCGCTGCACAAAAAACGGCCCAAACAAATAGCACGTCTTTTGACGAGCGGCATGAAGAGTTCCTAAGCACTTCGGAGATTCCTCCGGGAAATTTGACCAGCGACGGACGATGGTCAAGACTTGGTCATCTACCCCGTCTACGACATTCGCACAGATATACGGCCGACCATCGCTGAAATTGATCTGGGAGCGCTACGCCGCAACGCCGACGTACTGCGCGCCCGGCTGGAGGAATTCGGCCCCGGAGTCGGCATCATGGCGGTGCTGAAGGCCGACGCCTATGGGCATGGCGCGGTGATGTGCGCCCAAGCGCTGGCGCGCAAAGTTTGGGGCTTTGCCGTTTCTTTGGTCGAAGAAGGCGTCGAGCTGCGGCGCGCCGGTGTGGACCTGCCCATCGTCGTGCTCGGCTGTTATTATGGCCTGTCGCACCGCGACGTCGTGGCGTACAGGCTGACGCCGGTAGTCGCCGAAGCCAGCGATTTGTCCCGTTTTGCACGCGTGGCCGAAGATCTAGAAGTGCCGCGCGTCGACATTCACGTAAAGATCGACAGCGGCATGTCGAGGCTGGGGGTTCGGCCCGAGAAGCTCGACGATTTCATTGCCGCCTTGAAAAACACTCCGAGCATCACATTAAGCGGACTTTGTACCCATCTGGCAGAAGCCGATGGGCCGCGCCTAGAGCCGACCGCGGAACAGCTTCGTATTTTTGCCGCCTGCAGAGCCCAATTGGCGGCAAATGGTTTGGTTCCGCAGGTGGTTCACTTGGCCAATACCGCCGGGGCTGTGCGTTTTGCGCAAGCTCGTTTGGATTTGGTACGGCCCGGAATCGGTCTATTCGGCGTTGCACCGCCAAATACGCCGCTTTGGGGATTGTGGCCGGTGCTGTCTTTGAAAACTCGAATTGTGGCGTTACGCGAGGTTCCGGCTGGCACCGGCGTCAGCTATGGTGGCGCCACGCGCACGTACACGCGACAGCCAACGCGTATCGCCACCCTGCCGGTCGGTTACGCCGACGGCTACACGCGACGTATGTCGGAAAAGGCGCAGGTGCTATGCGCAGGACGGCGCTGCCCGGTGCTTGGTCCCATCACGATGGACATGACGATGGTGGATCTGACCGAAGTTCCGCCAGAACTTGCAAAGATCGGCGACGAGGTGGTCTTGATTGGCCGGCAAACCGGCGCCGATGGGGTGGCGCATCCGGCGATTTCACTGCAGGAAATGGCGGACTGGGCGGCAACCATTCCCTGGGAAATCTGCTGCGCCATTTCCAAACGAGTGCCGCGCATTTACACGGGAGAGCCGAGTCGCTAAAGCCGGCTCGCACGCAGGGGCTTCCAAGTTTCGTGGCAAGAAGAGAGAGCGCGCGCCGTCAAACGAACAACTGTGCGGCGTGAAGTGCGGAAGGACTAGTGAGCAGTGCCGCCAAGGGCTTTGATCTGCTCGCGAACGCCTTGAACCTGCGTCGGACGTTTGTCGCCAACAAGCTCGATATATTTGTTAAATGCGGCAACAGCTTCTTGGCGCTGCCGGTCCTGCGCCAAAAGCACGCCGAGGTCATACCAGGCATCGGCGTTTTTATCGTTAAGGCGTACGGACTCGCGATAAGCGGCAATGGCTTCGGCCGTCTTTTGCTGCACGCGATAGATGACCCCGAGGTCAAAGTGCAAATCGCTGTCATTTGGCTGAAGCTTGATGGCTTGCTTTGTGACCTCAGCAGCGCGATCGAGCTGCTTCAGGTGGCGTAGCGTCACCGCCAGATTGCGCAACACGTCGGGGTTATTTGGATCAAGCTGGGCCGCTTTTTCATGATGCGGCAGTGCTTTGTCAAACTGCTTGGCTTGCCGATACAGCGCGCCCAAAGAGGATCTCCATTGCACTTCGTTTGGACTAAGCTGCGTCGCTCGATCTAGCTGCGTGATGGCTTCGGTGGCCCGCCCGACCATGGAGTAGCAATAGCCAAGGTTTCCGTGCGCGAACGGGTCGTCGGGCTGAAGCTTAATGACCGACTCATAGTGCGGGATGGCTTTGTCACACTTTTTCTGCTTGCGCAGCGTGTTGCCCAAGGTCAGCTCAGCGGCGGCATAACCTGGTCGCAGGCGTATCGCTTCCTCTAAAGCGGCTTGCGCTTCCTCCAGACGACCAGCCTGCATAAACGCCAGTCCCTTACGGTATTGGGCGTCCGCCTCGTCGGCATGGGCCGACAGGGAACCTAACAAGGAAGCCGATAACAGTGCGGAACAAAGGTACTTACGAAGCATGTTTCGAGGGTAACACGACTGCATGAGCCCTGCCTCACCAAATTGGGATGGATGTCGAGTTAGACGGTTCTTCATAAGTTCTATTTGCCGCATTCTTTACGATCGTCGCGCAGCGCGTGGCGGCATGCCGGTTTCGGGAACTTCGCGGGTAAACCCCTGCCGCAGGACGCTGTGCCACATCGCCGGTCGATAGACGTCGCCGGCCAGAAGGCTGGTGATAACCGCACAAGTTGCGTCGTGGACTGCCGAATGCACAAGGAGCTTGCGCAAGCTTTCCCCATAGAACTCATGAACCAAGCGCTTAAACAGATCGGCACCGGTAAGCGCCTGCTGTTCATATTGGGCGAAGCGCTCTGCCGATAGATCGCCCCTTTTTAGGGCCTCATGAATGGCCTGCGCCGCAAAGCGCCCGCCATACGCCGCCAGCAGCACGCCGGTTGAAAACAGCGGATCGATAAAGCCGCCCGCGTCTCCCACCAGCAAAAAACGGTCGCCATAAAGCTGCTTACAGCGATAGGACCAGTTGCCGGTGGTATTGACCGGAAGAATGCGATTGGCCCCATGCAAAAGCTTTTGCATGGCCGCGGTATGCGCCAGCGCCTCGGAAAACATTTGTTCGGCAGTTAAGCCACGGCGATCGCGGGTGAAGTCTTTTTGCAAAACGCAGCCGACCGAGGTGACTCGGCCCTTAAACGGAATAAACCACCACCAGCCGCCTTCAAAAAGCACGATGGTGATGTTTCCTTCATCGCTGCCAGTCTGACGCTGACAGTTTTCAAAATGGGTAAAGCAGGCGACGTTGGTCGTTACAAGCTCGTCGGGAAGCTTGAGATTAAACCGCGTGCCAAGCAATGTATCGCGGCCGGTGGCATCGACGAAAACCTGCGCCCGGGCGCAATAATTTGAACCACTTTTGGGGCTGACCGCGACGCGTACTTCATTTTGAGCAAGCTCGACATCGCGCACTTGATGCTCGTAGCGAACCACCGCGCCAAGCTCTTCCGAGCGCTGCAAAAGCAGCGCATCGAATTCGCTCCGCGGCACTTCGTAGGCATAGGGATGATCGGGACGCAGCGCCCGCGCGAAATTGTAAGTAAACTCGGCCCCCGATTCGCTGTGAATGAAGCGGGCGGCTGGCTTGACGATAAAACGCTTGTGCATTTCGTCGCGCAGCCCCAATTCATCCCAGATTTCACCGGCGCAGGGCAAAAGCGATTCGCCAATGTGAAAGCGCGGAAATTGCTGCTTTTCCAGCACAAGCACGCTACGTCCGTGTTTGCGCAAGTAACTTGCCGTCGTCGATCCGGCCGGGCCGCCACCGGCGACGATAACATCGTACATGCCGCCATCGATGTGATCCATGGCTCGGATCTAATACATGGGGCGCTCGATTTTGTCCCTATTTAATCCAAGGACGCGACCGCTGCGGCCCGAGTAGTTAGCCCGGCTAATTCTTTTTTTCGTCGGGATAGCAGCGCAGCAAAATGACGGTGATATTGTCGACGCCACCGTTTTTGTTGGCTTGATCTACGAGTTCAGTGACAGCCTTTTCCAGATCATCATCCGCGGCGCGGATGATATCGGCGATGCGCTGATCCTCGATCATGCCGGTCAGTCCGTCGCAGCAAAGCATAAAGACATCGCCGGGAACGATCTGATCGTGCTTGATGTCGACTTGCACCGTTTCGCGCATACCCAAGGCCCGGGTGATGACGTTTTTATGGGGGAAGTTACGCTGTTCTTCCTCCGTCATATCGGGCTTGGCTTCTTTGTAATCTTCCAGCAGGCTGTGGTCGCGCGTCATCTGGTGAATCTTGTCGCCGCGCAGCCTGTAGGCCCGCGAATCACCAACCCAGGCAAAATACACTTTGTCGGCGCTGACCATCGAGGTGACCATGGTGGTCCCCATGCCCTTGCAGCGCGGATCCTTGGTCGCCGACTCGTGAACTTTCCAGTTGGCCAGCTTGATGCCGCAGACAAGCCGATTTTCGACATAGGAAAGCTGCCGGTCCATTTTATAGGGCCAGGTAGCTTCCTCATCGCGGGTGCGCTTGTAGAAGTCTTGCAGGGTTTCAGCCGCCATTTTAGAGGCAACTTCTCCCATGGCGTGGCCACCCATGCCATCCGCTACGATGAAAAGCTGCTCTTCTTCGAGGAGCAGGAAGTAATCCTCGTTATGGGTGCGTTTCATTCCAGGATCGGTCTTAGCAGCGTAGCGGATCTTCATGGTAAAAACGCTCGGCCCTATGTAACCGCGCAGAATAGGACTTTATCAACGACAGCGAGAAAGTCAACCACGCCGTTTGTCCAGACTCCGTCGTGAGTCGGTGGTGATAGAATTGCGGCCATGCTTTCCAGGCCTCCAGCGAAAAGATATTTTTCCGTAACTGGAAAAACAAATATTCAAAATTCTGATCGTTCTTCAGGGGTACCGGGATCGCCGCCGCCGGAAGCGAAGCAGGTAATTTTGCCCCAAATCCCGACGGTACAGCAGATCGCTGACGCGCTGCGCCGTCAAAAAGCAACGCTGGCAACTGCTGAATCTTGCACCGGCGGTCTGCTTGGCGCGCTTGTTACCGCGGTGCCGGGCGCATCCGAATATTATCTTGGCGGCGTCGTTTCTTATGACAACCGCATCAAAGAGCAACTTCTGCAGGTTTCCTCGAGCACGCTGATTGCGCATGGCGCCGTCAGCCGATCTTGCGTGCAGGAAATGGCCAAAGGGGTTTGCCAGCTTATCGGTGCGACCTACGGAATTGCGATCAGCGGCATCGCTGGACCCTCCGGCGGCACTGCGGCCAAACCGATTGGCACCGTGCATTTTGCCGTGGCATATCATGGAGATAGAGACGGAAACGGACAGGAGCTTGCAAGCTGCACAGCCGGCCAAATTCTACAGCCCGGCGGACGCGAAGAAATTCGCTGGGCGGCAGCAGAAGCAGCGCTCGGTTTGCTTCTGCAAGTGATAAATCAGAGATAAACGCTAAGCCCACAAGCTTCTCGTCGCAAATACCTCTACTTCGCGTTTGAACAACCAAGAAAGATTCCGAATGAAGCCTTTCGCGATTCGTCTGCAGCGCGCTTTTCTTTATATAAGTGCCGCCCTTGTCGTACTTGTGGCGATGCTGTTTATAAAGATGGCGCGCACTTCCTCACCCCATCCTTTGCCGCAAACAGGGGGGAAGATTGAGCAATCACCGGCAAAAACGGCCCTACAAACGGGCGAGACCACCAGGCTGGCCGAACGTTTGTCTCAAGCCATCGGCATCGCCACCGTGTCTAGCGGCAGCGGCATTTCCAGCAGCGATGCGCTGCGTACCTTGCAGATGCATCTGCAAGCGTCCTTTCCATTGCTACATGCCACGCTGCAGCGCGAACTCGTCAGCGATCTGGCCCTGGTTTACGTCTGGCCGGGAAGCGTGCAAACGCCGCAGGCACATCGTCCGCCCTACCTTTTGCTCGCCCATCAAGACGTAGTTCCGGTGGAACCAGGCAGCGAAGGCAAGTGGCACAAACCGCCGTTTTCTGGAGCGATTGCTGATGGCTATGTTTGGGGCCGCGGCGCGATTGATGACAAAGCCAGCCTCATGGCCATGCTCGAGGCCATCGAGCGCTTGATTCGTGCGGGTTTTAAGCCACAGCGCACCCTGTATCTGGCATTTGGGCATGATGAAGAAAGAAGTGGTCATCTTGGCGCGGCAGCCATTTCGCGGCTATTTCGACAACGCGGCCTGCATTTCGAATTTGCAATCGACGAAGGTCAGACCGTGACCCAAGGAATCGTGCCCGGAATTCGCCAGCCGGTGGCCCTTATCGGCCTGGCCGAAAAGGGCTATCTTAGCGCCGAGCTTGTCGTCAATGGGCATGGCGGTCACTCTTCGATGCCGCCGGTGCACACCGCGATTGGCATCCTTAGCCAGGCGCTTTCGCGCCTCGAAGCACATCAAATGCCGGCCCGCTTGCAAGGCCCAGTGGAAAAGCTGTTCGCGACGCTGGCGCCAGAGCTGCCGCTTTTGCAGCGGCTGGTCATGACCAATCTTTGGCTGCTGCAGCCGCTGGTTCTTCATCAGCTTGCCGAAAACGTGCTGACTGCGCCGCTTGTTCGCACGACCACGGCGGTGACCATGTTTGATGCTGGAACCAAAGACAACGTGCTGCCGGCCCGCGCTCGCGCTGTCGTCAATTTTCGCCTGCTCCCCGGCGATTCATCAGCCCGCGTGCTAGGCCAGATACGCGACGGCATTGATGATGCGCCGATTGCTGTCCGTCCTCTGACGGTGCATGAAGCCACCCATGAATCTAGCGATCAGGGGCCGGCTTTCGAATTGCTTTCTCGGACCATCCAGCAAGTTTTCCCCGACGCGCTTATCGCCCCCACGCTAAATATCGCCGCGGCCGATGCGCGCCATTACGAAGACGTCGCCGATAACGTCTACCGTTTCGTACCGCTGTTTCTGCGACCAAGCGACCTACCGACGATTCACGGCACCGATGAAAAGATCGCCATTGCCGACTATCTGCGCGCTGTCGTCTTCTACGAAAACCTTCTACGCAACGCGGACGGACAACCATGACTTCTTTTCGCGCCTGGTTCACCTGCTTTGCAGGTTGTGATGAACGCTATCCTTTGACCGAAGTCATCCTGCGCTGTCGCCGCTGCGGAGGCTTACTAGATGTCGAGCACAACCGTGAAGCCTGGCGCACCCGATCGGCTGCCGAATGGCGCAACCTGCTTAATGCCCGCGCCGCTTTTGCGCCCTGGCCCAGCCCAAGCGGGGTGTGGGCCCAGCGGGAATGGGTGCTTCCGGAGCTACAGGACGAAGATATCGTTTCTTTGGGGGAAGGGCGAACGCCGCTAGTTCCAATGCCATGGCTTGGCGCGGCCCTGGGCACTGAAGCGCTATACATCAAACAATGCGGCCACAATCCGACGGGCTCTTTCAAAGATCTGGGGATGACGGCGCTGGTTTCGATGGTACAGGCCTTACGCCGCAGCGGCGTTGCCATTCCCGCCATTGCTTGCGCATCGACAGGCGATACTTCAGCGGCCCTTGCCGCCTATGCCGCACGCGCCGGCCTGCCCGCCATCGTCTTTTTGCCCGCCGGCCAACTCAGCGACGAACAGCTTACCCAGCCGCTATGCCACTACGCAGTGACTTGCGCCTTGGACACCGATTTTGACGGTTGCATGCGCCTTGTCGCCGAGTTTTGCACGCGCCACGGCATTTATCTGGCCAATTCGATGAATCCGCTGCGCATCGAAGGACAAAAGACGCTTTCCGTCGAAATTTGCCAGCAACTGGCCTGGCAGCCTCCGGACTGGGTCGTCGTACCGGGCGGCAACCTTGGCCACGTCACGGCAATTGGCAAGGGCTTCGAATTGATGCATACCCTGGGCATTATCGATCGCTTGCCCCGTCTGTGCGTGGCACAAGCTGCCGCCGCGGCCCCGCTTTACGATGCCTACAAAAACGATTGGCACTTTGAACCGGTCCTCGCAAAAGACACGCAAGCCAGTGCCATTCGTATCGGCAATCCCGTCAACGTGCACAAAGCCGTGGCCTTGCTGCGCCGCCTACACGGCGTCGTCGAACGGGTCAGCGAAGAAGAAATCACGTCCGCCTGGGTACTTGGCGACAGCCATGGTTTATACACCGATCCGCATACCGGCGTAGCCCTGGCGGCGCTCGCGCGGCTTAGCCGGCAAAAGCTTATCCAAGCTGGCCAGCGTGTCGTGGTGATCAGCACCGCTCATGGCTTAAAATTCGGTACGCTCAAGCGGCAGCATCACCTAAATTCTGCTCCGTCGAAATTGCGCAACCCGCCTAAAACCCTGCCGGCGCGCCTAGATGCCCTTGAACAAGCGCTCTTGCCGCAGCTTGGCCAAGGTCTAAAACCTGTGCTATAAGCCGAAGCTTCGCATTTTGCCTCAGCGTGTAGCGAGGTGGGTGTGACAAAAGGAGGCAGCAGGGACATGAGACCCGGTTTTATGACAGCACTTTTGACTTGGGGGCTGCTTCTCGCCAGCGCGTCGGTGATGCCGGCCAGCGCCGAGGAAGCGGAAAAGCCCCCGGCGGCCTACGACTTAAACATGCTGGATTGCGGCGAGCTCGATGGCGAAGCCGGATTGCGACCGATGCGCCCGAGCCACATTGCCGGAGAAGAGCTCGACATCCTTTGCAAGGTGACGGTGGCACTTGCTCCCCCGACAAAGAGCAAAGGATTGCCCAAGCCGCACACCGTCAAGCTGACCGCTTTATCCGGCGCCGGCCAAAAAGTTGCGTTCGAGCAGGTCCGCGATACCCATCTGCTAACACCCGGAACGCGCGTGATTCTTTTTGTCATTCCGGCCGAGAAGCTGCCCGCCGAGCCCGGCAAAGTCAGCCTGCGCATCGAATTGTCAAAGCCAGCAAGCAAGCCGAGCTGGCGCGAAACAAGCTACGAGGTTGTCGCTGAAGACTAGGCTGTGTCTGATGAATCTCCCGTCGCCAGGCTCGATGATTTGCGGCGCATTGCTGCGTTGCTCAGTCGGTCACGGGAGCGATAATAGCTTGCGCCCGCTCCCTCCTTCGCGCCTTGCACTGCTTGTAAATCCTCGGCCCGGCTCGGTCCGATTCATCAGACACAGCCTAATTTGGCGAATCGTACATAGAAGTGGAAATGCCGCCCCATGTGTATAATGCGCTGTTATGAAAACTAGCCCGCCAAGCTCGACGACCCCGCCCGGCCCCAAAAAGTTATCGGCTGAGGAAGCGACGCAGCTCAAAGAGCTGTACCGTCAGATGACCATCATCCGTCGCGTAGAAGAAGCGGCGGCCAAGGCTTATGCCCAAGGCAAAATGGGCGGATTTTTGCACCTTGGCATCGGCCAGGAATCCGTCTGCGTTGGCGCCATCGCGGCCCTGCGCAAAGAGGATTATGTCGTCGGCACCTACCGCGAACATGGTCACTGCATCGCCAAGGCCGGCGCCACCCCGGATGTGTGCAAAGCGGTCCTCGCCGAGCTACTTGGAAAATCGACGGGCATCAGCAAGGGCTTTGGCGGCTCGATGCATTTGTTCGACGCCAAACACCGCTTTTTAGGCGGCTACGGCATCGTTGGGGGCCATGTACCGCTTGCCGCGGGAGTGGCCTATGCCAGCAAGTATCGCGAGCTGCCCGAAGTAACGCTGTGCTTTTTTGGCGAAGGCTCTGCCAACCAAGGGGCCTTTTTCGAAGGCCTGAGCCTGGCCGGGCTTTGGAAATTGCCGGTGGTGTTTATCTGCGAGAACAACCAGTACTCGATGGGTACACCGCTTTATCGCACCTTGGCAGTGCCTGATGTGACCGAGCGCGCCAGTGGCTTTGCCATCGCCCGCGATCGCTTCAAAGGCGATGACGTACTAGAAGTGCGCGATCGCATCCATGCCGCCGTAGAACGCGCTCGCGCCGACAACCAGCCGACGCTTATCGAGATCGATACCTATCGGTTTCGCGGGCATTCCATCTCGGATCCCGGCAATTACCGCACCAAGGACGAAATCGAACTGTGGAAAAAGCGTGACGCCGTGCTTATCGCCCGCGAACGACTGGCGGCAGCCCTTGGTGAGGATGAATTGGCATCGCTTGACGCCCACGTCAAAGCGATGGTGCAGGAAGCGATGCGCTTTGCCGAACAATCGCCTCCGGCTGATCCGGCCGATCTTTTAACCACCGTATACGCCACCCCGGGGCTTGATCCCCGACGCATGTAGGAGTGTCCGCCACGTCTGCACGAATCGAAGGTTCCCGTCGGCCAGCTTCGGCCGCAAAGGGGTCATCGCTTTGCCGTGAACAACTTGTCCTTGGCGATAATGCGCTCGCGCAAAGCTTATATGGTCAAAATAACCTCCATCTAAAGCTTATCGAACGTCAGCTTGGGCTATCGCTGCACGCGCGCGGCGACGAGCTGTCCATCATCGGCCCGGCCCAAGCGGTCGAAGTGGCGCATCGACTGTTTCAGGAGCTTTCAGCGCTTTACAAAGACGGCAAGCCGGTCACCTCGGAAGAAGTCGTGCGGGCGCTCGTCATGTTGCAGCACGACCGAGATACTGCCGTTCGCGATGTGCTGAAAGATTCCGTGGTCATCGCCCAACGCGGCCGCCCAGTCGTGCCCAAAAGCGTGGCGCAGCAGCGCTATCTAGATGCCATTCGCAACCAAGACATCGTCTTTGGCATTGGCCCCGCCGGCACCGGCAAGACGTACCTGGCGATGGCCATGGCCGTCAAAAGCCTGATTGAAAAACAGGTCAAGCGCATCGTCCTGTGCCGTCCGGCCGTCGAAGCCGGCGAAAAGCTGGGTTTTCTGCCGGGGTCTTTGCAAGAAAAGGTCAATCCTTATCTGCGTCCCCTATACGACGCGCTTAATGACCTTTTGGACATCGAACGCGCACAATTGCTGATCGATCGCGGACAGATTGAGGTCGCGCCGCTGGCCTTTATGCGCGGGCGCACCCTCAATGACTCTTTCGTCATTCTCGACGAAGCCCAGAACACAACCAGCGAGCAGATGAAAATGTTTCTGACGCGCCTAGGCTACGACAGCAAGTCGGTCATTACGGGCGATGTCACACAAGTCGATTTGCCGCTGCGCAGCCAAAGTGGCCTCGTCGAGGTCGAAAGCCTGCTGCGCGACATTCCGGGGATCGAATTCTGCTACTTTACCGAGGTCGATGTCGTGCGCCATCCGCTGGTGGCGGCGATTATCCGCGCCTATGATCAGCAAACACTGGGTTTCGACGACGTGAAGGCTTGCTCAAATTCTCGTCAACGTGTAGAGGTTTCATCCCATGGCACGCACGGTCCATTGCAAGAAGCTGAATCATGAGGCCCCCGGCCTCGACTTCGTCCCTTTTGACGACGAGCTAGGGGCCCGCATCTACGACGACATCTCGGAAGAGGCGTGGCGGATGTGGATTGAACACTCCAAGCGGCTCATCAACGAGTATCGACTAGATTTGGTGACTCCCGAGGCGTTTCACATGCTGCACCAGCGCTGTGAAGAGTTTCTGTTCGGCGGTGGCGAAGACGCGCCGCCCCCGATGTATAAGCCGCCTGAGCACGCGCACTAAGTGCCAACCGTACCGATGTCCGCTATATCGCTGGCCAAGACCGAGGCCGATCTAAGCTGGCAGATGCTGATTGAGCATCTGGTCAGTCGCTGCCACACAAGTCGCGGCGCCCATCAGGCAAAATCGCTGAAGCTACTTCAAACCGCCGATGAGGCCCAAAAGCGCCAGGCCGAGATTGGCGAAGCGCGGAACCTGCAAGATCGCGGCGAGCCGCTTTTGTTTGGCGGAATCTGCGATGTCGGACCGGCTCTTGAGCGTTCGTCCAAAGGCGGCGTTTTAACGCCCGATGACCTTTGCGACATCGCCAGCACGCTGCTAGCCGCGCTGCGGCTGCGGCGGCATATACTGCAGCGCAGCAAAGAACTGCCGAGATTGGCGATTTCCGCGTTCGCCTTGGCCGAGCTTCCCGAAGTCACCGGTCCGATTACCGCGGCTTTTGATGACCATCGCAAACTGCGCGACAATGCCTCGCCGGCCCTAGGCGGCCTGCGGCAGCGCGTCAATCATCTGCTTAGCGAGCTTGGCCGCCGAACCGATACGCTGCTCAGCGAAACGCATATTGCGCCGCATCTGCAAGATCGCTTTGTCACCCAGCGCGAAGATCGCTATGTCGTTCCGGTGCGCGCCGACGCGCGAACTCGCGTGCGCGGCATTGTCCATGGCACTAGCGCCTCTGGTGCGACGGTATTTGTCGAGCCCGAGGAAATTATTGAGCTCAACAATCGTCTTAAGCTAGCGCAGCTTGAAGTTCTTGACGAAGAGCGCCGCATTCTCGCCGAGCTATCCAAAGCCATCGAGCAGGCAGCGACACGCATTGCCGACACGTTGAACCTGCTTTCGCACCTTGATGGGACGGACGCCGCGGCCCGCCTAAGCATCGATATGCGCGCCCAGCCCGTCGAGCTTGGCAGCGACAAAATCGATCTGCGCAATGCGCGTCACCCGCTGATGGTGCTTAGCGGCGTCAAAGTCATCCCCAACGACATTGCCCTGCCCCGCGGCGGCACGCTAATCATCTCGGGCCCCAATGCCGGCGGCAAGACCGTGGGATTGAAACTGACGGGATTGTGCGTCCTTATGGCGCGGGCCGGTTTGCATTTGCCGGTTCAAGAAGGCTCGGCTTTGCCCTGGTTTACCGATGTGCTTACCGACGTCGGCGACGATCAAAGCCTGGAGAAAAATCTTTCGACCTTCTCGGCGCATATCCACAATCTGCGCCGATTTTTAGAACAGGCGGGGCCGCAGAGCTTGGTGCTGCTTGATGAGGTCGCTGTTGGCACCGATCCAGAACAAGGGGCAGCGCTGGCGCACGCCCTTTTGGAAAGCTTGGCCACGGCCGGCGCCACCGTCATGGTTACCACCCATTACGACCGCCTCAAAGCCCTGGGCCAAAACGGGCCGCCCTTTTACAACGCCAGCGTTGGCTACGATCTAGAGCGCTTGGCGCCGACCTATCGCTTGCACCTGGGCATTCCCGGCGCCTCATCCGCCCTTAGTGTCGCCGAGCGTCTGGGCTTGCCGGCACTTATCGTCGAACGCGCTCGCGCCCTTTTGGCGCCGCAGCAAAGCGGCCTTGATGCGCTTTTGCAGTCGCTAAGCAGCGAACGCGAACGGATCGAGGAGCTGCGCCGCCAGGCCGAAGATCAAAAAGTCGAAGCGCAGCGCCATTTCGAGCAAAGCACGGAATTGCACCGCCAAGCGCAAGTGGCCCTAGCACGGGCCCGGCAGAACGCACATGACGAAGCCATTGACGCCTTGCGCGCCGCGCGCCGCGAACTGCTCGACACCCGCAGCGCGCTGCGAGCCCATGCGCAACAAATCAAACACAAAGAGCACAGCGCCGGTGTGTCCGCCCATCAGCAGGATCTGAGCAAGCTGCAGCAGCAGGTGGACAAGCTGTCGCAGCAAGTCGCCGCGCAAGCGCCCCCGCAAAAAGGCCCGGCAGGACGCGTGCCACGTGCGGATGAGCTGCCCATCGGCTGTCGAGTCTACGTACCGCGGCTTGGCGGCGTAGGCATCGTCATGTCGGACTGCGTGCGCGACAAGGTGGTGGTGCAGGTAGGCGCCTTACGGCTCAATGTGGACATCGCGGAGCTAATCCTTCCGACTGCACAAGTGCACACCGGTTTCGGAAGTTTTTCCACCGGACCCGCCGCGCCATCCGCGCCGCCGCCGATTCCGCCGCGGACTCCGGATGCTACGCTGGATTTGCGCGGCGAACGCGCCAACATCGCCATCGCCCGCGCTGAAAAATTTTTGGACGATGCACTGCGCGAGTCGCGAGCGGCCGTGTTTTTGCTGCACGGCCATGGCACCGGCGTGCTGCGCCAGCTTGTGCGCAGCCACTTCGCCGACTTTCCGGGCGTTCGTAAAATGCGCGCGGCGGAACCTGCAGATGGCGGAGATGGTGTAACCGTCCTTGAGCTGGATGTTTGAACGGGCGTGCTAAGGTGTCGGCATGGATGCCAAGATTTCCGAACACCCCCTAGATCGCGTGATTTTGATCGTGCTCGATTCCGTCGGATGCGGCGCTGCACCCGACGCTTCAGAGTACGGCGATGCGGGGGCCGACACCCTGGGCAATCTAAGCCGTGAGGTCGGCGGCTTGGAATTGCCCAACCTGCAAGCGCTGGGGCTTGGCCATTTGACTGACATCGCCGGGGTACCGCCCGCCAACCGCCCAAACGGGGCATTTGGTCGCATGCGTGAAGCCAGCGCCGGCAAAGATACCACCACGGGCCATTGGGAAATCTGCGGCCTGACCTTGGAACAAGCTTTTCCAATCTTTCCCAAGGGGTTTCCCGAGGAAATGCTGGCCCCTTTTCGCGCGGCAGTGGGACGCGGCGTGATCGGCAATAGGCCGGCTTCGGGCACCGCAATTCTCGATGAACTGGGTGAAGAGCATCTGCGCACCGGCGATCTTATCGTCTACACATCGGGGGACAGCGTATTTCAAATCGCCGCGCACGAAGACAAAGTTCCGCTCGCCGAACTTTATCGCGCCTGCGAAGTAGCGCGACGCCTGTGCGATGAGCGCGGCATCGGTCGAGTCATCGCTCGGCCCTTTGTCGGACTGCCCGGGGCTTTTCGCCGCACTTATAATCGCCGCGATTTTGCCATGCCGCCCATGGGCCCGACCGTACTCGATCGCCTCACGGCGGCAGGTCTGCCAGTGATTGGCATCGGCAAGATTTGGGACATTTTTGCCGGCCATGGCGTTGCCAAGAACATCCACACCGAAGGCAATCGCGACGGGATGGCCCATACTCTGCAGGCGCTTGAGACTTTCAAAAAAGGGCTGATTTTCGTCAATCTCGTCGATTTCGACATGCTATACGGCCACCGTCGCGATCCTGCCGGCTATGCGCGAGCGCTCGTCGAGTTTGATGCCTTTTTGCCCGCTTTGCGGCGAGCCCTGGGACCGCGCGACCTCGTCCTTTTGACTGCGGATCATGGCAACGACCCGACCTTTGCCGGAACCGATCACACGCGCGAGGACGTTCCGCTTCTGGCTTTTTCCGACATCAATCGACAAAAAGTCGGAACTGATTTGGGACTGCGCAATGGTTTTTATGACATCGCGCAGACGATTTGCGCTGGGTTCGAACTGCCGGCCTGGCCTCTAGGTCGCAGCTTTTTGCACAGCGTACTCGCCTAAGTCAGCGTTCGAAAGTTCAAGCAGCTGCCGCGTATAGAAAATACGACTGAAATTTATTCAGTAATCCCTACAACAATCTATACGCAAGCAGTTATGCGGTACTTTACTTTCTGTGATAGAGAATTACCTTGCTGAAATACTGCTGAACATAACCAGCATGCGAGGAGTGAGCGATGGCATCTGAACATCTGAAGATCCTAACTGACGCCAATTTTGAGGCCGACGTCTTAAAATCAGCAACACCGACTTTGGTCGACTTTTGGGCATCGTGGTGCCAGCCGTGCAAGACGATTGCTCCGCACCTGGAACAGCTCGCCGCCGACCTCAAAGGTCGCGTGAACATCGCCAAGATGGACATTGATGCACATCAGAAGGTGCCCACCAAATATGATGTGCGCTCCATTCCGACTCTGCTTCTGTTTAATCAAGGCAAGGTCATCGGCCAGCTCGTCGGTGCAGTTCCAAAAGGCAAAATCGAGCAATTCATCAAAGATGCCCTAGCCAAAAACGGCGTCGCACAAGCTTGAGACTGAGTCCCTACAAACACACCAAATCCGAAGATGCCGCGACCGCGTTTCTGCTGATTCTGCTGACGCTCGTCGGCCCATGGCTGTGGAGCAAGACCGCCGCCTCGCTATTGCCGATAGGTCGTCGCGCTTTTGACGCATCGCTTGTACCTGCAGCGTTCCTGCATCCAGCTAGCTACGAATTTTCAGGGATTTTGCTGGTTTTTTTGGGAACGATACTGAGCCTGGCTTTGCTGGCGATGGGCGGAGCAGCCTGGTTCTTTAGACCGAGCGCGAGCTCGGCCTATACAAAGCATCTAAGTACTGAAAGCTATATAACAGGATTATCCCTTCTGGCATGGGGGCTAGTCCTGCTGCTCGCGATTCCGCTCTGGCGCGAGCTTATTGTTCCGGCTACGACGGACTTGGGGATGCATGTGGCGCGATTGCTACGCATCCTGTTTGCACTTGCCGCGGGCATCGCGCTGCTGCGAATGCTGGCGCGTCCGCGGTAAGCGCCGACCAAAAAAGGAAGCATGTTGATGAATATCGGCTTGCAGCTCGTTTCAAAGGCTCGATCGCCGGCATTGTTAGGCGCTTTAGGTTTGCTAGGCGGCGCGCTGGGACTACTGGCTTGTGCAGAATCTTCTCGGGTCGCTCCCTCATCGACATCAAGCGCAGTGATTGGCGATGGAGTGGCACATATTCAGCGCCAAGTACAAGCGGTACGTCCGCTTGTGCGCAGCCGCTGGGCCACCTCATTTCTCGACGCCGGAATGCGCCTTCCCGGCGTGGCGCCGCGGCGACTCGGCAACGAAACCGTCGACGAGCTTGGCTACTATTCTGGAGACGGCGAATCTCCGGTATTTTTCGCTCGCCTGCTCGATTTGCTGGCGGAAAGCGATACGCGGCATCTTATCGGCCGACGCTTATTGGAACTTCACTACACGGGCATTGGACCGCTACGCATGATGGCGGCGGCGGGCGCCGAAGCGATTGGCGTCAGCGCTGAAAATAGACTGCGCATGCTCTACAGCCGGCCCGATGATTCAGGAGTTCTGCCGGTTCCCGGTCGCGAAGTCAGCGGCCGGCTGATGGTGTATGCCGGCGAGTTTCCAAGCGACCAAGCGGCGCGTGCTGCCGTAGGTAGTGGCTATGATGCAGTGATTCTCAGAAATCAGCTGAAGCGCGGTTACATCCACCCGGCGTCCGGGGCACCGTCGGGACCCGTGGACAAGCAAGGCATTCCCGACGACAGCTACTTGCGCATCCTATTTGATTTGCTAAGGCCGGGCGGTCGTCTTTTGGCCTACAATTTGTGCCCGGCGCCCGAGGCCGTCGGACAGCCTTACAATCCCCATGCCGATTGCCGCAATCCCTTTGCACAAACGGCCTGGCAAAACGCGGGATTTCGAGTCCTCGACTATGACCGCAATGATACAGCCAACGCCACAAGCTACGGTCAAGCACTCGGGTGGAACCAAGCGCGGTTCGCAACCTATACGCTTGTCGAACGCCCTTAATTGCTCACGTCAGAAGCTGGCACTAAAACCTTGATGGCGCCGGGGGCTACCCGTACGCGCAAGGTGCCACCGGCAGGCACTAGATACGTCCGATCTTCGGTGGTGTCAGCCGGGTCGGCAAGCACTTCCACAAGTTTGGTATTGGCTGCAAAAGGAACGGTCATTTCTGTGCTGTCAAATGCCGTTACACTGACTTTTTGGCTGTGAAAATTGGCAACGACCAGAACGGTCTTGCCGGCATCGCTGCGCAAAAAAGCAAAAATTCCGGCATCGCTTTCATTGCCGGTATGGTCTGTAGACCAGCTTACGCGCAAATCGCCACGGCGCAGCGGCGCGTAAGCCTTGCGCAAACGGCCGAGCCGCGCCACCCACTGAAAAGTATCGCCGGTGGTGGAGTAAGCGGATCCACTTAAGTTTTCGCGCTGTGCCGTCGCGGCCCCGCGATATACGTTGTCCAGCACGTTGTCGAACAGTCGTTCGCGATTTGCCGGATCGTTGCCTCCGGCAAAATCCTGCTCGGTGCCGTAATAAATGCAGGGGATGCCGTCTTCTGTAAACATGAGGCCAAGGGCGCTGTGTAGATGGCGCTGCGCTCCCTCGGCGCCAGAGTAACAGCCATCGATGGGCGACAAATAACGCGCCACGTCATGGTTGTCTAAAAAGTTCACGAGCAGCCGATTCGGCGCAATGGGCTGCCCCGCACTGTCCACCGGACCCAGGCGGCCATCGCCCTGCCCTGTTTGCAGGGTGTTATAGATGGGCTGGCCGGCGACCGGATCCGGCACGAGGTGATTGTCCAAATCGCGAAAGCGATCGCTGCGCATCGGCCCATGCAGACGAGCGGTAGCGGGTGCAAAGCGCAATCTATCGTTCCACAATTTCTCGATTTGGCGGGTGGGAAGGCCGCATTTTACAACGTCGGTATACACCTGAAACTTCTGCGAAAAATAGAACACCGAATCGACTTCATCGTGGTAGCTAAACTCGCCCAAAAGCGCGTCGTCGCCATCGAAGGCCTCGCCAAACATGAACCAGTTTTGTTTGGGCACGGTGAGCGGCGCGACACCAAAGGGCGCCTCCATTCCATGTACATAGCGCCGAATGGCAGTTGAGAATTCCTGCCAAAACTCGTGCTCTACATGCTTGAGGGTGTCGATGCGAAAACCGTCAAAGTCGTATTGACGAATCAGCTTGGCAAACGCCGCCACAAGTCCCTTGCGCACGTCGGTTCGCCGCGTATCCAGATCTTTGAGTCCGCCCGGAAAATCTCCGGTGGTGAGCTGTTCCCAGCGATCATAATTGGTCGTGCGACCGCGCCGGTTATAGACCCCGGGACGGCTAAAATCCAAAACATCGTCATCGCCCTCGCCAAAGCGAATCGGATCAGGCAAGCGGCGGTTAATTTCGGGAATATATAAAAAGCGAATGTCGGCAGGCCCTGAGGGACCTAGGCCGTTTTGCCCTTGAATGCCGCGGCGATCAAAATCTGGATCATATTCGTCGGCCCGCGAAAGACGCGCCAGCGGATCGGCGGAGTCTTCCGAAGTCGATCCAGTCACGATGGTATCGGGTTGACCATTGCCGTTTATGTCGTAATAAAAAAGCTGTCCGACGTGATTGGTGACGATGTCGAGAATCACCTTCATGCCGCGCGCATGGGCTTTGTCAACGAGCTCGCGCAGTTTGGCCGGCGAGCCGAAGTGCGGATTGATCGTATTAAACGATTGCGTCCAATAGCCGTGGTAGCCGTCAAAGCCCGCGTCGTAATCGATGTTTTTGACGATTGGGGAAATCCACAACGCGGTCACGCCCAAGGCAGAAAGATAGTCCAGATGATTGATAATTCCCTGCCAGTCCCCGCCCTGGTAGCGCCCTAGCGCACTAGGCATGACCCGGTAATCATTATTGATGTCGCCATTGGCAAAGCGATCGACAAGGACTTGATAGATGACCTCGTCGCGCCAATCGCCGCCGTTCATGATTGCGGTGGTTGCAAAGTCTTCGTCGTAGGGGCCGGCGCAGGCGCCTAGGCAAAGCGCCCCGAAAAGGATCAGGCAAAGACAGCGAAAATCGGCGCGTATACGCATGAAAGCCTTTCAGACTGGCTGATGAGCATCGGGGCTAGAGCGCCGCGCAGCCTCTGTATTAAGACATGCCGCCTCAATCGCGGCGATTCGCGGCCAGCGGGCGATTTGCAGACCGTTGCGACGGGCGTTATAGCACTGCGGAATCAGGCATAGATCGGCCAGCGTCACCAACTGTCCATAAGAATAGGGACCTTGCGGCCAATCGGCTTTTTGCAGCAGCGCTTCATAAGCATCAAGGCCGCGGCCGATATAAGTTTCCGCCCATTTTTTTCGTAGCTCGAAGTTTTGCGTCAGCTTCTCGATATGCGTAAGCACTTCAAGATTCTGTAGAGGCTGCGTATCCGCAACGATGATTTGCGCCAACTGGCGCACTCGCGCTCGATCCGGCGCGGCTTTGGGCAGTAGCGGCGAGGTCAAGCGAGTTTCTTCGAGGTATTCCAGAATGGCCATGCTTTCCGCCAGAAGCACCCCATCGATTTCTAGAACCGGAACCGCGCCCAGCGGATTTTTGGCTAGATGCTGCGCCGTGCGCTGTTCGCCAGAAAGCAGGTCCACCGCCACCGCGCGATACTCCACCCCCTTGAGCAAAAGTCCCCAACGTACCCGCCATGACGACGAAGAGCGCCAGTAGTGATACAAAACCGGCAAGCTGTTCTCGCGATCCGTGACCATGTCTACCTGGCTCATTTCGCAGCCGGCTCATAAAGCGCGATGGAATTGCGCAAACAGCCGAGCTCTTCGATTTCGCACTCGATGACGTCGCCGGGCCTTAGCCATCTATCGGTGTAGATCTTGGAACCATTGGTTTCCAAAAAGCAGCCGGTGCCCACGGTGCCTGAGCCGATTACTTCACCCGGGTGCAAAGTGACGCCGTAGCTAGCCCGAGCAATGATCTCGGCAAAGGTGTAGTGCATATCCCTAAGAGCGCCTTGCGCGACGATTTCGCCGTTGTGGCGCGCCAGCATGCGCAAATCAAATGCGGTGCCGCGATCCGTTTTGCGCAGCGCAGGCGCCAAGTCCGCGTACGGAACCAAGTAAGGGCCAAGGGCCGTGGCAAAATCTTTGCCTTTGGCCGGGCCCAGATTGAGCTTCATCTCATGCATCTGCAGACCACGGGCGGAAAGGTCATTCATGATCAGCAGACCGAAAATTGCCGCATCGGCCGTGGCGATATCGGCGTCGCGAATCGTTTGGCCGATGACCACAGCCGCTTCAAGCTCGAAATCAAGCTGCTCAAGATGCTTTTGGCGTACGGACACCGGCCCTGGTCCGACGACTGAAAGATGGTTTGTGTAATAGAAAATCGGAATTTCATCAAACTCGGGAATCATCGGCAAACCGCGATTTCGACGTGCCGCTTCGACATGTTGGCGAAACGCATAGCCATCACGCATCGACAGTGGACGCGGAATCGGGGCCAAAATCCGCACAAAAGAAGGCGAATGCAAAAAAGAATCGTCCAAGAAACGCCGATCGCCATTCGCCAAGCGCTGCAAAAGTTCGCGAATCGCCGGCAGGGCGATGTCCTGACGTTCGATGAGCGAAATCATATCGCCGCCATAGCGGGCGATGACGGCACTTAGATGGTGCGGCCGGCCGGCCTCAGCTTCTAGCCGGCCAAAGGCCGGCAGCAGATCCAGAATTGGGGCCTCTGCACAATTCGCGTTTGTCGTCGGCCCATGTTCGACGACGACGCCAAGCAGCGGAATGGCAGAAGGAGTGGCCGCGGGAACAAAAGAGACAAGCTTCATCGCCGCGCAGCTTAGCACCTGCCGCGGTCTATTCGAGCGGGTCTTTATCGCCCGTGGCTGGCATTCCTAGGTGGTTTTCCAGCGCTTCCACGCGCCGTGTAAGCCGTAATACTTCCTTTTGCATGGCTGCAAACGGCGAGACATGTTCCAGCAGATGGCGGATGCGTTCATCGACGCGGCGCTGCCAGTCTTCGACCGTCTGATGCGAGCGGTCGAGAAGCTCGCGCACCGGATGCGCTGGATCCGAGGCACTGCGCCGGCCGTCGCGATCCGTGGGCGGCAGCGGCTCGGCGATCGCCTCATCCAGCGCATCGAGCGCCGAATCGCCTTTGCGAAAAACGCTAAGGACGCGCGCCTGGGCCTGCTGGGCCAGCTCTTGCAGCGACGCGCCACCCGATTGAATCAGATGACGCATAGCGCCTAGCGGGATGTAGCTTTTTTGCCGCTTCTCTTCCTCAAAAATGATCTGAGCCAGGGTGACAGAGGTCAAATCCTCTTTGCTGCTGTTGTCGAGGACTCTGACCTCTTCCCCAATGCGGATCATCTGGGCGATCTGCTCCAGGGTGACGTACTGGCTGCTCTGCGTATCGTATAGCTTGCGATTGCTGTAGCGCTTGATGATGCGATGCGCAGCGGGAGGCGTCGACATGGTCGCAATCAATCCTTCTCTGCGTGCTTGTCCGCCTCGATCTGTTTTTTAGGGGTGACATCGAGTTCATCGTGCGGCTCGGCAGCACGCTTGAAATTCTTGATGCTCTTGCCCAAAGCGTCGCCAATCTGCGGAAGCTTGCCAGCTCCAAAGATCAGCAAAACGATGAACAGGATGAGCACCAGTTCGACGGGACCTAGACCCATCTGCAACATGGCTATTGTCTCCGGGTTTGGAACTTGCGCTGCACTGAAGTCATGTTTTGCAAGGTCTGAAAGCGCAAAACATGACCTGAGGCTACCACCGTGCAGCGTGCAGCGCTAGACAAGGTATATACGAAGCTTAGGGCAGCCGGCGATGCAAAACGGTGCCATTGATACCGCTAATGTAGAGATCTTTGCCAACGCTCCACACGCTATAGAAGCTGATGCTGGTGCCACTGTCTTGCGGCTGCCAATTTTTTCCGTCGTAGTGCAAGAGCGTTCCAAAATCGCCCACCGCGTAGACGTCATTAGGCCCAGTGCCCCAAATTCCTCGCAAAGCGGGTCGCTCGGGGGCGGCTTGCCGCTGGTTGACCCAGTGCATGCCATCCACAGTGATCCAGATTTGCCCTTGATCTCCGACGGCCCAGACATGGCTCGCATCCGTTCCCCAGACGCCCGAAAGGGTGGGCAAATTCGTCGGAATGCCATTGTTTGGCTGATCCATCTGCAGCGTGGATGAACCGTTATAAAAGAGAATCTTGCCGGGGAACATATTCTGCTTTTGATTCTGGTTGTCGCCACCGCCGACAATCCACAGATGGCCGACATCGGGGCCCCATACAGCGCGCAACGTCGTCCCGGTATTGGGAATCGAGCTTTCCTTCAGCCAGGTTCCCGTGTTGTCGCGGCGCATGGCGGTATCCCCTTCGCCCACGGTAAAGCCGTCATTGCCGCTTATCCAAATGGCCCGCTGATTTCCCGGAATGGAGGTACTCACGGGCTGCCAGGCGTTGGATTGCATACGATAGAGACGCGGGGTCGGCGGCATGGTGGCATCCATCGCGAATTCTTTGCCAACGCTCCAAAGATTGTCAGAGGTTCCAGCGACCCCCTGAAACTGAATGTAGCTGCTATTCGGAATGTTCTGCCACTGGTTGCCGGACCACTTCAGCGTCGCGCCCCACTCACCAACCGCGTAAAAGTCATCGGCGCTGCTTCCGGACAGACCAAGCAGCTTTCCTGACACACCGGTTAGGCTGTCCACGATGCTGGAGCTAGTAAAAGTAACTCCGTCAAACCGTACGATCGTGCCACTGACGCCCACCATAAATAGGTTGTTCGGCGCGGTTCCCCACACACCAAATAGCCCAATTGGCAATGCCCCAGGAACATCGGCGAATTTGCTGCCGTCCCATTTTTTGACGGTGCCAAAGCGTTGGGTCGAATCTTTGGTGACGTTGTCGGGATATAGGACTTCACCTACCGCAAAGACATCGTTGCCCTTTGACCAAAGGCCGTTCAGACCGAAGGAATAGGTAAAATTGCAGCCCGAGGCGTATTTGGGAGGCAAATTGGTGCAAACTTGCACTTGGTTCCAGGTATTGCTGCTGAAGTGAAAGACAACCGAGGCGGCGGTGCTGACAAAAAGCTCATCGGCGCTGATGCCGGTAATGGACAAAAGAATCTGACTGCTCGCGCCCGGAATCACCATGGACGAAAAGCTGCCGTTATAGGTCAAAAGGGTTCCCCCGGGGCCAACGGCGAACATCTTGCTGGACGTCGCCCACACCCCAAACAAGGTGCTGGTGGTGGCGCTTTGCGGCATGGCAGATAAGGAGCTGCCGCTTTTGCGAACCACCAAGCCATTTGTGCCCACCATCCAGACGTCGTCGGGGCCGTTGCTCCAGACGCTAAACAGGGAGCCGCTTATCGCCGACGCGCCGGACACCGGTACCAAAGACCAGTTTTGACCATCGTAGTGCAGTACAGTGACGCCATCTCCGACGGCCCACACATCGCTCGCCGAACTCCCCGAAATCGACCACAGGGTGCTTGTCGTCGGACTTACCACAGCCTTCCATTGCACGCCGTCGTAATGAATAAGCGCTCCGGCATCGCCGACAGCCCAGGCATCGTTGGTCGAGCTCCCCCAGACGCTGCGCAGATTGCTGCCTTGCGGCTGCGGAAACTGCCAGCACCACTCGTCAATGCTGCAGCCAGGCTGCTGCATCTTCTTGATGCCGCCGTCACCTTGCGGCATGTCCGATTGTGGACCCATGTCCGTCGGAGGATTCGAATTGTTCGAGCACGCAGCCAGCCAAACGACGGTCAATAACACCAGGCTATTGCGAACTCCGGGAAGGCAGCGAACTGCGCCCGCCAGTAGGCTTTTTTCACATCCGGTCATAACAGCTTCCTCACCGCTTAATGAGATGGTGTTTCTAGTGATGAGTATTTTATCTCTCGGAATCGCGCTTGGCGCTACTGGTTTCTCGCGGTTACAGGCCGCAAGTATATAGATCCTTGACCAAATGCGTCGCTACGCGGCCGCGTAGGCGAGGCGGCGCAATCATTCGCCCCGTTGAGCTGTGCGCTTCGATGTGGTAGACGATGTGGTCATGCTACTTGAGACTCGCGAGACCAAAGAGCTACTTGCATCCCTCGGACAGCGCCTAGATGCGCTTCGGGGGCATCTTTGACATCGAAAAGAGCTACGCGCGCATTCGTCAATTAGAAGAAATTGCCGCCGAACCACGTTTTTGGGACGATACCCAGCGGGCCCAAACCGTGCTGCGCGAACAGGCGGGTCTGAAGCAAACCACCGAGTCGTGGGAAAAATTGCGCCGCTTGCTAGAAGACGCGCAAGTGCTGCTAGACCTGGCAGTGGAAGCATCTGACGAGAGCAGCTTTAAAGAAGCCAGCGATGCCGCCCGCGCCCTTTCGCAATCCGTTGAGCAAATGGAATTGGCGCGCATGCTGGCGGGCGAACAAGATCACACCGATGCGCTGGTTAGCATCAATGCCGGCGCCGGCGGGGTGGACGCCCAGGACTGGGCCGATATGCTGCGCCGCCTCTACTATAAATGGGCCGAGCGCCGCGGCTATGCCGTCGAAGAACTCGATCTGCAAGAGGGAGAAGAAGCAGGCATTAAAAGTGTCAGCTTTGCGGTACGTGGACGCTTTGCCTACGGTTATCTGCAAGCGGAAAGCGGTGTGCACCGGCTGGTGCGCATCTCGCCTTTTGATGCCAATGCGCGACGTCACACGGCATTTGCCGCGGTCTTTGTCTACCCCGAGATCGATGACTCTATCGAGATTGAAATTCGCGATGAAGACCTTGAAGTGCAAACGATGCGCTCGGGCGGCGCAGGCGGACAGCACGTCAACAAGACCGAATCCGCGGTTCGGCTGATCCACAAACCATCTGGACTTGTCGCCAAGTGTCAGTCGGAGCGTTCGCAGCACAAAAATCGTTCCACCGCGCTCAAGATGCTGCGCGCAATGCTTTATGCGCAAAAACTTCGCGAGCAAGAAGCACGCATCGACGCCGCCAATAGTCAGAAAAAAGCCATCGAATGGGGCAGCCAGATTCGTTCCTATGTGCTGGCCCCCTATCGGCTGGTCACCGACCATCGAACCGAGCTCAAAGTCGGCAATGTCGATGCCGTGCTCGGCGGGGAAATCGATGACTTCATCAAAACCTACCTGATTCAGGCAGCCAGCTAATGTCGCGCTTTGTGCCCTCTTTAACCATCGTCGTGCCTGCATATAATGAGGCCGAAAATCTTCCCGAGCTGCTTCTCGAAGTCATCGCGTTTGCCGAAAACGAATGCAGCGATGCCTATGTTTTGATTGTGGATGATGGCTCTAGCGACGATACGCCGCAGGTTTTGGCGCAGCTTGCACCCAATCCACGCGTGCGCGTCGAGCGCCATCCGCGCAATCAAGGGCTGACCGCGGCTTTGCGCACTGGATTTTTTGCAGCCGCCACGGAATACGTCACTTGGGTTCCCGCTGATGGGCAAATTCCCTTGCGCGAGCTCGGAAAAATTCTGGACGCTTGCGCGGGGCAGGATCTAATCCTTTCGACCTACGATTACCGTCCGGACGGAATTGTGCGCATGACGATGTCGCGCACACTGCGTCTTCTGATGTATGCGGCGACCGGCTTAATCGATCGCATCGAGGGTCCCTACCTATTCAAACGAGCGCTGCTTGACGAGCTGTATCTAGTTTCGCGCACGTCGGCAGGGTCCATTGGCCTTGAACTCGTGGTCAAAGCACGAAATGCCGGCAAAAGCATCGCCAGCACTGAAATCTCTTGTGCACCTCGCCGTGCAGGCCAATCGAAAGTCGCAAACTTGCGCAATATCCTCGCCTACCTGGGCGAAGTGTGGCGCATACGCCGCTCTCTAAAATCCTAATTCCCTAAAATAAATTTAGAACTGGCATGTAAAAATAAGTCTACATGCCAATTCGTCTTATCCGATGTCTATGCAGCCCAGCTGACGAATCACCTTTGGTGTTCGCAAATAATTAGGGATGCATTTCATCTGCTATAAAGCAGAAAAGCCACGATGGGCGCAATGCTCCACCGTGGCAATCAGGCGCTTATTTTTTTGGTTTAGTAACCGCCGCCGCGTCGACCGCCGCCACCACCACCACCGCCGCCACCGCCACGCCGGCCGCCAAAACCACCACCGCCGCCGCCACCGCCGCCGCCGCCGCGTCGGCCGCCACCACCGCCACCGCCACCAAAGTCACCCCGCTCTTCGCGCGGCCGAGCTTCGTTGACAGTTAAGGCGCGGCCATCGTTCACATGCCCGTTCAGGCCCGAAATCGCCGCCTGTGCCTCGGAATCCGAAGACATCTCGACGAATCCGAACCCTTTACTGCGTCCGGTCAGGCGGTCTTCGATGACCTGGGCGCTGCTGACTGTCCCATACTGCGCGAACATTTGCTCAAGCTCCGCGCTGCTGGTCGCATACGATAGATTGCCGACATACAACTTTTTGCTCATCGTGACTTTCCTGTGTCTAGACCTGGCCATTTTCTGGCCCATATGCCGCCGAGCACACGCCCTTTACCTGCCGTGCCGACGGCGTTTTGCTGAACCTGCTTCCTTAGAATTTTACTGACGCGGATCTCTGCGAACCGGCAGCTATGCCAAAGCCGGGAATTTTCCCTCGATGTATAAAGGTGAACTTTCTGGCGATCACATTAGGCCGGTGGGACATTTGAGAGCGAGCGCTGGAAGATTGCGGTTCCTGTGGGCCCTATAAAAGCACAATTCCCCAGAGCGTCAAGCAAATCCGCACTGAACTGCTCAATCTTGTGCAAATTTATTGGCATGTTCGAGTCACGCAGCGCGTTTTTTAGACCCATGGGTGGGCGCCAGTTTGCCAAGCTCATGCAAATTGACCGAGACAACCTTGGAAACGCCAGGTTCTTCCATGGTGACGCCATAGAGGGTGTCAGCGATCTGCATCGTCCGCTTGTTATGAGTAATTAGAATGAATTGGCTGCGATCGGTAATGCTTCGCACCAAGTCATTAAATCGACCGACATTGGCTTCGTCGAGCGGCGCATCGACCTCATCCAGCAGACAGAACGGTGAGGGCTTGATGAGAAAAATGGCAAAGATGAGCGCGACCGCGGTCATCGCTTTCTCGCCACCCGATAAGAGCTCTACCGTTTGATTTTTCTTGCCCGGCGGCTGCGCAAAGATCTCGACGCCAGCTTCTAAAATATCTTCGTTGCTGGTCAGCCGCAGATGCGCTTGGCCCCCCAGAAAACAGCGCGGAAAAATTTCCTGAAACTTGCTGTTAATGAGGTCGAAGACTTCGCGGAAACGCTGGCGGCTGGTGCGGTTAATAAGACCGATGGCTTGCTCCAGCTTTTCTACGGCCGTCTCCAGATCGGTCTTTTGCGTGACGAGGAAGGTGTAGCGCTTTTCTACTTCGCGATACTCGTCGATGGCGGTCAGGTTGATTTCGCCCATGCGATCGATAAGCTCGCGCAGCTCGGCGGCGCGCTCATCCTCGGCGGGACCGGCCAGCGGACGCAAGTGATAGTCGGTCACGATCGCGTGCAGCTCGATGCGATGCCGCTCTTGCGCGGTCTCCTCCACGTGCTTGCGGGCCAGCTCCAGTTCGGAAAGACGGCTGCGCAACTTCAAGCCCTGTTTGATCTGGGCGGATTCGCGGTCGCGACGCTCACGCAGTTCGGCTTCACGCCCAGTGATGCCTTGGCGGCGCTCTTCATAGCGGCTGCGCAGGACTTGAAACTGTTCGGCCAGCTTCTGGCGCTGCTCGGCCCGCGTCAATAGCTCGCTGCCGCGGTTTTGCACTTCATTGGCCAAGGTGGCAGCGCGCTTGTAGCAAGCGCTTTCTTCTTGCGCTAGCCGCGCAAGACGGGTCGCCCGCTCTTGTTGCTCGACGGTCAGACGCTCTAAGGCCTTTTGCAGCGAGCTAAGTTTTTCGCGATAAGCCGCCGCCTCGACTTTCATCTGCGTCAGGCTTTGCGACAGCATTTCGACGTGTTCGTAAAGCTCGACCTGCGCCCGGCTGTGCGTATCGAGCTCATCTTCCAGCTGGCCGAGCCGATCGCGGGCCCCACGCACCCCTAGACGCGATTCTTCGCATTCGCGCTCTAGCGCTTGCTGCTGCTCTTCCAGGGTTTGATGCTCACGGACGAGCACGTCTAGGCGGTGGGTGGTGCGGTGCAGCTCCTCGCGCGCTTTTAACAGATCCTTGTCGAGCGACAAAATCTGCATCTCACCCTGATGGCCGACTCGAGTCAGATCTTCTAGCTGCTGCGCCAAATGCTGTTGTTCTTTTTTGCTGACCACCAGCCGCTCTTCTTCGGCTAAAAAGCGCTCCTCAAGTTTGCGCAGTTCAGCCTGCAGTTCGCGCAGCTCGCGCTGATGGGCCAGCACCGAAGCACCTTGGCTGTTTTGCGCGCCACCGGTCAGCGCGCCGTGCCCATCCACCACCGCCCCCTCTAATGTACAAAGCAAAGCGTTGGGAGACAGGCTGCCGTCCTCGCTGGCGCGCTCATAGTAAACCAGCGCCTGGGCCAGTGTATCCAGCACCAACACCTGGCCGAGCACCGCATCGACCACGCCTTCATAGCCCGGCCGGCATTTGATGAGGTCCAGCAAGCGTCCGCGGACGCCCAGAGCAGCTTCCTCGGCATCGTCGGGATTTGGTCGCGGAGGACGATCGCCCGGACGCTGCGGACGAACATCACTCGGCAAAAATGTAGCGCGCCCTTCTTTGCGACCGCGCAGGTATTCAATGGCCGACACGGCGTCGCCGTGCGATTGGCATAGAAGCGCGCCCAGCCGATCGCCAAGCACCGCATCGATGGCGATCTCCAGCTCCGCCGGCGCTTCGATAAGGTCGGCCAAGGTGCGCGGCGGTGCGCCCGCATCGGCCTCGGATTCAGGGGCTGCCAGCATCGGCGGGCGCGCCAGCAGCAAGCGGCTGCCCAGCGAAAAACCCTCGTGACGCGCCGCAATCTCGCCCAGCGAATGGTGGCGCGCGCGTTTTTTGTGCAGCTCGTTTTTAAGCTGATCGACTTCTTTATCGAGGCGGCTGACCAAAAGTTTGAGGTCTTTTACCCGCTCTTCTGCCGCTTGGCGGGTTTTGGCCAGGTTGAGCTTTTCTTCATGCAGACCGCCAAGCCGCTTTTCTTGGTCGGCGATTTCGGCGCCAAGCTCGCTATTGCGGAGGCTGTGGCGACGAGTTTCCTCTTCGCTGCGCACAAGCCGCTGCGCCAGATCTTGCAGTTGCCGGGCCATGCTGCGATCTGCCGCTTCGCCGCGCGCAATCTCAGCATTTTGCTGCGCAATCTCGCTTTTGACCCCATCGGCGACGCGACTAAACTCGGCCAGCCGCTCTTTGGCATCCTTCAGGCGGCCTTCGCCATCGCGCAGCCGATCTTCGCGGCCCTCGCCCTGCCCCAAAAGCTGCGCCAACTCTTCCTTCAATCGAGCGGTTTCGGCCGCGGCCAGCTCACTGCGCGCATGCAAAGCCTCTTGCTCGGCACGCAGCTTTTGCGACTCGGCCAGCAGCCGTTCTTCTTCTTTGCGCGCATGCTCGTTTTCTGCTTCGCCGAGCTTGACGACATTGTCGAGAGAATAAAGCTGCTCCTGAGCCTCTTGAAGCTGGCCTTCCTCTTGAGAAATTTCCAGCCGAACGGCCAAAAGCTCGGCTTCCAGACTTTGCCGCGCCGTCTCGGCCGCCTGCTGCTCGCTGCTGGCGGCCTCGCACAGATCGCGATAAACGCGCTCCTCGCTCAAAAGCCCAAGCCAGCGTTGGCTCATCCCCCACAATTCGATGTCGCGAAGCTCTGCCCGGTAGCGTTTATAACGTTCCGCTTTTTCAGCCTGCCGTTTCAGACTGGCAAGCTGGCGCTCCTGCTCGGTGACAATGTCCGAGACGCGCAGCAGATTTTGCCGAGTCAGCTCGAGCTTCTTTTCCGCCGCCTTCTTGCGCACCTTGTACTTGGTGATGCCGGCGGCTTCTTCAATCAGAAAACGGCGCTCTTCGGGCTTGCTGCTGACAATCATGCCGACCCGGCCTTGCTCGATAATCGAGTAAGCGCGGGTGCCGATGCCGGTGCCCATGAAAAATTCGCTGATGTCGCGCAGCCGGCACGGCGTTTTGTTCAGGTAATACTCGCTGGTGCCATCGCGAAATAGCCGCCGCGTGACGGTTACCTCGGTGTAGGACAGATATTCGACGGGCAGTTGGCCGCTGTTCTCGAACGTGAGCGAAACTTCGCAATAGCCAAGCGGACCGCGGCGATCGCTGCCCGAAAAAATCACGTCCTCCATCGCTTTGCCGCGCAGATGCTTGGCCGATTGCTCGCCCATGCACCAGCGAATGGCATCTACGACGTTTGACTTGCCGCAGCCATTGGGTCCAATGATGCCGGTGATCGGCGCATCAAAGCGCACCAGTGTGCGGTCGCAAAACGACTTGAAGCCGACGATTTCAAGCTTTTTGATGCGCATCGTACAAAGCGGCGAAAAAAATCAAGCCGCTACGGGCCGGCCACTTTAACCCTGCCATGGCCCTAAAGACAAATACGTGCGCAAAATTTGTCGGTAGCGGAGCTAGTATTTGTGCAAGATCAAACCATTGGCCCCGACGACAAAAATGTCGTCCGCGGCCGCGGCGCTCACCGAACTTCCGGGGATCTGGGTGAGGGAGGATTCTGACAACCACAGGGGGTTTTGATAGCGCAGAACCAGGCCCTGCGTACCCACTGCATAGATCTGCGACGTGCCAGGAACCACGGCTCCAGCCACGCCACTGGCCCCGCCCGCAAAGGACGGCACCTGCTCGCTGCGCCACTGCCCGCCCACGCGGTGCAGCGTCGCGCCTTGATTGCCGAAGGCGTACAGCTCATTTTCGCTGCTGCCAAACAAAGCCACGATGGTTTGGTTGGTCAGCGACGCAGCTTCTTGCGTCCAGCCTTGTGCGTCATGTCGCAACACCAGGCCTCCGGCGCCGCCGACATAAGTCACCTGCGTCGCATCGACCTGCTTGCCGGTGCCCCAGACGGCAAATAGATGTTGCGAGACCGCATTGCCGCCTGGACCGGTTTCGATGCTCCAGGTCTCGGTCATTTGTTGCTTGTTGATGATTTTCTTTTGAATGCGACCGCTCAGACCGACGACCCAGACGGTGTCGGCGCCGACCCAGACGGCGGTCAAATCAACGCCGGATAAACCGACGGCGTCAAAATCCCAACCGCTGCCCGATGATGACTGGCGCAAAACAGTGCCGTTCGCACCGACGGCATACACGTCGGGGATGGCGCTTGGACTGTTGGCGTAGCCAAACACTGCGGCCAAGGGCTTGATTTTCAGCCCGGTCGCCACTGCCGTCCAGGCTCCGGCATCGGGGGAACCGCTGCGACGAAATACAAAGCCAGCGCTGCCATCTCCGCCCACGGCATAGACATCGCCCGGACGGTTCGCCCAAACACCCGACAGGGGATTGCTGGTCACGCGTTTGGAGATCGGTTCCCAAATGCCGCGCTCGCGGCGCAAAAGAGTGCCCAAGCTGCCGACGACGTAAACCACGGCCTGGCCGTCATGGACGGTTCCCCATAGAGCGGAAAGGCGCTCATCGGTCACGCCGACCGCTTCCTGCGTCCAGCTACCAGCCTGACGACGCCAAATCTCACCGTGCGTGCCCACCGCATAAACTTCGTCGCCAAGGCCCCAGATGGCGTTTAGCTGCGACGTGGTCGGGGCTTCTGTGCCCCAAGTCCCGTCCTTTTGCTTGTGCAGCACAGTGCCACCGTCCCCGACGGCAAAGACTTCGCCAGTTAGCGCACCGTCGCCGCAGTAGACGGCGTTAAGCTGCTGCGCCGCTGGAGCCACTTTGTCAGCCTCGATCGCCCAGTTGCCGCCGCTGCGATGCAGCACCCGACCATTGGCGCCAACTGCATAAATATCATTCGCGCTGCTGTTGCGAACACCGGCGACGCCGAACAGTGCATCGCTCGTCATCCCAGTCGCTTCGCGGGTCCAGGTCATTCCGTTGTCATGCACAAAGTAGATACGACCGGACGTGCCGACGACGAAATACTCGCCCATGGTCGCCGTGGCAAACACGCCAGTCAGCGATCCATCGCCGGTATCCAGAAGCGGGTTCAGATCGGTCCAAGTCCCCGATGCCTGACGGAGCGCAAGATCGAACATGCCGACCGCGAGCATATTGCTTTGGGTGCCATTGGCTTTGCCGGCAAGCGCCAAAATGGCGCGACTGCTGGGAAAATCGCCCTGCTGCACCTGCCAGTTGGCGCTCGTCCCCTTCACGAGCGTGCCTTTATCCCCTACCGCATATAAAATGTCATCGGCCGAGGTTGCCCCGGCAATTCCCCACAAGGCATTTAGGTTATTTCCCTGCGGCTGCGGACTTTCCCAGTGCCAGATGGGGCCAGAGATCGGTCCTCCATCCGGACGCAGGTCGCTGCCTCCATCTTTGCCACCCATCGGCGGCATCATCGGCATGTCATTGAGAGGGACCTCAATACAACCGATCAGGCTGCTGGCACACAGGATAATTGCTACACCCGGAACATGGCGTGGCTTTGAGGAAACCTTGTGCATAGTTTCATCGTTGGCGAGTCCTCGAAGGAAGTCAAGCCGAGCGGACAGGTCGTCAATCAAAGCGCATGAGTTTGTCATGTACAATACGATCTACAAGCTAACATTTAGACTTCATGCGCCTTCAGGGGGGGTTTTGAGAACCTTTTTTCGTCTTTTTGCTAGCAACCAAGGAACCGGTCCCATGCTTTTCAGCATCGCGTCACATAGAAGTCGCTTTGTTTGTAACCGTCGCTTCTCGTCAAGGACGCTTTCGCAGCGTACGCCTTGGCTGTTTACCGCTGGGATGTTTTTGTTCGTGCTGGCTGCCGGTGTTGCCCAAAGTCCGCGCCTGGCGCAAGCCGCCGCGGGAACTCGAACTGCGGGAAAGCCGACGTTGCCGGCCCCCAAACTGGTAGTGCTCATCGTGGCCGATCAGTTTCGGGCCGACAATCTTGCGCGCATGGGGCCGCTCTTTTTGCCCGGAGGGCTGCGCAAATTGACCAGCCAAGGAGCCTTTGCCGTCGGACACTACGGACAGCAGAATACCTACACTGGACCTGGGCACGCCCTTATCGCCACGGGTTCTTATGGCTACAGCAATGGCATCACCCAGAACAAATTTTGGAATCGGTCGAGCAGCCAGTCGGAGTCGATGCTTTTTGACGCCGACGCCCAAATCCTCGGGGAGACGCCCCTGAATCCCGAGGACGATAGTTCGCCGCGGAACCTCATCGGCAGTACGGTTTTTGACGAACTGAAGCTGGCGCAGCGCAATGCTCGAGTTTTTTCTGTCGCGATCAAGGCGCGGGGGGCGATTTTGCTCGGCGGGCATTTGGGATCGGCTTATTTTTTCTCGGATCAGACGGGCGAGATGACCACGTCGACGTATTACGCCAAGGCCCTGCCCGATTGGGTCAAGCGCTGGAATGCGCAAAAGTTAGCCGACGCATCTTTCAACTCCAAATGGGAACGGATGCTAGCTGCCGAGAAGTATCCAAACCCCGACGACTCGCCCTACGAAGCGGATTTAAAAGGCCTGGGTCGAGTATTTCCGCATGTGATAAACGGCAAGCTGACCGCGCCCGGCCCGGCCTACTACGAAGCGCTGACGTATACGCCCATCGGTCTAGATTTAGAGATGGACTTTGTGCGCACGGCGCTCGATGCAGAAAAGCTTGGCAAACAGTCTGATGCGACGGACGTGCTGGCCATATCGATAAGCTCTACCGACCTGTCGGGTCATCTTTATGGTCCCTACAGCCATGAATATCAGGACATGGTGCTGCGCCTTGATAGAGCCCTGGCGGCGCTGCTTTCCGATCTGGAAAAACGATTTAAACCCGGCGAATTGATGGTGCTTTTCGCAGCCGATCACGGCGCGGCGCCCATCCCCGATGAAGTTGCGCTGCGCGGAATCAGCGCCACTCGCATTCGCAAGCCCCTTATTAAAGAGAAGGTCAATAAAGCATTGACCGAACACTTTGGCATCTCCGGCGATTGGGTGCTGGCGCTGGAGGATCCCACCATCTATCTGTCGCAAAAGATGATGGCGCAAGCCAAAGCCGATCCGTCCGTTGTCGAAGACGTGGCCGGACGCGCGCTTTTAGAAATTCCCGGCATTCTGAGCTACTTCACACGCACCCAGCTTCTGCGCGGCTGGGTGCCCCCCGTAGAGGCGGGAACCGCGGTGACGCGCAGCTATTTTCCGCTTCGCGGCGGCGAACTCGTGCTGGTCATGGCACCGTTTTATTTTTGGGGCAAGTACGGCGATCACGAACTTGGCACTTCGCACGGAACCTTTTATCGCTATGACACGGACGTGCCAGTTGCGCTTTACGGTCCGTGGTTTCATCCCGGCGAACACGGCATCATCAACATGGTCGATTTCGCCGCCACCATCAGCCACGTTCTGCACCTAACCCCCCCCTCCTCCTGCGTCGGCCGCCCCCTTTTGCAAATGCTCCGCGGGCCAAGCAACTAAACCCAAGTTAGGGTTTGCGCGAATTTTCTTTTTCGGGGGGTTGAGATTTTAAGATGGTGAACTCAACTTCGCGCGGAGTGACCTCATAGGCGATGCCCGAGGGGATGTTGGTGACCTGCAAGCGTTTGACGTAGGTCGTACCGGGCGGTCTGCGCTCTTCCGCCGTGGTATCGACCACGGCCACCGGCATTTCTTGCAGCTTCTCCAGCCCCTGGCCGCGTAGTACGATAGTGGCCAGCTCCGGCACGACTTTGATGTTCTGCGCCGAACCGCTCGGGCGAATCGGAATCTTGTCGATGCGCCGTTCGAATTGCTCGACGACCACCTCGGCGCTGATACGCGGCGGCGGATTGTCAAAAAAGGCCACGTGCTTGGGCAGGGGGCCTAGATCTACGGTGACCGTGGCGGTGCCGGTAAAACTGGCGATGTTTAGCGGCCGCGTTAGCACATTGCGCATATTCTCCAGCACGTCTTGCGCGCCGCGCACTTTGACCGTGGCCGGGCTGACGGTGGTTTTTTTCAAGCGATAGCCGTCGGCGAGATCTCCTTCAATGGTCAGTTGCACCGGCAGGCTGACTTTGGCATCGGTTTCGTAGCGCAAATAGATGCTCGGAGGATCAAAGCTTTCGACGCGCAATCCCTCGGGCAGACGCAGCATATCGGCGGTAAAGCGCTGTTCGCCGTCGTTATATTCACTGAGATCAATATGTATAGGCTCTAAACCGACCTGACTGGCTCGAGTGATTCGCCCCCAGGGACCGCGCACCACCACCTTGACCTGATCGGGCGGCTGCTCCGAGACCAGAATTCGCCCACGCGGCTGGCTGTACCGCGCCTTAACGTACAAGGCAGCGCTGGCCTCAAGCTCGGTGCGTACCACAAAGACCAGAACGACCGCGACCAGCATGGCCAAGGCCTTGAGCAGCAGGTCTTCGACAAAGAGCTTGTAGAAAAGCTCACGCATGCCTCACCGCGTTTCCGCTCCCTTCAAATCTTTTCGTCCCGATGGTGAAGAAGGCGAGCGCGGCAAAACCTCGCCGCGCGTAGTTTCGATGGTTGATTCGCCGCCAGTCCACTCCGACGCAGCAGCAGCCCTCTCGGCCGCTCGATTGGTTGCATCCATGACATCTTTCATCGACAGCATGGGCGCCGTAATGTCATCCGACATCGCAGAAGGCGGCAACACGGCCGGTGGATTTGCATGAGGAATCGGCAAGGTGTCGGCCAGCACCGGACGTTCGATCTGCTGGGTGTTAAAAAGCGGCATCAATTCGGCGGGCAGTTTCTTGCCAGTGGTCCCGCTATAAGCACCGCTGTGCGCAGACGCCGGAACAGTGGCTGGAGCAGAGGCTGAAGCTGAGGCAGCGGCGGCAGCTAAAGCCGGCACGGGCTTGGCGTCGGTAGGAGCGCTGCCATCTTGCGAGGTATCTCCCGGCCGACGCGGTCGCGCCGCAGCTTGCGGGGTTTTGCCTTTGTTCTTCTTTTTCTGAAACAAGCCGAGCAGGGCTTTGCGCAAAGTTGCGGCATCGAGGTCGCGCGCAATGTTGCCATTGAAGCATAGCGATACCGTGCCGCGTTCCTCGCTGACCACCACCACGACGGCATCTGTCTCTTCAGTGATACCAATGGCAGCGCGGTGACGTGTACCAAATTGTTTATCCAGCTTGGCATTGGCCGATAACGGCAGCACGGCACCGGCCTGCTGGACGCGCAGATTGCGAATGATGACCGCGCCATCATGCATGTGATTCTGCGGTTCGGGAATGAACAGCGTCACCAAAAGTTCCTTGGTCACTCGCGCATCCAATTCCACGCCGACTTCTCCCAAATGCTCGCTCAGGTCGGCATCGCGCTCGATGGCGATAAGCGCGCCCATGCCGGCTTTGGCCAGCTCGCCGGTTGCTTGCACCACTTCTTCAATGACATAAGTCTCTTCATAGGGACGACGGCTGAACAAATTTTGGCCCACCTGCATCAAGGCCCGACGCAAGTCTTGCTGAAAAATAACCACTACAAAAATTATCAAATAATCAAGCAATCTTTCAAATAGCCAAGATACGGCAAATAGGTCTAGCTTCTTGGCGATAAAAAACAATCCGCCAAGCAGCGCCATGCCAACCATAGTCTGCGCAGCGCGAGTTCCACGAACTAGTTTTAGAACTCTATAAACAATGTAAAAAACGATAATTACATCGACAGAAGTGGTTAAAAGTTCGCGCGTATTGATGGCATGCAGGATCCCGCCCAGTCGCTCGACACTTTGAGCAAAACCAGCCAGGATTCTGTCGGCGATCATTGCCCAGCCTCCTTGGCATGACGTAGCGCCTCTGCCACACGCAGCGCCGCCACGGTTTGCGGGACATCATGCACCCGTACGATGTCCGCCCCTTGATAGGCCGCTAGTGCCGCGGCGGTCACCGATGGAATCAGACGTTCGCTGGTAGAAAGGCCGGTGATCGCTCCTAGCATGGACTTCCGTGATGCCCCGATGAGCAGTTTACCACCCAGCGCCCGGCGGAACCAGCCTAGATTGGCCAGAAGCTTGGTACTTTGTTCCGCGGTCTTGGCAAAGCCGAGGCCGGGATCAAAAATGAGCCGCGAAGGTAGCGTCCAAGAAGAAAGAACGTTGCAGGTGGACGGCTTAGACTGCATAGGCGACACTCGCGAAGTCCAAAGGGATGCCACAGTTTGAACAAGCTCGTCTACTACAGTCTGACATAGATCGTCACCATAATCGGTGAAGTCGCGCATCGTCGCGGGGTCTCCTCGCGAATGCATCAGCACGATGCCGTCATAACCCTGCAGCAGGAAAAGGACATCCGAGCTTACTGCCGCATTGCACAAGTCTTGCGGAAACGGCAGGTTGAGCAGGCGAAATCCGGCGGCTTGGGCGCGGCGAGCGGTCTCGGCATGGCGCGTATCGATGGACAGCACGCATTTGGGCCCGGACGCGGCGAGCGGCAAAATGACCGGTGCCAATCGCTGCCATTCTTCCGCCGCGGTCAGCGGTTGCGCGCCGGGGCGGGTGGATTCAGCTCCGATATCCAAAATATCCGCCCCTTGAGCGATAAGTTCAGTGGCCCGATCGAGCGCTCGCGCGGAATCCGTGTAGCATCCGCCGTCCGAAAATGAGTCGGGCGTCAGATTCAAAACGGCCATGATCGCGCAGCGCGATCCGTCTAGACAAAGGGTTCCGCCGTCGCCACGCCGCAGAATCAGCGGCGCTTTCGAATTTTCAATTTCTGCGGGCTGCATGCCGCAAGCATAGCGGCATCAATCCAGATCGGCAGGCAGCTTAATTCGTCCAAGCACCGCTTCGGCGCTGGTCAGACGGCGGCTGATATCCTGCAGGGCCCCCGCCGCTTCCAAGGGCAGCTTGCGCCCAAGCTGTTCCAAGCTGCGACGGTTGTAAGCCAGACCGATCGGTGAACCTTTTTCCAAATTCAAAGCAATGGATTCGCTGAGCAGCGCCAAAGCTCCGGGATGCTCGCCTTGCACGAACAGAACCTCGGCCAATGCCGCAGTGGTACGAGCCAGACCCAAAACGTCTCCCAAATCGCGTTGCGCATCAAGGGCCGCGGTCAAGCTCGTCAGCGCTTGATCGAGATGGCCGCCGCGCAAGGCCAGACGTCCGATGGTTTCCCAAACCCGGGTCAGCTCGCGGGTCGCGCCGAGCCGCCTATAGGCATTTTCGGCACTGTGCGCATGACGAAACCCAAGCTCGATGGCTTCTACTTCGCGCCCTGGTCGCGCCGCCACGTGCAGCGGCAGTCGAGCCAATAAATGATCGGTCTCGGCCAGCTCGGCCTGGGCGCTCGGCTCAGATGGCAAAAGCCGTTCGAAAATACGTCGCGATTCTTCAAGCAGGTGGGTGGCGCGTACCGCATCGCCAATGCGCACATAGACCGCTGACTGATCGTTTAGCAGCCGCGCCGCGCCCACGGCATCTCCGGCGGCAAGCAGCACGCGACTGGCCTGCGTCAATTCCTCAAGCGCCTTTTCCAGCGAACGCACATCTCCGATGTCGTAATAAACGCTGGCCAAAAGCGTTGCCACGGTGGCACGCAAATCGGTGGGATCGTCTTCTTCCAAAAGGCTACGCGCGGCTTGCATCGACTCTAGCGCGCTGGCCAAGGTAAATTTGCCGCCGGGGCCTACCGCTTGCCACTGCAAACGCCCCAGTTCACACAGCGCCATAATGCGCAAACGCCGACGCCGCGGCGCCGAGGGCAGACTTTCAATCAACGTCAACGCTTCGCGCGCATACGAGACGGCCTGCACATGCGCTCCTACGGCGGCAGCCTCGCGAGCAGCGGCTAAAAAACGCGCGGCGCCGTTCTCGACTTCGCCCGCCGCGACGAGGTGACTGGCAGCCCGTGCTTCGTTGCCAGCGCCGCTGCCATCGCCTTTGCGCAAAGTGCTATCGAGCGACCATTCGACTGGACCAGTGCGTGACGAAGGGGGCAAAGTTGTGCGCAATTCCGAAGGCAAGCGGTTGCGCGCAGTCGGTTCCATGGAGGCAATCAAGTGTGGAACTCCGGAGCTGGGACTTTCGGACGGTTTGGGCGCGGTTCCGCGCGAAGTGGGCGTGCCCAAAGATTGCAGCCCCAAAGGACGCACCGCGCTGCCATCTGCGCTAGACGCACTTGATCCACTGGCCACATGAGCGGTGATAGGCGGCACGGCGGCGGCTTCGCTGACTTCGCTCGATGCGGACGCCGACTCTCGCGGGGTAAAGACTTCTGAAAAGGAACGTCCCGCGCCGCCAAGCGCGACGCTTGTGGAACGGCTGCTTGGCGAACGCGCACCATCGCCGGATCCAGCCGAGGATGGTTCGCCGCTCGTGCCTTCCAAAAGCTGACTGCTGAGCAAGCCGGCCAGCTCGCGATGCCAGGCAATCGCAAGCGACGGCAGCGTCGAAGCGCGCAGGCCTTGCGCCAAATCATCGGGCAGATCGAAACGGCCATCGCCGCGATCTTCTACGGGAACACCCAAATCCGCCGACCGCTGTAGCAATTCCAAGACGCGCAAGGGCTCGATGCCAAGAAGCGCGGCGACAAGCGAAGACTCAAAGCCCGAACCAATGATCGAGCCGGCACGCAGCACCGCCACCGACTCAGCGGTCAATCCTTGCAGGCTGGAGGGCAAAGGCTCGCGCGTCGGCAATTGCTCATCGGTGGGAACCTCAAGATGAATCAGCGAATCCGCGCCGTCGGTGGCTGTCAGCGCCGCCAGAAGCGCCGCGGCCACCCCTTCAGGTTCGGGGTTGGAAAACGATAGCAAAAGGGGCACGTGCAGCCAGTTTGGCCGAGTGACCATTTCACGCAGCAAATGCAGGCTGTCTTCGTCAGAAGATTCAACGGAATCAAAGACCAGGGCCCAGCGACCGCCGTCCTGACGACGCAGACGATTTAGGCTCTCGACAATCGCGCTGCCGGGAATGGCTTCGGGAATCTCGCCGAGCAGTCGGCGGCGCAGCCCCGACCACACCCGTTCTGCCGCTTGATCGAGGATGGGCAAAGGCCCGCCCAGAAGCTGCTCGACATGGTGCCGGGCTTCAAGCAGCGGCCCCAGCGCCCGCTTGGGGGTATCGCCGCTGACTCGTACAGTAAAAAAGCCACAGCCACTCGGCAAATCCATCGGCAAGCTGCCTAGCACAGCGGTATGGCGACCGTTTCGTATGCGCTCCCAAACCTTTTCAAGGTTGTCCAAGTCGAGCTCCTTAGGGCCTAGAGAAAATAAAAACTCAAGGCTGCTTTTGCCAATTATTGCCGACTAGAAGCCAGCGCTCGTCCAAAAGTGCCGCGCCTTGGCTCTGTCCGCCGACTAAAAAGATGCCGTTTAGTTCCGGAACAAAATCGGCCATTGCGCCGCTGCGGGCGCTCGGGCCAGCCGTATCTGCCAGGCGCCAATTGGCATCCATGGGGTTCCAGAAATAAGTTTCGCCAGTTGTCATCCCAGCATCAAGCCCGCCAAACAGCACGATCATGCCGGTTCGCTTGTCCAACGCCGCTGCGTACCCAGTGCGCCGTGACGGCTGCAGCACAGGCGGTGCCATCTGGGGCAAAAGCTCGCGCCAGGTAAACATTGGTGGCCCGCCCGACGTGGCCTCGGCGCGAAAAACCGATATCGGCGTCTGTCCGGTTTCATTGCTGCCGATAAGCAGCAAATCGCTGCCACTAAAAATCAGGTGTGGCGTTTGAATCGTCGGAATCGGTGCAGCGAATTCCCGTTGCTGCCAAGCACTGCCCGCCGCCGGCAGCTCCCAAGAATCGCTGAATGGCTGCGCCACGTGCGACGCTTGGCCCCCATAAAGCTGAAGGGCATCGCGTAGGGAATCATAGGCCAGGGCCGCGCCATCGCGCGGCGGCGGCGCGCTGCTTAGAAAGAGCGGACTCCAAATTCCCGCGCTGTCCAAGATCCAAGTGTCCGCCAGAGCTTGCCCATCGCCCCCTACTCCGCCAAAAAGCAATAGGGCCTTCCGCTTCGGATGATACACCAGGGTCGTCGTGCGCGCATCGGGGCTGCTCGTCGGCAAAAGCTGGCGCCAGATTTTGCGCGCCGGTAGATATTCCCAGGTGTCGGACAGAACTTGCCCCTCCACATTTTTGCCACCGAACATGACGACGCTGCGCCGCTCTGGAAAATAGGCCAAGCCAGCCCCGGTGCGGGCCGAAGGGAACAGCAAAAAGGAACCGCCTTCTGCCGACAAAGTGATGGTGATTTTCTGATGCGCTCCCGGAGCCACTTCTTGACTGCCTTGACCGCGCAAAATCGGCATGGTCGCAAGCTCGGCGATGACATCTAGGGCGACCGTGCCGCCCGTTTCGCCGAGCAGCACGGTGAAAGCCAAGGGAAAGCTTGATGCGTTGCCGCTGACTGGCGTCGATTCTTTCTCAACTATCGGATTGCTATCGCGGCTGATCAAAATGCGCAGCCGGTCGCTTTTTAGCGAAGGGTCGGTCGCCGCACTGGTTTGCACCCGGACATCGAGGCAAGACTGCGAGATGCCATCGCACAAGCCGCTGCCGCAGCCCCAAAAAACCATGGCCAAAAGCACCGTAACTTCCCGGCCTAGCGGCTTTCTCGACGTACTCATGGCGTCACCGGTTCAAACACGTTTGCCGCAGCGGGTCGCGTTCCAAAATATACGCCGAGGCCAATGGCCAGCCCGACGACGACGGCGCCGCTCAGCACCCCAACGACGATGGGCCATATCCTGCGCTTTGCGATGGAATGCGATTTCTCGTCGGCTGCTTGTTCAGGCAAAAGCGGAGCCGGCGCGGGCTCGGTTTGCGCCAGGCTTTCCGCAGAAGGCTCACCACCGCCCTTTGCCGAGCGAATTTGCTTTTCCAGCATAGCGATGTGCGCATCTACCTCACCGCGGTTCTTAGCGTCCGGGCTGTCTTGGAGATAGCGCTGATAATAAGCCAGCGCCTTTTCCAGTCGGTTCGATAGACGGTGGGCTTGCGCAATATTAAATAGAAATAGAGAATTGGGAATTAATCGATATCCAATATCGAATTGTTCGATGGCTTTGTCGAAATCATCGCGATTGTAGTAATACATACCGCGATCAAAGCTTTTGCGAGCCATTGCTTTTAATTCGGCGGAAGGCTCTTCTGCATGGGCTGGGCGAAGCCGGCCCACCGTTGCTACTATCAATAGCAACCGTAGAAGTGTGCTAAGAGTCTTCACGACTCAACGTACCACGTCCCTGCAAGTCCGCCTAGATCCAACAAGACCTTGTCAAACTCGACGATACCATCGCAAAAGCCGCCCCAAAAACCGCCATCTTTTCCAGATTCGGCAGACAATTTGACCCCGGCGGTGACTTTGGCATCCCAAATCCCACAAACCGCTTCGCTTGCCGGCGTTTTGCCATGGCTGATGTCGCTTTTATTGCTTTTGGGCATCGGCGGAATTCTGGGATTGACGCGGCGCCTGAAACCCGTACCGCTTGGCGTGGCGCTGACCGAGCTGCTGGCGATTTTGCTGCCGGCGCTGATTTTTTGCCGACCGCGGCCTAGGCTTTTGCGGCTGACTCCGCCGGGCCGGCGCTGGCCGCAGGCGCTTGTCGGGGCAATGGGCGGTATTCTGCTTGGATTTGGCTGCTTTTACGGGCTATCGGTATGGATCGAGCCCTTTTTTGAGCATTTTCTGCCCATTCCGGCCGCGGAACGGCGCCAGCTTTGGCAGCTTCTGTATCCCGCCACCGGGCTGCGTCCGCTGTGGCAAGACCTTCTATGCTTTGCGGTGGTTCCAGCCATCTGTGAAGAAATCCTGTTTCGCGGGGTGATGCTTTCGGCATTTTTAACGACTTTTGCCGTCAAAAAGCCGCAACCGGCGCAGCAGTCAGCAAATAGAATCGTCGGTTTTTTCTATCGGTCGGAAGTGCACGCCGTTTTTCTATGCGCGCTCTTGTTCGGAATCTTTCACCTCAGCATCTATAAACTAATGCCGACGCTGCTTCTTGGGCTGGGCTTTGGCGCCGCAGCGCTTTGGGGCCGATGTCTAAGCCCGGCGATAACCATGCATTTTAGCAACAACGCGCTCGTGCTATTGCTTGTGCGCGCCGGCTTTGATGAAGCCCCAGACTCTATGCGGACAATGCTACACGCCGGCCGGCCTGGCGCGGGGGGGCTCTGGCTTTTGGCGGCGCTCACCGCGGTGCTGACTGGCTACTTCATGCTGCGGTGGAGCGCCAAAAGCGCCGGCGCCGGCGTAAACCACGCTGAGGTGGCTAGTCCCTAATCAAAGCCGCCAAAAATCGCCCCGTTTCGTCTATTTCGCCAAGTTTCGCCATATTTCAATGGCTCGCGGCTTTGCATTGGGCAATCGCAGCGGTCGGTAGTTCACTGCGCCAAATGCCTGTGGTACGATCTGAGGCGGGTCGCCAGAAATTTTGAAGTGGCCCGTTTTCCCAAGCATCACGAGGCATTGCATGGCTCCTGCTTCCTTGCACCCGGCGCACGAACAAAGAAAAACTCCCCGTTATGAAGTCTCGGCTTTTGTCGATTGCACCGGCAGCGAAGTGTATTTGCGCCATAAACTGATCAACATCTCCTTGGGCGGAGTTTGCATTCAATGCGATTCCGCTGAAGAGGTGGGCACGGAAGTAGACTTGCTGATCCATTTTCCCGACTTCAACGTGTCGATTCCGGCGCGCGGCGAGGTGGTCTGGGCCAATCGGCATTGCCCTGTGGACATGGGCATCCGCTTCATGAATCTCGACGAAAAGAAGCAAGAAACGCTGAAGCAATACCTGCAAAAAGCGCAACCTGCCTAGCGCTTGTTCGCTTGCTCTTACTCGGCGGCGCGAAACAAAGCCCGCAGCGCAGCAAAATCGGGCCGCGTTTTTTTGGTCGCGACGCTAACCCCGACCTGAAGGTCGCTGTTGCTGCTGACTCGCAGCGTTTGCGTTCCGTGCGCCAACGTGCCGGTCAGCCCCTCGCCGCCAGGGCCGTGGCAGGTCACGCAGGTGGCGCGCATGGGAATAAGCGTATCGGGATTTGGGCCGCACGAGCCGCCCAGCGGAAACGGAGCGTCATAGGCCAGTTGGCGCAACCCGCCCTTTGGAAAACCCGGGGTGCGCAGGAGCGCCCGATGCGCTTCTAGCACTTCAAAGCCAAGCTGCTTGAGGTGCACATTCAAATCCAGCGCCGGCTTGACGATTCGCGATTCCAAAAGGTCGATGATCGGCATGGGCACGATGTCGCCTTCTGCCGAAACTACCAGCGGAATTTCTACAAGGACGACGCGGGCGCCAGCCGGCAAACGCAGGGTCGGCGGATGCTCGGCCAGTGCCTGACGCAGCCAGTCAGCCCCGCCGGAATGCTCGGGGATGTGCACAAAACGCCGAAACGCCGCGCGATAGCCCGTCATCATTGCGTGACGAGTTCCTTCGCGAAATGGGCTGCCCGGCGGTTCTTTGTGGTCGTGCGAGCCGGTGACGACCTCAAGCCATTTTCCCTCTGCCAGACCGGCCAATAGATCAGGATGAGCTCGTGCCAGAGCCGCCAAATTTGAAGGAATTTTGGCAATGTCGGCCTTGGGCAGAGCCAGCCGGCGCATCAGAATGCCGATCTCGTCGCGCAAAAGAAGAAGCGGGTCGCTGGCTAGCGCCGAGTCGGGCAAAAGCGTCCCCTCAGGAGCGCGCAGCGCCGTATCCAGCACATCAAAGCGTTCCCACAGGTCGTGCTGCAAGAGCATCGCGCCCAGCGGATTTTGCAACGGCGACACTTCCATGGCGGCACGCACCGCGTCCAAAGCCTCATGAAATCGCGAAGCTTCGCTGAGAAATCGTACGTCCTTGGAAACCAGTAAAGAGGCGGTTTCTTCGTAGGTACTTTTCCCTGGCACCAGATCTGCCATCACCGCATAGGGAGTCAGCTCGGCGCAGTCGGCCTGCCCATGGCCCATGGGCCGGGTGGACGCTGTTGCTTTTATCAAGCAAGGACTGCGATGAACGGAGTACGTATTGCGAAACAGCGCCCGATGTACTTGGTTCCAGGGATGCGTGGGCTTTTCGTCGTAAAGCGGCAGCAGCTCGGCAAGCGCGCTGTCAGCCTGGGCCGGGGAGCTGGAAAATGCGGGCTTTGGGTGCTCTTGGGTCGAGGCTGAATTTTTGGAACAGGCGCTGACTAGCAATAGTCCGGAAAGGATCCAGAGCTGGCAAGCCGCACGCCGTCGCATTTGTAAAAGGGGCTAGCGACGCCCAAGCGCTGCCGTTAGCTCTTCGCGAATCAGCGCGGCGATTTTGTCCGTCGCATCGCGCGGCGCCGCAGCGGGCGGAGGTGCGGAGGCTGGGGGTGCAGAGGGCGGCAAAAGGCCGGCTTTGCGCCTGGCCTCTAGAAGCGGCGGCAAGAGCGCTGCCGGCAAGGGCTGTGCGCCCCCTGCCGGCAAGGCCAATAAGAAAATACGAGCCAGGTGCTCACACAGCTCCAGCCGTAGGTAGGCTTGCTCAATATCGCTGCCCCAGGCGAAAACGCCGTTGCCGGCGACCATCACCACGTCATGCGCCAAGGCAAAAGGCTGCAGCGCGACCACTGCCGCCGGCCCGGGCGCAGACAGCGGAACCAGCGGAATCGTCGGGCCGATAGAAACCACCGCTTCTGCCAAAAAAGGCTGATCCAGGGCCCGCCCAGCCGCCGCCAACGCGGTCGCGTGCGGCGGATGCGCATGCACCACGGCCTGCACATCGGGGCGTTGCTTGTAGACGCATAGGTGCAGGGCCATTTCAGAAAATGGGCGATGACGACCCGCAACGGCGCTGCCGTTTGCATCCACGATCACCAAGCTGTCTGCAGTCACCGCCGCCTTAGAAAAAGCGGTCGGGGTGCAAACAAACCGGCCATCGCCCAGCCGAGCACTGAGGTTGCCGTCATGGTTGGCAACCCAGCCGCGGCTGTGCAGCCGATGGCTGTAATCCACAATTTGGGTACGCAATTTGCCGTCGATCATGGAATTTTGGCGAAGCTTTGCGCAGTGACGCGATCGACGATGCCGACGATCAACGATCGGATGGGCACCTGCGCGCCCAGTTTCAAAAGCTGGCGCACGCCGTTTCCCTCTTGCATGACCAGCACCACATCGCCGCTGCCGGCCTGTACGTCATCGACGGCCAGAAACGAAGCACCGACATCGGCGCCGCGTTCATCAAGCGGCTGAACCGCCAGAAGTTTGCGGCCGACATAGGTAGGATGCTTGATGGTAGCCACCACCGGACCTAAAACGCGACACAGCTTCATGAAAGCCCCCAAGTAGAAGCGGCAAGCGTTTCAAAAATCTGAGCAATTGGCACCGATTTGGCGGAAGTGGCGGCGACATCATCGACAATTCCGACGATCGCGGAATCGACGGGAACAAACCAAGGCTCAAGCGCCAATGCAGCCTCGCGCGAGGCCACAAGGTACACCAAATCTCCAATCCCGGCTTGTACAGTATCGACGGCGACCAGGGGGTCGGCAGTGGCCGCAAGCGCATGGTCTAGCGGCAGCACTAGAAGCAATTTGGCACCTTCCAGCCCCTCGTACTTGCGGGTGGCCACAACGGTTCCAAGGACACGCCCAAGCTGCATGAGCGGGAACATAGGCGGCTTGACGAACGCGGTCAATTGCTTTGGTGCAAGTACCCCGCAGTAGCTTTCTGGACGGGAACTAATTGGGTTTGCTGGACTCGGGTAGGGTTTCGCGTTGGTGGTAGATAAGCAGCGGGGGCTGCTGCTGATCTACGACGTCTTCGTTGACCAAGGCTTCTTTTATATTTGGATGCGAGGGAATCTCGTACATGGTATCGAGCAAAATGCCCTCGACAATGGCGCGCAGACCGCGGGCACCGGACTGGGTCTTGAGGCTGGCCTGGGCCACGGATTTAAGCGCACCCTTGGTGACGCGCAGCTTGACACCGTCCATTTCAAACAGCTTTTGATACTGCTTGATAAGCGCGTTGCGCGGCTTGGTCAAAATGTCGATCAGCGCATCTTCAGACAGTTCATGCAGCGGTGCGATGACGGGCAGCCGGCCGATAAACTCGGGAATCATGCCGTACTTTAGAAGGTCCTCGGGCTGAACATCTTTTAGATATTCCCAGACCTTGCGCTCGCGCTTGGAGACGATCTTGGCGCCAAAGCCGATCTGTTTTTGACCGACGCGCTGCTCGATGATGTCTTCGAGACCAACGAAAGCGCCACCACAGATAAACAGGATGTTGGTGGTATCGATCTGCAGAAATTCTTGCTGCGGATGTTTGCGACCGCCCTTGGGCGGCACATTGCAGACGGTCCCTTCAAGAATTTTTAAGAGCGCCTGCTGCACACCTTCGCCAGAGACATCGCGGGTGATGCTGGGATTGTCGCTTTTGCGAGCAATCTTATCGATTTCGTCGATATAGACGATTCCGCGCTGCGCCCGCTCGACATCGTGGTCGGCGTTTTGCAGCAAATTGACGATGATGTTTTCAACATCCTCGCCGACGTAACCCGCTTCGGTCAGATTGGTGGCATCGGCAATGGCAAAGGGCACATTGAGAATGCGTGCCAAAGTCTGCGCCAGCAGGGTTTTTCCGGATCCCGTCGGGCCAATCAGCAAAATATTGGATTTTTGCAGTTCGGTCTCGTCGGGGCCCAATTTGGCTTCAATGCGCTTATAGTGATTGTGCACGCCGACGGCGAGGATTTTTTTGGCACGCTCTTGGCCGATGACGTACTCGTCAAGAACCAGCTTGATTTCGGAAGGCTTCGGAATCGAAGTGTTGCCGAAGGTCTGCTCTTCTTTTTCGATTTCCTCGGCAATGATGTCATTGCATAAGCCAATGCACTCATCGCAGATGTAGACGGTAGGCCCGGCAATAAGCTTGCGAACTTCTTTTTGGCTCTTGCCGCAAAAGGAACAACTCAGTCCATGCATGAATCACGCGCTCCGCACTGGGTTCAGGGCTTGCACCAAAGCGTTGCAAACCCTGAACTTTTCCAAGTTTCGCATGTTTTGCAAGCACCGACAGCGAAACTTGAATCTAGTTTAGCGCGGCGGCTGCGTTTCGCCGCGTTTTCTGGACAGGATGTCGTCGATAATGCCGTAGTCTTTGGCATCTCCGGCGCCCATGAAATAATCACGTTCCATGTCCCGGCGAACGCGCTCATCAGACTGTCCGGTGTGCTTGGAATAAAGCTCGATGAGCCGATCTCGCGTCTTTAGAATTTCGCGCGCATGGATGTCGATGTCGGTGGCTTGCCCCTGAAAGCCGCCCAGCGGTTGATGTATCAGGATGCGCGCATTGGGCAGGGCAAAGCGCTTGCCCTTGGTTCCGCCAGCTAGCAAAAACGAGCCCATGGACGAAGCCTGTCCCATGCAAATCGTCGAGACATCGCAGCGGATAAGCTGGATGGTGTCGTAGATTGCAAGCCCGGCGGTCACGAGTCCGCCCGGTGAATTGATGTACAGCATAATGTCCTTGTCGGGCTCTTCCGACTCTAGAAACAAAAGCTGCGCGATGATGGTGTTGGCCACCAGATCATCAATTGGCGTCCCCAGGAAAACAATGCGGTCCTTCAGCAGACGGGAATAAATGTCCCAGCCGCGCTCGCCGCGGTGCGTCTGCTCGACGACCGTAGGAATTAGATAACTCATCTTAGGCTTCCTTTTTGATGTTCGCCTTAGACTCAAGCAAATCTAGCGCTTTCTCAAGCCGCAGTTGGCCGCGCAGTTGCGCGAAACCTTGGTCCTCGCGCTGCATTTCGGCCTTCAGACGGGCCACGCTCTTGTCGCGTTCCTTGGCCAGCTCGGCCAAATGCTTCTCAAGGTCAGCGTCGGTGGCTTCGACTTTTTCCTTATCGGCCAGCGCCATCATCACAAACTCGATGGACAGATTGCGCACCGCTTCGGCGTGAGCCGCCTGAGCAAGCTGCTCGGGCGTGGGCGGCTCAAACATCTTTTCCGGAGGAGCGTCAGGATTCTCTTTACGCCGATCCTGCATCAGCCGCACTTGTAGCTGCATGCGTCCGCGCGGGCTTTCCAAAAGGTTGCGGGCCAGTCTGCCAACAAGATTTGGCGGCAGTGGCACCGGGTTCCGCTTGATCAGCTCTTCGACGAGGGCAATGCGCATTTCCTGCTTGGCTTCCTCGCTGTCCTCAGCCAAAAGACCTTCGCGAATCTTGGTTTTGAGCTCTTCCAGGTTTTCGGCTTCGCCGGTGTCTTTGGCAAAGTCGTCATCGAGCGCCGGCAATTGTTTTTTGTGCGCCGCTTTCACGCTTACACGGAAACGTCCGGTCTGGCCGGCCAATTCCTTGGTCAATCCTTCTTGCGGCATGGTTAGCTCAATCGGATGGTCCTTGGCATCCAAGGCAATTCCGACAAGCGCCGCCCCAAGTCCCGGCAATGGCGACAGCTTCAGATCGGTCAGGTCCACCTGCATCTCTTTATCGGTATAGTTCAGGTGTCCAAGCGTGCCGCTAAGCAGGATGCTGAGCACATCCGTAGTTTCGGCGACATTTCTGCCTTCAATCGGCAAAAGTTCGGTGTGGGCCTGACGCTTTCGCTCAAGCGCCGCATCTATCTGTGCATCGGCCGCCTTGGGGGCGCGCTGATTCACTTCGATGCCTTCGTAGTCTTTTACCTCAAGCTGCGGCAAAAGCTCGATGCGGGCCGTATAGCGCAGGGGCTCATTGCGTTTGGCCTCTGGCATGATTTCCAGGGTCGGCTCGCTGGCCATCCGCAGCGTCTGCTGGTTGATGACAAACAAGATGCTTTCATTGACCAGCTCACGGGCCGCATCCACACCGACCTTCTTCCCGAACATATTTTCCAGCAGTGAGCGAGGGGCGTGCCCTTTGCGAA
>CAYWPR010000017.1:0-84039 GCA_964460115.1 uncultured Myxococcales bacterium
GCTGTGAGGGTTTTCTGCTGCAACGGAGACAATCACTATCAATCAATCAAGGTTCGCGATGAACAATTCCCTTGTCGTGGACGGCTTGGAGGCCGCGGGCGATTTGCAGGCCGATTTGGCAGACGCGCAGGGGCGACAGCGGACCGCGGTTTATCACTTCAGTTAGGGTGGGACCGCGCAGAAATTCCATGACCAGATAGGACCGACCGTCGGGAAGCAATCCAAAATCGGAAATGTACACGGTATTAGGATGCTGAATCTTGGAGGCGAGCTGAGCCTCTTGCAAAAAGCGAAACTGGGCATCGGGATCTTGCGGTTTCAGCAGGATCTTGATGGCCACTTCGACGTCGAGCAGTACATGCTTGGCTTTGTAGACGACGCCCATGCCTCCGGCGGTCAGCCGGTTGAGCACGGAATAGCGCTCGCCGATGACCGCGCCGATGAGCAGGTCATCGGGCGGATCTAGCGTAGCGATCGAGACCACTGCGTCGCCGTTTTGGCCACAGCGGTGCGTCGTGCCGCTGTCGTAATGGATGGCGCAGCGGGGGCAGCGCAAAGCCACTGCCGTCGAGGTGACGTTCATAAGGACTCTGCTGAATTATCGCATGGGCCAGCTTCTACTGATAGGCACTCTGAAGCGACTTGAGCACTTGCCGGAACGATTTTTGAGCAAGCGCGGCCACACCGCGCGCAGTGTCTCGGGGTCGCTAGCTCTTGGAACCCCTTACAAATTGGGAATTTGGTAGGACCAGAAGAATTGTTTGGTGGCGCCGCCTTCTGTGAAAGGCGGAAAGTGCAGCTTGCGAATCAAGTCGCTGATGCAGCGTCCGGTGCCGCTTTGAGCAAGGGGGCCTAGAATCTCGGCCTTTTGAATCTGACCGGACGATTCAACGACGATGCCGATGCTGATGTTTGTTCCCCAGGCTTCTTTGACGCAGGCTTTGAAACCTCTTTCGGCGCCCAGCATGACTTGGCGCATGATTGGCTGCGAAAGCTGCTTGACCGGGGTAAGCGCGACTGGCTCGGGACGAGCGACCGCAACCGGCGGGCGGGCAGCGGCAATCGGCGGAGCGGCGGCCACCACCGGTCGCGGCGGTAGCGGCTTGGGCTTGATGATCGGACGAACTAGATGTTCTGGTTTGGAGGACGGCGGGGTTTCGTGCAGCGGCGGCGAACTCAGGGCAACTGGCGTCGCATGTACAGTTGGCGCCGCAGGGGCCGGTGGGGCAATCGGCGCAGTCGGCGTTGCGGAAATGGTTGGTAACACGCCGGGAACAGTCGATGGCGGCGGCGACGCCTCGATGGGCGGAGCCGTGGCAACCGGCGGTGCCGGTGGCAGCGCTGCGGTCGGCGGCGCAATTGGCGGTGTCACGGTCGGCGGTGTCACGGTCGGCGCCACCGGCGCGGGGGCAATTGGAACGACCTGCACGGGCGGCGACGGCAGAATCGGCGGCGGTGTCGGCGGCAAAAGGGGGGCGCTTGGCGCCGTTGTCGAGGGATGCGGCTGCCAGAGCAGTGCTCCCGCGCCTACCCCCAGCGCAAACAAGCCAAGGCTGCCGATGATCCACCAGAGACGGTGCCGCGGCGGGTAGAGTTCTGCGTGGGGCTGCGGATCGGCATCCTCCTTAGGCGCCGGCGCCGCAGAAGTGCGTCCGTGTACGGCAGTCTCGGTCATCCCCGCCGGTGCGGCGGATGCCAGCGCAGGATCATACGCGGCTTGGTGCCCAACTTGCGTATGCAAAACCGCATCTACCTCCATGCTCAAGCCGGGAAGTGGCGCTGGCAGCGGAGTCGTCTCTGGATCGTGCTTCTCGGTCATGATATGGCAGGTGCCCTGCCCATTCTATGCCCTTGATAAACCGATGTCAGCCGCTGCTGCTGCTTAAGTCATTGCTGGGACGGCTGATTAGCTCGCTTGCCGGCTCATTGCCGGCAGTCAACTCGGTGGTTTGCGTAAAAGACCGGGGCACGTTTTGATTAGAGCGGGTGAAAACCGGATCATCCGGCGCGGTAAGTAAATCGGGCGACGCTGCTGGGCTCGCTTTTTTGGCGGCCAGTGCGCGGCGGCGCTGTTGCCGGCGTTCGCGCGCGCGACGCAAAATCTCGAAACAGGCGCGCAAGCCCTCGTTGAGGGTCCGTAGAGTGCGTGCCCCTTCCATTTCAATGTTGAGCTGAACCATCGTGCGGGCGATTTCCGGACGCAGCCCGGTCAGCATGCACACGGCCCCTAGAAGTCGGGCCGCTCGAGTCATTTTGAGCACTGCCCCAGCCGTTGCGGTATCGACCATTTCGACGGCAGTAATATCGATGATGACGCAGCGCGAACGGAATTGCTTGATGCGCTCCAGCAGCTTTTCGGTCATCTCTTGCGCGCGCTGGCTGTCAAGCGTGCCAATGATTGGCAAAAGTAGAATGTCTTCCCAAATCTCGACGATCGGAGAAGACAGCTCGTGAATGGCCAGCTGCTGTCGCGCGATGGTTGTTAGCTGCTCTTGCAGCTCGCGCTTGGATTTTTCCAGCTCGCCGATGTAACGCTCGTTTTGCATGCGCGCTGTCGAAAGTTCCTGGTTGTAAATATTCAGCGCCGCCTCCAGCACCGAGAACTCATCGGCATGCTCGCTGGCTGGGATATGTATCATATCCGCGTCATATTCTCCGATGGAGACCATCGAAAGAATGTCTATAACGCGCTGAATGCGTTCAAACGGTACGGTGACAGAGGGCTTGTCATCCATGGCACAGCTGATGCGGAGCTAATCCGAGGACAGCCACTATATCATGCGCGCAATCGCTTTCCCAGGCAACCCTGCGGTTATCTTGCTTTTCAGGTATCGTGAAACAGAGTCGAAAAGGTACAGACAATGCCCTTAGGTTTGCGCAGCGATGGGCCTTATGCGCTTGTGAGATCTACGTCTATAGATCGGCAGCCGAATCGCCGACACAGCGATGCCCTTATTATTGTTGATCTTCAGCCGGACTTTATGCCCGGCGGGGCGCTGGCGGTGCCCGATGGCGATGCCGTGGTGGCGCCGATCGCTGCCTTGCTAGCGCAGACAAGAGGCGGCAAAAATCCTTTTCACACCATCGTCGCGACCCAGGACTGGCATCCGCCGAGACATATTTCGTTTGCCAGCCAATATGGACGTCCTCCATTTTCGCAAATTTCGCTGTATGGCGAAGAGCAGACTTTGTGGCCCGATCATTGTGTGTGCGACACTCCTGGGGCGGCTTTGCATAAAGACCTGCCGCTTAGCGCGATGCATCTGATTCTGCGCAAAGGAACAAGTCCCGGCGTGGATTCCTATAGTGCTTTTCGTGAAAATTTCGGGCCCGATCAAAAGCGCAAGTCCACGGGCCTGGCGGCGCTGCTCAAAGCGCGCGGAGTGTCGCGGCTGTTTGTTTGCGGCTTGGCGCGCGATTTTTGCGTGGCTTGGACGGCGCTTGATGCCGTTGCCGAAGGTTTTGCGGTCGTCGTGCTCGACGATCTATGTCGAGCGGTTTATCCCGAGCGGCAAGCCGATACGAGCGCCGCGTTCGATGCGGCGGGAATTCAGCACATTCCTTCGTCGATGCTGGCTTCGCTTTTGGCTGACGCCGACGCCGACGCCGACGCCGACGCTGTGCAAGCGCAATGAGCCAAGACGAGCACATCCTTGGTTTGGATGTCTACCAGATCACCACCCTCATCGCGCATGCGGCCGAAGGGCGCCTCGACCCGCTTGTCGCTGGGCCGTCCTTCACACCGCTTGGAGGCGCAAATCGGCCCACGTTGGGCATGAGCTTTTTTTTTCGTCGGTTGCCCAAAAACCGCAACTATGTCGTGGCCGCCGGGCTGCGTTCTATCGTGCGGCATTGTCAGGCGCTGCGATGTAGCGCCGAAGATCTACAAACCCTCGATGAACATCCGCTGATTGGCCCGGCCCTGCGCACTGCGCCTGGGCAAATCGTGCGCGATGCGCTTTGTCGGCTGGATGGCTTTGTCGGTGATATCGACGCGCTGCCCGAAGGCACGCTGGCTTTTGCCGGACCGGCGCAGGATGAAAAAGGCCGGCAGGTGCTTGTAGACGGCATGCCGCTTTATGCCTACACGCCGCTCATTCAAGTGCGCACCGACATGGTCTTTGCCAAGCTCATCGAGACTCCGTGGCTGTCTCGTCTGAATTATCTTTCGATGGTGGCCAGCAAAGCGGCGCGCATCGTCGGAGCCGCCAGCCAAGATGGTCAAGCGCGCCCAGTTTTGGAATTTGGTCAGCGCCGCACGCATCCTGCCGCCGCCGTCGATGCCGCCTATGCCGCCTACCTGGCGGGCTGTCGCGGCACGTCTAACCTTTTGGCCACAAGGCGCTACGGCATACCTTCTTTTGGCACCATGGATCATTTCGCGGTGCAAGCCGCCGAGCAAGCGGGAATCAGCGTCGAGCAGACCGAGCGCGCCTTTTTTCGCCGCTTTTGCGAACTGTTTCCCAGCGCCGCCACGCTGCTCGTCGATACTTATGACACTTGGCGCGGCATTTGTAGCGCGGTAGGCGACAGCGCGGCAAAAAGCGGTGGAATCGGTTGTTCTGGAGTGCGCCTAGATTCCAACGTCACGCCCGAGACCGTGCAGAAAGCGCGTGCGCTACTGACCGCGCTCGGGGCGCCGCAGGTATCGATTTTCGTCTCAGACAGCCTGGATGAGTGGCGCGTTTCAGAGCTAGCCGCGGCCGGCGCCGATGGCTTTGGCGTCGGCGAGAACATTACTTGTGTGCCCGATGCCTCGACCGGTATAGGCGCCGTCGGCAAGCTGGTTCAGAATAGCTACGGCAAGCTGACTATGAAACTGTCGCGCGGCTCGGGAAAAGCGACGCTGCCCGGCATGCTGGCCGCCTATCGCTACGCGGATCACGACTTGCTTTGTTTGGCCGACGAGCCAGCGCCGCCCGCCGCTTTGGCCACACCGCTTTTGCAGCCGCTGTGGCGCGGAAACAAGCTCGTGGCCCCGCTGCCTTCGCTTGCGCAATCGCGGGCGCATGTGGCGCAGCAAATTGCCGCCTTGCCTGCTTCGCTGCGCGCGCTGCCTAGTGCTCCGGCCCAAGCCGGCTTTTCGATCCGTCTGTCCGCGCGGTTGCTCAGCGTGATAAAAGAGCTGGTTCACGCCGCTGTAGCCGAAATCCCACAGGGAGGAAGTATATGAAGCTTGTGAGGCTGGGGATCGCCTGCGTCAATTCCACGGTCGGTGCCGTCGATAGCAATATTTCGCGGGCGATTGCGCTGGCCCATCGGCTGGCCGATGAGGGCGTGCAGCTTGGCGCCTTTCCCGAGCAAATGCTGGGCGGTTATCCTTCCGAAGATCTGCTGCTTTGGCCCGGCTTTGTCGCCGCGCAGGCGCGGACGCTGCAGCATTTTTCGCAAGCCACCAAAGAACTGCCTCCGGCATTTGTTCTGGGTGTGCTAATTGCCGTCGATTCGCAGGTGTATAACTGCGCCGCGCTGGTTCATCGCGGCCAAATTCTGGGAGTGGTTCCCAAAGAGAAACTGCCCCTTTACAACGTCTTTTTTGAGTCGCGCACGCTGTCGCGAGGTTTGGCCGGTCTTTTTCGAACCTTAGCGCCCGGCACGTTGGGACCCGAGGCAGTGCCCTTTGGCGACCTAATTTTTCAGTGCGATTTTGGCACCGTGGCCCTTGAAGTCTGCGAAGACCTGTGGTCTGCCGACGGACCGATGCGGCGGCGCTGCTATGCCGGGGCCGAAGTCGTCGTCAATGTCTCCGCCTCGCCATTTCGCGTCGGCGTCGCCGAGACGCGCCGTGAACTGATTTGCACCCGTTCTAGTGATTTTCAAAACATCCTCGTCTACGCCAACGCCGTGGGGGCCAATGACGGGCTGATCTTTGATGGCGGCGGTTTTGTCGCGCAAAACGGCCGCCTGCTTCTAGATGCACCGCGCTTTGTCGAAGGCATTTTTGCGGTGACGCTGGATCTGCATCGCACGACGCGGCTGCGCAGCGAAAACACCACCTGGCGCGCCGATTACGCCGACTATCACCAAGCAAATGCCAATCGCCCGCCCGTGACTTGCATCAAAGTCGAAGGCAGTACCGCCAGTCCGTGCCGCCTGCGCTTTCCCGTGCCACCACAGCGCAATTTTTTCTTGCCGGCCAGTTCCAGTTCCTTGGCGCTGCCGGCGCGCACAATCTTTTGTGAAGATCTGCTCAATGCCATGACGCTGGGCATTGGCGATTATTTCGAAAAGACCGGCGCCTTTCGCAAGCTCGGCGTGGCACTGTCTGGAGGCCGCGACAGCCTATTGTGCCTGCTTTTGTGTCACCGCTACGTCAGCAATAGTGCGCGGGCCGAAGGCGTCGATGTTTCGTCGCGCCTAGGGGCCATGTTGCGCGCTTTTTATATGCCGACGCGCTATTCCTCGGCCGCGACTCGCGAAGCGGCGGAGGTCACGGCGCGCGAACTGGAAGTGCCGCTTAGCATTTTGTCCATCGATGACGCCTTCGAGCGCGAAGCGCAAGCGGCAACCGCGATGCTGCAACCGGGCGAGACGCTGAATCCGCTGACGCTGCAAAACATTCAATCGCGTCTGCGCGCCGAGCGCATGTGGAACTGGTCCAATGCCGTCTCGGGAATGTGGCTGCAGACCGGCAATATGAGCGAAAAAGCCGTCGGCTATACAACCATCGGCGGCGACCTTTCGGGTTGTTTGGCGCCCATCGCCAATTTGCCCAAAACCGTCGTCAACTATCTGCTCGATTATTTGCTGGAGCGAACCAATTTCGACGGCATTCGCAAAACCATCGCCATTCCCGCGTCCGCCGAATTGGCGCCGGAACAAGAGGACGAGCGCGACCTGATGCCTTATGCCGTGCTCGACGTCTGCATCGCTCTTTTCATCGGCGAGAAATTGACCCTGGCTGAGCTGTCGCTGGTTTTGCCGGAACTCTTTGCGGAATATTCGGCGGAAACCTGCAAAGCCTGGGCGGAAAAATTCGCGCGGCTGTTCAGCCAGTCGATTTACAAATGGGTGCAGGCGCCGCTGTCTTTGCACCTGGGCAACCTCGACATCGAGCGCGAACGGGCGCTACAACTGCCGGTGGTCACGCGTCGCGAATGGCAAAAATAGCCCGTTTGCCGTGCTCGAAGCGATCGAGCACTTTTCAAAGCGAGCCTTCTTACTTCGGCGCTTCTTTTTCTTCGGGATAGCCGTTCGCAAGCTCTTCCAGGCCAAGGCGTCGGCCGGCTTCTAGCGACAGTTCGTCTTCTTCGTCGGTGTAGCCTTCCAGCGATTCGCGATCGTCACCGACCGTGGCGGCTGCCGGACCCTGATTGACCTGAATGGCGCCCGCCACCGTCGTGGCCTGTTTTTTGAGCTGACCATTCATCCAGGCGATAAAGCGCACCGGATGGTAATGCCAAACGATAAAGTCCTTGGGCAAACCGACTTTTTGCGCCACTTCCTCGGTGTACCAAAGGGTCGGTTCGATCTGATCGCGAAACAGGCGGGCGCGTGCGGCTTTGGATTGCGATTTGAAATCTTCGCTGCGCAGTAGCATTGTTTCGTAATCAGCGCTTTGGCCCCATTCCGAGCGGCTGCGCACTGCCAATTTGCGCAATTCGGCGCGCGCGTCGTCTTTTTGAAAGAAATTGCGCAGTTCGGCTTCGCTAAGCTTGCCGTCGCCGCGACCTTTGGGCCGATCGATAAGAGAAATGATCGACGACACGTTGCAAAACAGCCCCGAGTCACTGCCGTCGATGGGTTTAAAATACCCCGGATCGAGCTGCGCTCCGATTTCTTGAGCGGCCATGACCTCGACATGCACCTGGCCTTCATAGTTGCCCGGTGGACCGGCTTGCCCCACATGGCCGATGACCTCGCCGCCGCCCAGGTCGATGTCGGGAAAAGCAACATCGCCGCTTTGCACCGCGGACCAAAAAGACGATTTTTCGGCGTTGGCGATAAAGCTTGTGCGCGGCGTGCGCGGATCCTCGCGCTGCAAGTGGTAGTACAGCAAAAAGAAGACGATTTCTTTGCCGGCCAGTCGAAAATAATGCCGCATCAACACGAAGTTGGCCGAACCGATGGGCACATCGTCGGCATACTTTAGCGCGACGATACGTCCCGGAAACGGATTAAAAATGGGCGTGCCGACATTGAGGCTAATGTGAATGCCGCCGTGCCATAGCCGCGTTTTGCCGAAGGGTCCGACGGGAAAATAACCGCCCATGGACTCTTCTTCGTTGTTGCGCAAAAGCGGCAGGCTTTGCGCCTCGGCGCGGCCCAGGTCTTCGTCGATTTCGGGCGCTTCTTTGCATTCGCTGTCGCGGTCAATGCACGAAAACCACACCGATCGCGAACGGATTTTTTGCGCCAGCCATTTGAAATCAAATCCGCCGGGGTCCCATTTGTTGTTGGTGATGTGAAAGTGGCCGATATAGCCAGCAAAGCCGCGCGGCTCTTGCATCCAGGTATTCAGCAGATTGCCGTTCCATTCGGGAAAAACCTGCGGCAGGTTCGGCAAAAGCCGCGCCAAAGCTTTGCCAAGGGCCGCCATCGCCAGGTACTGCCGCGGCGTGTAGGCCCACATATGGTAGTGCGTATTGTGAATGACGATATCGACGACGTCGCGATTGATGCCGAACTTTTTGCGATAAAACTCGGGGCCATCAAGCTGAACGACGCCGCGATTGCACAGCTCGACGCCTATCGAGATCTCGTTGACGCCGGCGGCGTGAAAAGCGCCGTCGGCTAGATCCAGCGTCTGATAAATCGTGCCGTCGTTGTCGATAAGAAAGTGCACCGACAAGCCGCGCTCGTCGTGCAGCACGTGAAAACAGCTTTCCGAGGTGGCGCAGCCGTCGTGGTGAATGACAAACTGGCGAATGATGTCTTGCAGGCGCCGCAAATCGGTGCGGGCGCCGCCCATGTAGCGGCGTTCGCGATAGCGTTTGACGGCATGCTCTAGGCCCTTGGCCGGCGCAAACGGATACGGCGAGGTCGGCGCCTCGCCGCCTTTGCCCTTGAAGCAGCCGGGATAGTAGGCGCTGAAGTTTTTGTTGTCGTAGAAATTTACGACGGGCCAGTCGATGTTATAAAGCCGACCGCAGACGACGATATTGCCCGAGCCTTTGCTGACGCTGGTGCTGGCGCTGCTATTACGCGATGGCATGCTAAAAACCTCGTCGTCGCATTGCCCAGCTGGACAGGGTCTAGGATCCTTAGACCTAGGCCATGGGCTGTAAGCAATACGAACTCAGCCTCTAGCATACCTGAAATTTTGGCTTCAGCGTGGCCGTGCGGCGGCGGCGCGGCGCTTGGCGATGGGCGTCGCATTGCCCAGGCGTAATAGTCCCTGCTCGGCCAATCGGCGCTCTGTGGGGCGCGGCCCAAGTTCCAGGACGTGGCGATAAGAACTCATCGCCGCCTCGCGTTTGCCGCTGGCCAAAAGCGCGTCGGCCAAAGCCAGATGCGCCGCCGCGCTTGCGGGAGCCAGCTCGACCGCACCGTGCGCCGCCAAAAGCGACAAGCTATCTCCGGAGTTGGCGCCAGTTCCGCTGTACGCTCCGGTGCCGCGCCTAGAGGTGCGTGCCAGAAACAGCAACTGATAAAGCAGGTCTTTGCGTGCGGCTTCTACATGATGCAGCGGATCCAAAGCGCGCAAAGCGCGAAAGCTTTCCAGGGCGTCTAATGTATGGCGCCGCCGCAGCTCGTCGTGTAGCCGCCGCGACAGGGCGCTAATCGTGTCCTGGCGCAGCTTTCCCGCCTCGACGTTGTGCTTGGACAGGACGGTGATGCGCGCCAGAAGCTCGCGCAGATTGTCTCCAGGCGGTGCCGTAAAGCGGCGACCGGCGGCGGCACGACGCGCCCATTCCAGCAGCATTTTGACTTCTTCCGACGCGGGCTCTGGCGTTTCGACCCAGCGCGGTGCTGCTTCGCGATGCGACATAAGACCGGGGACCGATTGCGCCGCAGGTGGCATCGCCGCGGGGGCGGTTATTGACTGCCCGGTCCGGGCGGGCAGATTTGGCGCGCTCGTTTGTACAGCCGAGGAGGGCGTCGAGGAATTTAGCCCCGTGTGCCTTATCACATAGCGCGCACTGGCGAATCCGACGGTCACCAGGGCCGCAGCGCCCAGAACTGCCAAAAGACCGCGCATCTCGGGGGAATAACGCGGTGGCAGCGGGGCTTTGGTCGCGTCTTGAGCGCTAAGCTCCGCGGAGGAGGCCGGCGAGGGACTGGTAGAAGACGGGGTCGGCACCGCGACGCGCCCCAAAAATTCGCTGGAAACCGCCTGAACCGGGTCGAGCAAAGCTGGAGAACTTTTTCGCTCGATCAATTCGCCGGGGCTGCTCGTTGCACTCGGCAAGCTGGGCGACACCAGCAAAAGCAGCGCTTCTTCGACCTCTTCCATGGTCTGCGGACGCTGCGCGGGATCCCGTTCCAGGCAGCGCAGAATCAGCACTTCGAGCTCGATGCTCATCGCCGGAGCAAACACCCGCGGCGGCGGCGCCGGCTGATCGGTCTTCATCGTCAGAAGCTCGGGCACAGAGGGCGCCACAAAAGGTACGCGGCCGCAGACCGTCTCGTAAAGCAGCGTCCCCACCGCGTAGATATCGGCGCGCGCATCGACGGCGCTGCCCATCGCTTGCTCAGGCGCCATGTACTCGGGCGTGCCCACGGTCAGCCCGGGATTGGTCAAGCGGGCACTGCGGTGCGTATGCTGCAGGGCCAGCGGCGGTTCATGCAGCGGCGTACTGCCAAGCTGCACTGCGATGCCAAAGTCCAGCACCTTAACCAGATCCTGCATGACCGGAATGCTGCTTGGCGCCCCCGAACGCGGCACCAAAAGCGGACCCGAGCGCGGCCCGCTGAGCGACATCATCCGTTCGGCCAGCGCATCCATGGAATTGGGAGTGCGCCGCTTCTGCGAGCTGCCGCTTGGCCAGTCGGCGGGGTTGACGATGAAAATATTTTCCGGTTTCAGGTCGCGGTGCACGATTCCGACGCGATGGGCCGCGGCCAGCGCCTGCACCGTCTGCAAACCAATGCCCAGGGCGCGCGCTTCGGGCAGTTGGCCGCGTTCGCGCAAAATCGCCCCAAGATCGGTGCCGTGCAGAAATTCCATGGCCAGATAGGCGCTGCTGTCCTCGGTGCGTCCAAAATCGGTGACATCGACGATATTGGGATGGCCGATGCGCGAAGCGGCTTGGGCTTCGCGCCGCAGCCGTTCCACCAGATCGGCATGCTGCGAAAACTGCGAATGCAGAATTTTAATCGCCACGCGTCGGCCGATGGCCACATGCTCGGCCTCATAGACCGCGCCCATTCCGCCAATGCCGATAAGCCGCAGCAAACGGTACCGTCCGTCGATGATGCGGTCGCTGGCGGGCGCAGATTTATGGCTATCGATTTCCGACATCGTCAACGTCTGCTGTGCAACAACCGGGGGCCAAACGTACCATCCTCCCTACTTTGAAAACAATCTCCAGCAAAGGCCTTGTCTCTTCACCGCGCGGTGATTAGCCATTTGTTCATGACCAATTCTGCAGAGCCCAATGTACAAGATGTCGTCAACGCCCCCACTTCGCCTACAGCGGAGCAGACTAGCCCCCCGGTGACTACCGGCCCCGCGGAAGAGCGAAGCTTTTCTACCGAGGTGCAGCAGCTTCTGCATCTCATGGTTCACTCGCTGTACAGCAAGAAAGAAATTTTCCTGCGCGAGCTTATCTCCAACGCTTCGGATGCCATTGATACGCTGCGCTTTTTGGCGCTGACTCGGCCCGAACTGCGGCCGGCGACCGAAGGCGAACTGGCCGAGCCGCCAGTGATCGAGCTGTCCGTCGATAAAGCTGAAAAAACGCTGCGCATTACCGATACCGGCATCGGCATGACGCGGCAGCAGGTCATCGACAACATCGGCACCATTGCTCGATCGGGAACCGCGGCGCTGGTCAAAAAGCTGGCCCAGCAGAAAAAAGAAGGCGATGCCAAGCCCCTGGACGTCATCGGACAGTTTGGCGTCGGTTTTTATTCGGCATTTATGGTGGCCGATCGCGTCGAACTAGAAACTTTGTCCGCCGAGCCGGGCGCCGAGGCGGTGCTGTGGAGCTATAACGCGACTGGCGGCGGCCTGTACTCGCTGGCGCCGACCAATCGGCGGCGTATAGGCACCACGGTGACGCTGCATCTAAATGACGATGCGGCGGAATTTCTCGAAGACTGGCGCCTGGAAAACATCGTCAAGCAGTTCTCGAACTATGTGAAGTGGCCCATCAAAGTTGGCGAGCGCCAATTGAACCGCGGCGCCGCTTTGTGGTCCAAGCGCCCGTCGGAAGTCAGCGAGCAGGAATATAAGGACTTTTACAAAGAATTGGCCGGCGGCTTTGTCGAGGATGAACCGCTTGGGCGCTTGCACATCAGCCTGGATGCGCCTTATCAGTTTCAGGCCATCGTCTATATTCCGTCGAAGCCGCCGTTTGATTTCGCGATGGATCGCGACAAGCGGCACGGCATGCAGCTTTACGTTCGGCGGGTCTTTATTCTGGATCATGCCGAGGAGCTTTTGCCGCCGTGGCTGCGCTTTGTGCGCGGGGTTGTAGACTCCGATGATCTGCCGCTGAACGTCTCGCGCGAGATTCTGCAGAAGAATCAAGTCATCAGCGCCATTCAGAAGCAACTGGTCAAAAAGATTCTCGACGAGCTCAAACGCATCAAGAACGAGAAACCGGAAGCATACCGCGCCTTTTTCGACGAGTTCGGCAGTGTTTTGAAAGAAGGGCTGTTTTTAGACACCGCCAACCGCGAGCGCATCGCCGAAGTGACGCTGTGGCAAAGTTTGAAGACGGCCGGCGACAAGCGCCTCTCGCTTTCTGAGTACATCGCGGCCATGCCCGAAGGTCAGGAAGATATTTACTACATCACCGGTCCGTCGCGTCCGATTGTCGAAGCCAGTCCGCACATCGAAGCGCTGCGCAAGCTCGGCGTGGATGTGCTTTTGCTCGTCGATCCCATCGACGAATGGGTGGTGCAGGGGCTGACCGAGTTTGACAAAAAGAAACTGCGGCCGATTCACAAAGGCGACTTTACGCCGCCAAAGCTGACCACTCCGCCGCCCGCCGCAGAGGAAGCCAAGACGGAAAGCGCTCCGGCGGATGAAAAAGAACTGGGCGGGCTTTTGGCGCATCTGCGCGTTCATTTGCAAGAGCAAGTGAAGGAAGTTCGTCTGTCCAATCGCTTGGCGGAAAGCCCCAGCGTTCTAGTGGCCGACGAAGGCGACATGGGGCCGCACCTTGAGCAATTGCTGCTACGCGCCGGTCGAAAAGTGTCGGCGCAGAAGCCGATTCTGGAGATCAATCCCAAAAGCTCGCTGGTCAAGCACTTGGCCCACCTGTTTACGACGCGCCCGGGCAGCGATGACGTCGCCACGTATAGCGACCTGCTGCTTGATTTGGCCTACTTGGGGCAAGGAGCAGTGCCCCGGCCCGGCCCGCTTCTGGCGGCGCTTGGTCGCGTTTTGACCCGCGATCTGCAATCGGTCAGCCCCGCGTAAAGCACTGCCAAAATCTGCGGAGCTTGCGAGTTTGCGCAGGCTCCGCAGATTTTTTGCAACGTAGTCGAATCGCCGACGGATTGGCCGCAGCTACAGAAGCAGACCGTGCAGAAACATACTGGCGGTGCTGAAGTAGATGATAAGCCCGGTCACATCGACGAGTGTGGCGACAAAGGGCGCCGAGGCCGCCGCTGGATCTAGGCCCAAACGGCGCAGCGCAAAAGGCAACATCGAACCGCACAGCGTTCCAAAGGTCACAACGCCTACTAGGCTAAGCGCCACCGCTCCGCCGACCCACAGGTAGTGCGGCCCATAAAGCGTCTGCCGAGACGGCCAAAAGGCGATGCGGAAAAATCCGATGATGCCCAGAATCGAGCCCAGTACCAAGCCCGACAAGGCTTCTCGGCCGGCGACGCGCCACCAATCACGCAGCTCAAGCTCGCGCACGGCCAGCGAACGAATGATGAGCGAAGTCGCTTGCGAGCCGGAATTGCCACCGCTGCTGATGATAAGCGGTACAAAAAGCGCCAGCACCACGGCCCGCGCAATCTCGTGTTCAAAATAGCCCATGGCCGTCGCGGTAAACATTTCACCGACGAACAGCACCGAAAGCCAGCCCGCTCGTTTCTTGATCATGTCTAAAAACGAGCTGTCCATGTACGGCGCTTCCAGAGCCTGCATACCGCCGAGTTTTTGAATGTCCTCTGTGGCTTCTTCTTCGGCAACGTCGAGCACGTCGTCGATGGTAATGATGCCGAGCAGAACTCCCTGCGAGTCGGTCACCGGCAGCGCCACCCGATCGTATTTTTCAAACGCCGCGACGACTTCATTGCGGCCGGCGGTGGCCGGAATGCTTAAAAGCTGGCCGTCGTTTAAGTCGCGAACTTTTTTTTCCGGGTCCGCCATGACCAGCGTCGACAACTTCAGGTCGTCGAGCAGCTTGCCCTTATCGTCGGTGACATAAATGACGTTTAGCGTCTCGCTGTGCTTGCCGTGCTTGCGAATGTAGTTTAGGGCTTCGGTCGACGACATTCCCGGGCGCACCGCCATGTACTCTGGCGTCATGTAACGGCCCGCGGAATTTTCGGGATAGCCCAAAAGCTGCCGAGCGATTTTCAGTTCGGACGGAGAAAGTCCGGCCAGCGCCCGCCGCGTCACTTCGGGCGGCAATTCTTCCAGCAGGCGGGTACGGTCGTCGGGCGCCATCTCGTTCAGAATCTTGACGAGTTCGCCATCGCCCAGACTTTGCACGAGCTTTGTTTGCAGCTCTAGCGGCAGATATTCGAAGATTACCGCCGCCTGATCGCGCGGCAGGATGCGAAACACGAGTGCGCTGTCCTGAACCGGAAAATCCTCTAGAATTTCGGCCAAATCCGGCGGATCGAGGTCGGCAAAGGCCTCGCGCAGATTTTTCCAATCCTTCTCTCGGATGAGCTTTTCGTAGTCTGGTTTAAGTAGCGTCCCTAGCATGGTGGTCCTGCGCCGCTAAATGGTCGCTACGCGACAGAAAACGGACAAGCTGTCTCGGCGCGGCAGGGAGTCTACGCCGCTGCCGGGCTGAGCAGCAAGGCTCTTTACTTGTGCTTCTTCTTTTTCTTGGATTTGCCGCTTTCTTTTTCGGGCAGCGGCAGGGGCGGCGGAGGCGGAGTGTCGGAACTGCCTTCGGTGGCTGGCTTTAGAATGACGAACTCAACGCGGCGGTTTTTCTCCCAGCAGGCTTCGTTGTGTTCGTTGCACAGCGGGCGGGTCTCGCCGTAGCCGTGCGCAACCAGACGGTTTTCGTCGATGCCTTGCTTCATCAGGTATTCCTTGACCGACTGCACACGGCCCTGCGTCAGCCGCAGGTTGGCGTCGTCGTTGCCGCGCTCGTCGGCGTGGCCCTGAATCTCAACGAGCTCCAGTTGCGGATTGCCTTTCAGGGTCGCGCTGACCGCATCAAGCAGCGGAAAGCTGATGGGCTTGATGGTGGTCTTGCCGGTGTCAAAGTAGACCTTGTCAAGAATCATGATTTTGCCCTTGGTCAGCATGACGCGGCCTTTTTCGGCGTCGGGGCAACCATCTTCGTCTTCGACGCCGTTATAGGTCTCGGGCTCGTTTGGACACTTGTCTTGCTTGTCGAGGATGCGATCCTTGTCGTTGTCCAGTTCCGGACAGCCGTCGGCATCTTCAAAGCCGTCCTTGTCCTCGGGCTCGTTCGGGCAGCGGTCCAGGTTGTCGTTGATGCCGTCCTGATCGTTGTCTAGTTCCGGACAGCCGTCGTCATCTTCAAAACCGTCGATGTCTTCGGGATCGTCGGGGCATTTGTCCTGACTGTCAGGAATGCCGTCGCTATCGCGGTCGCCGTCCGCCGGGCAACCCTGATGATCCCAAGTGCCTTTGACCAAGGGACACTTGTCTTTGCTATCGGGAATGCCATCGTTGTCGTTGTCTAGCTCGGGACAGCCATCGCTGTCTTCGAAGCCGTCCATATCTTCGGGCTGATCGGGGCACTGATCGACGTTGTCGCGAATGCCATCGCCGTCGCGATCGCCGATGCGCGGTTCGTAGACGATGCCCAAAAAGGCTCGAACGCGCGGGCTGCCCGTCTGTTCGCCGCCGTTGCCAATTACCCCGGCGCCGGCGCCAAACATCAGAAATGAATTTTGCGCCAAGTAGACCTTTAGTCCACCGAGCACCTCTAGCGGAGTCGCCTTTTGTTGTCCGGTGACGTCGGCATAGCCGTAGATTTCCGCCATCAGGTCCAAACGATCTTTGACCAGCCCCGCGGCAATGCCCAGGCCGTAGGTAAGCTGCGTGCCTATCGAGCGGCTTAGCCCCGTGCCGCAGGCCGCCGAAGTCGAATTCAGCGTGTCATCGGGGAAACAGAAGTTGTTTGTGGTAATGGGAATCTGCTTGCCGATATCGGTAAACTGCTGGCTGCCAAAGCGCACGAGCGCCCCGAAATTGATGGCGGTGCGAAAGCGCCGGCCTTCGTCCCATTCGCGCTCAAGAACTAGCTGCGGTCGCAGCGTGACGTTGTCCTCGGCGATGAAGGTGCGAACGGCGTCGTTTTGGGCCCAGCGGGAAATCGGCAGATACACCGAAAACAGCGCCGCGATGCCAAAGCGCTTACTGTAGGTGGCGGTGGGATCTAAAATTCTACCCTTTAGGTGTATAGGCAGGTCGCCGACCATCACTTTGGAGTAGCGCAGTTGATCCGACGTGCCGGAGTTTTCGTAGCCGTGGCAGTTGTCGCTATTCCCGTCGCACACTTGCCGTTTGCCAATGACAATGCCAATGGGAACGCCAAGCGCGATCTCAAAATGCTTAAACAGACCCAGCGCGAACATGAGCTGCGGCGTGACCAAATGGTCCACCGAAAAGGTTCGCGTATTTGTGACCGTCATCCCCGTCGCCGGATAGGCCTGGCCACCGTCAAGCTGCATGTACATCGGCTGAAACGCCCAGGTGCCGACGAGCCCTATCGAAAAATCCAGATGCCCCATCGTGCGTGACGAATTGATCGTCACATAGCCGCGCGAATCGATGGCGGGCCGAAAAAGCTGCATATCCCAAGTCGAGGTGTTGAAGTTGTTGCGATCGGCCTGCGCGTGAGCCTCTCCGTGCAGGCCATACACACAGAGCAAGCTGAACAAGCAGCCGATGCCATGACTACGAAACCAATGATGAAAAGGGCTCATTGACAAGAGAATCCCTCCAGGAACCCGGCCCGAGTATTATTTCACAACTCGAATATTTTAGTATGGGATATAACTAGTTTATTATGTCTTATTTGCGTGTACCGGCTTTCGCTGTAGCCCTACAGGCCAAAACGGTGTTCGCGTGGTGGGTGGCAGCCCTGCTGTTGGCGATGGTGCAGCCCGCCCTGGCCGACGATGTCAATTGCAATGGCATTGCGCGGGATCAGGAAGGCAATAACTGCATTCACTATCAGATGAACGACAATAGCTGCACGCCGCCGCAATTGCCCAAGATGCCGCCGACGCGAAAGTGCGACGATTATGTGGCACAGTTTGGTAAGTTAGGGGTTTGCTCGTCTATGCTTGCGATAGACAGCGACGGCGATGGCTTTGGCGATGGTTGCGACAACTGCCCCATGCGCAGCAATCCAAGCCAGACAGATAGCGATGGCGACCACATCGGCGACGCCTGCGATAATTGTCCAGAAGTGATAAATCCCGACCAGCTCGACAGCAATCACGACGGCGTCGGTGATGCGTGTCCGGCGTGTCCGGGCGCTGGCTATATCGGTGCTGATTCAGATGGTGACGGTCGGCCGGACATCTGTGACAACTGCGTAAACGCCCAAAACGCCAATCAAGCCGACGACGATCACGACGGCATCGGCAACGCTTGCGACAATTGTGCGGCGATTTCAAACCCCGACCAAAAAGACCGCGATGGCGATGGCGTCGGCGATGTTTGCGACAATTGTTCCACGGTCAGTAACCCCGATCAGGAGCTATCGCCAAGCGGACATTTTGGACGCGATGGTCGACCGCTAGGCGCCGCCTGCGACAGCCATCTTGGCGGATGTGCTGTGGCAGCGATTTCGTCGTCTAAAAGCCTGCAGGGAAACGAGCTGGCTAGCTACGCAGCGCTGCTCGGCACGTTGGCGGTGGCGCTGTCCGGATTGCGGCGCAGACGCCGTATCTGATGCGGAGCTTGTGCCAGTAAATTTTCGGCCACGCATAATAGTCCGGTCAAATAAAACAGCATTTGGTGCAAGGTGCGCGACTGACATCCGGAAAGGCCAATCAGCAAAATCCCAAGTCCGCGCGAGCGTTCGTAAAAAGTTCCGAGCCCCAGCGCCACCACCGCATAAACCCAAAAACATAGGCTCAGCAGATAGACCGTGTACATCTCGGGTTGCGGCGGCAGCCTCAGATCGATAGTCGTTGCAATGATTCGCGTCGTGATGACTGGCAGCCGGTATAAAAAAACCGACATCAGCATCGTGGCGAAAAAGGCGCTGCTTATCGCCAAGAGGCGGCGTCTGCGTGATGCCGGCCGCTTCAGCAAAAACAGCGCGCCGCCGCCAATTGCTCCCAGCGCGACCACTGGGCCATAGATCAGCGTCAAAAGTCCATAGCGCGAAAGGGCATGTATGTTAGTCAGAACGCCCCACTGCGTCTCAAGCAGCAAAAGTGGAGGCATCAGCAAAAACAGTACTCCCAGGCGATGCCGTCCTCTGATTTCAGCAATGGGCCGGGTGCAAAGTCCAATCACCACGAGGCAGGACAGGCAGACGGCGGAAAGCTGCGCCAACCATTGGGCGCGCCGCAGATCGATAAGCGACGCCACCCAAGCCTCGGGAAAAAACACGCGCAACAGCGCCAAGCCGCAAAACAAAAACCCCATGGCCAGCACAGACACTCGACCCATCGGTCGGCTGGCCACCTGACCCGGTAAAACGGCGCGCACCAGCAACTGCACCACCACCATGATTCCAAGCACGGTGGCCAGATTCAGCGCGAACTGGCTAAGATGAGTAAGATTCAGCCAGGACAGTCGTATACGACTGGCACCAAGGGTTGCCAAAAGCGGCTGGGCCAGTCGATTCAGCAAAAACTCCAGCCCGGCCGCTGCGCCGAGTGCTCCGGGTAGAAACCAGCGGCTGCTCCAAATTCTGCCGGCGGTGCGAGGAACGGTAGTGTGCGGCATGCTTATTTACCCTAGGGCTGTGCGGCCCGGTCGTGCAAGCTCGCTTGTAACCTCGCTGAAAAGCATGCGAGCACGCCTGCTTCTTTTTCGAGGCACTTGCCTTGGTGGAATGAGAAGGCATGTAAAATAGCCGAACTGGCTCGCTTGTGTGCACGCCCAGCATGCGAGCGACCGCGGGAGAAAGATCCACCACCCCGCGCCAAGTTCCACGTTCCTGCGAATGGGTTTTGATGACGAAGCGCCCGCTTGGCAAGCGGGCTCCATAGGGTCCGCGGTCGAGCACCTGGCAGGTGGCGATGCGCCGACTGCGCAGACTTTGAATGACCAAGGTCGTTCCGCAAGGTAGCGTGCGATGGGCGCACACCCGATCGGTAGGCCGCAATACCTTGCCGGTACACGCGAGCGGACCACCAGTCAGGTGGTCGCCCGGGTATCCGTAGACCGCAGCCAAGCCCGATTCTATGGCCACGGGGGCGGAGCTGAGCAGCGTGGCGAGCAGCACCCGCAGGGCTGCCATAAGCGTCAGCATAGCCTGTCCTCCTTTTAACGATAAACTACTACATAGCTAGCTTAGGCCCGGAAAGGAAACTAAAAAGCACAATCGATGGCTGCGCGGGCCGCGGCAATGTGGACGGCGCTACAGCCGCAGCAGCCGCCTACCGCGTCGGCGCGGCCTTCCCAGGCGGTCGATTCGGCAGGGCCAAAAAACTCGTCTTTTGTGCTGTCGCCAAAATCGCGTCCGGCGGGCTTGGCATCTAGAAGGTCAAGCAAGGCGCGCGCAAATTGCTCGGGCGTTTCGTCGGCTCGCTTGCGTTTGCAGTCAGGGGGGGCTTGATCGACTTGCGGCTGCGCCAAAATCGCCAAGGGCGCCGCGCCGCTGCGCGCCCGTTTTTCGACCCAATTAGAAAGCGCGACCACCGCTTTCCGCATGCGCCGGGCCGGCAGGGAGCAGTTGATGCCGACGAGCTCCGGCGGATTTGCTTCTAGCTCTTGCAGCATGCGCAAAAGCGGAACGCCAAGCGGCGTCTCTAGGCCGCTTTGACCGGGGCTTAGCGTCAGCGAAACCAAAAGTGGTAAATCGGGGGCGCCGGCGCGAAGGCCTTGTAGCAGCGTACGTAGCTCAACTGGATCACAGCAAGTTTCAAGATGCAATCCCTGCACCGCCTGGGTCGAAAAAAATGCCGCCAGCTCTTCGCCAAGCTTCGCCAAGCGCCGCGCCGAAAGTGGCGCCGCTGCGCTGCTGCCCGTCTGCCAGCCGCAGGGCCCAAGGCTGACGACCACCGCAGCCGGTTCACCGCTACGGCTTTGGGCTCCTTGCGCAGCCAGGGCCACGGCGGTGCGGGCGAGCGATTGCCAGTTCGACAAAGCGGCCTGTGCGGAGGCTGTTTCCGCAGCAACCATACGGCGCAAGAGCCCGAAGGTGTTGGTCTGCACCACATCGGCGCCAGCTGCGGCAAAATCGGCGTGTACGGCGGCGACCTCACGCGGATGAGAAAGCAGCCAATCCTCTGGCGACTCGCGCTGCAAATCGAGCCCGCGTTTGATAAGTGCCGTGCCCACTCCGCCGTCCCACAAAAGCGGCCGTGGTTCGCGTAGCCGCGCTAAAAGCGGCTTTGAACGAAGTTTCTCCAAGGGCGCTATTCCATGTGCCGGGCTTTGCGCCGGGCCACAATCAGCCATTCCTGACCAGCGCGGGACAGAATCGAATCGCTCGGAACTTCCTCGTGCTCCAGCACAAAGTCGCTGCTCAGCCGATCGCGAATTTCGTCCGACGTGGACCCATAGGGCGGGCCGTCTGGATAGTCGTGACAGTAAAAGAGGCCGATAAGCCTTCCATCGGGCTTTAAAAGCCGCGCCACGGCCGCCGCATATTCATCGCGGCGCGTCGGAGAAATTGCGCAATAGCAAGTGTGCTCGACCAAAAGATCATAAGCACCGGCCTGCAAAACCGAATCCTCTCGCTCAAAAAGATCCGTGGCGTGGGCATGCAAAACAGCGCCAAGTCCGTCCGCCTCTGCTCGCTGTTTGGTAATGCGCACTGCCGTCGGGGCGATATCGATGGCGACCACTTGCGCCGCATTTTTTTGCGCCGCATGTCCAAGTAGCAGCGCTTCGTGTCCGCGGCCGCAACCTATAACCAGCGCCCGTTCGCCTTTTTGCAAGCGCCAGGATGGGTGGTTAAGGCCGCGCACAAGCGGTGGCGGCACCCGGCCCAGATCCCAACCGTCGCCGCCGTGCTGATAGCAGTATTCCCAGCGAGCGTCAAAAGGCAGATTGGCGGGCTCGATAAGACGCGGACGCAGTTCGCGCAGGGCCGTGCGCGCCGCTTCGCGTAGCAGGAGATGCTGAGCGTTGTAATCGCCGCTACACAAGCTGCGCACGGGCGAGACGGCACTGGGAGCTTCGGCGACGTTGGCGCGTTCGGCCAGATACCAAAGCTGCAGCGATCGCGAAAGCGCGTTGGCTTCAAAGGCCAAAAGGGTGGCGTCACGCGGTGTGCGCGCCGAAGCCGGCAATTGTCCGTGCGCCCAACTTAAAAACGGCTGTGCGGCGGAAATAACCCGCTCGTAAGCCGGGCCCATAAGTTCCGCGGTTTTTTGCCCGCTGGCATCTTGCGCGCGGACCCAGACGCGTTTTTGCTCTAGATCAATTCCTAAAACGTGTAGATCCAAGGCTTAACCAAGTCCGGGCAGTTCCGGAAAGCAAGGTCCAGGGGCCGCGGAATCCGACAGCAGATCCGCGACGAAAGCCCAAGGCCAACTGCGTCGGCCCTCGGGAGGGATGCGCCTGTAGCGACCGCAGTAGGCGCGCAAAAAGCGCCGCGTGACGGCATTTAGGTATCCACCGCCGGCATGTCCGTCTAAAAGCTCGCCAAACTCGGGCTGGTAGCGGCGGCAAATCGCAAGCCACAGCTCATCGCGCTTCACTTTGGCAATGATTGAGGCGGCGGCGACGGATACATAATCCTGCTCAGCGCGATCCACGGCCAAAAGATTTGCAAAGCTTGCGCCGAGCGGCCGAAATAAATTGGCGCCATCGGCAACGATGCGTGCTGCTGGCGGCGCCGCCGCGATAAGCGTCGCCGCATGTTCGCGTTCCAGGTGGTTTAGCTGCCCGGCCCTGGCGTCGATTTCCTCCACTTCGATGATCGAGACTGCGACATGCGCGGCATGCTCGGCGATCGCGGCGCAAAGTTTTTGTCGAATGGTATGGGCGCGCGGGCCGGCGCCGAAACATTTGCTATCGGCAACGCCAAGCGCCAAAAGACGCTCCGCCGCTGGCGGTTTTAGCGCCACGCAAGCGACGACGAGCGGCCCCAAAATTGGGCCGCGGCCGGCCTCGTCAATTCCAAGCTCAAGGGGCGCCGACATTTAGACCTGCCGGGCTTGAAAAACCAGAACCGTGGCCCGCTCCGCGGTGTCGTTGCGCACTCCGTGGGGCAGCCCAGCCGGTGCAAAGGCCGCTTGACCGGCTTTGAGCGGACGTGCTTCATCGCCAAGCTGTACGGTCGCCTGGCCCGAAAACACGACATATACCTTGTCGATGTTTTCATGCGCATGCACCTTCTGAGCCTGCGCCGGTTCCAGGCAATACAGGTCAAACAGCAGGCGCTCGGTTTGACAAAGCGCCACTTTGTGTAGCTTTTGCGCCAAAAAGGCCGTCTGCTCTTCCAGGTTTAGCCAGGCACCGGTCAGCGGCGTCATTAGGGACCCATATCCTTTGGCTTGCAGCTTTGGCCGGAGGTATCGACCAAAAATACCTTCAGGTTGTAGTTGTTCATCGTGAACTTATTGCGCTGCTCCGGCGACAAGGGTGCGCCGCGCACCACGACGTAATAAGCTTCGGAAGGCTGCAGCGCTTTCAGATCGGTAAGTTCGACGCAACCGTCGTCTGCGGCGCTTGTGTCCTGGCCGATGAGGGTCAGCCGCGGTTTTCCCGTATCAGGATCGTTGTCTTTGCGAAAGACAAACAGGTCCAGGTCGCCTTTGACAAGCTCATATTTGATCTTGGCGATGACGCGTCCTTTGGCGCTCAGGCCGAACTTGTAGACGTCCACATCCGGCGCATCGGGCGCCGTTTTGTCCGGACAAATCTGATAAGGCGAGCCCGGGTCGCTAGGCGGTAAATCCTTGGGCAGTGGGTTTGGCAAAACGATGGCCTGCGCCGGAAAATCATTGGGCTCGAGCATATGCAAAACGGCATCCGAGGGCTTTTCGCTCGTGTCATCTCGAGTGCAGCGCCATTGGTTGTGCTCGTCGTATCCGGTCAGCGGCAGCGGGGCGTAGACCCCGCTGTAGTAGTTAGTCTTGGCGGGAAATGGCCAAAAATCGATGGGCGTGATGGTCATGTCCACCGGAGGCAGCGGCGGAATGCACCAACCTTCATCGCTGTCGGCCAGAGCGTCGCCGCAGATGCCGTCTTTGCAACAAGCCAAGCCGACCGGACAAGCTGGCGTATCCGATTTGTGGCAGCGAAAGGCCATTTGGGCGTCTGGATTCGCGGCATAGTCGGGCTTGTAGCAGCCCAAAAAGGCGATGCCGAGCAGTACAAATGAGAGGGCAGCAATACGCATCGAGCTTTTCCTTTAGAAATCCAGTTCGCCGACGAATCCGCCGCCGGCTGGGCCGGCCACCGGAAGCAGCGAAAAGACCGTATCGGTTTTTGCCGCGCCGTTTTGGGCCTGCAATTTCTTTCCGGTTCGGGCCTGTTCGGTGCGGTGTTTGTTGCGCACAAGATCCGCGATAAGCAGCCCGGCGCCAGCGGCCATGGTCACGCCTCCGACAGCGGTCAGCGCAATGCCGACCTTGTCGTACAGTTTGCCTTGCTGCTCGTAGGCGCTGCTGGACGGATTTGGCGCCTTGTTGAGCATTGGATCGGGATTCGGACCGTAAAACAAACAGCGCATCTTGGCGTTGTCGCAGCGCGAATCAGCCGACACGATGGCCGCATCTTTGGCGGCCAGACCAAGAAATGTGAAGCCGCCAATCAGCGCACCGGCTCCGAGCGCCCCAATGCCGACCCCGGCCCAGCCCATGGCATGCAGCGGCGAGGGCTTTTTGTCGCGAGCTTTGGCGCGCTGCTCTGCGCGGCGTTCTTCGGCGGCTTTTTGCTGCTTGGCGCTGGCGATATCAAAGCGGACGACTTCGTTTTCGATATCGCGGCTGGGACCGGTTTTGACGCGCCGGGCGGGCTCGTCTTCTTCGCTGCTGTCTTCGACCCCGGAAGCATCCACAAGTTGCGGCCGCGCCGCCGTTTCAATCAGCACGATGTTTGGACTTGCGTCGCTGCCCGAAGATTTGATCAAAGTACCGGCGCTGTCGCGCGCTTCCAGATAGTACTGAAACGTTCGTCCTTGCGTGACCGACTCGGGCAGCCGGGCGATTTTTTCGCTGCCGCGACGTTTGAGCTCTAGCGAATCAAACTGTGCCTGGCCTTCGGTGCGAAAGTAGACCTTCACTTTGACCGACTTCATCACCGGCATTTGCACCCGTACATCTACCGGCTTTCCGGGGGGCACTGCATCGATGGGAATATGCGACCATTCGGTGACCGGCTTGTTTTGGGCGGCCGCGACGGCTGGTGCCGCTTCGGATTTGGAGCTTTCGCTCGGCTCGCTGGCTGCGGATTTGGGGGCGCTGCTGGCTGTCGCCACGCTGGCATTGGCCGGCTTGCTCGGCGCGCTTGGCGCAGGAGCGGCACTGGGCGCCGATTTGGCCACTTCGACGGCGGGCTTGGCAGCCGGCGCTGGCTGATTGGCCATTACACGCTCTTGCTCGACCTCGGCCATCTCGGCTTCGGCCTTGCTGCGCGCTTTGTCATCGGCCGGAGCTTCGCTTAAGAACTTGCGGTAGAAATAAAGCGCCATGTCGTAGTCTTTGGTCTTGCGGTACGTCGTGGCGATGTTGATCAAAATGGCCGGAAAGCGCTTCAGCACGTAGGCGCGTTTCAGTTCGCGAATGGCCACGTCGTACTTCCCAGCGGCAAAAGCATCCTGGCCCGCCTTAAAGTGGGCCTTGGCCTGATTGACGATCTCGGGATCCTCTGCTTGCGCCATGGCCGCGCCTTCGCCCAGCCCAAAGGGCCGCGCCGCGTTTTTGCGCCCTGGGCTGGCCAACACCAAAACCGCGGTGGCCGCGACGAGAATCATTCTTGTGAACTGGCGCATGCGAGTGCCTCGTTGTTGGGGTCTAGTCAGTAGCCGAGCCAAGTGAAAAATCGCTTGGCTTGTCATTGGGCAAACGGATCGATCCAAGACTCGTCCTTTTTGGGCTTGGTTTCCTTTTCGATCGTCCGTGTCGGGCGGCTGGGCTTTTCTGCTGCCTTTTCCGGGACTTTTTCCGACGATTTGTCTGCAACTTTTTCCGACGATTTCTTCAGCGGTTTTTCCGACGATTTGTTTGCCGCTTCGGTTTTTGTGGCAGTTTTACCGGATCTTTCTGCCTTGTGGCGAGCCGCCTGTTCCGGTTTGTCGATTTTTTCGGGTTCTGCTGCCGCTTCCTCAGGCTTGTCAGCGCTTGGCGCTTCCTCAGCAGCCGAAGCTGGCTTGGTCGGTACCGGCGGCGGCACGGCCGCGGGCTTTGCTTCAGGGGGGGATGTAACTGCCGGTGCTTTCGTTGCAGCAGGCTCCGGTTTGGCTGATATCTCCGCCGGTGCCGGTTTTGGTGCTTTGGGCAGCGCTGGCTGCGGCGCCGGTGCCGGTGCTTTGGGCTCCACGGCTTGAGGCGGGGGGGCTAGTTGTGCCGGCTCTGGCGCTGGCGGGGCGACTGCCGGCGCGGCCGTCGGTGTTGGAGCAACCGGCACTGGCGATGCTCCCGTAGCGGCAGGCTGGGTTTTCTCCGATGGGCTCGATTGAAAATAGAGCACTGCCGCTGCCGTAAGCCCTACGCCCAAGGCAATGCCGAAAAGCAGTTTGAGACGGCCCTGGTTACGGCTGGGCGATGCTGCATTGTCGTCGGCATTGAGCACAACCGCGGCTGGTGCAGAAGCTATGGATGCCGACGAAGAAGACGGCGCAGCCGGTTCCAGCTCGGGCTCCGCTTCCGCCGTCGCCGTGGCGGCTGCCGCGGCCAAGCGTCGTTCCTCTGCGCGCTGCTTTTTGTTGCGCTTGCCGCGTCCCTGGTTATCGCTGGACAGCGCTACCGGGCCGCTAGGCTGGGGGACCACCGTCGCGGGTGAAGGAGCTACCAAGGTCGGCGTCGGCTCTATGGCCTCTGGCTGCGCACTCGGGGCCGTGTCAATTTTGTCGGCCGTCGGCACAGGATCTGCGTTGTCTACAGCCTGGGCCGCGGCAGCTCCGGGCGGCGGTGCAGCAGTTTCTGCCGAAGTGGAAATCGCGGTCGGCGGTTCCTCTGCGCGAATTTCTGCCGGCGCGCTGACTTCTTCCTGCGAAGCAACTACGGCAAGTGGCGCGGTATGAATGGCTACGGTCGGCTTGTCTTTGTCTTGCAAACTCGCAGCATCAGCAAACTCGTCCAGCCATCCTTCATCGAGCTCTTCAAGTTTTTCTGGAAGTTTTTCCGGAAGCTTTTTCGCAACGACAGGCTGCGAAATCACCGGCCGCGATCCCGGCACCTTTGGCAGCGAGCTTGGGATCGGGGGAAGCGAGCCTCCTGCGAACGGTTTAGCGCTCGGCGCCGGCGGCTGTGAGCCGGACACCACCGGCTGTGAGACCGGCAAAAGATCCCAACTGCGGCTTTTTTCAGAGGCCAGCCGCTGGTTGGCGCGGGCAATAAAGTCGTCGAGCAAGTCGTCCATGCTCTCACGACGGAAAGAGCCACTGCGCTGGGCGCTAGCCGGCGGAGTTGGGGGCGACTTGCTTGCCGGTTTTTGGCCGGAGCTCTGATTCGACATATATACCACCCAGACAGGCCGTCTCCGAGGGCCTGCCCTGGGAACGCCGTCTCCTCTTTGATTTAGGTTTGATGAAGGCGCGTGTGCGCGTGCATCGCGGTTTTATTTCAGGCTGCATCTTTGTCAAGTCCTTTGCGAGGCTCTTGCAGGGGCGGCAGCGTGCCCTTATGCTGCGCGCCATGTCGCGTCCCTCTTTTTCTATGGAATCGCCTCGCGGTCCGCGGTCTGCCGAGCGTCACATCAGCAGTTTGCCGTCGCCGCGGGTACGCCGCGGCACGCTGCGTATACCAAGCGATGCCGCGTATAGGCTGCGCGCTGGTCATCCCTGGGTGTTTCGCGACACCATGGGCGATAGGCCGGTACACGCTGCCAAAGGGGAGGCGGTTGAACTGCACGACCCGGATGGCACCTTCGTGGCCCGCGGAATTTACGATCCCGATGGTCCCATTGCCGTGCGCGTCCTCAGCCGCGATCCGGACGAGGCGCTAGATGCCGCGGCATTTGCGCGGCGGGTGCGTGCAGCAGCGCAGTTGCGGACGCAGCTTTTGCAGTCGGCGGTCGGGCCTTTGGCCGCGGCATCGGCCGGCGCAATGCCGCTTTCGGCAAACGCCGAGTGCAATGCCTACCGTGTAATTCATGGCGAAGGGGACTATTTGCCGGGAATCACCGTCGATCGCTACGGCGAGTATCTCGTGATACATCTGTACTCGGGCTCGCTTGAGCCGCATCTAGCGGTGCTGCTCGATGCGCTCGATGAGGTTTACAAGCCGCGCGGCATCTACATGCAGCGACGTTTTCGACCGCTCGGCGGCGAGGGACCGCGAGAACCGGCAGAGCTCGTACGTGGCGCGACGGCACCGGTAGAGCTGGAAGTCATCGAGGGCGGTTTGCGTTTTGCAGTCGATGTCACCGCGCCCCTTAGTACTGGATTGTTTCTGGATCTGCGGCTCGGACGGCAGCTTGTCGCCGGTTATGCGCGTGAGCGCCGAGTGCTAAACTTGTTCAGTTATACCGGGGCGCTGTCGATGTACGCCGCTCTTGGCGGCGCATCCGAGGTCGTCTCGGTGGATTTGTCATCGCGGGCGCATGCGCGGGCGCGGCGCAACTTGGTGCTTAGCGGGCTTTCCGAAAGCAGTCACGAATTTATCGCCGGAGATGTCATGGCGGTGATGGCCCGCATGGCCGAGCGGCGGCGCCATTTCGATATGGTCATCATCGATCCGCCGGCATTTTCTCATAGCCAGGGCGCGGCGGCGGCGCCTGTAGGTGCAGGTCCGGGGCGAGACCGCGACCGAAATTCTTCGTCGCCTATGAGTCGAGATCGCGATCGAAATTCCGCAGCGCCGGCAGCGGGTAAAGACCGCGACAAGAATTTTTCCGTACAGCGCGATTATCGCGAGCTCGTGCGGGCGGCGCTTTTGTTATGTCGCCCGGGCGCGCTGGTTTTTTGCGTGGCCAATGCCGCCAAGTTCTCGATGGATGACATGATGAACGCGCTCGGCGATGGCGCAGGGCAGGCGCGCCGCTTTTTGCGGGTGGTCGATCAGCGCGGACTGCCGCCGGATTTTCCGGTACCGGCAGGTTTTCCCGAAGGCCACTACCTAAAAGCGCTGCTTGGGGCGGTGATTTAGATACTTTTGGGTGCCGCCGAAACATGCGGCGTCCAAAAGAATGCACCGGCTACTTGTCGCGGGTCAGTTCGGCGAAGCGCTTCATCAGTTGGCGCGCTTCTTCAGAGATGTCTTTGGGGACAATGATCTGGACTGTGCCGTAAAGGTCACCGCGTCCGCCTTGCCGATTGCCGGCGCCTTTGCCGCGCAGACGCAAAAGGGTGCCGCTGGCGGTTCCGGGCGGAATTTTGACCGTGGCTTTGGTGCCTTCCAGGGTCGGCACCTCAATCGATCCGCCCAAAACCGCTTCATCGATATAGATGGGGACCTCGACTTCAATATCGGCCCCTTTGCGTCGAAAGCGCGGATGCGGCTGTACGGTCACTTTGATCAGCAGATTGCCGGCCGGACTGCCATGACTGCCTGGACGACCTTGTCCGGGCAGACGAATGGTCTCGCCATCATCGACGCCGGCCGGAATGCGAATGGTCAGCTTGCGTTCACTCGAAGTGCCCGGCTCTAGCACCACGGGTTTCTCGCAGCCAAGGGCTGCTTCGCCAAAAGTCAGCTCGAAATTCGCCTGCACATCCTGTCCGCGCCCTCGATCGGTGGGGCTGCGGGCGCTGGCTGGGCCTGGGCCGTCTTCGCCCATATTGATTCCGAAGTTGCGCAGCATGTCTTCAAGGTCGATGTTCATGCGGCCGCCGCCGCCGCTGCTGCGCCGCCCGCGTCCCCCGCCAAATCCAGAAAATCCGGAGAAATCGGGCCCTGGACCGCCGCCGGCGCCACCGGCGAACGGATTTTTGCGCTGCGAATCGTATTCCTGACGCTTTTTATCGTCGCCCAGTACGTCGTAGGCCGAAGAGATTTCTTTAAAGCGAGCCTCTTTGGCCTTGTCTCCGCCGGTCACGTCCGGGTGATATTTCTTGGCAAGCTTGCGATAGGCTTTTTTCAGCTCATCGGCAGTCGCATTTTCGCCGACTCCAAGAGTCTTGTAGTGGTCCTGCTGTGCCATCCGATCCTCCGCGCGACGCCCTTATTGTAGAAGGCCGGCTTCGGCCTGACTGCCTGCGGCCTTGCCGTCATTGCTAAAAGCGACCTGCCCAAAACGCAGCTTGTCACCGTCACGATCTACGTAGATGGTATCACCGGCCTTGAAGCGTCCGGCGAGTATCTCTTTGGACAAGCTGTCTTGCAAAAGCCGCATGATGGCGCGCTTTAGCGGCCGGGCGCCAAATGCCGGATCGTAGCCTTCTTGGCAGATCAAATCGACCGCTCCCTCGGTAAGCTCCAGGTTGAGCTTTTGATCGGCCAAGAGCTTGCGCAGCCGCTCAAGCTGAATCTTGACGATTTGGCCCAGGTGCTCGCGGCCCAAGCGATGAAAGACAATGATGTCGTCGATGCGGTTGAGAAACTCGGGTTTGAAAGCGGCGCGCAGAGCTGCATCGATGTTCTTGCGCACCTCTTTATCATTCAGATCTTCTACCTGCGAGATGAATTGCGAACCGATGTTGCTGGTCAAAAGCACCACGGTGTTCCGGAAACTGACCACGCGGCCGTGTCCATCGGTCAGCCGGCCGTCATCGAGCAATTGCAAAAGCAAGTTGAAGACATCGGGATGGGCTTTTTCGATTTCATCGAACAGAACGACGCTATACGGCCGACGGCGAACCGCTTCGGTCAGTTGACCGCCCTCGTCGTAGCCTACATAGCCTGGCGGGGCACCGACAAGCCGCGCCACGCTGTGCTTTTCCATGTACTCGCTCATGTCGATACGGACCATGTTGTTTTCGTCGTCGAACAGAAACTCTGCCAAGGCGCGGCCGAGCTCGGTTTTGCCGACGCCGGTCGGTCCTAGGAAAATAAAGCTGCCGATGGGGCGATTGGGATCTTGCAATCCGGCGCGGGCGCGACGGACGGCGTTAGACACCGCAGTGATGGCTGGCAGTTGGCCGATGACCCGTTTTTGCAGCCGGCTTTCCATCTGGGTCAGCCGCTCCATTTCCCCTTCCAGCATTTTTTCGACGGGAATGCCGGTCCATTTGGCGATGATTGCGGCAATGTCGTCTTCGGTGACTTCTTCGCGCAAAAAAGCGCCGGGTTTTTGAATCTCGGCGAATTTTTTGTTCTGCTCGGCCAGCTTCTTTTCCAAATCCGGCAGCTTGCCGTAGCGCAGCTCGGCGGCGCGATTTAGCTCGCCATGACGCTGCGCCAAATCACTTTCGGTCTTGGTTTTGTCGATTTCTGCAGCTAGCTCGCGCAGTTTGACGATGACGGCTTTTTCGCTTTGCCAGCGCGACTTCATTTCGCTGACTTGTTCGCGCAAATCAGCGATTTCCCGCTCGACTTCTTTCAGCCGGTCTTTAGAGGCGCGATCTTTTTCCTTGGACAAGGCCTGCTCTTCGATTTGCAGGCCGATAAGGGCGCGCTCCAGCTTGTCGATCGGCGCCGGCATCGAATCGATTTCCATCTTCAGACGCGCTGCCGCTTCATCGATAAGGTCTATGGCTTTGTCGGGCAAAAAGCGATCGGCAATGTAGCGATCGCTCAGCCGTGCCGCCGCCAAAAGCGCGTTGTCGCGAATGCGGATGCCGTGATGCACCTCGTATTTTTCTTTGACGCCGCGCAAAATCGCGATGGTGTCCAGCACCGAAGGTTCGCCGACGAAAACTGGCTGAAAACGGCGCTCTAGCGCTTTGTCTTTCTCGATGTGCTTGCGGTATTCATCAAGCGTGGTGGCACCGACGCAGCGCAATTCGCCGCGAGCCAGCGCCGGCTTTAGCATATTGGCGGCGTCCTGAGCGCCTTCGGCGGCTCCGGCCCCGACCAGGGTATGCAGCTCGTCGATGAACAGAATGATGTGGCCCTGTGCGTTGCCGATTTCCTTAAGCAGGGCTTTGAGGCGATCTTCAAACTCGCCGCGATACTTGGTACCGGCCACCAAACTGCCCAGATCCAAGGACAAAATGCGCTTGTCTTTCAGGCTTTCGGGCACGTCGCCCGATATGATGCGCTGGGCGATGCCCTCGACGATTGCGGTTTTGCCGACGCCGGGTTCGCCAATCAAAACTGGATTGTTTTTGGTGCGCCGCGACAGCACCTGAATCGAGCGACGGATTTCTTCGTCGCGACCAATCACCGGATCGAGCTTGCCTTTGCGCGCCAGCTCGGTCACATCGCGGGTATAACGCTGCAGGGCCTGATATTTGCCTTCGGGATCCTGATCCGTGACGCGCTGCGAGCCACGCACTTCGGAAAGCGCCATCATCACCTTGTCATGGCTAATTCCCGCATCGCGCAAAAGCTTCGAGGGAAATCCAAAGTCCTTGGCTACGAGCGCCAGCAGAAAATGTTCAGTCGACGTAAATTCGTCTTTGAAGGAATCGGCTTCCTTTTCGGCGGCTTCGATCAAATCGCGGCTGCGCCGTGCCAATCCGACATCGATCGTTGACGAGCTACGCGGCAGCTTTTCAATATGGCGTTCAAGTTGTTCGCGCATCCACGCGGGATTCATATCGGCGCGTATGCCCGTGGATGTATCACTTCCGGCGCGAGTATTGAGCTTGGTCAAAAGGGCGCCCACGACGCCGCCCTCCTGCGAAAGCAGTGCCAGCAAAATGTGCTCGGGAAGCAGCTCGGCCTGGCCGTTGCGGCTGGCTTGCTGCTGAGCTTCATGTAAGGCTTCGCGGGTCTTGGCGGTGAACTTATCGGCGCGCATTGATTGTCTCCTAAACTACCCAGACGGCATCTTTCTTGCTTCAGTCGGGTATGACAGTCACCATAAGCATGCCTGTTGCGCTGGCAACGGGCGCCCAAAGAAATTTGCCGTAGCATGGGGGGGATGAAATCCCACACATTTGGGTTGGCGCTTGCTCTAGGTGTTTTGTGCATCTTTTGTGCGAGCTGCACCTACCGCCCGGCTTCCTTTGATCTGGTCGCGGCGCGCCGTGCCGGCGATCTGGCCGCCGATGAAGTGATTGCCAGCCGTAAAGTGATCGAAGGCGTGCACTTTTTCGAAGTACGCTTTACTTCAGCAGCTTGGGACAAAGGCGCAGCGCATCCGATTCGCATTCAGGCGTATGTTGCGGTTCCGCCGGGGGACTATGCTGCGCATAGCAAGCCGGCGGTGGTTTATGCCCATGGCTTGGGTGGACAAGCGGATGCCAACACGGTCGTGCAGCTTTGCCGCAATCTGGATGTGGTGGCGCTGTCGCTGTCGGGCCCGGGACTCGGCGCTTCCGAGGGCTTGGCGGTAACGCCAGAGGATCCGCGCGCGCTTTTTGCCGCCAGCCCTGACGTTCGTCAAAGCTGGCTGTATACGTACGTCTACGCAATTTTGCGCGCGATTACTTATCTACAGACTCGCAGCGAAGTCGATCCGCAAGCCATTGCGCTGACCGGCTTCAGCTTGGGCGGGCTGGCCACTTTTGTCGCCAACGGAGTCGACGATCGCATTCGCGTCGCGGTTCCGGTGGCCGCGGCCGGCGATCTAATGCAAGCAGCAACCGCCGATACCTGGCTGCGGGCCTTGATCTTGTCGGGGCACCTGCAGCCGCGCGATGCTGGACCGCAGGCGTTTTTTCGCGCCTTTGATCCGCTGGCCTATGCCCGTCGGCAAAAAGGCGCGGTCTATATGATGATTGGCGCGCAGGATGAGTACTTCCCCCTAGAACAAGCCGTGCGCACCTACGCCGCGCTGCGCGCCCAACAAAAAGGACTGGCGCTTTTGGCCGATTACGATCACGGCTGGTATTTTGGCGGCGGTTGTCCGGCGCGCTGCATGCCGGGGCAGCCGCGAGCGGCTGATTGTCCGGATGCATCTATCTGTCCCAAAGACTGTCCGGCGGGTGCCGAGCCTCCTTATTGCGGACCGCAGGCCAGCTACAACCGCGAAGCGGATTTCAGCGCGCGCTGGGCGCTTTTATTGCGGGCCCTCGTCGCGCAATATGTGGCGCAACCGCCGCGTCCGTTTGCGCCGCCCTTGGCGACGCCGGTTCTGGAACGACGCGCCGGGGAAGTGACGGTGCGTACGCAGCCTGAGGCGCGCGGCGTTCGCCTGGCGATCAGCACCGATTGCGGCTACACCTACAGTCAGATTAAGCTGCAAAAAAGCGCGGACGGCGTCTATCGCCATGTACAGGCTGTGGCCGATAACGCCATTTTGATTGCCGAAGTCGAAAATGCTGATGAGGTGGTCACGACCTCGCTACCGGTCTGGCCCAAGAGCTGCCGCTTGCACGTGCGGCCCTTTGGACCTCGGCCCAAATCCAGTTCCGAAAAGTGAAGGAGCGGCCGCCGATTCGTGCTTCAGCAAAAAGCCTTTGTTAGGCAGGCCGCCACCGTATCCGGTAAGCGCTCCCGAGCTGCCGATGACGCGATGGCAGGGAACGATAATTCCGATGGGATTGCGCCGAGACGCACCGCCGACCGCGCGCGCTGCGTCCGCGCTGCCTAGGCGCTGGGCCAGCTCGCCATAGGTTGCGGTGGTTCCCGGGGCAATGCTCTGCATTAGCGTCCAGACGCGCAGCTCGAACGGAGTACCGCGTAGATCCAGATTGAAGGCCACGGGCAAAAAGCGGCCCGCAAAGTAGCTGTCAAGCCACTGCTCGGTGGCCGCCAAAATCGCGGTTTCGCCATCCTGAATCTGCGGGCTTTCATAAAAGCGTGCCAGGCGAGCGGAAAGCAAATCCTGGCGCCCCGGAGAATCGAATTCCAGGCTGCAAAGCGCCTGATTCGAGCTTAGCGCGACAAGTGTCCCGACGGGGGAGCTGAAGGTACGACGAAACAAGATGTGATTTGGAAGATGGCTCATTTCTGAACTCCTTGCGCAGCGGTCGCTGCTGACCGCCACAGATACATCGCCGCGTAGGCGCGAAAAGGTCGCCAGTTTTCACCGAGCTCTTTGGAAGCGCTTGGCCGCAGCCGCTGCAAGACCAAATCGGTGCTGGGAAAGGCGTCGGGATCGCGCAGCACGCGCATGGCGATGTATTGCGCGGTCCACGGGCCGATGCCGGAAATGCTTTGCAAGTCTTGCACGGTCTTTGCGCCGTCCGCCGTGCCGTGAAGGACAAGGGCGCCGCTGTGCACCTGCGCCGCCAGTTGATTTAAGGCGTGGGCCCGCGCTTTGGGAATTCCAATGCTGGCGATGTCGGCTGTGGCCAATACGGCCGGGCTTGGAAAGGTATGCGTAAGGGCCGGATAGCGCGCACTCGGCGCGGACAGCGGCTGCCCAAAGGCGCGAACCAGACGTCCGCACAGCGTGGTAGCGCCCTTGACGCTGACTTGCTGGCCAAGAATCGCTCGCACTGCAAGCTCAAAACCATTCCAGCCACCGGGTACGCGCAAACCCGGCTCGGCAGCAATAAGCGGAGCCAGCATTGGATCGGTACTTAAATGTTCGGCGATGCGCAGCGCGTCCGCTTCCAGATCAAAAAGGGTTCGAGTTTGCTCCACTGCGTCCATTAGCAAGTTGCCGGCGGACAGTCGTGGCAGGCATAGCCGCAGCGTTAGGCTGTCTTCACCGGCCGTGGGGCGAACCTCTAGCCAGCCGGTGGCCGGGCCCAGCGTCAAAGTTCTGGCATAGAAGGATTCGTCAATGAATTCGACGCCAGAAATGGCGCGTCCGGCCAGAAACGTCAAAAGCGGACCCCAGGCATACGGTGGCCGGTAGGGCAGGTGCAAAACCAGTTCGTCGGTGCGCGTTTCAAAAAGGGGACGCTGCGGATTGCGCAGACGACTTGGCGATTGTCCAAAACGATCTTTTACCGCTTGGTTGAAGCGGCGAATCGAAGAAAAGCCGGCGTGGTGGGCAATTTGGGCCATGGGCAGCGCCGTCTCATCGATAAGCCGGCGCGCGAAATCCAGACGCTGCACGCGCAGCACCGCCTGCGGCGAAGCCCCCAAATGCTTGACAAATAGCTGACGCAGCCGGCGCGCGCCCACACCCAGCCGGGCGGCCAGCGCATCCAAGTTCTGCGCCGCATCGCCATGGCGCAGAAGTCGCAAAGCGCGCGCCACCGTGCTGGCGCTGCCGATCCAGGCGGGCGTACCTGGAGCGCTTTCCGGACGGCAGCGCCGGCACGGACGAAACCCAGATTCTTCAGCGGCCGCCGCGGTTGGAAAAAAACGCACATTTTTCAGCAGCGGATGGCGCGCTGGACAAATCGGACGGCAGTAAATAGAGGTCGTGCGCACTCCGACAAAAAACCGTCCATCAAAACGCCGATCGCGGGCCAAAAGCGCCCGATAAAAGATCTGCGTTTCGCTGTCGGCTTGCGGCTTGGGTGCCAAGTCCATATGCCCTGTGTACCAGGCAGACGAAACTTCGGCTGGCCATTTTCGGAACTGAATATTTTGGACGATCGCTAAGAGTGCCTAAAAATACCGTCTCGGTCGCCTTTGAAACGATCTGCGGCGCATTGCTGCGTTGCTGCGTTGCTCCGTCGGTCACGGGAGCAATAGTAGCTTGCGCCCGCTCCCTCCTTCGCGCCTTGCTCTGCTTGCAGCTCGTTTTAAATGCTCGGTCGTCGGTATTTTTAGGCACTCTGAGTCCGCTAGCGAGTTTCGGCGGTTTTTTCCGAGGATTGCTGTTTTAACGAACGAATCATCGAATCGATGGCGGCATTGGGCGTATCGCTTTGAACGCGCTGCAAAAGCTCTGCTGCTTTGTCGAGCTGGCCGCGCTGCACGGCGCGCAGCGCATCATCGATAAGTTGCTGCCCTGCAGCGGAGAGCGGCGCTTCTTTGAGCGGGTTTCGCAAAAAGCGCAGCCCGCCAAGAATCAGGACGGCCCCGAGCACGACACCCAAAATTCCGGCAAATAGCCGCTTGGGCCACAAAGACTTTGGCTGCCTCCGGCTCTCTGGCAAGCGCACTCCCGGACGCGGCAAAGGAGTCGGCTCGGTCAAAAGCAAGGCGGCGGTTCCTTCGTCATCCGGCCAGCTTGGCGGCACCGAAAGATTGGGCAAGGGCTCGAGCAGGGGTGAAAGTTCCAAGGCCACCGGCTCGGGCGGCAATGCCAAAGGTCGCGTCGGCAGATCGGACAGCGGATCGGATTGTATGATCGGTCCTGGCGGCGGAACCGATGTCGGTGCCGGAACATGACGCGGAACCACCAAAGCGGCGGCGTGCTCCGCAATTTGCGACTGCACCAAATAAGATCCCGGTTGCCCCTGTGGCGCCCTTCCAGGTACAGGTGGCGGTGAGCGCGGCGGAATCGAAGGTGCAGAAGCCGACTTTAAATGCCCAGATCCAGGTTTGTTCATCGACGGTGGCCGCCACTATAGCAGCGCAGTACAGTCTCGCCAGGAAAATTGTGATAGCCTGATTGGTGGTGAATAAGCGCCCGCCTTTTCTCGGCTATAACCATAACGTCCGTCACAAGGGTCGGCTGTTCCACGTACAGACCGAAGATTCCGGTTTGTCGCGGTTGGTTTTGACCACGCACGTCTTTGTGGAAGGGACGATCCTAGCGACGCTGCGCGCCCAGTACACGGCCGATGAACCGGATCCGGTTGTGCAAAAGCGGATGCAAGCGCAGCACAAAGCGATGCTCAAACGGGTGCGCGACAGCGAATTTGATCAAGCGCCCGAGGTCTTGGCCCAGCTTGAAAAGCAAGCGGCCGCGCGGGCCGGAGAGCGCGATGCGTCCTCGAAAGCGCCGAGTTCCGCGGTGCCCGAGTCCAGTCTGCCGGAAAGCAGCCAGGAAACGCAGCGTTTGGTCATGCCGCCAAGTGGCGCCGCCAACAGCTCGGCTGCCGCTGCTCCGGTCGGCTCGCCGGCGCGCAAACCGGGACCGCCGCCGCCGCCGCAACCGGCGCGCAAAGACCATGCTGCAGCAAGCGGTGTGGTCAGCGGAACCATTAATGTTGCTTCGCCGCCGGTGAATATATCTGGTGAATCGACGGCGGAACTTTTGCCGGTGCCCAAGACGCAGGACAGCCATGCGCTGGCGGCACGGCTGGGCATTTCTCCGGCGATGCCGCAGGGCGTGGTGCCGCCTCCTTTGCGCGCTGGGGGCGAGGGTCGGTCCAGCGCCGCCACGGCGTCGATTGGCGACGAGGACATAGAGCCCGTTGTCGAAATGGATCTCGCTTCCGCGGCAGAGGACGATGAACCGTCCATGACTATCGAGGCAGCGGAGCCCACCGACGAAGAGGCCGAAGCCGAAGAGTTGAGTAACGCCACGCCACTGCCTGTGGCCGTGCCGCTTGGACACGAAGAAACTTTTATGATTGGCGCAGAATCGCTGGCGCCGCCGCCGCGTACCGGACCCTTTACGGTTTCTATACCGCTTGGCAATCGAGTACGGCCGCTGCGCGGAACGCGACCTCTTGTGGATCGGCCGCTGCATAGCGGTGCATTGCGCGCGCGTCCAACTTCCGAGGGGGTGGTGGTGCTGTGCATGGGACCGCCGCTGCCCAAGCTGTCTAACCGTCAGTCGCAAAATGCCCATTCGGGTTTGCGCACGACGCAATTTTCGGTGCATCCGACAACTCCTTCGCCACAATCGAACATGGTCCCGGTCGGGTTTGGCAGCGATGGGCATGGCTTTGATGAAGCGCTCATCGCATTTTTACATCGCGAAGCCAGCCGGTAGCACTAGGTCGAAAAGCGACTTAAGCTGGTTAGATGGCCGAAGTAAAAATCTATACGACCAAGCTTTGTCCGTATTGTTTGCGCGCCAAGTCGCTGCTGACGCAGAAACGGGTGGCTTTTCAAGAAATCGACGTGTCGAGTAACGCCGAAATCCGCCAATGGCTAAAGGAATTTACCGGTAGTCCGACGGTGCCCCAGATCTTTATCAACGGGCAAGCCGTCGGAGGCTACGATGACATCGCCGCCCTTGATCGCAAAGGGCGGCTCGATCCGCTGCTTTTAGCCGATCACTAAGCGCTACGCAGTACTACGCCGACGACGAATAACTGCGACTGCTCGGCGCCGGAGAGTCTCCATACTCGTAGGCGCCGGCGCGGGTCAGGCGCTGCTCGGGGGGAACGACCAGGGGAATGCGCGGCGCGTCAAACCACATTCCTTCCAAGTCGTAAAATTCGCGCAACGGCTGATCAAATATGTGAAAGACCACCTCTCCGTAGTCGAGCAAGGCCCAGCGCCCCTCGCGTACGCCTTCGACGCCCAGGGGACGAAATCCCTGCTCGGACATGATCTGCTCGATGTGCTCGGCGATGGCGCGAACGGCGCGCTGCCCCGTCGCAGAAGCGACTAGCAGATACTCTGTGTAGCTTTGGGTATCGGTAAGGTCGATAAGCACGGGTCCCAGGGCTTTTTTGTCGATGGCGGCCTGGGCGGCGCTTAGCGCCTTTTTCAGGATGGGGTCTTGAGATTTGTCGGATTTGGCGTTGCTCAAGCGATTCTTTCTCCTAGTTTGTTGTCTCAGAACGCTGACCTTCACTCCCATTCCATTTTTGATCGAATTTGTGCACAACCTGAGCGAGGTAGCGCCGCGCCGAGAGAATTCTCAGCGAACTTTTGGCCTCTGCCGCGACTGCCAAAAGGGCGGGCAGGGGCGGCAGGGCATCGGGCTGGTGATTGATTTGTGCCCGTATCCAGGGCGGCGCCACCTGTGCCAGGCGCGTGCCCTGCAAAATAATTTGTTCCAGCACGGCGCTGGCCAATTCCCGCTGGGCCGCTTCCGTGGCTTGATCGATGGTGCTGCGCAAACGCTGCGCTTCGCTGGACAAAACTCCAGCCCCAGTATGGTAGCGCGCGCAGTAATGATCAAAGAGGGTGGCAGTATGAAAAGCGCGGCTGCCTTCCTGCAGCGCATTTAGAACCGCCAGTCCGAAAAATAGCCGCCGCAGTTGTTTGCGCCGACGGAGTAGCGAGGCGACGCCACTAATCGCTGAAAGTACACCCAAGCGGGACTTTTTCTCTTCGCCCGCCAGCATGGCATCGACAGCCGCTTCATCCAGATCTACGTAGCGCAACTGGGCAACGTGATAAAGCAAGCCGCGCTGTAGCGCCTCGGCCAGAAGTTCGCCCACCCCGGGCAGTGGAATTCCCGTGGCCGCGCCGACAAGTGCACTGCGAAAAAGAATGGCCTGCCGGTGGACTGCCAGGTGCTCGGTTTCAGCGGCAGGATTTTCTGCGGCGCCGGGGCCTGCAGTTCCATGATTTGTCACGACGTTCTCCTTCTCGGCAGTGCTCCGCAGCGAAATCGATCAAGGTCGAGTCGGCAAAAGACCATTTAGCAGTTCCAGTTTATCCTGGTTTGGGCGCTCTCTTTTCGGTGGCTCATTCCATTCGCCAGGAGGCTTGATGCTTTCTATCTGTGTGCCTAGGGCGACCACTTGCATTTCGTGCTGCGCTTCTACTTGTATACGTTCGTTGTCGGCAGCAACCGTTCCGGGGGGAGCTTTTCCCCGCGCCGTCACAAAGCGAACCGACAACTGCATTTGCAACAGGGTGCTGCGCTGCCTATCTACTACAGCATAACCATCGAGTGAATCGACTGCCACCGCGCTGCGCCAAGTTTTTCCAGCATCTTGCGACAGTTGCCGCTCGCCGTTTTTTTGCTGTCGAGACAAAGTAACCTGCCAGGCCGCGCGTCCAAGGCGCGTCGTCTCGACGGGCGCGCTAAGAAACACAAAAGGCGCCACCGCATCAAGCAGCGCCGCCCCGGATTCATAGCCTATCGCCCGCAGCCTATAGGCTTCGTCGCCTTCGAGACGCTGGCGAATGTAGGGGGCGTAGCGCATGCGCAGATATGCAAATTCTTTTTCAAGCACGGCCTCGACGCCATAGCCGTGGTCGTTCTGGTTTTGAAGCTGCACATTGCCGGCGTTGTCTACGGCGATAAAACGGGATTCGCTCAGGGTCGATACTGCGCCTTCCCAGGCAGCTCCGCCGTCGAAAGGATGGATGGGCTGGCCTTCACGAAAGCCGGGGCTTAGCTCGGGCGGGCGGGCTTGGGCTGGGCTTTGTTCAACCGGCGTAATCGTATAGCGGGTGCGCGATTCGATGCGATGTGCACCAAGGCGGCTCGACAGCTCGGCATGCGAAAGGCGAGCGATTTGCAACAAGATGTCGGTGCGCGTGAGTGCTTGTCCGGTGCGCAGAAGCCCAATCGAGGCCGACATCATTCCCGATGGATTTGGCGAATCGTGCTGCTCGCTGCGGTCTGCCGAGCGATGGCAGAACGCCAGCGAGAAAAGCACGGCACAGCCCATCAGTCCTTTTAGGCCGTTTCGACGAGAACTCAAGCAAAACACCGGCACATATGTCGATGGTAGCGCTCTTCCCATCAAATGGGCATCAAAATGGGAAGTTGCGGAGCCATTTCAGGGCGCCGCCTCATCAGGCGGCCAGAACCACGAAAAAAAGACTTTGAGCTGTTCTTTGCGCTGCGGTTCCAGATAGTCAAGATTGGTGCCGCGGTCGACGACTTCCCAAAAATCTTTGCTTTGCACGGCAAGCAGCTCGTCATGAATCGAGCGCAGGCGCTCGGGGCGTTCCTCTTTCATGTCCAAAAAGATCTGTCGCGCCGCTTGTCGGTTGCCCATTTCCAGATAAGCCGTCGCCAGCTTGATTTGCGCTTTGCGCACCCCGCGCAAAGTGATTTCCTGCGCGTCGGTTTCCGGCGCTTGATCGATGGACAATAGGCAGGCGAGCAGGGCTTCGTGCGCGGCCGAGCGCTGCTGTTCGGCCAGCTCGCACAGCGCTGCCAAATCGTAGGCGATGGTTTCGGTGACAAATCCCAAATGTTGTTTGAGCGCGAAGTGCGCGTAGTAGCGAAAATGCCCGCAAATTTCGAGAATCGTGTCGGTCTGGTCGTAACTGAGAATTTTTTCGGCCAGTTGACGGTACTGATGCAGCACGTTGTAGGCGCCGCGCACTTTTTGTGCAGTCAGCGCGTTGCGCAAAAAGGTGTTGAAGAATTTGACGCACAAGGCCAGCGCCGGCTTGTCACCGACTTCTAGCGCCGCTTCGCCTAGATAGCGCGCGTCGATGACGATAAGCTGGCTGATGTCCGGCAGCTCTTCGAGCGCCACCGAATAGACTTTCAAAAGCTGACGCAGCACCTTCCATTCGACCCAGGTGCCGTCGGCGGCCAGCGCCGAAAGCGACTCTTTGGCCATCGAGACAAAATCCGGGCCGGCGCGCAAAGTACGGCTCGGCTTAAACCACTGCAGGCTTTGCGCGACTTTCAGCGGCAAATAGCCGACGCCCAAATCTTTCAGCGCATCGACGGCACTGGCGGCGATAAGCTGGTCGCGGCTGGTGATGGCGTTGACCGCGACGTCGGAAAGCTGCTCGATGCCATCGACGACCGCCTGCTGCCGCAACTCTATCGATTCTTTTTCACTGACCGATTGCAAAAGCGTCTGATCGCGAATGCGCAAAACGATTTGTTCGGGATCCAAAAAATCAAACACATAGCTGAAGTAGGGAATGATCAAAAGCAGGCTGATGGTCACGAGGGCCAGCGTGAAGGCGATGGCGTTGCGCGGCACCAAAAGCCGGCTGACCGACAAAGAAACCCACAGCGATAGCAGGCAAGTGACCACGAAGAAGCCAAGCACCGCTCGGTTTTTGCGATCGCGAAAAAACATCGGGGTGATGCGCGGTGTGTAGCGGGTGGCTGCAAGTTGTACGACGATGCTGACCACGGTGATGACGATGCCAAGGACCGCGACGACCACCTGGGCGAGATTGCCCAGTGCGTTTTGCGCCGTCTCGACATCAAAGCGCAAAAGCAGCGACAGCGGCGACAGCATAGGCCGAGTTGCCGCCTGAAAATAATCAAGCAGATAGATGCTAACAAACAGCACCAAGGCCATGCCGCCCACCGCCAACCACGGCGGCACTCGTAAAAGCCGCCGCCAGCGTGACGAAGCGCGCTGCATGCGCGCCACAGGTCGCGTAGCCGGTGCCGAATCCTGAAGAGCCAAGGGCGGATCGGAAGACGGAACCATTGCGCTCATTGTAGCGCGTTATGGACTGGTTAGGCGTTGTGCAGGGGCACGGATGTATTGCCAATGCAAAGGCGGTAGCCGCAAGGGCCCTCCTCTAAATATTCGGCCAGGCTGTAGTAGGCCGGTCGGCAGAAGTGGGCATCAAAAGTACCGCCTTTGACGCGGCAATAAAATCCACGCCCTGTGACATAGCGCAGGCTGAATAGGTCCAGCGCTTCTTCGCTGCCATCGCTTAAAAAGATCTGCACAGGCGGCGTTTCATTCGGCGAAATCGTAATTCGCCGGACGATAAACGGCGCGTCCTTAACCGTGATTGGGTAAGAAAATGGCGGCACCTGCAATAGATAGGTTCCGCCCGGTGTGCGGGTGATCGAGCGATGAAAAAGTTCGACGATGCGCGGATTTTCAATCAGAGCATCCTCGTGCCACCATCGGCCTTCTTCATCGAGAGTGATGCGCTCTAGCCCTTGACCGAGTTGCAGGGCCTGCCGAAGCGGCGCGGGCAATGTCGAATCGGCCAAAACCTCATCGACAAGATTTTGAAAGTTGGACATTGGGTACTCCTTCCCATTGATCCTGTGGGTGACAGGACTACACTACGCGACGTGCAAATAGGGTTGATACTTGCGCTAGTCCACGCCATCGTCCACCTACGCCCGGAAAATACACCGCCGCCGCCAGCAGGCTATGTCTATATGGCCAATGGTGTCTTGCCGATCGCTCCGCCGCTTCGCGATCCGCGCCTAGATGCCGTGCTGGTGCTGGAACCTGTAGGCGGTAGTGGTTCTGGCGCGGGGCGTGCACTGTCGAATGCGGCGCCAGCGGCCTCCATTGAAGTGCGGCTGCATGGGGCGCGCTTGCTGCCGGCGGTGATTTTGGCAACCGCGGAAAGCCAAGTGGTTTTTGGCAATGACGATCGCCGGCCATTGACCCTGCTTTGTGCGCAGGCGCAAGAGCTATTTCCCAGCACTCCGCTTTTGCCCGGCGTGCGCCTGGCGGTCAGTCCGCCCGGTCCGGGACAGTTCGATCTGCGCAGCGCTGAATATCCGGATTTGCACGCGACATTGCTTGTGCCGCGCGGCCCGGCCAGCCGTCTGCAATGGAGCCCGCTTGGGGAAATCGGCGAAGCGCGGTTTGATGTTCCCGAAGGGATCTATCAAGCGCGGCTGTTCTTCTTGCATCACTACATCGCAGCGCAGGAGGTGACGGTGAAGCGTCCAGGTCCGGGTGGCGCGGCGGCGAGCGAGTTTGTGCTATACGCGGTCTGGCCTTCGGCTTCTCGTCCTTTGCCGGCGGCGCCGCGCCCTTAACTTAAGAGGATACTTACGGATGGTTTCGACTTCTGGCATGCCCTTATCCAAGCTATGGATGCTTTTGCTGACACTTTTATGTGCGCTGCTCGTACTGCCGCTGCTGGTTTTAGAGCCAGAGCTGCGCCGCCGCGATGCCGAGGAGCAATCGCAGCGGCTATTGCGCGCCCAAGTTGCGGCGGAACAGCTGCTGGCCAATCAGGCCCACCAGCTTGTGGCTGCGGCGACGCAGATGGCCGGCGATGCCGTCCTGCAGACCACCCTGCACGAAATGGGGCGCGGCCAGGCGGAACTGCCGCTTTTGCATGATGCGGCGCAGTCTCAATTGCGCAGACTGAGTCAGCCGCTCGATCAAGCTTTGCGCGGCCAAGGGGGGCTTGGGCTATTGCTGTGCGCCGACGGTCGCGGCCGTGTTTTGGCGCGGCTGCTGCATGACGAGGCGGTTTATCGCGATCCGATCGATGGCTTTCCGATCGTCGAAGCGGCGCTGCGAGGATATAGGCTGGATGATCTGTGGCTGCTAGATGGGGTGCTGTACCGCGTTGCGGCCTCTCCGGTGGTGGCGCCGAGTCATGATCGATACGTGGGAGCGGTGCTGATTGGCCAAGCGCTGGGCAGCGACATCGTACGCATGATTCATCAGATGACCGGAGTGCAGGCGGTCATTCTGGCGGGTGGTCGAGTGGTTGCTACATCGCTAAGCGGCGAGGTGCCCGACGCGCATATGCTGCTTGCGGCGCATAGCGACAAAAATCCGCCAAGCGCCATTGTGCCTGCGGGGACCGAGCCAACGCTCGGCGCTTCCGCCCCTGTGATACGCCGTTTGGTAGCGGGGCAGGATCGACTTTTGGCTTTTGTCGAGATGCCCGGCGCAGCGGCGCAACAGGGGGCGCTTTTGGTGCTGCTTTCCGAAGTGACTACGGCGAAAACTCTTTCGGGGTTATTGCGCGACGGAATGCAGCATGCCCGCGATTGGCGAATTCAGGGATTGGTGGGGCTTTTGGGCGGGGTGGCGGTGCTGTTTGCAATGGGCCTTGGCATCATGCGGGCTGAAAGCGCGCCGCAAAAAGTGCCGCGCGGGCAGTCATCGGCTGCGCATTCGAGTGGGGCTGCGGCGGCGCGGGCTTCAGCGATTCCGCCGCCGATTTCGGCGCGGGCCTTTTCGGTCGGCGGTCCGGTGACATCCGTGGCTGCGGGCCACGTAGCTGAAACCGTAGCTCCGGCGCCAGGCTTATGGGCGCCGTCTTCGGATTTCGCATCCGACGCGGATGGCTACGAGGAGCAGCCGCCAACTCCGCCGGCTGGACACATTCTTCCGCCACCGAATTCGAACTTTGAACCGACGCTAATCGTCGGAGGCGTACCCGACGCCGACGGAGTTATCACCGATCCCGATGCGTCATTTTATCAAGTCTTTCAAGAATACGTATTAACCCGCGAGCGCTGCCGTGAATCCGTTGAGGGAATTAGCTACGAGCAGTTTCGTCAACGCTTGCAGGAAAGCCGTGCCGAGATCATCAAACAGCACGGCTGCCGCACGGTGAACTTTCAGGTCTATGTCAAGGAAGGTCGGGCTGCGCTACGCGCCACTCCAATTTGGCGGTAGACTAGGTCGGCGCATCTGCTGCCCTGCGCAAACGACGGGGTTTGCCGGGCGGCAGGCAGCAGCGCTTTGCTATTTCATAGGCTGAGCGGCCGGCGATTCGGCGAGGCTTTTGATGGCAGCTAGGCCTTTTTCAAAATCGCCACCGACCATGCGGTCCATGTCCATAAACATGCAAAAGGCTTTGCCGATAAAGTCATTGTGGCCGCTCATCACCCAGCTCAGCTTGGTGCTTGTGCCATTTGGCGTCAGCGTGAACAAAGTTGTGTTCGTTGCGCGCATCGGCTTGAGAAATTCCAGTTTGATTTCGACCTGCTGATCCAGGCGGCTGTTTACAATGCTCATGCGCCCGGCACCCACTTTGTCATTGCCGGTCCAAGAGTAAATCGCTCCGACGCCGGCCGGACTGCCTTCGAAGATTCGTTGCATGTTCGAATCCAGCTTTTCCCAAGGCGACCATTTCGACCATTTGTGAAAATCGTTGAGCAGAGGAAAAACTACAGTCGTCGGGGCGGCGATTTCAATGCTGCGCTCGACGCGAAATGAGTCTGGACGGGTGAAGACTACAGCGACAAATACGACCAGGCATACGGCCAAGACCAATCCGATTTTCTTCAACATGAGGAGCCTCCTTGTAGGAAAGAACCGCATCCTACATCAACCTACGATGTCGGTTTGAAGTTTCAAATTGTATGAGGCCGCCGCTGCTTCACAAACGCCCGAGGGAGGTGTGCTCCCTGGGCGATCGAGCGTCAGTCTGCGAATGAATTCAAAAACTGCGCAGCGCCTGCATATGCTGCTCTAGTTCCTGTTTGCGCGCATGTAGCTCAACAACGCGGGCGCGGCTTTGCTCGACGACTTCGGGTTTGGCGCGGGCGACAAAATCCGAGTTGGCCAGACGATTGTTCAAGGACTCGATTTCTTTTTCGACTTTTTGCGTCTCTTTGCCCAGTCGAGAAAGCTCTGCCGGTACATCTAGCAAAGTGTCGGCGTGCAAAAGGTAAAGCGTTTGCCCAGGAATGACCTGCGCAATGGTGCCGCGGCTTGGCGCATAGTCTTCGACAATGGCCGTGACGCGGGCGCGAGTCAAAAGCTCGACGAGCGCGCGCTCGTCAGAAAGCACGCTGCGAAGCGCCGGGTCGCTGCTTTTGATGACAAATTCGGTGTCGGCTCCCGACTTTAGTTGATAGGCGGCTTTTACCGTGCGAATGGCCGAGACGGCGCCTTGGACGATGACCATTTGCTGCTCAGCGACCGGATCCTTTAGAACTTCGTCGGCGCTGGGATAAAGCGTAATCATGCAGCTTGCCGGCGCGCCGGGAAAGCGGGGCAGCTTTAACCACAGTTCTTCGGTAATAAACGGAATGATCGGATGCAGCAGGCGCAGCGAAGTTTCCAGCACCAGCGCCAGCGTGCCCAGCGTCGATTTTCGGCGCTGCTCATCCACTGCATCTTCCTTTGTTCCAAGATTGGGCTTGCACATCTCGATGTACCAGTCGCAAAACTCGGTCCAAAAGAAGCGGTATATCGCTTGCGCGCCGTCGCTGAAACGGTATTCGCTAAAAGCCTGATCGACTTCTTCGGTGACGCGCTGCAGGCGCGACAAAATATAGCGATCGGCCAGACTTAGTTCGATGGGTTGCAAAGGACGCGCATGCTCATCGTCGGACACGCCTCGGCTGGCGAGCAGCGCCGTGCGAAATCCTTGCAGCCACTCGATTTCCGCTTCTTTCATGTGCAAAAGGAAGAAGCGGACGGCGCTCCAGATTTTGTTTAAGAAGTGGCGGTAGCCGTCGATGCGCGGCACCGAGAGCCGAATGTTGCGTCCCTGCGCGCCCATGACCAAAAGAAAGAAGCGCAGCGCGTCGGCGCCTTGACGCGGAAAGCCGCTGGGATAGGCCGCGGCAGCGCTGGGAAAAGCCTTTTTGAACTTGGCCAAAGCGGCATCCAAGTCTTTTTTGATCGGCTGAGACTCTTTGCCAAAGCCGAGCACTTCTTCCATGCTGGCGCCGTGTACAAGATGCAGCGGATCCAAAACATTGCCGCGCACCTTGGACATTTTTTCGCCGTTTTCATCGACGACCATCGCGTGCAGCAGCACCACTCGAAACGGCACCTTCTTCATAAAATGAAGGCCCATCATCATCATGCGGGCGACCCAGAAGAACAAAATGTCATGGCCGGTTTCCATGACGCTTGTCGGGTAGAATGTCTTCAAATCGCGCGTTTGATCCGGCCAGCCCAGCGTCGAAAACGGCCACAGCGCCGAGCTGAACCAAGTGTCTAGCACGTCCGGATCTTGGCGCAGGTCGCGGCGACCGGCTTTTTCGTACGCTTCCTCGGCCGTGCGGGCGACGTAGACCTTGCTTTCGTCTTCAGGATCGTACCAGGCGGGGATGCGATGTCCCCACCAAAGCTGGCGCGAGATGCACCAGTCACGAATGTTGCGCATCCAGCGAAAATATTCGTCGGTAAAATGCTCGGGAACAAAGCGCGTGCGGCCTTGTTCCACGGCCTCAATAGCGGGTTTGGCCAAAGGTTCGGTGCGCACAAACCACTGCATGGACAGCATCGGTTCAATGACCGTATCGCAGCGCTGGCAACGGCCAAGGTTCAGCTTGTGCGGTTTTTCCTCGACGAGCAATCCTTCTGCCTGAAGCGCTTCCAGAACGGCGGTGCGGGCCTTTTCAATGGTCAGGCCCAAAAAGCGCGCCGGCGCGTTTTCGTTCAGAAGCCCTTTGAGATCAAACACCGAGATCTGCGGCAGTCCGTGCCGCTGTCCCGTCTCGAAGTCTGAAAAATCGTGCGCCGGGGTGACTTTGACCGCGCCGGTGCCAAATTCCATCGAAACCAAAATGGGGTCGGCAATGATCGGAATGCTACGTCCGGTCAGCGGCACTTGGACTTGCTTGCCGATAAGGTGCGCAAAGCGCGGATCCTCGGGATGTACGGCGACGGCGGTATCGCCAAGCAGAGTTTCCGGCCGAGTCGTGGCGACGACCAGGCGCAGGTCGCTGCCGACCACCGGATAGGCGATGTGCCAGATTTTGCCGTCGGTTTCTTCGGCTTCGACCTCAAGATCGGAAAGCGCGGTATAGCAGCGCGTGCACCAGTTGATAAGCCGGCGCGCTCGGTAAATCAGCCCGTCTTCGTGCAGCCGCACAAAAGATTCGACGACGGAACGCGACAGCCCATCGTCCATGGTGAAACGCAGGCGATTCCAATCCAGCGAAAAACCGAGCACCCGCAACTGCTCTAAAATGCGATGGCCGGATTTTTCCTTCCAGGCCCAGACGCGGCGCAAAAACTCTTCGCGGCCTAGATCGTGGCGGCTTTTGCCTTCTTCTTTGGCAATTTGCCGCTCTACGACAAGCTGCGTGGCGATGCCGGCGTGATCGGTGCCCGGCAACCACAGGGCGTTATATCCCTGCATACGCCGCCAGCGTATCAGCGTGTCCTGAACGACGTACATGGCGTGGCCCATGTGCAGCGAACCTGTGACGTTGGGCGGCGGGATGACGATAGTAAAGGGCGTCTTTGGGGTGGTCGCGTTGGCGTGAAAATAGCCTTGCTCGACCCAGTGCGCGTACCATCGGGACTCGACTTCGGCAGGATCATACGCTTTGGCCATGGCCCCGCCCGCATTAAACCCAGTCGGATGTTCGTTCATCGTGGGCCTTCTTTAACACATCTGCTCGCCGTTGCCGATAGCTCGGAATGCAGCGTACAGATCGCTAGAATCGGGCGAGGAGATGCTAAGATGACCGCTTACTCGCTGGGCACTAGTCTGGCGAGCTTGGCAACAGCTTTGGAAAAGGATCGGGCCATGCACGCTCAACCTGGCACGCACAATTTCTCTGCAAACTCGCGATTTATCGCAAATGGTCAAAATCTGGCGCAGCTTTTGGCCGATCGCGCCGCCACTACTCCAAACGGTGCGGCATTTATGAGCAAACGCAATGGAGAATGGCAAACTGCCACCTGGCAGCAGGTTTTTGAGCGTGCAGAAGACATCGCTTTTGGCCTGCTGAGCATCGGGATGCAGCTTGGCGATCGCGTGGCCATCATCGGCAATACTCGCCAGGAGTGGTCGCTATGCGATTTCGGCCTGATTCTGGGCGGCGGCGTCACCGTGCCTATCTATCCCTCAAGTCTCGGCGAAACCGCGGCATTTATTCTGCGCAATAGCGAATCGGCCTGGGTTTTTGCCGAAAACGAGCAACAACTCGACAAGCTTTTGGCCCGCCGCGTGGAGCTTGCTCACGTCAAGCGGATCATTTTGTGGGATGGCCACGTGGACAATCGTCCGGATGCCGCCGACTGGGTCATGACGCTTAGCGAGCTGCGCGAACGCGGCCGAGAGCACCGCACGGCGCATAAAGACGCCTTGGTCGAAATTCGCGAAAAAGTTCTGACGGACAGCGCCGCGACAATCATTTATACCTCGGGAACCACCGGCATGCCCAAGGGCGTGGTGGTCACCCACGCAGCCTATACAGTCGGCACAGGTTATGTCGAAGAGGCGCTGCCCATTGGGCTTAACGACAGGCACGTGCTGTTTTTGCCGCTGTCGCACAGCTTCGGCAAGCTCATCGAAGTGATCTGCGTCAAATTCGGCTCGTGCACGGCGTTTGCCGAAAGTCTGGAAAAGTTGGCCGACAACTGCGGCGAGGTCAAACCCACTTTCGTCTGTGCTGTGCCGCGCGTATTTGAAAAGGCCTACAGCCGCGTGCTCAACAATGCCAAAGAAGGCGGCCCGATCAAATGGGCGATTTTTCAGCAGGCGCTCGCCGTCGGCCTGCGTTACAGCCGCGAACTTCAGGGCAAGCGCCAACCGGGACGGCTTTTGGCTATGGAGTATGCCCTGGCCGACAAGCTGGTTTTCAGCAAGCTGCGCGCGCGCTTTGGCGGCCAGATGCGCTTTTTTGTCTGCGGCAGCGCTCCTTTGTCCAAGGACATGGCCGAGTTTTTTCACGCCGCCGGCATGCTCATCCTCGAAGGCTATGGACTCACCGAAACCAATTCTTTGACCTCGGTCAATCGCGTCGACAACTTCAAATTCGGCACGGTGGGCAAGGTGGTACACGCTGACGTCACGGTGCGCATCGCCCCCGACGGTGAGATTCTAACCAAGGGGATCACCAACCTTCAAGAGTACTACAAGCAGCCCGAGGCGACCCGCGAAGCGATCGATGAACAAGGTTGGTTTCATACCGGCGATATCGGCGAATTTGATGCCGAAGGATTTCTGAAGATCACCGACCGCAAAAAAGATCTGATGAAGACCTCCGGCGGCAAGTACGTGGCGCCGCAAATGATTGAAAGCCAGCTCAAAATAGATCCGCTGATAAGCCAAGTGGTGGTCATCGGCGACCAGCGCAAATACGTCACAGCGCTTATTGCCCTCAATCAGGATGTGGCCAAAGAAGTCATCGGCCAGTCGGGCGGCCAAGCGCCGGTTTCTACGGAAGACCTATTGCGCCATTCGGCTTTGTCTCAGCGCGTCCAAAATAGGATCGATGCGGTCAACCAGAAGCTCGGCCGCTGGGAACAAGTGAAGTACTTCCGCTTTTTGCCGCGCGAGCTATCCGAAGCCGAAGACGAGATGACCCCGACGCTAAAGATCAAGCGCAAGGTCGTCACCGAGCGCTACCGCGACCTAGTCGAATCGATGTATAGCGAAAAATCGAGCGGCGGCGAAGGCGGCCTGGAATGAAATGAGGCGACCATGATACGCCTGCTTCATTTGCCTCCCGGCGAGGGGGCAAAAATTCGCGAGCTCGACGGCGAGAGCGCCCGCAAAGAGCTGCTTGATGCGCAGCGCAGCGGCCTGTGGTGGGTCGATATCACCAGCCAAGGCCAGCGCGATATCGACCTTTTGGCGCAGGCCTTCAAGTTTCATCCGCTGGCGCTGGAAGACTGTTTGCATTTTGATCAGCGCCCAAAGCTGGAAGAATACGTCGGTCAGAATCCGTATCTATTTGTCGTGACGCACACTTGCGTGGCGACGCCGTCTGCGCCGGCCGGCTCCTCTTCTGAGGAAAGCTCGATGGTCATGCAGCGCCATGTTCTGGCCCGTGGCCGGACGCACAGCCTGGCTTTGCAGGTGCTGGAAGTGCATGCTTTTTTGGGCCAGAACTTTTTGGTGACTGTGCATGCCGAACCCAGTGCCTCCGTCGAGTCGGTCTATCAGCGGGTGCGCCACGACAGCCAGCTTTTAAACCGCGGACCGGATTTTATCTACTATTTGCTGGCCGACGTTCTGACCGATGCCAACTTTCCGGTTCTCGAGCAGCTTGGCGACTTGCTGGATGACCTGGAAGGGGCGATTTTAAAAAGCCAGAACCCGACCCGCAACGATTTGGCGTGCATCTATTCGCTGCGCAAGGCGCTTGTGACCATGCGCCGGGCGCTATCGCCGCAGCGCGACATCATGGGAGCGCTATTTCGGCAAGGCGGCAGCCCCTGCGTCAATCAGCGAACCGCGCCCTATTTTCGCGATATTTATGATCATTTGACGCGTATTTATGAAAGTATCGAAGCGGGCCGCGATTTATTATCAAGTTGTATTGATGCCTATCTATCAACGGTTGGTCAACGCACAAACGAGATTATGAAGCAGCTTACGCTGCTATCTTGCATCCTTTTGCCGATGACCTTTGTCACGGGCTTTTTTGGAATGAATTTTCAAATGATGCCCTTTCATTCGCCAGTCTTTTTCTGGGTGGCCATGGGCGCCATGTTTATTGGCATTCCAATCGGAATTTATTTCTTTTTCCGCAGCAAGGGCTGGCTCGGTTAAGCCCTTATTGAATAAGAGATGTGGCTACCAGGTCGGGGTGTACTCGGTGATGCGAATCACCTCGACAAGCGCCAACAGCGGAGCATCCATTTGTTGGGTTGACGGTTAGGACTATCCGATATGTCCCTTTTGGGGCTAGATTAGCCGGCTCATGGTTGTGGAAAAAGATGAACGCGACGGCAGTTTGTCTTTAACACCAATCACCCAACATGAAAGGAGCTAAATGATGCACTCCCCTCAGGTTCAGCTTGATCAGCCCCGGCGTGTGAGCGCCCTATCCACTCTCATTCTTGGAGGAATCGCGCTTTTGACCATGCGCTGTGTTCCTTCGAATTCTGATGACCTGGCGCCCGATGCTCCACAGGCTAGAACGACCGCGGCAATCAAGGCTTCGTCAGGAAGCTGTTCCGCCTCCAAATGCGGCTGGCACAACCCACTTTCGCAAGGAAATAATCTGTTTGCGCTTTGGGGGAGCGACGCCAATAGTATTTTCGCTGTGGGCGAGTCAGGCACCATCCTTATGTGGAACGGCGTTGCCTGGGATACACTAACGAGCGGCACCTCGCAGTGGCTCAATTCCGTATGGGGCACGGATGCCAATAATGTTTGGGCAGTCGGAGATGCGGGAACAATCATCAGGTGGAACGGTTCGACCTGGGCGGTGCAGCTAAGCGGTACTACCGATCGCCTGCTTGGCGTGTGGGGTTCCGATTCCAATAACATCTGGGCGGTAAGCGATTCGAGCCGGATCTTCAAGTGGAACGGCTCTACCTGGTCTGTACATTTCAGCGGCACTGGAGATGCGCTAACCGGAATCTGGGGTAGCGATGCGAATAATATTTGGGCCGTCGGCGCAGGGGGAATCATTCTCAAATGGGACGGTTCGAATTGGAACTGGCAAATCAGCGGAACGGAGGGTTGGCTCACGCAGGTATGGGGAATTGATACCAATAACGTCTGGGCGATTGGCACGACTCTAGGCGTTGGCGGGACGATCCTGAAGTGGAATGGTAAGTGCTGGAACGAGCAGACTAGCGGCACCACAGCGCAGCTCATTGGCGCATGGGGTACTGATGTGAACAATGTTTGGGTTGTCGGCGAAGAAGGTGCCATTCTCAAGTGGAACGGCGTCACCTGGGCCCCTCAGCCCAGTATGGCTACGAATAGCCTTTTTAGCGTATGGGGAACTGCTACAAACAGCATTTGGGCTGTTGGCCAAGGGGGAGTAATTTTTAAATGGGATGGCTCGATTTGGCGCGCGCTGTCTCGCGACCCCTCCGATATCCTGAATTGAGGTATGGGGCAGTAACGCACGCAATGTCTAAGCCGTAGGCGAGCAAGGCACCATGCTCATCATCGGTTACTACGGTTCGCACGCGTACAAAAACACTGCATGCCAATAGCCCCCAAATCGCCATCGGCTACGTTCGCGGAAGCACCCAGGAGCAAGCCAGCGAGGGTGTCAGCTTAGACGCACAACGCGATAGGCTGCGCGATTACTGCAAATCAAATCAAATCAAATCAAATCACATTAGATTGGTCGATCCCTGCTCGACCTGAGGAGACCAGGAGAGCGGCAGGCACATGGAGTTGGCGGTCTGCTGGCGGGACTATGCGACGGCCGAGGCGGCGCGGGTCGAGTTAGAACGCTGCTGCGCCGAGACAGCGTCGACATCCGCCGAGCTGCACCCTGAAAGCTGAAAAACTTCTGAGCGTCGCCCGATAGAGATAGGATGACCCCATGCCGCTCATCACCGGGCTAGAAATAAACAACTTCCGCTGCTTCGAAAAGCTGCGTGTCGACGGGCTCACGCGCGTCAATCTGTTCGTTGGCAAGAACAACAGCGGCAAGACTGCACTACTCGAAGCTGTCGAGGCGGTGGTGTCAATCGACAGCCCTTTGCTTCTCTACAGGGCGTCTGTGGATCGCGGAGAGTCACGCATAGGACGGGGGCTAGGGGGTGAGGACTCCCTGCAGCTTGATATCCGCCGCTGGTTTTACGGTCACTGCATCGACGAGGGAGCGTCCTTCAGCCTCCGCGCCACAGGAGAACGAGAGTTCTCAGTCGCTCGTACTCTTGAGCGTGCACCACACGATTTATTTCCTGGGCCATTGTCGCTCACGATAAACCGACCGGGGTCGCGGGTGCGCCTGCCCATTCTCCCGCTCACACCAGACGGGTTCCTAGGGGCAGGCTCGCCTGCCGACCTGCAGGAGAGACTTGATCGCAACTTGAAACCACCTGTCGGATTCGTTGCGACTCGTCGACTCCTGCCAGCTGAGTTGGCTCTGCTCTGGAAAGGCGTAGTGCTTACTCCCCGTGAAGAAGCGACAGTGAAAGCGCTGCGTCTCGTCGAGCCGGCCATCGAGCGAATCGCCATTTCGGGGGGCGGTGAAGCTGCCGCCGCTCAGGTTCTTCTGCACGGAGCATCCAGTCCGATCCCGCTCGGAACGCTCGGTGAGGGCGTATCGAGGGTCCTCGCTCTGGCGCTTCACCTGGTTCGCACGCAGGGGGGATTTTTACTCATCGATGAGATCGAAAATGGTCTGCACTGGTCGGTCATGTCGAAAGTTTGGCGCTTCCTCGTCGAAAGTGCGCGTTCTCTCAATGTCCAGGTCTTCTTGACGACACACTCGAAGGACTGTCTGGACGCTATCGCTGAGCTTCATGGCGCGAATCCTCAGCTAACTGAAGAGATTAGCGTCCATCGTCTCGAGCGCGGGAAGGAAACTCCAGTTCGTTTCGATGCGGCTCGCATCGCGGAATATGTCCACATGGAACTGGAGACGCGCTGATGAGTCGGATAATCAACTCCAAGATCGATGCGCTCTTCGTCGAGGGTCCCGATGACGGCGCTGTCGTAAATGCGTTCGTCGAGAAGCTCACAGGGAACAAACTGGGCAGACACCCCTATCTGGTTCGGACGATGGACGCCGGTGGCGGGATACAATGGGCCTTACGCGAGTTCGACAGCTATGTGGACGCCGCGCCTGACGGCGCACGGGTTGGCGTCATTGTCGATCGGGACGGAGTCGAAGGGCGGCAGGACAATTGGCCGGCCGTATCAGCACGACTCAGTCGCCTCGGGGTAAGCGATGCAGATCCTTGCGCCAGCGGTCACATCGTCCAGGGCCGCTTTGGAATCTGGATGTGGCCAGACAACATCACTGGCGGCGATCTCGAGGACTTCGTTGCTGGCATTGTGCCGCAATCGCCGATCCTCACCTTTGCAGGGGAGACGTCTCGAATCGCTAGAGACACCCATGGCGCAGAGTATGATTCCGCGCACTTTCGCAAGGCTTCCCTCAAAATTCGGAGTATCTGGCGTGACGCGAGCGCTGCCGGTGGCTACGGACACCTCGTCCGCAACTTGTCGCTCGTGGAAACTCCAGCATCGAAAGCGTTCCTCGCGTGGTTTACCGAATTGTTCTTGTCGTAACTCCTCTGTCGCGTCACCTGGCTACTTGATGTTGTGCGCGCGTTGCGTTCTATGATCTGCGCAGTTTGTGCCTGTGGGACGTCAATGGTGACGTCCAATGGACGTCCAAGAGCTGGACGTCCACGAGACAGCCTGCGCGGCTGCCAGAGCATCTTTCTGCAACGGGCTCCGATCGAATCAAGGAAATTCTTTTTCTCGATGGGGAGGCTTAATCGGCGGGGCCTAAGAATTCCTTTTTCTGGGATCGAGCCGGGTGTCCTGCGCCAGGAATACCCGTCCCATTGCGCCCTGACCCAGAGAGCGAACAAGACGGTATTCCGCGAGAAGCGGCAAGGCGGCCATGGCGGTCGGACTGAGATCTCGATCAATTAGCTTAGGCAACAGCTTGGGAGTGAGCCCCAAATAGGCTTTGCGCCTAAGCGGGCAGCGAGAAGGCGGAGTTCGGAATGTCGAGGGCGCTGCGGTCTTCGCGAGATAGAATTTGCGCCTTTTGCGCGACGCCAGGCAGGATGTTGTGCACAAAGTACAAAGCGGTAAAATGCTTTCCGCGATAAAAGTCGCGGTCGCGGTGTCCCTCGGGCAGCTCGGCGCTTTTGGCATCGGCAATGATCGCCTGATCAAGAAGCAGCCAACCAATGGTCAGCTCGGCCATCATTTCCAAAAAGCGATTGGCATAAAGCGGAACCATCTCTAGCTGACCGCTGTAAAACCAATTGAGCAGCCGCATGGTCGCGCTTTGCAGCGCTTCTGCCGCGGCGCCCAGCGCCTTTACAGCCTCGCCGTAGGTGGCATGGCCGCTGTGCCTTTCGACAAAAGTCTGAATGTCCTTTTGGTAGGCCTGCAGAAACGCGCCGTTTTGCATCGGCATCTTGCGGCTGACCAGGTCCATGGCCTGAATGTGATTGGTCCCCTCGTAAATCGAGAAGATCTTGGCATCGCGGCAGTACTGCTCGATGCCGAAATCGGCCATATAGCCGGCGCCTCCCAGCGTTTGAATCGCCGTTTCACAGACGCGAAACGCCTGATCCGAGCTATACGCCTTGGCCACGGGCGTTAAAAGCTCGATCTGGCCCAAGTGATAGGCTTTTTCGCCGGCGCCCTCATGCTCGGCCAGCTCGACCATGTCGCGATGACGCGCAATTTTGGCAATAAGCGCGCGTATGCCTTCGACCCGCGCCCGCATGTCCAAAAGCATGCGTCGCACGTCGGCATGCTCAATAATTGGCACGCGCGGCGCCAGCGGATCCTTAAAGTGCTTGACCGACGGACCTTGCCGGCGTTCGTGTGCATAACGCACTGCGTTAAGATAGGCGGTTGAAGCCACTCCCAGCGACTGCACCGCCACGGCGATGCGCGCCGCGTTCATCAATAAAAACATCTGGCGCATGCCGGCGTTTTCGCTGGCCGGTCCACCGACAAGCTCGCCGCGGCAGGTGCCGTTTTCGCCGAAGTTCAGCACGCACGTCGGCGAGGCATTGATGCCCATCTTGTGTTCAATACGGCCGACGCTGACGTCATTCGCTTCAAGCCGTTTCCCCTCGGCATCGATGCGGTACTTGGGAACGATGAACAGCGAAAGCCCCTTGGTTCCGGCCGGCGCCCCTTCGGTCCGCGCCAGTACCAAGTGAATGATGTTTTCGACGATGTCGTGATCTCCGCACGAGATGAAAATCTTGGTTCCCGACAGCAAGTAGCTGCCGTCCGCCTGCTTGACCGCGCGTGTCCGCGCCGAACCTACGTCAGAGCCGGCGTGCGGCTCGGTCAGGCACATCGTGCCGCCCCATTGGCCGTTATAAAGCCGCGGCAAATACAGCGCTTTTTGCTCGGCGGTGCCAAACTGCTGAATGACCTCCGCTGCCCCCGAGGCGAGCCCCGGGTACATGGTAAAAGCGGTGTTGGCGGCGGTCAGCATTTCTTCGACCGCTACCGCTAGTAGCGTCGGCGCGCCTAGGCCTCCCCATTCCGGACTGACCGACGTCGTGCGCAGGCCAGTGTCATAGATTTTCTGCCAGGCTTCGGCAAAGCCGGCCGGGGCCTGCACTGCGCCGTTTACCAGGCGACAACCCTCGGCGTCGCCGCTTGTATTCAGCGGCCCGAGCACTTCCGCGGCGAACTTATACGCCTCGGTCAAAACCATGCGCGCGCCGTTTTCATCGAAGCTGCGCTTAAATAGTGAGGTATTCAGCAGATCCGTCAGACCGAATTGCTCGAAAAGGACAAATTGCAACTCACGAAGATCCGCTAGAAAAAAATTTACTGCTTGTGCCTGCGTCTGTGATTGAGCCGTCATGGATCCTCCGAAAACTAGATATCTGAACTATCTAGTCAGATACCCTCACTATCCAATTGCCGCAGCGCGTTGTCAATGCCGATCCCGAGCCGAAATGTAGCCGCCGCGACGCAAAGCTTGCTGCGGCCGACATCTTCTGGCAAGGTCCGATGGGAGAAGGAACGATCGAGAATGGATCTGCAACTCACAGATGAGCAACAAATGGCCAAGAAGGTGGCCGCCGAGTTCGCCAAGAACGAAGTGCTGCCCCTGGCCGCCGAGCTAGATCGGGCGCATCGCCATCCGCGTGAACTTGTGGCGCGCATGGCGGAACTCGGATTTCTTGGTGTCGCCATTCCCGAAAAATACGGCGGCGCTGGCCTGGATACCGTCGCTTACGCTCTGATTCTGGAAGAGATCTCGCGGGCCTGCGCTTCGACCGGCGTCATCATGAGCGTGAACAACTCCCTGGTTTGCGATCCGCTGTACAAGTTCGCCAGCGAGGAGCAAAAACAAAAATGGCTGGTGCCGCTGGCCTCTGGGCAATTGCTCGGCTGCTTTGCGCTTAGCGAGCCCGAAGCCGGTTCCGATGCGGCGGCGCAAAAAACCATCGCCCGGCCCGAAGGCGATGGCTTTGTGATAAACGGCGTCAAAAATTGGATCACAAACGGCCCCGTCGCCGACGTTTGCATCTTGTTTTGCATGGCCAATCCTCCGGGGCGCGAAGCCGGGCACAAAGCGATCACGGCGTTTATCCTGCCCATGAAGGAAAAAGGCGTGCGCACCGGGCCGCCCGACAAAAAACTCGGCATTCGCGCTTCGCAGTCCTGTCAGATCTTTTTGGATGACGTGTACCTTTCGCGCGAGCATTTGCTGGGCCAGGTGGGCCAAGGCTTCAAGGTCGCCATGCACACCCTGGACGGCGGTCGCATCGGCATCGCCGCGCAAGCCATCGGCATTGGGCGTGCCGCCTTCGAGGATGCCGGCCGCTACGCCTTAGACCGTCAGACCTTTGGTCAGCCCATCGCCAATCATCAGTCGATTTCGTGGAAGCTCGCCGACATGGCGACAGAGATTGACGCGGCGCGTTTATTGACGCTGCGGGCCGCGGTGCTCAAAGATAAGGGCGTTCGTCACAGCAAAGAATCGGCGATGGCCAAGCTATTTGCCTCGGAAGCCTGCAACCGCGCCGCCAAAGAAGGGGTGCAGATTTTCGGTGGCAATGGCTACGTCGAGGATTTTCCCGCTGAACGCCACTTTCGCGATGCCAAGATCACCGAGATTTACGAAGGCACTAGCGAAATTCAGCGTTTGGTCATTGCCGGCGCCATTTTGAAAGAATAGTTGGGTTTTTCGCCCAAGGAGGTGTTCGATGCAAAAAGTAGCCATGTGGAGAAGCGGTTTGTTGCTCTTGTGGCTGGGGGGGACTTTGAGCGGTTGCGCCGAAGAGCCCAAGCAGGTGCGTCCGACGCCGCGCCCTTATCAGGCCGCGCCGCAGACGTCGACTGACACTCCGACCGTTGAGAACACCGAAGAACGCGGCGCCGAAATTCGTCGGGTGTGCAATCGCAAGGCCCAGACCAGTAGCGATTTGTCGCGCTGCTGGATGGCCGAATCCGAACGCCGCAACGCCAAGAAATTCGAGGCCGAGCTCAAGCTCAGCCTGCTAGTCTCGCCCGAGGGACGGGCGCAGGAAGTCACGGTCATCAACAGCAATGCGGACTATAAGGACCTGGAAGCCTGCATCGTTGATATCGTCAAAAGCTGGGATTTTCCGTCCGGACAAACCGTGGCGCCAGCGCAGTGCAATTTCCTGTTGCGGCCACTTATGTGATGAAAAGTCCCTTGGCAATGCGTTGGCTGAGAATTTGGTTGCTGGCGGTGCCGGCTTTAAGCTGGGCCCAAAAAGCCCCGCCCAAGGACAATGCACCGACGCCAGCTTCGGCGGCTGAAAGCATGCGCGTGGAAAGTAACCTCGGCGAGATGGACGCGGCCCAGGTCGAGCGTGTATTTCGCCAAAGCCAGGCCGACCTGCGTCGCTGTTACGACGACGCGGCCAAGACCCAGCATTACCTGGGCGGACGCATGCAGCTAAAAGTTCAAGTGCCGCCAAGCGGCCAGCCGCGCGCCGTCAGCGTCGTTGAATCCACCCTGGGCAGCCTCGATGTCGAACGCTGCGTCGTGGGTCTCATCGAAAAAATGCGTTTTCCGCCTCCCAAAGGCGGCGAGGGTGAGCTGACCTATCCATTTGAATGCGCCAGCCGCACCCCCGTGGGCAATTGGCCAAGCGCGCGCATTGCCGAGGCCATTGAAAAAAAGCGCAGCGCTTTGCGCGCTTGTACAAAATCAAAGTCGACCAAAGCCAAATCGGCCGGCGCGGCGGCATTTGCCGCCACGCTGTACATCGGCCCCGGCGGCAAAGCGACTTCGGTCGGATTTTCCGCCGATGCACCGCTGGACGAAAAATTGACCCGCTGCGTCGCCAAGCACCTGCTTTCGGTGCAATATGACGACCCGCTCGGACAGATGGTCAAGGTCCGCTACGATTTTAAGGGGCTGTGAGGACAGAGTGAACTTCGAACTTAGCGAAGAACAGCGCCTCATCGTAAATGCAGCACGTCAATTTGCCACCGCTGTACTTTTTGACGCCGCCGCCGAGCGCGATCGCCACGGCACCTTTCCGGAAAACGAGCTGCGCCAGCTTGGCAGTCTCGGTTTGCTTGGCGTCAACGTGCAGGAAGCTTATGGCGGCTCGCAGGCTGGCGCGCTGGCTTATGCTCTGGCCGTAAGCGAAATCGCCGCGGCTGATGCCTCGGTCGCGGTGGCCATGGCGGTCACCAACATGGTCGCCGAAGTCATTGCGGCCTACGGCACCGAGGCGCAAAAACAAGCCTACATCCCCAAACTGTGCTCGGGGGAAGCGCTGTGTGGCGCTTTTGCCTTGTCCGAGCCGCAATCCGGTTCGGACGCCGCTTCGCTGCGGACGCTGGCCACGCGCGTCGCCGGCGGCTATAGGCTGGACGGCAGCAAGCTGTGGATTACCTCTGGCGATCGCGCCGGCGTGATTGTCGTCTGGGCGCGCACAGATGGCGGCGCCGGTTTGAAATCAAGCGGCGCTGCACCGGCCAAACCCGCCGCCGGCATCAGCGCCTTTTTGGTCGAGCGCGGCACGCCCGGCCTTTTGGCCGGCCGGCCAGAGCACAAATTGGGCCTGCACGGCTCTTCCACCGTGCCTTTGACCCTGGACGCTTGCCTTGTGCCGCAAAGTGCGCGGCTTGGCAATGAAGGCGACGGTTTTCGCATCGCCATGACGGCCTTAGACGGCGGGCGCATCGGCATTTCGGCGCAAGCTGTAGGCGTGGCCCAAGCCGCTTTGAACGCGGCGCTGGCCTATGCCAAAGAGCGGCGCCAGTTCGGGCAAGCCATCGCCGACTTTCAGGCCATAAGAAACATGCTGGCCGATGCCAGCACTCAGCTTGATGCGGCCCGGCTTTTGTGTCTGCGGGCGGCGTTTCTCAAAGAGCGCGGTCAGCCGTTCACGCAGGCCGCGGCCATGGCCAAGCTATATGCTTCGGAAATGGCCGGTCGCGTCTGCGACATGGCTTTGCAGGTGCATGGCGGTTACGGCTATACCCAGGAATTTCCGGTAGAACGTTATCTGCGCGACGTCCGCGTTCAGCGCATCTATGAAGGCACAAGCGAAGTGCAGCGCCTGGTCATCGCGCGCATGGTCATCAAACAACTAGGGGAGTTTTCTACGTATGCCAGCCACTGAAGGGCCCATATCCAGCGCCGCAATCGACAACCCGTCGAAAGCAAGCGGCGCCGCCAAGCTCCGCATTCTCATCGCCAAGCCGGGTCTTGATGGCCATGACCGCGGCGCCAAGGTCGTGGCGCGGGCGCTTTCTGATGCCGGATACGAGGTGATTTACACCGGTCTGCATCAGACTTCTGAAATGATTGCCGCCACCGCCGTGCAGGAAGCGGTGGACGCCGTCGGCCTTTCCATTATGTCTGGCGCCCACATGACTTTGTTTCCGGCGGTGATTTCTGCGCTGCGGCAGCGCGGCATCGGCGATGTCGTGGTGTTTGGCGGCGGCATCATTCCCGAAGATGACGAAATCGCGCTGCGCCAGGCCGGCGTGGCAGCGATTTTCAAACCGGGCACTGCGACGCGCGAAATCGTCGATTTCATCGAAAGCGTCGTTCGCCCGCACGCCGAAGCCAGCCGTCTCGCCTGAGCCGGTTCGATGAAGTCGCAAGGATGATTCGATGATCGATTTTGAGCTGAACGAAGAACAGCGCGTTTTGCAAAAGATGGTGCGCGAATTCGCCGCCGCCGAGGTCGCCCCTCACAGCAAAACCTGGGACGACGAAGAACGTTTTCCGCATGAGCTTATCCCCAAGCTTGGGGCCTTGGGCCTTTTGGGGATGTCCGTGCCAGAGCGCTACGGCGGCAGCGAGATGCCGATGCAGTCCATCGCTCTAGTCGTCGAAGAGCTGGCCAAAGTCGATGGCTCGGTGGCGATTACTGTGGCTTCGCACAACGGGCTGTGCACGGGCCACATCGTTCACTTTGGCTCCGAAGAGCAAAAGCAAAAGTATCTGCCTGATTTGGCTTCCGGCCGCAAACTTGGCGCCTGGGGCTTGACCGAGCCGGGCTCGGGCTCTGACGCTGCCGGAGCAGCCACCCGCGCGGCTTTGCACAGCGATGGAAGCTGGGTGCTAAACGGCCAAAAGACGTTTATCACCCAAGGCTCGGTGGGCGGCGTCTTTGTTGTTTTGGCCGTCACCACGCCCGCCAAAAAGCAGCACGGAATCACCGCTTTTATAGTCGACAAAGGCACCGCCGGTTTTCGCTCGGGCCGAGTTTTGGAAAAAATGGGCCTGCATGCCTCGGACACCGCCGAGCTGATTCTCGAAGACGTCAAACTGTCCGACGCGCAGCGTCTTGGCGCCATTGATCACGGCTTTATCGACACCTTGCACATTTTAGACCGCGGTCGCATCACCATCGGCGCCATGGCCCTGGGGCTTGGCACCGGCGCCTACGAAGCCGCGGTGCGCTATGCCAAAGAGCGTCGGCAATTTGGCAAGCCGCTGGCCGATTTTCAGGCGATTTCCGGCATGCTGGCGTCTTCCGCGACCGAGCTTGATGCCGCCCGCCTGCTTTTGCGCCGCGCCGCCTGGATGTGCGATGAAGGACAGCCCTTTGGCTTGGCGGCGTCGATGGCCAAGCTGTACGCGGCGCAAGCCGCCATGCGCGCTTGCGATCGCGCCGTGCAGATTCACGGCGGCTACGGCTACACCCGTGAATATCCCGTCGAACGGGCCATGCGCGACGCCAAGCTTTGCGAGATCGGCGAAGGCACCAATGAAATTCAGCGTCTGGTGATTGGCCGCCACTTGCTAGGGCGCGGCGAGCTTTATGTAAGCGGCGTAACCGGCTGAAATTTGCGCCATGAATTCGCAGCTCCTCGATCTACCGGTGCTTTTGCGGCTGCAAAATTTGCAGCTTCTCGCCCGCGTTATTGCCGAGGGAGCTTTGTCCGGCCTACACCGCTCGGCGCATCATGGCGCTTCCGTCGAATTTGCCGAACACAAAGAATACGCGCCCGGCGACGAGCTACGCCACATCGATTGGCGGGCCTACGGCCGCATCGACAAGTACTACGTCAAGCGTTTCGAAGAAGAAACCGAGCTGCGCGGCTATCTTTTGGTCGATGTTTCCGGTTCCATGGGCTATGGCCGCGAAGGGCAGGTCAGCAAGCTCGAATATGCCAAGCTGCTTGCCGCGGCGCTTGGATATTTGCGGCTGCGCCAAAATGACCCGACAGGTCTTTTGCTGTACGGAGAAAACGCCGAGCAGTTCGTGCCGCCGCACGGCGGTGCCGCTCATCTCAGCGATATCTGTCAGGCGCTAGAGCAGGTTCGCGCGCAAGGCCGTACCGCCCTTCCCGATGGTTTGGCCTATCTTTCCGAAGTGGCGCGTCGGCGCAGCTTGATTGTCGTACTCTCCGATCTATTGCCGTCGAGCGAAGATCAGCACGAGACTCCGCCCGGCGAGCTTGTCGCGCGCTACGCCGAGCTTTTGCGCGCGCGGCTGTGCGGTCTGCGCGCCCAAAAACACGATGTGATCGTGCTGCACATTCTGGATGCCGACGAGCTGGAACTGCCGTTTTCCGGGCTGACCTGGTTTGAAGACATCGAACCGGGACCGGCGGGTCACTCGCGGCTTTTTGTCGATCCCGCCGATGTGCGCGCCGCCTATAAGGCCGAGCTGGAAGACTACTTAACCGCCATGCGCCGCGGCCTGCGCGAGGGCGACATCGAATATCACCTGGTGCCAAGTTCGCGCTCGCCCGACAGCGTGCTGCTTGATATCTTGCGCGGACCTTTGCGCCGCCATGTGCGGGTGCGCCGCTAGGCTGGCCATGCACTTTCTGACTCCGGTTTACGCAGCCTTTGTCGTACTTGGCGCTTTGCCCGTGCTCATCCATTTGATGGGTCGGCGGCGCGCCCGCGTGCGACCCCTGCCGACGCTGCTTTTGCTGTATGCCAGCCATCGGCGCGTCGCCCAGCGCACGCAACTGCGCCATTTGCTTTTGCTGCTTTTGCGAATCCTGGTTTTGGTGGCGGTGCCGCTGGGTTTGGCCAAGCCCTATTTTGAAACCGCCTCGGACCTGCCGGCGCAGATAAGCGCCGCGCAAAGCGCCGTCTTAATCATCGACGACAGCCTGTCGATGCGCTATCAGACCGATGGCGATAGCCGCTTGCATAGCAGCACGCTGTTTGGCCGTGCCCAAAAGCGCGCCGCGCGGCTTATCGAAGCGCTGCCGCCCAATGCCGAGGCCGCACTCGTCCTTGGTTCGCGCGGCAATTTGGCCCCGGTGGCCGAGCTGACTGGAGACCGCGCGCGGCTGTTTAGCGCCATCTCGAGCCTGCGGCCTTCGTTGCGGGTCAGCGACATGGGCGGTGCCATCCGCCGCGCCGGTCAGATTTTGGCGACGGTGCGGCGCGCTCAGAAACGAATTTATCTAATTACCGATGCGGCGACGCATGCCTTGGATCAAAATCTGCGTCCGCCGAGCGACGCCGAAATCTCGGTCATCGATGTCAGCGACGGTCAAGCGCTGCCCAATCGCGCCATCGTTGAGATGCACAGCGATCCGGCGCCAAGCCTGGGGGCGCGGGCGCTGCGCGTGACCGTCGAAGTCGCCAACTTCGGCGATACTCCGGTCAAAGAGCTTACCGCGACGCTATTTATCGACAAAAATCCCGTATCCAGCGGGCTTATCGATTTGCCGCCAAGCGGCCACGCCGTAAAGCGCTTCTTTCATGTATTTCGTGATCAATCGGCGCCGGCGCCCTCGGGTTTGCACCACATCAGCGTCGGCATCGAGCACGATGCATTGCCCGAAGACGACACACGCCATTTGCGGGTTGAAGTACAGCGGCATTTGCAAGTGCTGGTGCTGGACGGCGATGCGCGCACCATGCGACGTGATGACGAGGCTTTCTATCTAGAGATGGCTCTGCATCCCGGCGAACGCACCGGCGGCATTGCCAGCGAAGATGCTCCTTTTGTCGTCACCACGGTGACTGCCGACGAAGATTTGCCCAATCTGGTCGATTTTGACGCGGTGTTTTTGTGCAACGTAAAGGCCCAGGATTTGGCCCGCCGCAAGCATGACAAGGTGCTGCGCGAATATGTCAGCGGCGGCGGCGGACTTTTTATTGCCCTGGGTAGTAACGTCGACATCGAGGCCTACAATTCCACCCTGGCCGAGCTTTTGCCGCAGCCGCTGGCGGTGGTAAAGACCATGGGGGCGGTGCGCGAAGGGCAAAACGACGAAGGCAAAGAAGCCGCCCCAAGCGGCAGCGGCGAGCACCTGGGTCGCATCGACCGCCGTCATCCGCTGCTTTTGCCTTTTGCCAGCGGCCGCGCCAGTGAATCGCTTTTGCAAACCCGTTTTGGTCGCTATGTGCTGCTTCGTCCAACGCCGCCCAATCCCAAATTGGCCGAAGGCAGCGGCCCCATTTTGTCTTTTGAAGGCGGCGCGCCGGCGCTTATCGAGAAGCCCATCGGTCGCGGTCGAGTGCTTCTGTTCGCCTCGACTTTGGATCGCGACTGGAACGATTTGCCGATACAGCCAGCGTTTTTGCCGCTGATGCAGCAGGCGGTGCGCTACTTGGCGCGGGCGCCACTGCGCGAAATCGAGCAGGCGACGCTTATCGGTCAAGCGCGCGACATCAAGCTGCAGGCCGGCGACAGCCGCGTCGAAGTGACTTTGCCCTCGATGCAGAAGCGCCTTTTTGAGCGCCTGGGCGGCCGGCAGATTCTGTCATTCGGCGATACGCTGGAATCGGGCTTTTACCGAGTGGCCGCGGCCAGCGATGCCGGGACTTGGCGCCCGCGGCCGGCGGAATTTTTTGTGGTCAATATAGACCCCGCCGAATCGGATTTGCGCCACGTGCAGCCGGCGCTCGTGCAAGCTTTGGAGCGTCCGCTTTCGCGCGCCGACTACGATGGAGCACCCGCCCCGCGGCGACGCGTCGAGATGTGGCATTACATTGGGCTTTTGCTGCTGCTTTTGCTCATTGGCGAAGCGCTGCTTTTGCGTTCCAAATAGTCCGCGGCGTAGCGCTGCATCAAAAGCCGCGTCAGCGCTTCGGGTTTGCCGCTGCCAATGGGTTTGTCGTCGAGCCGAGTGACCGGAAGAATGCCGCGTATGCTGCTGGTCAAAAATGCTTCTTCGGCATTTAGGATTTGTTCGGCGCGAAATGGGACCTCGGCAAGCGTAATTCCAGCCGCAGCGGCCAGCTTCAGCACGGCCGCGCGCGTGACGCCGGGCAAAAGGCCCAAAGTCAGCGGCGGCGTATACAGCTTGCCGCCCTGCACCATAAAAAAGTTAGACGATGCGCCTTCGCTGACGTAACCGTCAAGATCACACATCAAGGCTTCGTAAGCGCCCTGGCGCCGCGCCGCGCGCAAGGCCAGCACCGAGGATAAGTAATTGCTGGATTTGATCTCGGCGGAGACTTGCCCCGGAGCATTGCGGCGCTCGCCGACGAGGCGCAAGCTTACGCCGTCTTCATACAAAGCCGCCGCAGGGAGCTGCAGCGGTTTGGCAATGACGATAAGCCGCGGCGCATCGGCGGCCTCAGGATCCAGATCCAGCGGACCCGCGCCGCGCGTGACGATGATGCGCACATAGCTTTCCGCGGCTTTGACGCTTGCCAAGGTGGCGTGTATGGCCTCGATAAGGGTCGCGCGCTCGATAAGGCCAAAGCCCAGGGCAGTGGCCGAGTGATGCAGCCGATCGAGGTGCTCGCTCAAAAATAGCGGCACGCGCGCGACGGTTCGCGTTACTTCAAAGACGCTGTCGCCGTACAAAAAACCGCGATCCAAAACCGGCACCCGCGCTTGTGCAACCGGCACCACGCGATTTTCAATCCATACCCATGTGTCATCGCTGAAGTTCATGGTTGCTGAAGCAATCGAGACAGCGCGTGATAACAAAAAACCAGCGCCGAAATCGAGACCGATTCGTTGGCCTGATGGGCTTCCGCCGTATCGCCGGGACCAAAGTTTACCGCGGCAATGCCAAGTTCCGTAAGGCGCGCCACATCGGTCCAGGCCTGCTTGGCCAAGACCTCCAGGCCCAGTGCTTTTTGCCAGGCATTTAGGTGCGGCTCCTCCAAACAAACCGCTCCGGCCGGGGCTTCGTCGACCACTTCGACCAAATAATCGGAACGGATGCTGGAAACGAACTCCAAAAGTTCGCTGCGGGCGCGCCCCAAAGATTTGCCCGGCGCAAAACGATAGTTGAGGTTCAGAACGAAACGATCGGGCACGATGTTGCGCGAGTTGTGCGTCTCGGCCTGCGTAGCGACGATGACTTCATAAAAAGGCAGGCCGCCGACCAAAACTTCGCGCCGCGGCCGCTTTTGCAGGGCGCTTAGCAGCGGCAGCGCCGCGTAAATGGCGTTTTCACCCTGCCAAGGCCGAGCGCTGTGCGCGCGCTTCCCGGGGGCAACAACGCGGGCGTGCAGGCCGCCCAGGCAACCGGCGTGAATGCGGTTGTCGGTTGGCTCTAAACAGATGCCCAAATCAACGTCGGCAAGAATTTGCGGTGCACAAAGCTGAATCATGCCGCTTTGCGCCGCTGGACCTTCTTCGCGGTCGTAAAAGACGCAAAGCAGGTTGGCATTTTGGCGTTCGAGATGGCGCTCAGCTTCTTCCAGCAGGGCCAGCATGATTGCCAGACCGCCTTTCATGTCGCTGGCACCGCAGCCATAGACCCGTCCGCCGTCTATGTCGTCGCTGATAGGATCGATGCCCACCGGCTGGCCGTCGGCCGGTGGCACAGTGTCCGAGTGTCCAAACAGTGCAATGCACGGGCGGCCCGGGCGGGTTTTGCCGCGCGCCAGCACGGTATTGCCCAGCCGCTGTATCTGCGCTCCGGTGGCGCGGCAGCGCGCCTCAAGATGGTCGGCGATGCGCGCTTCATTGCCGGTCACGCTGGAAATACGGCAGAGCTCCAGCGTTTTTTCGGCCAATGCGGCAGCTAGCACTTGCTGATCCAAAGTGGGGGTCATATCGGCACCTCGAATGTACGCAGCGCTTCGTTTAAAGAAGTCTTTTGATCGGTCGAAGCTTTGCGCTGACCAATTAAAAGCGCGCAGGGAACGCCAAAGCTTCCCGCGGGAAATTGCTTGGGCAGCGTCCCGGGAATGACCACAGAGCGCGCCGGAATGCGGCCTTTGAAAGAAACCGGCTCGAGGCCGCTGACATCGACGATTGGCGTCGAGGCGGTCAGCACCACATTGGCGCCTAGTACCGCTTCGGATTCGACGATGACCCCTTCGACAACGATGCAGCGCGAGCCGATAAATGCGCCGTCTTCGATGATGACCGGACTGGCTTGCGGCGGTTCCAGCACGCCGCCGATGCCGACGCCTCCTGAAATATGCACATTGCGGCCTATTTGCGCGCAACTTCCGACGGTGGCGAATGTATCTATAAGCGTTCCAGACCCGACGTAGGCGCCGATGTTGACGTAGCCCGGCATGACGATGACCCCGGGTTCTAAAAACGCTCCATACCGGGCGACGCCGGGCGGGACGACGCGAATGCCGGCGGCGGCAAGATCGCGCTTGATGGGCATCTTGTCATAAAAACCAATGTCGCCGCATTCGATGGCTTGCAGGGGCCTAAGCGCGAAATAAAGCGAGATGGCTTGCTTGATAAAGACGTGGGTGTGCCAGACGCCGTCGCGTTTTTCGGCCACGCGGCGCCGGCCTTTGTCCAGGTCGTCGATGATTGTGTAGACCACTTGCTCGATACGGCCGCGGCAGACGGGATCGGCAAGCTGCGCGCGATCGTTGTAAGCGGCCTCAATTTGCGAAACAGCCAAAGCTTCCCAAGCAGCATCCATGACAGCGCGGAAGCGTACCGCAACCCGGCGCGCTCCGATGCGCAATAAGATGCGCAATTTGAAACCGGGCGCTTGCGGGTATAGTGCGGGCGTGAAGGATTCCTTTGTTCCGCAGGTTACAGTGATTGGCGGCGGTCTGGCCGGTTGTGAGGCCGCCTGGCAGTTGGCCGAGCGCCAAGTTGACGTCGCGCTTGTCGAGATGAAACCAGCGCGAATGTCGCCGGCCCATACGACGCCGCTTTTGGCAGAGCTAGTTTGTAGCAACTCGCTGCGCAGCGATGACGCGGCCACGCCGGCCGGGCTTTTGAAGGCCGAGCTGCGTGCGGCACGGTCGCTGATTATGGATTGCGCCGAAAAAACTCGCGTGCCGGCCGGAGATGCGCTGGCCGTGGACCGCCATTTGTTTAGCCGGCTGGTCACGAGCCGCATCGTCGGACATCCGCGCATTCGGCTGGAGCGTCGCCTGGTGGACGAGCTACCACCTGGGCCGTGCATTCTGGCGGGCGGGCCGCTCGTCGATGGCGGCGCGGCGCGCACGGTGCGGGCTTTGTGCGGCGACCGCTTGTATTTTTACGACGCCATCGCCCCCATCGTCGATGCCGAGACGCTGGACTATAATCACTGCTTTGTTGCATCGCGAAAGCCGCGCGGCTCGCGCCAGTCGGCCACGGACGAGGCGCCGGTGGAAGGCGACTACATCAATTGTCCGATGAACCGCGACGAATACCACGCCTTTGTCGCCGAGCTTCTAAATGGGCGCAAAGTGTCGCCGCACCGCTTTGAAGATCCGCGTTATTTTGAGGGCTGCCTGCCCATTGAAGTCATGGCCGAGCGCGGACCGGAAACGCTGGCTTTTGGTCCGATGAAGCCGGTCGGGCTTATCGACCCGCGTCTCGTGTCGTCAGAACCGGGCCCGGCGGCGTTCAAGCGTTCGCCGCACTACGCCGTGGTGCAGCTACGCGCCGAGAACCGCTACGGCACGGCCTACAATCTGGTCGGCTTTCAGACCCGCCTGGCTTATCCCGAACAAAAGCGCATCTTCTCGATGATTCCGGCGCTGCATCAGGCAGAGTTTTTGCGCTACGGATCGATACATCGCAATAGCTATGTCGAGGCGCCGCGCGTGCTGGACGCCGCTTTGGCGCTGCGGGCCCGGCCGACGCTGCATTTGGCCGGGCAGATTACCGGCGTCGAAGGGTACATTGAATCGACGGCGATAGGGCTTTTGACGGCGCTATTTGTACAGGCCAAGCTGAAGGATGCGCCCATTTTGCCGCCGCCGCTGACCACGGCGCTGGGCGCGCTTTATCACCACGTCACTAGGCCGCGCGCCGACAAAGAACCCTATGTGCCGATGAACATCAACTTCGGGCTGCTGCCGCCCATCGCCGAAGTCGTGGGCGAGCGTCAAGCCAAACGCGCCGGCAAAATGGGCCGCCGGGCGCTGCATGCCGAACGGGCCCGCGCGGCGCTACCCGCCTGGCTTAGCGCCGCCGGTCTGTGACGAAAAAAATTCCTGCAGGTCGGCGGGCAGAGGACTTTGTACTTTGACGGCGGCTCCGGTGCGCGGATGAGCAAAGCAAAGGTCGGCGGCATGCAGGGCGTGACGAGGCAGCAAAAGCTCGCCGGCAATCGCCGAATCGCCGCCATCTGCCCAGCGTATAAACAAATCTTCGTCGGGATAAAGCTTGTCGCCAACGATAGGATGACCGACGGCGTGCAGATGGACGCGAATTTGGTGCTGACGTCCGGTGTGCGGAAAGCACTCGACAAGGGTGTACGCCGCGCTGCGCTGTAGCACTCGAATGCGAGTAACAGATGGCAAGCCGCCTTCTTTGCACGGCAAAACCGCCATGCGGACGCGCACTAGACCCTGGGCCGGTCCGATGGGCTCTTCGATGAGATGTTCGTCAAAAGGCACGACTCCGTGCACGATGGCCAGGTAGCGCTTTTGCACCTGCCGCTTGGCAAATGCCTGTTTCAAGGCCGAAGCGGCCTGGGCATCGCGGGCGATAAGCAGTAGTCCCGACGTTTCGCGGTCCAGGCGGTGGCAGACTTGCAGGCGCTCGCCCGGAAAGCGCTCGCGCAGCACCGCGGTGAGCGTCGAATGAAAATAGCGAGCAGTCGGATGTATAGGCAGCCCCGCCGGCTTTTCGATGACATAAAAGCTTGGATCTTCCTGCACCACTGCGATGTTTCGCGGCACTTCGGGTTCAGGCGGAGCAGGGCGACGAAAGCCAACCGCCTGTCCGGTAAAAACGCGCATGCCCGGCCGAGCCGGCCGACCCTCGACGTCGCAGTCGCCGCGAATGACGCGCTGAACGCGGCTGCGCGACAGCCGGCGAATTTTTTTTTGCAAAAAACGATCGAGGCGCCAGCCGTGGCATTCGGCTTCGACGACAAAGCGATGGGCGATGATTTCGCCGGCCTCTTTTTGCAAAGCCGCGTCCGGCACATCAAATTCATCGGCGAATTCGTCGTCCACCGTGTCTTGTACTTGATTTCCGTATGTCATCTGGAGGTCGGCGCGGGAAGCTGATATAACCGCCGGGCGCGTTTGCGCGAATATACTCGCATGTTCGGTTCTTCTTTCGCTTGGCTGCGTTCTTTGTGGCCGCATTCCTACGAACGGCAAATCGCCCGCCGATATCTTTTTCGCTATCGCAAAAGCCGATCTGTGCATGCGCTGGCGATGGTGCTTTCGGCCCTGACGGTGATCATCGAAGCCGTCTATTTTTTATTGCCGGGCGCAAAGTCTTTTACGCTGGGCATCGTCGCGCTGATTGCGCCGCTTTTCAGCATCATCGCGCTTTTGCTAAACGCCTTATCGGTATTTAGTACCGTGGCGGTCATCGGCGTGGTCTTGGGCGTGGCGGCGCTTAACGTAGTCATGGCGGTGACTTCGGGCTTTCAAGGCGAAATTCGCAACCGCGTCATTGGCCTAAACGCGCATGTGCTCGTTCTGAAGTACGGGCTGGACTTTCAGGACTACGAAAGCACTTTGCAAAAGCTCGGCAGCCAGCGCGAAGTGCAGGCCGGCGCTCCCTTTGTCTATAACGAGATGCTGCTGGCCAAAGAAGGCTTTCGCACGGCCGGCGTTCTGGTCAAAGGCATAGACGTAGTGCGCGCCCCCAAAGTGATGAACATGCAGCCTTGGGTGCTGCCCGGGCCCGATGGAAAAGTGCCGCAGATTTCTACACTGGGGCAGGAACAAAAATCGACCGAGGGCGGTCCGCCGTTGCCGGCGCTTTTTGTCGGACGCGAATTGCAGCGCAAACTCAAACTGCAAATTGGCGAGCGGGTGCGGCTGATTTCGCCGCTGCAGGGGCTTGAAGGCCAATTCGGCTCGGCGGATGCGCAAGCGGAAACGGTGGGACCGGGGACAGAGGCGCCGCCGCGCAGCGAAGCCCCGCCGCGCATGCGCGAATTTCGCGTAGGCGGAGTTTTTGCCGCCGGCTTTGACGAATATGATCGTCGACTGGTTCTGGTGACCCTGCCGCATGCGCAGGAACTTGTAGGCCTTGGCAATACCGTCACCGGACTTGAGCTGCGCGTCAAAACCGTGGATGCGGCCCGTCAAACCGGCGAGGAGCTGGTGAAATATCTGGGCGGCCCGCCTTTTCGCAGTCTGGACTGGGAAGAGCTGAACCATAATCTGTTTACCGCGCTTGGACTGCAGAAGGCGGTGCTGACGCTGGTGCTGTTCGTCATTATTCTTGTCGCGGCTTTTAATATCGTCGGCAGTCTGACGATGATGGTGGTGGAAAAAACCCGCGAGGTGGCCATTTTGAAAGCCATGGGAATGTCGGCCCCAGCGGTGGCCGGCGTGTTTCGCATTGCCGGCATGTGGATTGGCCTTCTTGGAACGGCACTAGGAATCGGCATGGGACTTTTGGTGTGTACGCTGATTTCGCGGCTGGGCTATTTGCTGGATGCCAAGGTCTACATGATTGATCGACTGCCGACGCAGGTCTCTTGGCACGAGGTCCTATTGACCGGCTGTATGACCCTGCTTATTTGCTTGCTGGCCACGCTGTATCCGGCAGTGCGCGCCGCCCGTTTGCATCCTGTAGACGGTTTGCGCGACGACTGAAAAATACCTTTCTAATCGCCAGCGCGGCCTAGGCGTGGTAGCCAAAGGCATGGCGGAGATTCATCACCCGGACGGACGAATCGAGCTCGATGCGCAGGATTTGCGCCGACTGGAAGACGCGCAAAGCCCGCTTTTTAATCGCGACCTGGCGCCTGTGCCAGTGACCGAGCGGAACTGGACTACATACAATTACGCGGCGCTGTGGATCTCGATGGCCCACTGCATTCCCACGTACATGCTCGCCGCCGGACTTATCGATGCGGGAATGGCGTGGTGGCAGGCGCTTTTAATCATCCTGCTTGGCAATACCATCGTCCTTTTGCCGATTCTTTTAAACAGCCATCCGGGGACGGCCTACGGAATTCCCTTTCCGGTTCTGCTGCGCGCGAGTTTTGGCACCTACGGCGCCAACCTTCCGGCGCTGATGCGCGCGCTTGTGGCCTGCGGCTGGTTTGGCATCAATGCCTGGATTGGCGGCGCGGTGCTAAACACCTTTTTCACCGCGTGCATTCCTAGCTTTCCGCATTGGCTGGGAACAAATCCCATTGCCGGGTATTTGCCGACGCAATGGCTAAGTTTTCTGTTATTTTTTGCGCTGAATATCTACGTCATCTACCGCGGCATGGATCTGGTGCGCCGGGTCGAAAACTTCGCGGCGCCGTTCGTTCTTTTCATGGCGCTAGCGCTTTTGATTTGGGCGGTGCGCAAAGCGCACGGATTCGGACCGATCATGAGCCGCTCGGCCGGGCTTTCCGGAGACAAATTCTGGGCCGCTTTTCCGCTGATGCTGACCGGCATGATCGGATTTTGGGCCACGCTGTCTTTAAATATGCCCGACTTTACGCGTTTTGGTCGCAGCCAGCGTCAGCAGATGTTTGGTCAAGCGGTGGCCCTGCCGACGACCATGCTGGGATTTTCGGCCATGGCGGTGATCATTACCAGCGCCACGACGGTGCTATTTGGTCGGGTGATTTGGAAACCAGAGCTCTTAATCGGCGAGCTCAAAGAGCCCTTGTGGGTGGGACTCGCGGCGCTGACTTTGTGCATTGCGACGCTGGCCGTCAACATTGCCGCCAACGTCGTCTCGCCGGCCAACGATTTTGCCAATGCCTGGCCGCGCCACATCAGTTTTCGCCGCGGCGCTTTTATCACGGGCGTCTTGGGAATTTTGTTTATGCCGTGGAAGCTGACCGAGGATGCGCACTCCTACCTACAAGGGTGGCTGGTCGGCTACTCGGGGGGCCTTGGACCCATCGCCGCGGTCATGATTGTGGACTACTGGCTGATTCGCAAACGGCAGTTGCGCCTTTTTGACCTATACATACCGGATGGCATCTATCGCTACACGCATGGCTGGAACCTACGTGCGGTGGCTGCTACCGCGGTCGGCTGCGGCTTGGCCTGGGGTGGACTTATCTTTGCACCACTGCGTCCGCTTTTCGATTACGCCTGGTTTGTCGGCTTTTTAAGTGCCGGCGCCACCTACTATCTACTCATGCGTCGCTAAACGCCCAAAAATGCGTAGCAAAATCAGCGCGCGCAGTGGGGGATGCAAGGCGCGCAAAGCTCGCACCTTCGCTCACCGAGGGCGGCTTGCTTTGGCGCGCAAGGCACGATACCGTCTACCCAAATGACCTTCAATTTGGGGGCGGCCCTAGCCAATGTTCGCCAGCGTGCAGCCAGCCTGGGCAATCGGGCCCTGCTTTTGCCACACGACAATCCGGATCCAGATTCGCTGGCGGCGGCGCTTGGTCTATCGCGGCTGCTCGGGCGTGAGGGCATCGAATGTACCATCGGCATGGCGGGCATCATCGGACGTGCTGAAAACCGCGCCATGGTGCGCGAACTGCGGTACGACCTCAAACCCCTTGAAAGTCTGGACCTCGACACATTTGCCATCGTCGCTTTGCTCGACACCCAGCCCGGCACTGGAAACAACTCGCTGCCGACTTCGCGACTGCCCGACATCGTCATCGATCATCACCCGATTCGGCCTTTGTCTCAACAAGTGGCTTGGTGCGACATTCGGCCGGACTTTGGCGCCTCGTGCACCATCATCTGGAGCTACCTTAAAGAGGCCGGCATTGAATGGACGCCGGAATTGGCCACTGCCTTTTTATACGGGGTCAAAACGGAAACTCGCGACCTAGGCCGCGAGTGCGGACCGCACGAACGCCAAGCCTACCTGGAACTGCAAGCTTTGGCGGACCACGCCAAGCTTTATGCCATCACCAATCCCAAGCTGAGCCGCGACCATTTTATTGCGCTGGATCGCGCCTGCCGCATGGCCATCTGCTGGGGAGACCTTTTGACCATCAATCTGGGCAGCGTCCGCTATCCGGATCTGGTTGCGGAAATCGCTGAGCTGATGCTGGCCTACGACAAAGCCCATTATTGCATCTGTGTCGGCGAGCACGAAGGTCACGTCTTTTTGTCGATACGCAGTGAAGATGAGGCCTCGCACGCCGGCGAGCTGATTCGCCGCGTCGTCGGCAGCAAAGGCGCAGCCGGCGGCCACGGCATGAGCGCTGGCGGACGCTTACACGCCACCGTACGCAACGAAGCCGAACTAAAAGCCGTCTACGACGAGCTAGCCCTGCGCATGGTCGCCGAACTCTCCATCACCCAGCCCCCCGCGCCGCTTCTGTAATCAAAAAGCCACGGCGACGCCGGCTAGGATTAAGGCGAAGCCGCAGGTCAGGCGAAAGGTGAATGGTTCGCCTAGGACCAAGGTTGAGATAAGGACGAAGGTTAGTAGCGAAATCGCCTCTTGCAGCACTTTGAGCTGACCGGCGCTGTACGCCGTGTGCCCCAGACGATTGGCGGGCACAGCGATGCAGTACTCGAAAAATGCGATGCCCCAGCTTAACAAGATGGCCAAAATCGCGGTTCGCGGTTTCCACTTCAGATGGCCGTACCAAGCAACATTCATAAAGAGATTGGAACAAAACAGCAGGAAGGCGGTCTTGACCGCGGTCGAGTGCATTTTGGGTATCTTATACCTGGGGCACTTTCCCGTGCCCCCTCCAAAAGCAAAGCTTTTGGAGCCTCCCCCCCGCCGCGCGCTTCCCGCGCGAGGAAAATCCCGGACAAATCTATTTGCCCTGTGTATTAGTGCCACAAAGGGCTTCCGTCACTTAGACTTGGCCCCCATGAGAATGCTTCCTTGTTCGCTGCGTTTTCTAAGCGCGCTGCTTGTCGGAATTTTTTTTACCGGATGGCTGGCTTGCGAAGAGAAATCGCGGCCTACGGCATTGGCCGCACCGGCGGCTTCGGCACTTTTGCCGCCGCCGCCGACCAAAAAGAATTTGCCGCGGTCGGTACATTGGAAGCGCGTCGAGACGCTGATTGGCGAACAGAAGTTCGAAGAAGCGCGGGCTTTGTGCCAAGACATTCGCACGGCCGCCCAAAAAAGCGGCAATACCGAGGAATGGACCGAGGCGCTGGTCAAAGAGACGCAGCTTCGCATCGGCCTTTTTGGCCACGAGACGGCCGTCCGTTTTTTGCGCACCGAGGCCTGGCCCAAGGACTTGCTTTCGCAGGTGGCGCTGGAGCTTTACTATGCGCGCAGTCTGGTTCAGTACCTAGTCGCGTACTCGTGGGAAATTCATCAGCGCGAGCGCGTCGTCACAAGCGGCGAAATCGATCTAAAAACCTGGAGCCGCGATCAGATTTATGGCGAAGTGCTGGCCGCCTACGCGCGGCTTTGGGAGCACCGCGCCGAGCTGTCTTTGGCGCATTTAGATCTGCTGAGCACGATGCTTGGTCCCGGCAATTATCCGGCGCAGGTGCGCGGAAGCTTGCGCGACGAACTTAGCTATTTCATCGTCGATGCGCTGACCAATACGATGTTTTGGCGGCCCGAGGATGCAAGCGCGCTTTCGCAGCTCGATTTTCGCGCGCTTTTGGAAGGAAATGACGATAAGCCCGCCGTCGTCAAAATCGACGACGCGAAAGTACATCCGCTTTTGCGGGCCATGGCGGTTCTGGACGATCTCGAGACATTTTATCGCGAGCAGAAAGGAACCGCGGGCGATGCGCACAAGGAAGCGGCGCTTGAAGCCCGCTTGACCCGGCAGCGCCGGCTGTTTCAGACATTTTCCGATGCCGCTAGCCGTTCTGCCATCATGGCCGATCTAGAGCGCCGGCTGCCAGAGTATCGCGCGCAAGCGTGGTGGGCCATGGGAATGGCCACTTTGGCGGATTTTTTGCGCACAAGCGATGATCTGGGCCGCGCCTACGCCGTCGCCAAGCAGGGAACCGAGGCATATCCCAATTCCGTAGGCGGACAGTCCTGTTTGTACTTCCAAAAATCGCTGGAGGCGGCGGATTTTCGCCTGACTGCAATGGCCAGCGATGGACCAAATAAGCGCTCGCTGCTCGTCTCGCACAAGAACCTGCCGCGGCTTTATTTTCGCGCCTACGCGCAGGATCTGATTTCGCAGATTGAAACCTCACAGGACTACAATCTTTTGCTGAATCCCAAGCAGATTGGCGACCTGATTGCGCACGGGCGCAAAGCCGCAGAATGGAGCGTTGAGCTGCCGCCGACTCCCGATTATCGCGAGCATTCTACCTATGTAACGCCTCCGCTTTCGCAAAATGGGCTTTACGTCATCGTTGCTTCGCTGCATTCCGATTTTCGCCAAAAGGACAATCGCGTCCTTGCCGTGAATCTGATTCTTAGCGATTTGATGCTTTTGACTCGCCAGCAGGACACCCAATTGGAAGTAAGCGTCGTTTCGGCGTCGAGCGGCCAGCCAATTTCCGGCGCCAATGTATTTTTGTATCTGCAGAACTATAGTCGCCACCATCAGCGCATCGCCAGCCAGCGTACCGATGGCCAAGGAATCGTGCGACTTGGTCAAAAAGACGGCCAGTCCTGTTATGTGGTGGCGCAAAACGGCCGCGATGCCACCGTCGATCGCAACACATTTTATTTGTACCGCGGATCGGAACCGCCGGCCGTGCACGCGGCGCTTGTTTATAGCGACCGCAGCATCTACCGGCCGCAGCAGAAAATTCATTACAAGGTCGTTGCCTACCGTGGCAAGCTTGAGGAAGGGCAGCTACAGCCGGCGGCGCATGCGCGCCTTTTGGCGGTACTGCTTGATGCCAATGGTCAGGAAGTCGCGCAGCAAGTGCTAAGCAGCAATGATTTTGGCACGGCTTTTGGCGAATTTTTGATTCCGAGCGGTCGACTGCTTGGTCAATGGCGCATCGAGATGCGAGGCGGCACCACCGGCTTCGCCTATATTCAAGTCGAGGAGTACAAGCGTCCGACCTTCGAAGTCAGCTTCAAAGATCCGGCGACGCCGCTGCGCCTTGATCAGCCGGCAACGCTCATCGGCGAGGCGCGGTACTTTTTCGGGCAGCCAGTGACAAGCGGACAGATAAAGTGGCAGATTAGCCGCGAGCCGGTCTATCCGTGGTGGTGGTCGATCTGGGGCGTTTTAGGAAGCGGAGAACGCAGCCGCACTATCGCGCAAGGCCGAACAGTGATTGGCGAAGGTGGCACTTTCAACGTGGCGTTTACTCCGGCCGCGGATGTTGCGAGCGGAGAGGCAGACAAGGACATTTCCTACCATTACCTTGTCAAAGCTGAGATGACCGATGAAGGGGGCGAAACTCGATCCGCCGAGCGCAGATTTCGCTTAGGAAGGGTGGCGATAGAAGCCAGCATTGAAGCTGCGCAGGGCTTTGCCAAGGCAGACGGCGGTGGCATTCTGACCGTACGCCGAGCCAGCCTCGATGGACAGCCGCGCGCCGGCGAAGGTCAATATCGAATCTTCGCCGTGGCGGCACCGGCGCAAGCCCTTTTGCCGGCCGACGTTCCTATTTTCGACCCGCCTGGCGGCGCGCCCTACCGCACGCCCGGTGACAAACTGCGTCCGCGCTGGCAGTCGGGATACTCTGCCGAAGCCATGCTCAGCCGCTTTCCCGATGGCGCCGAAAAGGGAAGCGGCAAGCTTGTGCACGATGCAAAAGGACTGGCGACTTTGCGCCTGCCGGCACTGCCTCCCGGACCGTATCGGCTGCGCTACGAAACCAAGGACGAATTTGGGCAAAAAGCGCAAAATTGGCACGATTTTTGGGTCAGCAGCGACGCCGATAAGAATCCGCTGCCGCTTGGCCTGCCGCTTTTGCTACGCGCCGAACAAAGCAGTGTGGCCGTGGGGCAAAAAGCCCGCGTGCTTTTGGCGACGGGCTTGCTCGATCAAACCATAGTGGTCGAGCAATTTCGCGCCGGCAAACTTTTGCGCCGCAGTCTGCAAAAGGGAAGCAGTCTTTTGGAAATTCCCATTGGTGAAGAGGACCGTGGTGGCCTCGGCATTTTGGCTTGGACGGTGCGCGACCATCAATACCTGACGCAGAGCCTGAGCATAAATGTTCCGTGGGACAATAAAGAACTCAGGCTGGAATTCGCTTCGTTTCGCGACAAACTGCGTCCCGGAAGTCACGAGACTTTTCGCGTCATCGCGCGCAGTACGACGGGCAAAGCGCTCGGCCGGGGCATGGTCGAACTGCTTGCTTATATGTATGACCGCAGTCTGGACCTTTTTGCGCCGCATACGCCGCCCAGTTTGCTGTCGCTTTTTCCTTTTCGCGGCGCAATTCCTCAAGCGCGGAGTAGCAGCGGAACCGCGCCTGTGCACTGGATCGTGAATCAATTGGCGGCGCCGACGGCACCTGCGGCTTTGCACGGAGCTACTCTGATTTTTTATGAAAACTACGCCATCGGCGGAATGGGAATGCGCGGACTCGGCATGGAACGCAGCGTACCCATGCGCATGATGGCTCGGTCCGCAGCGCCCGCGGGTTTGCCGCCGCCGCCTCCTCCTCCCCCGCCGGGGCAGCCGCCTGCGGCACAGGCGACGACCACGCCTCTTGCCGATTCCGCGGATCTTGTCGAAAACAAGCGGGCACGCTCCGACGTGCAAACTGCGGGAACCGGCGGCGCTGCGTCAGAGAACGCCGCTTTTTTGCGCAGCAATTTTGCGGAAACCGCATTTTTTCTGCCCACTCTACTTACCGACGGTGATGGAACTGCAATCATCGAATTTCAGGTTCCTTCTTCGGTGACTTCCTGGAATGTCTGGGTGCTGGCCCTGACCAAGGATTTGCGCTCGGGTTCGCTGCAAAAAGAAACCCACAGCATAAAAGAACTGATGGTGCGGCCGTATCTGCCGCGCTTTTTTCGCGAAGCCGACAGCGCCGAGCTGCGCGTCATGATCAATAACGCTAGCAATGCGCCAAAGTCCGGAACGCTGCACTTGCGAATTACGGACGCCGATACGCAGCAAGATATGCTCAAGCTGTTTCAAATCGAAAAAGCCGAGCAGACTTTCATCGTGTTGCCGCACAAAAGCGCGACGTTGAGCTTTGCACTTTCTGCGCCCCCGCGCGTCGGCACCTACGCGTTTTCGCTGATGGTGGAAGCCGGCAGCGATAGCGATGGCGAGCTGCATCCGGTTTCCGTTTTGCCGAGCCGCATGCACCTAAGTGAGTCGCGCTTTGCGGCGCTGCACGGCAAAGAACAGCGGACGCTGCGCTTTGCCGATTTGGCCAAAAATGACGATCCCACCCGTCGCAACGAACAATTGGTCGTCACTCTGGACGCGCAGCTTTTTTATACGGTGCTTAAGGCTCTGCCATCCCTTATCAATTCTCCCTACGAAAGCGTCGAGCAGACCCTGAACCGATTTCTGGCGACGGGAATCGTCAGCTCGATCTACGGACAATATCCGGCGGTGGCCAAAATGGCCAAAGAGTTTGCCGCGCGTCCGACTCCGCTTGAAAATTTCACCGTTGAGAATGCCAATCGCGCGATTCAAATGGAGGAATCGCCCTGGCTTGCGGAAGCGCAAGGCAATCGCCGGCCCTCTTTATCGCTTGTCAACGTTTTGGATCCGCGCCTGGCCCGGACTGAGCGCGACAGCGCGCTTTCCACGCTGCAAAAGGCGCAGACCGCCATCGGCGGATTTCCCTGGTTTTCCGGCGGGCCGCCTTCGCCTTATATGACGCTTTATCTGATGTATGGCTTTGCCAAAGCCAGCGAGTTTCATGTCGAGATTCCCAAAGCGCTTGTGCAGCGCGGCTGGCAGTACCTTGGACGCCACTTTCGCGATGCGTACACAAGTTGTCTGGCCAAAGATGTCTGCGACGGCGAATTTCTGACTTTGCTGAACTACGTGGCTACCGCGTATCCCGATGCATCCTATGTCGGCGACGCCCTTTCTGCGGCCGAGCGGCAGGCGCTTTTGACTTACAGCTTTCGCCACTGGAAACAGCACTCGCCCTATTTGAAAGCCCTTTTGGCGCTGACGCTAAAACGCATGGGCCGGCCGCAAGATGCGCGGCTCGTCTGGGACAGCGTCATGGATGCCGCCAAAAGTGCCCCCGATCAAGGCGTTTTTTGGGCTCCGGAAGAGCGCGCTTGGCTTTGGTATAACGACACCATTGAATCGCATGCATTTGCGCTGCGAACGCTTCTAGAGCTGGCGCCGCAAAGCGCGAAAAAGGATGGCCTTGTATTGTGGCTTTTGCTCAACAAAAAGCTGAACCAATGGAAATCGACGCGGGCCACTGCGGAAGTGCTTTATTCTCTGGTTTCCTATCTGAAGCACCAAGGAGAGCTTGCGCAGCGCGAGGAAGCGACGGTGACCATTGGTCCTGCCGGGCAATTGGGGCGCGAGTCCTTTGTCTTTGATCCTGGGCTATACAGCGGCAAGACCCAGATTGTACTGCCCGCGGCGCGTCTTACTGAAGGCGTAGCCAATGCCGCACAAATCACGGTAGAAAAATCGACCAAGGGCTTTTTATTTGCTTCGGCCACTTGGCATTACTCGACGGACAAGCTGCCCAGTCAAGGCCATGGCGACTTTTTGAACGTCGAGCGCAGCTATTTTAAGCGTGAGCTCGACGGTGCAAACGGCGCCTGGGTTTTGCGCCCGCTGGCCGCTGGCGAAATTCTGCACCCCGGCGATCAAGTCGAAGTGCACTTGGCGTTGCGCAGCAAACATGCTGCAGAATACGTACATTTGCGCGATCCACGTCCGGCGGGAATGGAGCCGGACAACAATCTTTCGCGCTGGCAATGGGATTTGGGGCTGGCCTATTACCAAGAGGTTCGCGACAGCGGAATGAACTTCTTTTTTGAAGCGCTGCCCCCTGGCGAGTACACTTTCAAGTACCGTCTGCGCTGCAACCTGCGTGGGGTGTTTCGCGTAGGACCGGCCACTTTGCAGCCTTTGTACGCGCCGGAATTTTCAGCGTATAGCGCCGGCCATCTTCTAAAGATTGGCGACTCGGGGGCGACTGCTTTAGATGCCAGCGCGCGACCTCGGCCAAAGCCGCCGCAAGCAGCGCCATAGACGGCGGACCGCGCGGCGCAGTAGGATGGAAAAAGAGATTAGAATCCCCGATGGCAACCCAATCCTCCTCGTCTGCCAATTTCGTCGGCCAGGTACTGGATGAGCGATACCGGCTGGAAAGCGTACTTGGCACCGGCGGCATGGGTGCCGTCTATTTGGCGCGCGACCTCAAGACCGACGCCGTTTTGGCCATCAAGCTTTTGCATCAGCTTGGGCCGGGCACCGAAGATCAGCATCAGCGCTTTTTTGATGAAGCGCTGAACATCGGTCAGCTTTTTCATCCCAACATCGTGCAAGTGATCGGCTTTAACAAAGACAAAGACGGCCGACCTTTCATGATCATGGAGCTTTTGCGCGGCAAAGATCTTTACGACGTCTTGGAAGAGCGCGGCAAACTGCCGTTGCAAAAGGCACTGGAGATCGTCGGTCAGGTCGGCAGTGCCTTGCACGCCGCGCACAACATCGGCGTGGCCCATCGCGACATCAAACCGAGCAATATTTTTTTGGCGCGCAAGGGCAACAGCGAAGGCGAAGAAGTCGAGGTCGTCAAAGTTGTAGATTTCGGGCTGTCCAAAGAAGTGGACAACGAAGCGATGCGCCGCACGGCCCGCGGCATCATCGTCGGCACATTGGAATATGCCTCGCCCGAGGCAACGACCGGGGACAGCAGCTTGGTCGATTTTCAGTCCGATCAATGGGCGCTGGCGGTGGTGACCTACCGCATGCTGTCGGGAAAGTTGCCGTTTGCCGGCGAAAATGTTTTCAAGCTGATTAGCGCCATTCGCGAGCAGCATCCCGTGCCGCTGCGCCGACATGCTCCCGAGCTTCCCGAGCACGTCATCGCCGCCATCGAACGGGCCATGGCCAAAGACAAAGAAAAGCGCTTTGATTCGGTGCAGGATTTTGTACGGGCTTTAAATGGATTGCCCTCGCTGAGCAAATCGCTTAGCAACGCTGGCGATTCGCGCATCGGCAAGGGCGGGCGGCGCAGCTCGCGCCCTTCAATCAGTGCGGCCGAGTCCGCGGCGGATTTAAGCAGTGCCTCTCGCCAAATCGAAAAAAAGCCGGAATCGTCAAGCTGGCGCCGGTTGCTTTTGGGGCTGTTTGCGGCGG
>CAYWPR010000018.1:0-83414 GCA_964460115.1 uncultured Myxococcales bacterium
GCTTGACAAGCTGCATCTGCCGCAAGTGCTTTTGGGCAAGATTCCGTCCGAGCTTTCGGGCGGACAGCGCAAGCGCGTCGGACTGGCGCGGGCGCTGGTGATGAAGCCGGAAATTCTTTTGTATGACGAGCCAACCACCGGACTCGATCCCATCTCGACCAAAAACGTCGATGATATGATTCGCGATGTCTCGGTCGAGCATCACGTCACCAGCGTGATTATCAGTCACGATATGGCTTCGACATTTCGCATTGGCGACCGCATCTCGGCGCTTTTTGCCGGGCAGATTATTGAAAGCTGTCCTCCCGCCGAGTTTCGCAAAACCCGTCACAAATGGCTGCGCGAGTTCATCGGAACTTCCGGCGCGGTCGAGCTGGCTCCCATTCCCGAATCAGAATTGATCGAGGACGTGGATCCCATTGCCAACAGCCGGCCGCCGCCGTGACGAAGCTCTTTATGACAAAGACCGCGATGGGCAAAACTTGCGGTAGAATCGGTCCTATCACCGTCTGGCGTAACGAGGCGTTGCGATGAAGACAATGTCCGCGGCCTTAAAGGTCGGCCTCACAGCAATCGTAATCTTTGTACTTAGTGCAGGGGCGTACCGCTTTCTCAGCAAAAGCATGCACGGCGCGCAGGGGCCGGTCATTTTTGCCTTGTTTCGCGATGCCACCGGCCTCGTCGATAAATCTCGCGTGCAGGTCGCGGGACTCGTCATCGGCGAAATCATCGATCGGCGGCTGCAGGGAAATATGGCCCGCGTCGACATTCGCATGCGACCGGACGCCGATCTGTGGTCAAACGCCGTGGTCTACAAAAAAAGCTCGTCGCTGCTTGGCGAGTTTTATATCGAAGTGGATCCCGGAACGATGGAGTCGCCCGATCCGCTGTCGGGACAAATGACCAAAAATCGGAAGCTCAAAAGCGGCGATCAAATCATTAATGTCGTCGAGGCCGTTTCTACTTCCGACATCTTATTTCAGGTCAATGAAACTCTGCCCATCGTTCGCGACATTCTGCGCGACGTTCAGCGTCTGACCCAAGGACCGGTGCAGGACATTGCACGCGAAGTGCAAAACAGCGTCATTCGCAACTCTGAAGCGGTCAACAAGCTGATTCAGCACGTCGATCGCATCGCCCTTGATGTCGGAGGCATGACCAGCGGGCAAAACCGCGAAGACATCACCAAGGCCATCGCCAATGTTCGCGATATTACCGAAGGACTGCGCGACCTCGTCGGCAAAGGCTCAAACGAAGTAGATTCCACGGGCGCCAAGCTGCGTCAGGATCTTGATAAAGTAGGCCAGGCCGTCGACAGCTTGAATACGGCGCTTGGCAACGTCGCGTCGCTGACCGGCGATATCAAACAAGGCAAGGGCACGGTTGGACGGCTGCTCGTAGACGATGCCATCGCACAGAACGTCGAGCAGATTACCGAGGATGCTCGCGACTTCGTGCGCACCATCGGCCAACTGCAAACCGTCGTCGGATTGCGCTCGGAATACTATATCGGCGCCAATGAAGTCAAAAATGCCGTCGAGCTGCGCTTAAAAACCCGCCCCGACAAGTACTACCAAGTCGAGCTTATCGACGATCCGCGTCCAACTCGCAATTACGTACGTACCGAAACGCGATCCGACGATCCATCGCGCCCCGCAACCACGTTGACCGATACCATCAGCTTGACCCGTGGCTTCAAAGTCAGCTTTCAGTTTGCCAAGCGCATCTTTATCGATCCCAAGTGGTTCATTCTGACCCTGCGCTACGGCATCAAGGAATCCACGGGCGGCCTCGGCACCGACTTGGATTTTTTCCACGAGCGGCTGACGTTCAAGATGGATGTTTTCGATTTTCGAACCAACATTTGGCCGCGCTTGCGCATAAACGGCTCGCTAATGTTCTGGCGTAACCTCTATGTCCTGGCTGGCGTAGACGACATCATCAACAATCGACCGCCTGGGGTGCTGGGCAGTGTCGGTCGCGATTACTATGTCGGCGGTCAATTGATGTTTAACGATGAGGACCTAAAAGCCCTACTCACCGTCGGTGGATCGGCTTTGGGCGGAGCCGCCAAATAAAGGCCAGAATCAGGGACAAGTACTGAATAAATTGACAGTTATCTGAAAATATGTTCAGAACGTAGGCGTTTCGGAGAACTGCCATGAACCACGAAATCGCCGACCCACCTGTCCCTTCCTCGATTCAGGCTGTCCTGAGTCTTTTTGAAAACGAGCTGGCTGCGCTGAAGTTTCCCGACCTCGATTCTCAAGTGCTAGAGCAAGCTGCGCGCCAAGTCTGTCAGCATGCGGAAGCGCTGGCCACTGCAGAAGCCGCGCTGCAAGCTGCACGCGAAGCGCTGCAGGAAAGCCAAGACGTGCTGGCGCAAAAATGCCACCGCGCCATCGCTTATGCTCGCGTCTACGCTGAAGACAATCAGGAACTGCTGACACGCCTTGACGGCATTCATTTGCCGCGTTCAGGCCGCAGCAAAGGCGCCTCCCTCCTCACACCCGGTAACGAAGCACGCCCACTGTCACGCCGAGGCCGTCGCCCGGCTGCCACTAGCGGTCCGCTGTTTCTAGACAGCACCGAGAGCGGCGAAGCACCGAGCAGCACTCAGCAGGCGGCTTAGAAATACTGCTGCGAGACGCGGAAGTTACCGGCGGTGAGGGGTGCGTGGGGGATCGCTGCTGGGTTTGGCGTGAGGGTCTAAGTCAGAATCGGCCGTGGTTTCGCTCGTCAGACGATTGACCGACCTTCCCGAGCTAGTACCGCCTCCGGTACGAGGCGGCCACGAGCGATCTCGGCTTTCATTTGCGGGCGATCGGTCCTCGGAAGATAAGCTGGGGTTCAGACGTGCCGGAGGCAGCGACTGACTGGTTCGGCTGCCTACGGGCTCTGCGGTTTTGGCCGGCGAAAGGGGCGAATATTCCGTTCCCGAACCTGAACCTGATCCTGATCCGCTGCGGTTGCGGTTGCTGGCGGATGTCGGAGAAAGCGGCGGCACCGAGCTGCGTCCGGTCTCAGGCGAAGGCACTGTCGGACGCTGCGGAATGCTTTCCGGAGGATAGGAAGGCGGGGTCGCGTCTTCGATATATGACTCCGGCACGCGACCCGGCAGTGGCGGCAACCAGGGCCCCGAGCTACTCGATCGCGGTGGGTCTACTTGCCGCCATTCGCTGCGCCAGCGGCGCGCCAAATTAAGACCTTGCTCATACCCCTCAACGACTTCCGAACGACCGTCAGAAGCGGCCACAACGACTTTGGTAATGTCGCCCTGCGCGCCTAAGGTGAGGGCAATCCAGCCACCGCCGTCTGCGGTCTGCCAGCGACAGCTCTCGCGGCCCCGGCTGGCGACAAGACGCCATTCCATGTCGCGGTCTTTGCTCACGACAGTACTATATCATGAATACCTCTCGAGGTGCCGCCATGATAAAGCTGGTCCTGCGATCATTTACGAACTTCGAAAGCCAGGTGCGAAAGTTCGAGCAGAATCAGTTTTTGTAGCGCCAATTGCACCGCAGCTTTGGAGCCGGGCAATGCAAAAACGATCAAGCGGCTGTCGCGCACAAGTCCTGCGACCGCGCGCGACAGCATGGCGGCAGAGCCGATCTCGGAATAGGAAAGCATTCGAAAAAGCTCGCCAAAGCCGTCTAGCCGCTTGCTAAGCAAACCGCTGATGGCTTCATACGTACTGTCGCGCGACGAGATTCCCGTCCCTCCCGTCGAAATCAGCACATCGGCGGTGTCGGCCCCGGCTACAGAGCGGATGTGCTCTTGCAAAAGCGCCGGCTCGTCCTTCAAAAGCGCGTAGCCGGTTACCTCATGACCGGCACCGGTGATAAGGTCGGCAATCAGCCGACCGCTTTCATCATTCGCTTCGGTACGGGTATCCGAAATGCTGAGCACGAAGACGCGAACCCGCCCGGCCGCCTGCGCTTTGTGGCTGTGATGCGACATTTGCCGACTATGGCCTTAAGCCTGGCGCTTGTCGATGCAACAAATGCGCGGCCTCCGCCCAATTAGCATCTAAAAAGCAGCAAAAGAAGCAGCAGCAAGACCACGCAGAAAAGCCCGGTTACCGCGGCCAACCAGTGCAGGGTCGGCGGATGCGCCCGCAACGCTTCCAGCGTTTCATACAGCGCCAACTCCAGATGCTCCGTTTCGCTTCGGCGCGGGGTCGACATCGAAGCAGCCAGCGGAGAAGCCTCGGCCGTAGCCATGGCGGCACCGGAGGAAGGCGGCGGATGCAAAGCGATCACGGGCATCGCCTTCGAGGAATGCTTCGCCACCACGGCCGGTGGCCCCACCCCGTTTGGCGCTGAGGCAGATATCGCCGCCACAGCCGGCAGCGGCGGCGGTGTAGTCCGAGCTCCCTCCGCCGTAGCAATCGGCGCCACACCCGGCATGGCCGCAGATTGATCATGACGCGACTCGGCGCGCTTCTGCATGGCCAAAAGCAGCTCGGGCTTGAGCGTCCGAAACCCTTGCGTAACCGCAGCGCGCACGGCCGGGTCGACCTGACCGCTTATGCCGTTAAAGACGAGGTCTTCGCCGGTCAGTTCAATTTCATCTTCGCTGCCGAGCGGCTGCACCGCATCATCTAGCTCTGCGGATGTAAATCCGTCTCCGCTGCTTTCGGCCTGCCACTGGTTGGCGATGCGCGCGCCTTCGGTCAGCGTTTGCTCCATCCAGCGTTTCAAGCTTTGGCTACCGGTGCCGCGCAAAAGCGGCACACGCTGCATCACGTCGGTCAGAGCCGCGGCAAAAGCATTGCCATTGACGTAACGCACCGTCAGATCGCGCGACAGCGCGGTCATGACGACTTCTTCCAGCTCTTTGGGAATGCCGGGCGTCGTGGCGCAGGGGCTTAAAATCTCGCCCTTAAGCACTTTGTTGACGACCAGATATTCATTATTGGCGGCAAAAAGTCGACGGCCGGTCAGTAGCTCATGCAGAACGATGCCGGCGCCAAAAACGTCGGTGGCCGGCACGACTTTTTGCGCCACCTGCTCGGGCGCCATATAGGCCAGCTTGCCCTTGATGATGCCGGTCTGCGTCTGCGGACCAAAGCCGCCGATCGCCTTGGCGACGCCAAAATCGATGACCTTGACCTTGCCATCGTTGGAAAGCATGACGTTTTCGGGCGAAATATCGCGATGAATGATCGGCAGCGCCCGGCCGCTCGTCGGATCTTTATGCGCATGCGCATGCCCCAGCCCCAGCGCCATTTCGCGAACGATGTAGGCAGCGATCGCCGGCGGCACCCCATGCCCGGTAAACCCAATGGTGGCAATGCGCATCAATTGCCAAAGCTGGCTGCCGATGATGTATTCGCCGACGATAAATGGCACCTTGGCGCCAAGGCGCTGATCTTTGGCTTCCTGCAGCGCGTGAACGCGAGCCAGGTTCGGATGCGCAAGCGAGCGTACTAGCTTCGCTTCGTTTAGAAACATCTCTCGAAAAATTGGAAATTCGGGCTTGCTGAACAGCTCGGGCTTGATGCGCTTGACGACGACTTCTTCTTGATTGGCGCCCAAGACCGGTCTGGCGCGATACACTTCGGCCATTCCTCCTTCGCCAATCTGTTCTATGAGGAGGTAGTCCCCAAGGACCTGCGGCCCGTCTATGGCCATCTTTGTAAAAGTAACCTAAGCCAAAGTTTTTTTGTCTGGATTCCGCGGCAAACGTAAAGTGAGACGTCACAAACGTCATGCGCAGTTAGGCCTACAAAGAGCCATTTCCATCGGGTGTGAAGATTCATGAAGTCGCATTTCGAACCCAATGCCTCGTTAAAAGGCCGCACGGCCATCATCACCGGGGCCAGTCGCGGCATCGGCCAAGCCATTGCCACGCGCTTGCACCAAGCTGGGGCGCGCGTGGTCTTATGCGGGCGCAGCCGCCAAGATCTGCAACAAATCACCGCCGAGCTTGGCAGCGGTGCTTTTTGCAATGCGTTTGACATCACCGACCGCGCCGCTGGGGACAGCGCGGTTCGCGAAATGGCCGATTGGCTCGGCGGGCGCATCGACATCTTGGTAAACAACGCCGGCGCCAACGCCGACACGCCGCTTGCGCAATCCGAGGACGCGCTGTGGAACACCGTCCTGGCCACAAATCTTAGCGCGCCGATGTACTTGACGCGCGCGGCGCTGCCGTACTTCAAGGCCGGGGCTAGCGTCATCAATATCTCTTCCGTGCTCGGCAAGATGGGGGTGCCCTTTAAAGGAGCTTATTGTGCCGCCAAGCACGGCATTATCGGCTGGACCCGCGCCGTCGCGCTAGAGCTGGCCCCGCAGCAAATTCGCGTAAACGTTGTTTGCCCGGGCTGGACCGAGACCGCGATGGCGCAACAATCCATCGCCGATGCGGCCAAGCACGAAGAAATGACCGCCGCCGCCTGGCGCACCCGCGCCGAGTCGCTCATTCCGCAAAAGCGCTTCCTACAAACCGCCGAAGTCGCCGAACTCGTCGCCTTCCTTGGTTCAACCGCCTCGGCCGGAATTACTGCCGAGGTATTTACCATCTCAGCGGGCGCGACTCCGTTTTAGGCGGTTTGCAAAACCCATGTGCGGCATTGGCGGGTACCTGGGTGAAGCGCTTCGGCCGCCTGACCACGGAGCGCTGCTGCTCGGTCATCGCGGACCCGATGCACAGGGCACGCATTCCTTTCAAACCCGCACCAAGCTCCTTGGCTATCTGGCCGCTGCCCGGCTGGCCATTTCCGATCCATCAGCAGCCGCGAATCAGCCGATGGAAAGCGCCGATGGAAAGCGCTTTTTGGTTTATAACGGCGAGATTTACAACCAAGACGAGCTGCGCGCCCAGATTCTTGCCTTGGGAATGCCGCTGCGCTCGCGCAGTGACACCGAGATCATTCTGGAAGGCTACGGCCATTTTGGCAGCGCGCTTTTTGCGCGTTTGCGCGGAATGTTCGCGTTTGCCTTGTGGGATGGCGCCACTGATGAATTATGGCTGGTGCGCGACGGCATGGGCATAAAGCCCCTTTATTATGTTCATGATCAAAGACGGCTGTGCTTTGCGTCGGAAATGCGCGCGCTTTTGGCCGCTTCCGCGGTCGGAAGACGCATAGACCGATCGGCACTGGCCGGATTTTTGACCTGGGGCAGCGTTCCCGAGCCGCAAGCCTTTGTGGCCGGTGTGAAACTTGTGCCGCCCGGACAAGCGCTGCGGCAATCAGCCAGGATGATCGGCGGCAAACTGGTTCCCCTCGAGCTATTGCCATTTGCGGCGCCGCATTCTTCGATGCATTCGCGCCTGATCGTACCCGATGCTGGCCAAGCAACCGCGCAGCTTGCCACGGCGCTGCACGACACCGTCGCCCGCCATGTGCAGGCCGACGTACCCGCCGGACTGCTTTTGTCAGGCGGTGTGGATTCTACGGCCCTTTCGCTCATGATGCGAAAGGCAGCCCCGGCCGAGCCGTTTTTGGCCCTGACCCTTGCCAACGATCACGTGCAGGATGGCGAGGAAAGCATTGCGCGAAAGACCGCTCGGCTGCTCAAGCTGCCCCATCGCATTTGCCAAGTGAATGCCGAGCAAGCATTGGCCGCGACGCCGCGCTTTGTTGCCGCGCTCGATCAACCAAGCAGCGATGGGTTTAATACATTTTTGATCTGCGAGGCGGTGCGCGCGTCCGGCTACAAGCTAGTGCTTAGCGGTCTAGGCGGCGATGAGCTTTTTTGGGGATATGGCTTTCATCGTCGATTTGCCGCCATGTACGCCGGCAGCATGCTGCTAGGCCAAGCCCCAGCTCAAGCGGCTGTGGCGGCTCGGCTGTATCGCTTCTTTCGCGGGCTGTTTCCAAGCTGGATGGTGCAACGCTTTTTACACCCCGTACATCGACCGCCCAACGAAGTTCTGCCCTTGCTGGCTCTGCCTTCGGCGCTGCCGCCGCAAAACGGCCGCGCCAAGGACTGCTTTGCGCAGGGTCTGCAAATCGTTCGCGAACTGGAACGGCAAAATTATCTGCGCCATACCCTGCTGCGTGACGGCGATGTCATGTCGATGGTACATGGGGTCGAATTGCGCGTGCCTTTTTGCGATCAAAACTTGTGGGCACTCGTTGCCACGCTCGGACCGCTGGCTTTTGCTGAGCAAAAGCAGCTCTTGGTACAAGCGGCCCTGCAAGGGGCGTCCGAACCGGCGGCCCGACATCTGGCTACGGTGGCCAAGCAGCGCAAACGCGGTTTTGTGCTGCCGATGTCGGCGTGGCTACGCGGTCCGCTTTGGGCAGCGCTGCAAGCGCGTTTTGCCGATGACGATCTATTGCGCGCAGCCGGGCTGTGTGCACCGTCTCTGCGCAGGCTGCTTTTGCTGTATGAACAGGCGCCCGAAATGCTGCGCGAACGACTCAGTTCGCGCATTTGGGCGCTGTACGTACTGCTTTCCTATATTGAGCAGCACGGCTTGCGCATTGACTAAGGACAGCCATGCGGATTCTGTTTCTTAATCAGTATTACTACCCCGACATCGCCGCCACGGCGCAAATTCTTGCGGATCTTTGTGAAGACTTGGCGCAAGCCGGACACAGCGTCACGGTTCTTTGCGGAAGCGCGCGTTATCGCCTGCCCCACCGCGGCCTATTGCCGGAAGTAGCGGATGAAAAATCCGCGCCATTGCCGAAGTATGAGCGCCATCGCGGTGTGCACATCCGTCGAGTCTTGTTGCCGCCCCCTTTGCCCTCTGCGTCCGCAAAGCCGGCCCGGCTGTGGCACCGCGCCGTCACCGAAGCGCGCTTCTGTTTGGGAGTTCTGCGCGAACTTCGCAATGCGCCGCAAAATGAGCCACCGCAGGCCGTGGTGGTTTTATCGTCTCCTCCGCTGCTCCTTTTTCTGGGGCGACTAGCCCGCGCGCATTTGGGCGTTCCGCTTGTCTATTGGGTGCAAGACGTCTATCCCGAGCTCATGTTTGCCCTGAACGTATTGTCTAGAAAGAACGCCCTGGGCAAGCTTGCCGACGCGCTTCTGACGCGGCTGTGGCAATGGATGTATCGCGGGGTGGATGCGGCGATCGTGCTGGATGAGGCCATGAAAGAAACGATGATCGCGGCCAAACTGCCCAAGCAGCGCCTGCACGTCATCGAGCATTTCGCGGACTGTCAGGAAATCACACCGCAACCGCCCGCGCAAAACCGCTTGCGGCAGTCGCTTGGCATCGGCGATGGGCTGATTGTCGGCTACGCCGGCAACTTGGGCCGCGGCCACGATTTTGAAACGGTGCGCGCGGCGCTGCAGCGCCTTGGCCAAAACGATGCGCCGCCCGATGCCGCCCGCCTGCATTTTCTATTTGTCGGAGAAGGCGCGAAAAAGGCGGCGCTTTTTGATGCGATTCCAAAAGCGCTGCGCCATCGAGTGCATTTTTTGCCCCCGCAGGCCCGCAGTGAACTCCGTGATGTCTTGACCGCCGGAGACATTGGGTTAATCACGCTCGAAAAGGGCCTTTGCGGCCTAATGACGCCAAGCAAGCTGTACGCGCTTTTGGCCGCGGGCCGTCCCATCGTCTACGTCGGGCCGCCAAGCGGTCGCGTGGCAGAGCTATGTGACCCATCGCATCCAAACCGCATCGGCGAATCTGTGCGCAATGGCGATGCGGCGGGTTTGTGCCAGGCTTTTTTGCGGCTCTTGCGCGACGAGCCTTATCGCCACATGCTGGCCGAGCGCGCCCGCCGGCTGGCTGTAGACTCTTATGACCGCCGAGTGATTACCGCGCAGCATGCGAAGCTGCTGGCGCAAATCATTGCCGCGTCCCCGTCGATTTCCGCGCCGGGCGCAGACCGAAAACCGCAATGAGGGCGCTTGGCGTCGGGCTGGTGCTCGCTTTCGCACTGGCCTTGGCACTGACTCCCAAAATTCGCCGCTTGGCGCAGCGACTGGGGGCGCTAGATCCTTTTTCGGCGCGCAAGCTGTGTTTTGCCCCCACGGTGCCGCGCCTTGGGGGGCTTGCAGTGGCGGCGGCTTTTTATTTGACGCTGGCGACGCTGTGGCTTGGACGCAGCGTTTTGACGCGCGCCACTTTATCTGCCGAAACTCCGGTGCTGGAAATTTTGGCGTTTGGCCTGCCGATCCTTTTGCTTGGCACCTTCGACGATCTGTACGGGTTGCGAGCGCTGCCCAAATTGACGGTCGAAGTGCTGGTCAGCATAGGACTTTGGGCCGCGGGGCTGCGCATCGCTGCATTGCCGAATCTTTTGTCCCTGGCACTTACGGTGGCCTGGCTCGTCGGAGTGATGAATGCCACCAATTTGATCGATGGGCTCGATGGGCTAGCCAGCGGTGTGGCTCTGTTCGGATTGGCCGCGACGGGGGCGGCGGCGCTTTTGCGCGGCGATCTGCTGCTTGGCCTTCTGGTGGTGGTGCTGGCCGGCGCCGTGCTCGGGTTTCTGGTTTACAATTTGCGGCCCGCGTCGATTTTTCTCGGAGATGCTGGCAGCCTGTTTCTGGGGTATCTGCTGGGCGCAACCGCAGTCTGGTCGGTGCGCAAAACCGCTACGGCGGTGCTATTGGTGTTTCCGGTCGTGGCCCTGGGGTTGCCATTATTGGACACATCGCTGACCATCTCTCGCCGTTTGCTCAGCGGGCGGCCGATTTCGCAAGGGGATCGCGATCATGTGCATCATCGGCTTTTAGGCCGATTTGGCCCCAATCGGGCCATCTACATGCTGTATGCGGTCTGCGCCGTTTTTTCTGGGCTGGCCGTGGCCATGCTGATTGGTGGACCGCTGGTGGCGCGCTTGGCGCTTTTGGGAGCCGTGCTGTGTGCGCTTGGACTTGCGTACCTGTCCGGCTATTTGCGCAGCGGGCCACAGGGGCTCGTTCGAGCCTTGCGAGATCGCAAGACCACGCAGCGGCTGCTGCGCGAACTAGACGCGCTCGATCGCCGGCTGGTTCACAGGCCTTCGCAGGCAGAGCTTGTACGCGAAGTAGAGGCGCTGAGCGCGGCCTTGGGATATCCACTGGTGCTGGCCGAAGCGGATGGCACGGCGGCGGCAACGGCGTCCAGCAATCTGCCCGCTAGTTCGCAAAATTTGCGATATCCCATCGGCCAGGGCCGAACCATTTATGGATATCTTGTCGCTTGGCGCAGCGAAAGCGAGCTAAGCCCTGCCGAGCAAACGATTTTACAGCTTTTGTGCGATGTGCTGGCACCGCGCCTGGCGCGTATACACACAATTCCACCGGCATCTATGAAACAATAGAAAAAATGGGCTCTATATGGCCGCCCGAAGCATGTGCGGGTTTTTCCCGCGATAGGAGCCGCCCATGTCAAAGCATTTTCTGTTCGGATTGCTGCTCGTAGATCTGCTGATTTTGTCAAACTGCGGAAGCAACGAAATGACTCGGCCGAGTGCACCTTCTGTGGATATGGCTGTCCCTTATGTCACGCCGTTTCCGCCCAATCCTCCGCAGGTAGCCCGCGGCGCGGATATTGTGCTTTCCAAGCCCAAAGTCGTGCCGATATTTTTTCAAAATGATTCTATGCAAAATTCATTGAGCACGTTCATTCAAAATTATCTAAACAGCCAAACGGCTTGGCAAACAATTCAGGAATATGGTGTTGGCCTGGCGACCTTGGCGAAGTCGGCAATTTTGAATCAACAATTGCCGGCGACTATGACTGATGGCGATATACGCAATTTGCTGATCGCCGGCGTGCAGACCGGAAGCCCGCCACTATTGCCCAAACCCGATGCCAATACTATGTACTTGCTGTTCTTTCCCACCTCCGTAACGATTACGCGCGGCACGGCGATCAGTTGTCAGACTTTTGCCGGCTATCATGAGACTTTGAAATTTCCCGACAATACGCAATCTGCCTACGCCGTAATTCCCCGTTGTAGCGGCGAAACATTGGCCGGATTAACCGCCGTTGTGTCCCATGAAATCGCCGAAGCGGCGACCGATCCATTTATTACTTCCTACAATTTCTTAAGCGACCCTTATGGGCTGTGGGGATTTAACCTGGATGGCGGCGAAATTGGCGATTTGTGTCAAAATCTTATCGATCCGGTGGTCAATTTAATCGGCGTCGGAGTCATTAGCAGATTGTGGTCCAATGCCGCCGCCGCGGCGTTTCGAAATCCTTGCCAGCCGGCCCCGGCCGGAATCAATTTTCAAAGTGTGCCGATTCTAAATCAGCTTCTGCCTGTGCAATTTGGCGGAAGCATACACAACGTCGAGCTCGTATCCATTTCCGTTGGGCAATCGCTGCTTGTCGATGTAAGGCTGCGTAGCGATGCGCCGCAGCCAGGTGCCCTATGGACCGTCAGCGTCCTAGAGGTTCCGTTACCGACACAAATGGGGGGAATGGGAATGCCGGCTTTGTCGCTAGGCTGGCAAGAAGCAGCCCATCAAATGGACGTACAGGGCCAAGATGGACAGACCCTGCACTTGCAAATACACGCTGAAGCGACGGCGCCGCTGGGACTTACGATGTTTCGGCTGACTTCGACCGGAAAATTGGCCAGCGGCGCACAGACGCAGACCCTCTGGATTGGCGGGGTCAACGTAACGCGATAGGAAAGTATTTAGGAGTTGCCGTGCCTTTCACTCGATTGACGGAAGAAGGTCTGCCTCTCAATCGAGCGAAAGAACGCGAATCAATTCGTGGCTTGCAGATTAGGGGCAGACGAGGTTGCGAATCTGCTTGGGCTTGGTCATCGGCGCCGCGCAACTGCTGATCGCGCAGCGTTCGCTAAGACACTGCGTGTTGTTGGCACAAGCCGCGCCCGTGTCTTGCGCAGTTCCGCAGACATTGGTGGGCAGGCAGGTGAGATTGCCGGCACAGGGCGTGGTCATGCTGCAGCCCTCGCCAGCACCGGCAGGCTGGGTATCGGCCACGCATTTTTGGGTATCCGCGAGGTCGCAATGACTCTTGCGTACACACGGAACCGAGCCATCGCAGGTACCGCCGAGCGAAACCTGCTGTTTGCAGCGATCCTGAGGCGGATTCACGCTGGTATCGGTCGCGCAAAATGCTCCGGGTTGGCAGTAATCATTGGTCAGGCTGCAAGATGCGCCTACGCCGAGCGTCCCTTCCAGAATGCCATCACAGGCGAGATCGATGGGTTTGTCATCAAAGGACGAAAACGGCGCTTCGCAATCGGAAAAGGCTTTATTGATTGCGTCCAGGCAGCCCTTGCTTTTGTCCTCATGAAAAATCAGCAGGCCGTGGTTGATGGCAAAGACGTCGTCTTTGATATCCGAGTTAAATCCAGCATCGGCCATACCGCCCGCTTGGCACTGGGTGCCACAGCAGCGAAATTGGCGTTCGCATGAATTTGCCTCTAAAGCCAGCCGAAAGTCATGGTAGGGCGTGGATGTGTCTTTGCTTCCGCAGCTTCCGCTTAAAAAAGCGGCGCAAAGCAACGAATAGAACAGCGAGGCGCCTTTGTGGCCTAGACGAGAATTTTGCATGATCGATTTCATCAGAATACCCCCATAGCACCTAAGTTTAGGAAAAACGCCGTCGTGGCGCGCTGATCAGAGCGGTTTCCAGACGGATTGTTCTGGAAGAGAAACAGATGGTCACCCGACAAGCCGGTCAGCAAGTTGAACGCAAGTTGCGGCAGCGCCCAGACTCGCAGGCCCGGCGCGATACGGTATTGTAGATAGAAGTTATGCTGATTGTTTTCGGATTGATCCTCTTTGGGTAGTTCGGGATCTTGAACATTGCGTTTGATGATAGAGCCGAGTCCAAGTTGAAACGCACCGATTAGCTCGACGCGCTGATCGGCGCTGCGCAACAGCGCGATCTGCATGCCCGGCGAAAACAGAAATCCGGTATTCGAAACAATGCTCTTCGATGAATCTGCACCGTTTTTGAACTGAACTTCCGTATCAAAGTTGGAAAGATCAAAACCCAGACCGATCAGCAATCGTCCGGTCTTGAAGCCGCCAAAGATACCGCCTTGCAGGGCCGTCTGTGACGTATTGTTGCCGCCTGAGGCATCAATCATAAAAAGCCGCGAAGAAAAGTTAGCGATTAGGGCAAAGCCGCTTCCCTTCTGCCGAAATGGCCCGCTTGCCGATGATGAATCGGTTTGCACGCCAGAGGGCGCGGGCTCGGAATCGGTCGGCGCCGTATCTGCGTAAGCCAAAGCGGGAACGCCGCATAAAGCAGCTCCAACGCAGAGGATCCCACCGATCTTGCGTACTATTGAATATCCGGACATGAATGCACCTCCTCGATAGTCAGAACACGAACGGTTGCGGAGTATGCGTCAACTCCCTACCAGGAGGCAAGCAATCCCTACATCAGAGTGCAAATCCAGATTATCACAGACGCAGGGACGCAGGGGACGCAGGAGTTACGGGGGACGCAGCGAGGCGCGGAAGACGCGAGGTTCGAGCGAAATGTGCAAAAAAGGCGAGAGGCCGGCTGCAACCCTCTTTTGGCACTTCCGTGGTTGATCGTTGATCTGAGGCGGAAGATAACCCAGCATAGAAGTGACGTAGTGATGACTGTTTGGCGATAGTTCCAAATTTTTCGAAAGTGGAGGCGCTGATGGCAGAGACCCAAACCCAGTATTTCAAGCTCGACACGCGTGATCGCTCCTTTCAATCGCAGGTCTATTACGCGGCTTGGAAAAATGCGCTGGCGATCCTGTTTTTTCTAAATGAGGACGGCCTGGCTACGGTGATGTTCGTTTTGCAAATTCCGCTCGTCGCTGAACTGCGTCGCACGGTGCAAGAAGGAATCACCGATGTGCTAGGGTTTGAAGCGCTGGCGGGCCGCCCGGACATTCAAGAAGTGGATCTGTCGCGAGTTCGGGATCAGATAGACGCAACCAGGCTCGGTACAATTCTAGACATCTAAAGAGCAGCCACCATGCATCAGCTTGCTGAGTTCTTCGAGCAGGGCGGGTTTTTTATGTACGTAAACCTGCTTTGCTCGGTCATCACCGTCACCCTTATCGTCGACAGGGCGGTGTTTTTTCTGGGCAAGGGCGCGGTCAGTCCGCGCGCATTTCTCGAACAGCTCCGCAAGCTGGTTTCCGCCAACCATATTGATAAAGCGATACGGCTGTGTCAGTCCACCGAGGCGCCGGTAGCGGTCGTGGCACGGGCGGGATTAAGCCGCCTTTCGCGCGGCGAATCCGCCGTGGCCACCGCCATCGAAGAAGCCCTGACCGATGCCATGCCCGAGCTAAAAAAGCGCATTGGCGTGCTGTGGTCCCTGGCCAACATCGCCACCCTCATCGGCTTGCTTGGAACCATCACCGGCCTGATTGGTGCCTTTGCCGCCGTTGGCAAGGCCGCCGCCGATCAGCGCGCACAAATGCTGGCCCGCAATATCGCTGAAGCGATGAACAACACCTGGCTGGGTCTGGCCATCGCCGCTACCTGCATGATTGGTCACGTCTTTTTGCAGCAAGCCAGCAAGAAACAGCAACAAGAATTGGAATCGTTCGCGCTGCGCCTGGAAAATCTGCTGCTCGATACGCTGCGAGAACCGCCGCCAAGCGATGCCGAGCCCGACGCCGAGCCAGCACCGCAGCGTTCCGGCCGGATGAGCCGCCGCGCCCAGCCGCGTGAGGAAGAAGAGTGAACCGGCGGCGGCTGCGCGCGCAGTTGCGCAAGCTGCGTGAAAGCGGCGAGGAGATGGCCGATGCGTCGGGCGAGCTAAACCTTGTACCGTACCTCGACATTATTATGAACATCATCATGTTCCTGCTGGCCACCGTCACCTTTCAAGCCGCCCTGGCCAATCTCAACGTAACGGTTCCGACAGCCGCTGCTGGACAAGTCACCCAAGCGCCCAAGCCGGAATTAAATCTGACGGTAGCGCTGTCGGAAAAGGGTTATACCCTGGCTACTTCCGGCGCCACGCTATATCGCGGTTTTCGGCTTTTGCCAGAAGGCGTGGTGCAAACAACTGCCGAATTGCCGACCCTGCCTTTGATTTCTGAACAGCTTGATACCGAAGGTCTGGCGCGGGCCCTGGCCGATATCAAAGACCGCTATCCGGATGAAGAACGAGTCGTCCTTAGCGCCAGCCCGCTGACTCCTTACGAATTGCTGATCAAAACGATGGATGTGCTGCGCGAGCACAACGGCCGCGTGCTGTTTCCAGGTGTGCTGCTCGGCGTCGGAGTGCAGCCATGATCGAGGCTTCCGCCGCCGCGGCTGGCGACAGCCCCGAAAAAGCGCGCGATCGGCGGGCCGCCCGGCGCGCCGTCTGGCGCCTGCGCCGCAAAGTAGAAGAAGAAGCCGAGGAAATAAGCTTCCTAAACATCATGCCGATGATGGACATGATGACCATTTTGCTGGTGTTTTTGATCAAACAGTTCTCGGTGCAACAGCTTACGCTCGATGCTGCAGCCGGCTTGCAATTGCCGGCATCGACCTCGCGCCAGTCGCCGCAGCCCGCCGTCAACATCACCATCACCCAAAGTGCCATCGTCATCGAAGGAGACGCGGTGGTGCACGTTCATAACGGCAGCGTGGACGCCGCGTGGAAAAGCCAGGGCCAGGGCGCATCCGGCTATGCCATTACGCCCGTGGTAAATGCCTTAAGCAAGCACCGCGCCCGTCTGACCAAGCTGGCGCGGCTGCAAAACGGAGCCTTCGACGGAATCGCCATTGTCATGGCCGACAAGCGCACCCCCTACAGGCTGCTCGCCGAGGTCATCTACTCGGCCGGTCAAGCCGAGTTTCACAGCTATCGTCTCGTCGCCCTGCAAACTTCGCACTAGCCGCCGAGCCTTGTCGTTCGAGCTCGCTTGAGTAAAGCGCGGCGTAGGTGCGGCTGCCGAAATCAAAAATGCGTGCTGGTTTCTTTTCTCGTCCCCTGCCGATCATACTCGACGGCAAAACGCTGAGCTTTTTTACGCCGACCTGGATTGACGGAAAAAAGGCCAATCGCTTGTATTTGCAGGCGGAAACCGCCCACGGAACCGCGCTTTTGCAGATAGACGGAACCGCCGATCCGGTCGAGGTCCTGCGGACTTCGGAAAAGATCACGGCGATGACCCGCGCCCCGGATGGCACCAAGCTTTTGCTGGGAACGTCCAGGGGACTTTACATGGCAGACGGCGAGGCCCCCTTTGCGATAAAGGGCACGTTGGGATCGGTGCAATGTTTTTCCATGCACCAGGCAACGCTTTACGCCTGCGCTTGGAATTATTCGCCGGATCGCGCTGCGATTGCGCGCCTGTCCGACGACGCGCAAAGCTTTGCCAAAGTATTTCAATTCGATGACACAAAAGGTCCGCTGGACTGTCCGGCCAATACTCCGGTGGCGCGAATCTGCCCCGAAGTCTGGGCCAATTACGCCGATCAGCTTGGGGTGCGCCGCGAACCGCCTCCGGTAAATGCGCCAGCCGAGCCGCAGCCTGGCTGCGCCATGGCAGCGACTTCTCGCAGTGCTCACCCAAGCGGCCAGACTTTGCCGGCAGCAGCTCTCGCTGTCGGGCTCATCCTTTGGACGAAAACTCGCCGCAGACTGATTCGTCAGGCTGCGCGCGATGAAGCCGCCGCTAAAATAACTTTTGTTGCGGCGGTTCCGAATCATCCACCTGTGCGGGCGCGGCGGATTCACGCATGGACAAGCCCAGGTGCTGATAAGCGCGGCGGCTGGCCATTCGACCGCGCGGCGTGCGTACAATAAAGCCTTCCTGTATCAGATACGGTTCGTAGACATCCTCTAGGGTGTCCGCTTCTTCGGCGACGGCCGCGGCCAGGGATTCAATTCCCACCGGTCCTCCGTCAAAACGTTCGATGAGCGTACGCAGCATGGCGCGATCCATGTCATCAAGCCCCAGTGCATCCACTCCCAATCGAGACAGCCACTCTCCAGTGTGCTGCGCATCGATTACGGCCACATCTTCGACTTCGGCAAAATCGCGTACCCGTCGCAGCAGACGATTGGCAATGCGCGGCGTGCCGCGTGCACGCTCGCCAATTACCAGGCAGCTTTGTGAACGGATGGCGATGCGCAGCCTTTGCGCCGATCGTGAAACGATTTCAGCCAGGTCGCCAGGCTTGTAATAATCAAGTCGCAGGACGATTCCGAAGCGATCGCGCAGCGGCGAGGTCAAAAGCCCGGTGCGTGTGGTTGCACCGACCAGAGTAAAGCGCGGCAGAGTCATATGAATGATCTGCGCGGCCGGTCCCTCCCCCACCGGAATCTCGATGCGGTAATCCTCCATCGCCGGATAAAGATATTCTTCGACGACGACCTGCAAGCGATGGATTTCGTCGATAAAAAGCACGTCTCGCTCGCCAAGTCCGGTCAGATAGCTCGCCAGCGTCCCTTTGTGTTCGATAGCCGGAGCCCCCACCGGCCGCAGATTTACGCCAAGCGCTCCGGCAATCAGATGCGCCAGCGTGGTCTTGCCGAGTCCCGGCGGTCCGCAAAAAAGTACGTGATCGAGTGCCTCCCCTCGACGGCGCGCCGCTTCGACAAATACTTTCAGATTATCGACCACCTTATGCTGGCCGATATATTCATCAAAGCTGCGCGGACGCAGCGCCGCATCCAAGGCATCGTCTACAGGGGCATGCTTTGGCACTAGGTCCTGATGACGAGTAGGCACCGAGTGGGCCACCGCCATCGCCATGGCCGGCACACCCACTGGTTCAGAGTGACGCTTCCGAGACATAGGCGCCACTTTGCCACAGCCGCTGCCGCGGGGCCAATAAGTGCACCGACTCAATTGGTCGCAGGGGACCTCGACAAATCCCAATGCAGTGAGCTAGCCTGGGGAACAAAGGTTCGCTCGATGGCCTCCGCGCACGCCGATCATGCCCATCACGACGAGGGTCAGCATCACGCAAAAGACAGCCAGCCAGCGGCTCGTCCGCATGCTTGTGACTGCGCCGGGCACCGGCTTGCGGACAAGCCGCGAACAGGCAGCCAGTGGGGTTGGCTGTCGAATCTGGTGCCGATTCTGGCCTGCGCGCTGTGCCCGGTGTGTTTGTCGGCATATGCCACGATCTTATCGGCGCTGGGCGTGGGATTTGCGCTCACCGAAGGGCAGCATGCGCTGCTTCTAGGAATCGCGGTGGCGGCGGCGCTTTTGGCCGGTATATGGCGCGCCCGCATGACGCGGCGTTACGAACCGCTGGGCATCTGCATGCTGGGCTGCGCCATGCTAGTGTTCGCCGACATCCTGCACGAAAATCGCGCATTGGCGATCGTTGGAATGATTCTGCTCGTGATCGCGATGCTATGGGACAAACGCAGCGGAAAAAAACGCGCCAGCAGCCAAGCTCACTCCGATTAAGATGCGGCCCGTGCAGGGCGAAAAGTACGAGCCGGCGATTGCGGTCGGCCTTTTTGTGGCGGCGCTAGGCGTAGCGGGCGCAGAGTTAGGCGCCGGCCTATGGCAGCACGCCACTATAGCCAAGCGCGCCGATTGGCAAGCGGCAGCGGCGGCGCTGCGGGCCGATTTTCAGAAGGAAGATCTCATCGTCATAGCGCCGCACTGGGCCGATCCGCTGGGCCGTCTAGAGCTTGGCGATCTCATGCCACCGGCCATGGTGGGCCGGCCGGATGCGCGCAGCTACCGGCGAATTTTTGCGCTTTCGATACGCAGCACGCCGGTTTCAGAAGCCCGCGGTCTGAAACTGGATGAATTGCGCAGCTTCGGACGGGTGCAACTTGCGCGCTACAGTCAGAAGCCGGTCTTGGTGACTTATGATCTCATTGCCCAGGCCGAAAGCATTCAAACTACAGGCGGACATGTCGAGCGCCGCATGTTGGAAATCGATTATCGCCCCCGCTACGGCCTGTCTTTGCAAGTAAAAGAAGCCAAGCCGACGCAGGTCCTTTGGGACAAAATTTCCGATACCGCCTGGCAAAACGCCGAGCTGCATTTGTGGCTGGGCCTGCACGACTACTACGCTCGCAAAAACACCCACGGACCGGCCGATGTAGAAGTGGACCTGGACGATGGCACAGCGCGCACCGCCCTGCAAATCGGCCCGGACGATGGACTACGGTCGTTTGTTCTGCCTTTGCCGGCAAACTCGGCGCAACCGCGCCCCCTACACAGCGTTCGCATTCGCGTCTTTGCGCAAAGCGCGCCAAACCACTTTGTCGGAGTACAGGGTCGCATTGAAAGGCGGCCCAAATGAACGGATGCGCCCCCAGCCTGAAATTCACGCGCGTTGATGGGCTGCTTGTGACGGTTTTGCTACTCACGGTAACGCTGGCCCTGCAATGGTCTAGCCGCAGCCAGGGGTTTACGCGCGATGAGGGCTATTACTTTCAGGCGGCCGAGCTTCATGTCGGCTATCTGGAAGAATCGCTCGACGGCGCGCTGCACGGACGGCCGTTCACATTCGCGAATCGCCAGGTCATCGATCGCTGGCATGACTACAACAGCGAGCACCCACCGCTCATGAAAACGCTGTTTGGTCTGTCTTGGCGGCTTTTACACCGCTGTGACTGTCTCCGCGAAAAAGGGCTGCATCCGGTGCCTTATGCGCGCCGCCATCGCACACTTGGGCTATTGCGCCAAGGCGAAGCCATGCGCTTGCCCGCTCACATTTTGACCGGCATGCTGTGCGCTGGCGTCTATCTATTTGGCGTTTTGTGGCGTGGCCGAGCGGCGGGATGCATCGGAGCGGCCCTTACACTGCTACAGCCGCGGCTGTACTTTCACGCGCAGCTTGCCTGTTTTGACGCGCCGGTGGCGGCGATGATTTTTCTTTGCACGCTCGCCTACCTGTGGCTGATTTCGGCGACGAGCCGCGGCGCCGGCATCCGCCGTGGGCTGCTATTCGGAGCATTCCTAGGGCTGGGGCTTTTGACCAAGCACAACATGTTCTTTTTGCCGCCGGTGTTGTGGCTGCACTCGCTATGGATAAGGCGCGACCGGCTGAATGTTTTTTTTGCGCGCAGTCCTCGCAATCGGCTTTTTGCGCTGTTTTCTTGGCTGTGGGCGCCGTGGATGCTGTACGCAGCGCTTGTGGCCCCGGTGATTTACTTTGTCGGCTGGCCGCATCTATGGCCGGCGCCGATTGCGCGGTTTGCCGCCTACGTGGGATTTCACCTGCACCACGTGCACTACAACATTGAGTACCTTGGCAAAAATTACAATCGCCCGCCTTATCCTTGGCACTATGTGCCGCTTATGACGCTTTTGACCGCGCCGAGTACGACGATTTTTCTCGCCGGCATTGGGATTTTTGCCGGCAATCAAGCGGCGACCGGCGCGAGCGACCACCACTTGGCAAAAAATGCAACTTGGGGGCTTGTCGGGCTCGGGGTGCTGTGGCCGATGCTGCTTATCATGCGTCCGGGAACGCCCATCTTTGGAGCGGAAAAGCATTGGCTGCCGACGATGCCGTTTATCGCGCTGTTTGCCGGCGCCGGCTTTGCCGCGGTTTGTAACCGCATGCAGCGGCTGCGGCGCGGCGTACCGCTTCAGGTGCTGGGCGTGCTTCTAGGGCTGGCGGTGCTTTTGCCGGGGCTTTTTGAAGTTTGGCGCGCCCATCCCTACGGTCTAAGCCATTATAACGCGCTGGCCGGCGGCCCTGCCGGCGGTGCAGATCTCGGCATGAATCGGCAGTTTTGGGGCTATGCCGTACGGGGCCTGATGCCCACGCTCAATAAGCAGGCGCCGCCCCATGCCGCCGTGTATTTTCACGACGCCAATTGGCCGCTTCTGCAAATGAGCATGAAGGATGGTTTTTTGCGCCGTGACCTTGGCGACAGCGGTCTGGAAGAAGCCGGAGTGCGCGCCGCCACCATGGGACTTGTCGTGCACGAAAAGCACTTCAACAAATACGAGTACTGGATTTGGAATGCCTTTGCGACGACGCGTCCCATTGCAGTATTAACCCACGAAGGCGTGCCGATTACGACCTTGTACGCACGAATGCCGCGCTAATCCATGCAATCGCTCGCTCAAGTGTTTCGCAGGTTTTCCAAGTCGAATCGCAAAATGGCCCTGGCCATCTACGTGTTTTGTACAGTGGTTTACGCCGGCACGGCAGGTCAGCGGCTCTTGCATCCATCTAGCGATACGCACTTTGTCTATCAGGCGGAAAGCTGGCTGCAGCGACGCCTGGATCTGACGCGCCCGCCGCCGCACCAAAACGACTGGGCCGAGATTGAATCGCTCAAGCTGCGCGACGGCACACAAATCTCCGGACAATTTCTGCGCAGCAGCCCCGAGCGTTTTCGCCCTCTGCGCGGCGACATTCGAACGATTCACAGCTCTGACATCGCAGCGCGCACGCGGAAGTACTATGTTTCATTTCCGCCATTTCCTGCGCTGCTGATGCTGCCGGCCGTGGCGATGTTTGGGCATCGCACAAATGATGTGCTGTTTTGCGTGCTGCTGGCCGGTTTGGTGCCGGCGCTTTTGTATGTAATTTTGCGACGGCTGCCGACGTCCGTCTCGGCCCTTTCTGCGTTTGCCGAAAATGCTACGCCGCCGACTGTCAGCATCGCGGCAAGCCTAAGCTTGACTGCGCTTTTTGCCTTTGGCTCGGTGTTCTATTTCTCAGCCGTAATGGGCCAAGTCTGGTTTACGGCGCACATGGTCTCGCTCTGCTTCTGCGGGCTTTATCTTTTGTGCACGCTGCGGCCGCGCCCGCAGCCGCTTTTTGCCGGGCTGTGCATTGGCGCGCTGTATCTGACGCGTCCGCAAATGGCGGCCCTCGGTCTGCTTTTTGTATGGCAGCTTTGGCAACAAACGGCCGCCGAAGAAAACTCGCCAACGACGTGGATTCGGCGCGTGCAGCGCATTGCCGGACGTCTTTCATTGTTTTTAATTCCCTGCGCGCTGTTTTTCGCAGCCGGCAGTGTGCACAACTACTTGCGTTTTGAGCACCCGCTGGAGTTTGGCCATACCTATCTGACCACGATGCAGGCCGACAATATTCAGCGTTTTGGGCTGATGAATTACCAATATCTGCCGCGCAATTTGGCCAGTGCACTGTGCCTTTTGCCAAAGCTATTGCCGACGGCACCTTACGTGCAGATAAGCTACCACGGGCTGGCGCTGTGGTTTACTACCCCCGGGCTTTTGTACTTGCTATGGCCCGAGCGAGAAAACGTACCGCCAAAGGCGCGCCAACTGGCCGGCGTGCTGCTTGTCTGTGCGCTGCCGATTGCTCTTTGCGGGCTGCTTTACCAAAACGACGGCTATGTTCAGTTTGGCTACCGTTTCAGCCTGGATTACCTATTGCCGCTTATTCTTAGCCTGGCCTTGTTGCGACCACGCGCAGTGACATCTCTACCATTTGTCGCGCTTGGCCTATGGAGCATCGCTGTAAACCTATTTGGCGCCATCAGCTTTGGCCGCCTCTGGCAGTTTTACTTCAACGGATTCTTTCCGGTGTCGTAAGAGCAAGCGGACAAAACCGGCTGGGGCTTGACAAAGGGGGGCGGAGCGGCCAAGGTTCGGCCCGAACGTTCGACGCGAGGAGCCCCGTGGTCATACGATCCACCCCCATGTGCCTGTACAAAGTTTCGGGCCTGCTATTTCGCACTGCCGTGATCGCCTGCCTGACCCTTTTTGGGGCAGCTTGCTTGCCGGATCCAGTCATTAACGTACCGGACCTGGGTACGTCCACGAGCGACGCCAGCATGGCGATGCGCCTAGACGGACCGCGCGGCGACCTAGGCACATCTGGCTGGAACGCTTACGGCACGGTAGCCGCCGCACCGACTTTGCGCGCCGCCTGGGTCGCCGATGCGGGAGTCAGCCAAGCATTTCTCGTCGGACACGGCGGCGTTATCTTTCATCGTAGCGGCGATGGAGCGTGGCAAGCGGAAGCGAGCGGTACCGATGCCAATCTGTATGCAATCGCGGCCCGCTCGGCCGCGGAAGTTTACGCCGTGGGCGATCGCGGCGTGATTCTGCGCCGCGTTGGTGGCACCTGGCAGCCGGAAGGCGCCGAGCTGCACATTTCTTCTGCGCTGTACGCCGTAACCGTATTGCCAAACGGCGTAGTGGTCGCCGTGGGCGATCAGGGTGTGGTGGCGCTGCGACAGTTGGCCGGCGTGTGGGCCTTAGAGCCAAGCAGCGGCCTTGCCGGGACGTCTTTGCGCGCCGTCTGGGGCCCTCTGGTCGAAGGTTTGTACACGGTCGGAATGGGCGGCGTCATCGCCAGTCGCGTGGGCGGCACCTGGCAGCGCGACAAACTGCCGATCGATTCGGGCGGCATCGGCAATTATTATGCGATCACCGGCTCGCCGAGCGGGTCCGAGGTATACATCGCTGGTGAATACGGCCTTTTGTTGCATCGCGCCTCCGACAAAAGCCGCTGGCTTGTGGAAGTGCTGTCTCCACCAGCGGGAATGACCGCGCCGCTGCACTTATTCTCTTTGCTCATGCAAGACGGCCAATTGCTTGTGGCCGGGGCCGGCGGCACCATCGCTTTGCGCAAAGACAGTGCATCGCCGTTTGGTTTTGAAGCGACGGGTACTGCCAATGATTTGTATGGTCTAGGCGGAGCCGGCCTGCACTCGATCGTGGCGGTCGGAGCCCACGGCGCAATTCTGCGTCGCTTATAACGATCCCCAGTACTCGTAGTAGACCCCCATGTCTTATCCACATCTTGTGATCGCGATCGACGGCCCGGCCGGGGCCGGTAAATCCACTGTGGCGCGGGCCCTGGCTCAGCGCCTGGGTTTCTTTTTGCTAGATACCGGAGCCATCTATCGCTGTCTGGCGCTTTACGCCAATCAGCATGGCGTGGCCCTTGCCGATGGCAAAGCCCTGGCGGCCTTGGCGGCGCAACTGCCTATGCGTTTTGGTCGCGGCCTCGAAGCGGACGAGGGCCGCGTATTTCTAGACGAAGTAGATGTCTCGCACAGCATCCGCACGCCCGAAATCTCGCAGGCGGCGTCTCAGCTTTCGGTGCATCCAGAGGTGCGGGCTGCTTTGCTCGGCGTACAACGTCAGCTAGCAGCAAGCGGCCCCTGCGTGGTCGAAGGGCGAGATATAGGCACGGTCGTGCTGCCAAACGCACCGATCAAGCTATTTCTAACCGCTTCGCAAGAAGTGCGGGCGCAGCGCCGCGTTGAGGACCTGCGCGCACGCGGCCTAAGTCCCGATGTAGCAGAAACGCTACAGTCCCTGGCCGAGCGCGATCACCGCGATGAAAACCGCACCGCGGCGCCAACCCGCCAGGCCGAAGATGCCACCCGCTTTGACACGAGCGAATTGTCTTTGGATGAAGTGCTGACCGAAATCGAAGCCCTGTGCCGATCGCGCCTAAACCTAGGTACTCCCTAGTGCTAAGTAGGCGAAATCATAGAATTGACAGAAAAAGCGCTTGACGGGTTTCCTGAGAGCTAATAAGTTTCGCTCCTACTTCCGTGCAGTCCTCTAGGTCCGCCTTTTCATTCTCAGCCGATGTAATTGAAAGCTCCGTGCAGCAAAACGGTGCCGCATTGGTGCACATGAAAAATGGCGCGCAGAAGCGATCTACAGAACGTACGCAAGTAGTCATTCGCTGCGACGGATAGGCGTCAGCGAAAGGAAGGGAGAACCAAAAATAGCATGTCCCCAGTTCAAATCACCTCATCTAGCGGGCGCAACGCGCATGCTGAAGAGGACTTCGCCGCTCTGTTTGAGGAGAGCCTCAAGCGCGAAGACATCAAAGAAGGCGAGATCGTCCGCGGACGGGTCATTCAAGTCAACAAAGACCACGTCGTTGTGGACATCGGCTATAAGTCCGAGGGCCAGGTCCCGCTTGCGGAATTTATGGCCGCCGATGGTACGCCTCTAGTCAAAGAAGGGGACTCTATCGAGGTCTACCTTGAAAGCCGCGAGAACGAAAACGGTCTTTGCGTGCTTTCCAAGGAAAAGGCCGATCGCCTCAAAGTCTGGGATGAAATTTCCGCAGCCTGTGAGCGCGACGAACTGATCGAGGGAGTCATCGCTCAGCGCGTCAAAGGCGGACTTGCCGTGGGCATTCGCGGCGGCGTCAAAGCCTTTTTGCCGGGTTCGCAAGTAGACTTGCGCCCGGTGCGCAACTTGGATGCTTTCATCGGAAAGCAGTACAAGTTCAAAGTCATCAAATTCAATAAAAAGCGCGGCAACATCGTCCTGTCGCGTCGCGTGCTTCTTGAAAAAGAGCGCGCCGAGCTCAAAGAGCAGACGCTTGAGAAACTGACCGAAAATCAGGTCGTCGAAGGAATCGTCAAGAACCTGACCGAATACGGCGCCTTCATCGATCTGGGCGGCATTGATGGCCTCTTGCATATCACCGATATGAGCTGGGGTCGCGTCAATCACCCGTCCGAGCTGTTCCAGGTCGGCGATCACGTGCGCGTCTTAGTTCTCATGTTCTTTTCCGAGACCGAGCGGGTCAGCCTGGGTCTGAAGCAAATCTCCGAAGATCCTTGGATGCACGCCTCCGAGCGTTATACGCCGGGCACCGTGGTTAAGGGCAAGGTGGTGTCGCTGAAGGACTACGGCGCCTTTATCGAGCTGGAAGAAGGCATCGAAGGCCTGGTGCACATCAGCGAGATGTCTTGGACCCGTCGCGTCAAGCACCCGTCCAAGGTTGTCGCGGTTGGTGACACCATCGAGGCGGTGGTGCTTGACATCGATGTCAAAAACAACCGCATCTCGCTTGGTATGAAGCAGCTAGAGCCAAATCCTTATGAGACTCTGGCGGCCAAGTATCCGACCAATACGCCGGTCAAAGGCCGCGTGCGCAACATCGCCGACTTTGGCATCTTCGTTGAAATTGAAGATGGCATCGATGGCCTGGTGCACATCTCGGACATGAGCTGGACGCAGCGGGTCAAGCATCCTTCGGAAATGTTCTCGAAGGGCGACGAAGTTGAAGCGGTGGTGCTGAATATCGATACCACCGACGGCGACAAGCCGAAGATTTCGCTGGGCATCAAACAGCTTGTGGCCGATCCCTGGGATCGCATTCCCTTTGACTATCCGGTGGGCAAGATCGTCACCGCCAAAGTTCAGAAAGTGCTCGACTTCGGCGCTTTTGTAGAACTTGAAAAGGGCGTCGAAGGATTGGTGCACGTCTCGGAAATCTCCGAAGAACGTGTTGAAGATCCGCGCAATGCGCTAAAAGCCGGCCAGGATGTCAACGTCGAGGTCATCTCGCTTGATCCGGCGGAACGCAAGATTGGTCTGTCCATTAAAGCAGCGCAGCGCGCCGCTGAGATTTCGATGGCCCAAGGCTTTAGCGGCAGCGGTGAACTAGGCGCCAAGCTGGGCGATATCTTCAAGAAAAAGCCCGGCAAAGGCCGCAAGCATCAAGAAGACGAAGACGAGGAATAGTCTTCACCTTGGCCAGCCAGCTTCTACTAGCTGGCTGCGCCCGGCCTAAGCTTCTACACACTGTTCGAGCCCTTCCCTCTTCTTCTCGTTTTCCCCTTCACGCAATTCGAAAATCCTTCATCGGGTTTTCAGCGCGCGCCCATTGTCAGCCCGTGCGACCAAAATCGCCCGTGCGCCGTTATCGTCCTTTCGCCTGCGAATAAATTTCCAAACCCCTTAGCAACGTGAAAAACCCCACTTGGCGTTGTAGTGCGTTCGCGTCCATGGTATGACAGCGCCTACTGTGTAGGCATAGCCTCTGGGCCATAGGAGGCTCTAGCAACATGCAGAGCAGCGATCATCATGGACAAGATCATTATTAAAGGCGCCCGCGAGCATAACCTGAAGAACATCGACGTCGAGCTCCCTCGAAACAAGCTGGTCGTCATCACTGGCCTTTCGGGATCTGGCAAATCGTCGCTGGCTTTTGACACCATCTACGCCGAGGGGCAACGGCGCTACGTGGAGTCGCTGTCTACCTATGCTCGGCAGTTTTTGGAACAGATGGGAAAGCCCGATCTCGACTCGATTGAAGGCTTGTCCCCAGCGATCTCGATCGAGCAAAAATCGACGAGCAAAAATCCGCGTTCCACCGTCGGCACGGTAACTGAAATCTATGACTATTTGCGGCTACTTTATGCGCGCATCGGTCTAGTTCACTGTCACAGTTGCGGACGGCCGATCACCTCGCAAACCATTCAGCAGATGGTCGATCGCGTTCTGAAGCTGCCCGAAGGCACGCGCTTTTCGGTGCTGGCGCCGGTAGTGCGCGAGCGCAAAGGTGAGTTCAAAAAAGAGCTCGACGGGCTGCGCCGCCAAGGCTTGCGTCGAGTCAGCGTCGATGGCGATTTGTTCGACCTGTCCGAAGACACCATCAAGCTAGACAAGAACAAGGCGCACACCATCGAGGTCTATATCGATCGCCTGGTCGTCAAAAGCGAGGTGCGCCAGCGCCTGACCGAAGCGATCGAGCTTGGCCTGCAGCTTGCCGAGGGCATCGTCAAAGTTTCGCCGGTGCTGCTCGGAGGCGACGGTGACGCCAGTTTGGGCGACGGCGCCGGCATCACCGATGAAAACGGCGACATCATTTTTTCAGAGCGCTTTGCCTGCGTAAGCTGCGGCATCAGCTACCCCGAGATCACGCCGCGGCTCTTTTCGTTCAACAATCCCTCAGGCGCCTGCCCGGCTTGCGACGGCATCGGCGCCAAAATGTTTTTCGATCCGGAACTTATAGTGCCCAATACCGATCTGTCCTTGCGCGAGGGCGTGATCGAGCCTTGGGAAAAGCGCAACGGCCCCTTCTTTCAGCAAATTCTGGAAGCCCTGGCCGCGCATTACACCATCGACATGACCACCGCCTGGTCCGAGCTGCCGCAGGCCACTCGTGATCTGGTCCTTTACGGCAGCAAAGGCGAAGAGGTCGAGTTCTGGTTCGAAAAAAACGGCCGTCGTCACACTTACAAAAAAGAATTTGAAGGAGTCATTCAAAACCTCGAACGCCGCCTGTCCGAATACGAGCGCCGCCGCCGCGAAGAAGGCGCCGCCGCGCAGGGCACCGACAGTTTCGAGGCGGCCTATGAAGAATTCTCGCCCTACATGAACAAGTCGCCGTGCGAAGAGTGCCAAGGCACCCGGCTGCGCAAAGAAGCGCGCTTTGTCAAAGTCGGCGGCTTGTCGATTCACGAACTGACCGCCAAGCCCATTCGCGACGGCAAAGTTTTTTTCGATTCGCTGAAGCTGTCCAGCCGCCAGGCCGAGATTGCCGATCGCATCCTCAAAGAAGTTCGCGATCGTCTGGGCTTTTTGGTCAATGTCGGCTTGGATTATCTGACGCTCGATCGCACCGCGGCAACGCTTTCGGGCGGCGAAGCCCAGCGCATTCGTTTGGCCAGCCAAATCGGCAGCTCGCTGACCGGGGTGCTTTACGTTCTGGATGAACCCTCGATCGGTCTGCATCAGCGCGACAATCAGCGGCTGCTGCACACTTTGTTTCGTCTGCGCGACATCGGCAACACCGTCATTGTCGTCGAGCACGATGAGGATACGATTCGCGCCGCGGATCACGTCGTCGACATGGGACCGCGCGCCGGAGTCCTTGGCGGACGCATCGTTGCCGCGGGCACTCCGGCGGACATTATGTCTTCGACCGCGTCGCTGACCGGAGCATACCTGTCGGGCCGCAAAAAAATCGAAGTGCGCGGTAACCGTCGGCAATGCCAGAACCGCTACATCGTTCTAAAAGGCTGCATCGAGCACAATCTGCGCGACATCACCGTGCGCTTTCCGGTCGGCGTCTTTACCTGCGTGACCGGAGTTTCGGGCTCGGGCAAATCGACGCTGGTTATCGATACCTTGCTTGGAGCACTCAAGCAAAAACTCAACCACAGCAAGTGCGCCGTGGGCACTTACGACGGCGTTGAAGGCCTGCACTTTGCTGACCGGGTGATCGATATCGATCAACTGCCGATTGGGCGTACGCCGCGCTCAAACCCCGCCACGTATACCGGCGTTTTTACCCATATACGCGACCTGTTCGCCGCCCTGCCCGACAGCAAAGCGCGCGGCTATAAAGCCGGACGTTACAGTTTCAACGTCAAAGGCGGTCGCTGCGAAGCTTGTCAGGGCGACGGCATCCTGCGCATTGAGATGCACTTTTTGCCCGATGTCTACGTCGTCTGCGAAGAATGCAGCGGCCGGCGCTATAACCGCGAGACGCTTGAGGTCAAATATAAAGGCGCCTCGATCGCCGATGTTTTAGACATGACGGTCTCTCAGGCTTGTGAGTTTTTGGGCCATATCCCCAAAATTCGTCAAAAGCTCGAGACGCTACGCGACGTCGGCCTCGGCTACATTGCGCTTGGACAAGCGGCCACAACGCTGTCCGGTGGTGAAGCGCAGCGCATCAAGCTTTCTAAAGAGCTGGCCAAAAAAGGCACCGGCCGCACGGTCTACATTCTGGACGAGCCCACCACCGGCCTGCATTTTGACGACATCAAGCAGCTTCTTGACGTGCTCAATCGCCTGGTTGAATCCGGCAATACGGTCATCGTCATCGAGCACAACCTGGATGTCATAAAGACCGCCGATTACGTCGTGGACATGGGCCCCGAAGGCGGCGACGGCGGCGGCCACGTCGTGGCCTGCGGCACCCCCGAAGACATTGCGCGCGTGCCCAATTCGTACACCGGGCAATATTTACGCCGAGTGCTGGCAGTCAGCTAAGCGCTCTTCTTGCTGCCGCTATCGGCGCGGCGAACATCACTTCACCCCATCTTCTTGTGGCTCCTGTAACATCGTTAGGAGCATGAGCGACGCATCCACTTCGCCGAAGTCCCAATCTTCGCCAGTTCCTCCACAAGAAGCCGCCAGCACAGCCTGGACCGCCCTTACGGCCGAGCAACACCGGCTGCAGGAGAACAAAAATCGCCTTCAAAACTGGTCGGCCTGGGGGCCCTATGTCAGCGAACGCCAATGGGGCACCGTGCGCGAGGATTATAGCCCGAACGGCACTGCTTGGGACTACTTCAGCCACGACAGCGCGCGCAGCCGCGCCTACCGCTGGGGCGAAGACGGTCTCGGCGGTATTTCTGATGAGAACCAATTCCTTTGTCTGTCCCTGGCGCTGTGGAACGGTCGCGATCCGATTCTAAAAGAACGCCTCTTTGGACTGACCAATAGCGAAGGCAACCACGGCGAGGATGTAAAGGAGATTTACTATTATCTGGATGCGACTCCGACGCATTCCTATTTGAAGATGCTTTACAAATATCCGCAGGCAGAGTTTCCCTACCAGCAATTGGTCGCGGAAAATCGCCGGCGCAGCCCGCACGATGCGGAGTACGAACTCATAGACACCGGAGTGTTTGCCGAGGATCGCTACTTCGATGTCTTTATCGAGTATGCCAAAGCCAGTCCGAATGACATTTTGCTGCAGGTCAGCGTTCACAATCGCGGTCCCGAGGCGGCCCCGCTGCACGTTCTTCCGCAATTATGGTTTCGCAACACCTGGGCCTGGAAACCCGGCGGACTGCGCCCGGTGCTAAACCTCGTCGATGCCAATCATGTATTGGCCAGCCATTTGCAATTTGGACAATACCATTTCTACGTCGACAGCGATTGTCCGTTTCTATTTTGCGACAACGACAGCAATCCCCGCCGCTTGTTCGGCATGAACGACGCTGCAGGCTATTTTAAGGATGCCTTTCACGACTATCTGATCTCGGGACTTCGCGATGCGGTAAATCCAGCGCAGCGCGGAACCAAGTGTGCCGCGCTGCATACGGCGCTTATTCCGGCGGGTGGCACAATGACGCTGCGCGCCCGCTTGTCTCAGTCGGTAAGCGAGAAGCCTTTTGCCGATTTTCAGTCCATCGTTGAAAAACGCCGCTACGAAGCAGATCTCTTTTACGCCGAGCTGCAAAAGGATATGGACAATTCCGACGCGCGCCTGGTGCAGCGTCAGGCATTGGCCGGAATGATCTGGAGCAAGCAGTATTTCTATTACGATGTTAGCCAATGGCTCGACGGCGATTCGGGGCAGCCCCCCCCTCCTGTCGAGCGGCAAAAAGGCCGCAATTGGGAATGGCGCCACCTGAACAATGCCGACGTGCTGTCCATGCCCGACAAATGGGAATACCCCTGGTTTGCCGCCTGGGATTTGGCGTTTCACTGCGTAGCGCTGGCTCTGGTCGATCCGGAATTCGCCAAAGCGCAACTCATTCTACTGACCCGCGAATGGTATATGCACCCAAATGGCCAATTGCCGGCCTACGAATGGGCATTTAGCGACGTCAATCCCCCCGTGCATGCTTGGGCCACCTGGCGCGTCTTCAAAATCGACCAACGCGCATCTGCCGATGGCCGCGGCGATTTGGTCTTTCTCGAGCGAGTGTTTCACAAGCTCATGCTCAACTTTACCTGGTGGGTAAACCGCAAAGACGCGCAAGGACGAAATATCTTTCAAGGCGGATTCTTAGGCCTGGATAACATCGGAGTCTTCGATCGCAGCGCACCACTACCGACGGGTGGCTTTATCAATCAGTCTGACGGCACAAGTTGGATGGCCACCTACTGTTTGAATCTGATGCGCATCGCGCTGGAGCTGGCCAAGTACAACCACGTTTACGAAGACATCGCGACCAAATTTTTCGAGCACTTTTTACACATCGCCGAAGCAATGACCAACATGGGCAACAAAGGAATCGGCCTATGGGACGACGAGGACCAGTTTTACTACGATGTCCTCAGTCTGCCAGACGGGCGGCTGCTGCCGCTTAAAGTGCGTTCTATGGTTGGTTTGATTCCGCTTTTTGCCGTCGAAGTCATCGATCCGGATTTGCTAGAGCAAGTGCCGGAATTCCATCAGCGCCTGGAATGGTTTCTGAATTATCGTCCCGATTTGGCCGCCCTCATCTCCAACTGGGATATCGCCGGACGCGGCCGACGGCGCCTCTTGTCGCTTTTGCGCGGTCGCCGCATGAAGCGACTTTTGCGACGTATGCTCGACGAAAACGAATTTCTTTCGCCGTACGGAGTACGCGCCCTTTCGCGCTACCATCTGCAGCATCCCTATGTGCTGCCGCTACAGGGCTGGCCGATGAGCGTTTCCTATCAGCCCGGTGAATCGACTTCGGGACTCTTCGGCGGCAATTCCAACTGGCGCGGTCCCATCTGGTTTCCCGTAAATTACCTGCTCATTGAATCGCTGCAGAAGTTTCACCACTACTATGGCGACGACTTCAAAGTAGAGTGTCCGACGGGATCCGGAACCTACCTGACGCTGCGTGAGATCGCCGATGAGCTGACGGCGCGTATCAGCCGGCTTTTTCTACGCGACAAAAATGACGCGCGTCCGGCATTTGGCAGCCATCCCAAGTTTCAAAGCGATCCGCACTTTCGCGATCACATCCTTTTTTATGAATACTTCCACGGCGATACGGGTGCAGGAATCGGCGCCAGTCACCAGACCGGCTGGACCGGACTGATTGCCAAGCTCTTGCAGCCTCGGCGTTAAAAGCTCCAACTGCCGCGCGAAAGACGTGGCCTAGACAAAGGGTGGAGATTCGAGCGGTTCACCGCGCAGAATCTTCTGCACGCACTGTTCAAGCTCGTCGGCAAGCTCTAGCACCGGGGTCGAGTCGGTGCCGATCGCCGCCCCCAGCCGACGCACGCGCTTTAGCAAAGTCTGCATCTGCGCGCGCACTTCCGCTTCACCTCGTACTAAGACGGTATTGGGCGGACTGCCAGTGCCAGTCGCCACCGTGCGCGCGGTTCCGACTGGCTCGAGGCGGTCCGTGCTGCGCATCTGTATGCCGTAGTCACTCAAATCGTCCGCCAATTGATAGGCCAACCCCAGAAAAAACCCGGCCTCGGCACATAGCGCTGACTCAGATGATCCGGTGGCCACCGCTCCCGCTTCGGCCGCCAAGCGAAACAAAGCCGCGGTCTTCATGCTGTGGTATTTGCCTAGCGTCCCGGACGCATAAGCCGGTACCGCCGGCGTAGCCACCTGCCAATCGGCCATGGAGTACTGCGTTTCCAGACTTTGTCCGCCAATCAGTCCGCTGCTTGATCCAGTCGCTTGTCCGAGCAGACGCAGAATGCGCACCGCGCGACCAGCCAGCGCCGCCGGCCCATCCGCCAGCACTTCCACGGCGCGACTCAAAAGAGCATCGCCGACCAGTACCGCCATGGCCTCGCCAAACTGCACATGGGTTGCTGGTTTGCCTCGCCGCGTCGGTGCACCATCAAAACACGGCAAATCATCGTGCACCAGCGAACCGGCATGTATGTATTCGATGGCGCAGGCCGCGCGCATCGCCAGCATGAAACTGTCTGCAGAAGGAGCATACGAGGACGCGATGGCCAAAAGCAGCCGCGGCCGCATCAGCTTGCCGCCGGAAAACACCGCATAACGCATCGCCCGATGCAGGCCATCCGGAAAGACATCGGCCGGCGGCAGAAATGCGTCCAGATGCTGCCTAAGGAGTTCTATCGATGCCGAAGATTGAGACACGGTTTTATTTTAACTTGTCTGCTTCCTTTTCTGTCAATCGATCGGCCAATTGCCTATGTTCACTGCGAAATAAGCATTTCGCGTAAGCCTCTTAGCTATACGCTTAACCTCTCAATGTGCGGCGTCCGCCACGACACGAGGGCTCCGCCGTGTATCAACAAACTGGAGATAGTTTTTGATCGTTCTGGCCGGCTTCGCGAATCTCTATATTGCGAAGTAGCGAGCAAACCTTCTGATAGACCTTTTCCACGAGTTCCGAAAGCTGCGCTTCATGATTGCCTGCCCCCATGGAATTGGACGGACCGGCTGCAGACGGGCCACTTGTGACAGCGGAGGTAGACGTCGATGAAAACGCACTCGGCGACGCCGCCATCTTGTTTTCACCCATCGAGATAGCGATCAAGGCCAAATCGCTTAAATCAAGCCGCGTGTCCGTCTGTTTTCCCGCAGAGACGGCATGCGATTGAATGGCCTGCAAAAGCCGCGCCGAGGCATCGATCTGCTCGCGGCTGGCGCCGCTGGCGCTAAGCGCCGAGCTCATCAACTGCACCGCCGGAGATTGCTGAGCGCTGGCGGCAGGGGGCGGTGGCGGCGCCTTGGCGCGCTCGCCTTGTATCATCGTCAGCGCGCCCCCTGGCAAGCGCGACGTTCGCACGGGTCGCGCTTCCGCGCTTGCCGGTGAAGGGCTCGCAGACAAAGAGCTCGATACCAGCGTCTGGCTATCGAAGGCCGGCAGGCGCTGCCATAAGGGCATTGTGCCGGCGCTGCTTGGCGATAGACCAGGTGCCCCTCCAGGCAGCAAAGGTCCAGGATCTGGCAGATGCGACAGCAGACGTTCGACGCGGTTGGCGTTTTCCAGAAGAGCTTGCGATGCAATGCCCTGGCGCGCAGTGCCCGCGTTCCAAACCTCCAATCCGCCCTTTGCAAAGACCTCGGCCCTGCGAACTTTTTCCGCCTGCAAAGCCGCAGCCTTCTCACCGGCAGCCGGGTACAGCCCGGCAAGCGCCAACATCGGAAAATCACCGTTTCGGCCGAGTCCACCTGAGCGCTCTGCAAGCACCGCAGCCGCGGGAACAGCCGTGCGCACCGAATCTTCTGCCAAGCCGGTCCGCACAGCCGTCTGCCCGCGGCCAAGTGATGACGGTGCCATTGGTTGTACCGCCGGCAGGTGCGAAAGCGCCGACCACGAACTTGCCGGTTTTACGTCAAACGGCGCAGGCCCAGGCTGCAAAGCCGAGCTCGGCCCCAAGTAGAAAAGGCTGCCGGTTGCCACACCAAAGGGCGACGGCAAACTGGAAGTGCGCGCGGTACTTTCGAAACTGAGCGCAGCAATTCGCGAGGGCGCGCCAAAAATCTCGGCAGCAAGCCCAATGCCACCGGTCGCTGCCCACGCAGAATGCGCCAAGGGCGGCTCCCTGACGGCTTTCTCTGCCGCCTGCGCGGTTTGTTCTGCCGCCACAAAAACCAGGCCGTCCGCCGCCAGCACAAAGTGCCCGGCTGCGGCTTGCCTGTCGATGTTTGACAGCCCATGAACAGCGGCAAAGCGCTCGGCTTGCGCCGAAAGCCCACCGGCGCGCGAAAAGTGGCCAGCCGGCTCTTGCGGTTTTGCCGAGCGGCCCATGGCTTCCGAGGTTTTGGCGCGCGGTTTGACACCGCCGTCTTCAGCAAGTGCCGATTTGGCAGTCGCGAAGTCGGAAATCGCCTCCCAACCGACATACGCCCAAGGCGCTGGGCGTAGTTCCGTGCGAGGAACAAGCTGCGCGCTTGGCGCAATCTCAGGATTTAGCAGCGGGTGTAGCCAATCGGCCAGCGGGCTCTTTTTCAGCGCGGTCGTCCCCTCCCCCAGCAGACCGGCGCGGCCACTGCTTAGATTTACGTCTGCGGCAAAAAGCTCGGCCAATGCCGCCGTGCCGCCGGTGGCCAGCCAAGGCTTTTGCAAGGCCGGCACAGGCGCCGCAGATTTTTGAACCGAGGCCGGCTGCTTGGTCGGCGCCTCGGCCTTCGCCGAGTACGGCAGATAAGGCAGGACCTCAGGCGATTGCCAACGCGGCGCCAACGGGCCGGCATCTTGGGTCAAAAGGCTCGCCAAGCTTAGCGATACACCTGGGGCGCTGGCCCAGCTTCGCTGCACGGACGGCAACGGCTTTTCCGCGCCAACGACGCGCGTTCCTTGCGCAATCGCCTGCAGCTCGGCACGCAGTCCCACACCTCCGGCCTGCGCAAAGCCGACGCCCAAAGGTCCGGGCACAAAAACCATAGAAGGCGCGGCGAGACCGGCATTTCCAAAAGCGCGACCTGGGGCTTCTGGGGACGGCTCCGCCGCATTTGACCAGCGGCTGGCTGGGCGCAAAAGCGGCTGTAGCCAATTGGAAATCAGGCCTTCGCTGCGGCTGGCCGGACTGGATTGCATGAGCGTGCCCAGCGCCCCGCTGCCAAGCCCAACCCCGGCGACGAATAGTTCGGCAAGCAGCGCGGCCCCGCCCGCTTCGCGCCATGGCAAGGCGATGCTCGTCGGCACAGCCGGTCGCAAGCTGGCGGGGCGCGGGCTGGCCGATGCGGGCGCCGGCACAGCAGCGACGCTTTGCGGCGAAGCCAAATAGGGCAAGGCCAGCGGCTGCGCAAAGCGCACAGACGGCGCCGAGGTTTGCTGCAAAAGAATGCGCGCCAGCGCACTCGAAACCCCGGGTGCCGCGGCCAGCGCAATCAGCGGCGCCGCATTGGCGCTTGCCGCGCTTTGAAACAGCGTGGGCGCTTGCCGAGTTCGAGCAATGTCCGCAATTTGAGCCCCTAGGCTTCCAAGTTGCGTAAAGGCGGCGGCTGGCTGCCGGGCCGCAACTTCTGCTGCAAACGCCAAGCTGAGCATCGGCATGGCTGCGGCAAAGCGATTTTTTCGCTCGGCGGTCGGCACAGCGCCTAAAGTCGTGTACTCGCTTCCGGGCGCTGCGTCCGCCGTCCGCGCATCCGCCCAGCCCAAATGCCAAAGGGTGCGTGACAGGGCCGAAGTATCCGCCGGGCCGGTCGTTTCCGGCGCAATCGGCGCGGCCAGGGGCTGGGTCGCAAGCCAGTCGCGCACCCGCAAATTTGCATCATCGGCGCCACTAGGGGCGGGCGAAATCCATTCCCAAGCCGGTCCTCTGGCCGCGGGACGGGCGCCAGGCAAGGCCGGCGCGATTCGCGGCAACGCGGCCGGCCGACGTCCGGCTGAAAAATCTCCGCCAAATGCCCTGTTCGCTCGCTCGCCGCGCAAAACTTCTGCTGACGGAATCCAGCTCCGCGGCAGCACCAGGCCATCCAGACCGCCTTGATAATGAGAGGCGCTCAGAGACAGAGCCTTCGCCGAGGGCAAGCCCAAACCTTCATAACTTCGCGAAAAAATTCGCTCGATGAAGCCGAAGTTGCGGCTGGCAAAAAAGCTTTGCGGACCGGCCACGCGAAACGCCAGTCGGCTAAGCAGCCGCTCGGTGGACGCCATCATGGGAGAGCTAAATACTCGCAAAGGCAAAATGCTGGTGATTTCGCGCATGAAATGACTGCCTCCGGGCAATCTGTATCTCTAGACACATATATTATCGGACAATAAAAACTTGGGTTTCGTCCCGTCGGAATTATCCGTGTTTCTTCTCGAAACGGCGACGGGCGCGATCTTTTTGCTTGCGAGCGGCGGCGGCGGCCCGCAACCGCGGGCTCGTAGACGGCGACAGTCGCGCCTCGACTTCTTCGCAAAGCTCGCGCAGGGCCAGAAAACGGTTGAGGGCATGCTGGCGTTCGCGCTGCCACTTGACGACGATAAGCTCATCGCCAAGGGCGTACCGCAAAAGGACGCCGCTTTGCGTCTTGTTCTTCTTTTGTCCGCCGGGGCCGCTGCCTTTGACGGCTTGCTCAAAAATGGCGCTTACATCGATGCCAAGCTGCGCCAAGCGAGCTTGCAGCGCCGCCAGCTTTTCCGCAGTGACTGGAGAATCGCTCGGAAACTTCACAGCTTGGCAATTTGCCGCAAGCGCTCGACTTCGTCCATGAAGCGCTCGACTTCTTCGTCGCTGGTGTAAAAATGCGGCGAGGCGCGCAGGCCAGCGCCAGGCCGGTAGTCGCAGTAATAAGAACGCCGATTCAATTCGGTGCAAACGTGCTCGGCGCCGGCAAAATCGAATATCACGGTTCCGCCGCGCTCGACTGCATCCATCGGGGATTTCAGTTGATAGCCGGCGCGCTTTACGCGGCGTATAAGCTCTTGGGTTTGGCGCAGCGATTTTTGACGAATCGCCGCTACCCCGATGCGCGCCACTAGCTCCGCGCCGGCCCGCGCATGATAAAGGGGGGCGATGGCCAAAGTGCCGCCGGCAAAACGGCTGATTCCATCGGCATAGTCCTGCTCGGGCATGGCGAAGGCAAAGGGCTGGCGATGCGCAAACCAGCCCGTGACGCGCGGACAAAACCGCGAAATCAGATCGGGACGTACATAGAGGTATCCAGCGCCGGGTCCGCCACAAAGCCATTTGACCGATCCGCCGCACGCCATATCGACCTGTAAAGCCGTTACGTCAAGCGGCACCGTACCAGCCGATTGATAGACGTCCAAAAGCACCAGCGCGCCGACCTTATGCGCGTGCTCTACAATGGCCGCGGCATCCTGCACATAGGCGCTGCGAAACAGCACATGGCTTATCGGCACAATCAAGGTGCGCTCGTCGATAGCTTTCAGCAAACGCTCGAGCGGCACGCTGATTCCATCGTCCGAAGGAACGACGACGATCTCGGCACCGCGGCGTTCCTCAGCCTTCCAAACGTAGCTTACGGAGGGAAAATTCAGCTCGGTATAAACGATACGGTTGCGCGGTTTTTGGTATTCCAGGCAGCTTGCGACGCGCGCCTGTACTTCCGAGACATTGGTGGCCATCTGTACGGTGCCGGGCGCCGCGCCGAGAATCTGTTCGATGCGGGCGGCGGCCTTATGCGCAGCGTCCATCCAGTCTTCCCAAGCCAGGATGGCTTTGCGTACCCAAAGCTCGCCAAATTCATCTAAGGCCGTCGCGGCGCCACGCGGCATCGCCCCCAGCGAGTGGCTGATCATATAAACGCTGTGCTCTAGCGCGGGAAATTCGCAGCGCGAGGCCAAAAGCGCATCTTCGCAAGCTTGCATGCGGCTGATGTTACCCGCCAAGTGGCGCTTATAAAGGGGCTTTGCGAACTGCCGCCGGCGCGCCGCTCAGCGTATAGTCAGCACCTTGCGGATGCTCGGCCGTCCAATCTGAAAATACCTGATCGCGTACGGCCCACAGCGCGGGAAAAAACTGCGTGCGCAGCCCGCGTTCCAAAAGCTCCGAATGTTTGCCTTTTAGAGATGGTGTGCCGACACCGATGGTGCGATAGACAAGCAGAATGTGACGATTGCGCCATTCTTGCAAACGCAGGTCGTATTCGATAAGGCCTTCGGCAAGTGCGTAAAGCGCTGAGTGTAGCGGCGGCTGCCGGTAAATATCGATGAGATTTACCTGCTTTTGAACAAGCAGCCGCTCAAAATGCGGCCACAAGTCAGAAGCCAGGGCCAGCATGCGCCGAAAACCGGGCGATTCCTGTCCCGAGCCGCGCCCGAGCGCACTGCGAATCTGCAAATAGTCCGCCGGGCTGAGTGTGTAAAGGGTTTCAATGCCCTCAAGCAAAAGCCGCTGCACCCCATGTACCCGGTGCAGCACGGCTTGCGCAACGCCAAGAGCGTCGGCGGCAAAAAGCTGCGGCAAGCGGCTCATCTCGTGATCGATGAGCTTCATCCACAGCTCGGCGCTTTGATGAACCACTTGAAAAAGGAGTTCATCCGTACACACCAGATCGGACTCCGGTTTCTGCAGTTGCAGAAGCTCGGGCACGCGAAGATAGACTTCGTAGTCGGTCGGGCGGCTCGCCATGCGACTAAATAGTATGCCGCTACTCTGAGCCTTCGCCGCTGCCGTTTAGGTCCACTTTGCGCGGGCCCATGATGCCGGCTTCGGTGCGCATCGCGGATGCATCACCGTCCAATCCGTAATCGCGCATCTTGTCATAAAGCGCGCGTCGGCTCACACCAAGCCACTGCGCCGTCCGGCTGTTGTGGCCTCGATGCATTTTCAGTGCTTTGAGGATGAAGTCCCGCTCGCATCGACGAAGATATCTCGCCAGGCGGCCCTCACTTCGCGGTCTACGTGCAGTTGTCACTAAAGCTAGATTACAAATTTTTTGGTAAAAATGCAATCATTCGGCGAACAACCCCGCACTGCGCGTTTTTTCGTCCGTGGCAACGATGGAATTTTAGGGCTGGCTCGAAGCGGCTGACGCTGGTGCGGGCGCGGCATCTGGCGCTGAAGCGCCTGGCGCGGGCGCGGCATTTGGCGGCGGAGCGGCTGGTAAATACTTGCCGATCAAGTTTCCGCTGCGCCAATAACCGTTTATATAAATGAAAAAATCGTAACGCAACCCGCGATCTTCTGTCTTCCGCTTGACGCGCACGGTATAGATGGGCTGCGAAGTCAACAGCGACTGCAGCACGTTGCGATCCGGTTCGGTTTGCTCGGCCGCAGGCAAAGTGTCGATTCGGCGCACGGCGATGTCGTCGTATTTTTTTTCATAAACATGCGCGACGAGCTCAACGGCGCCGGCATTGGCGATCGAACCAAGCATGGCGCGATAGCGCGGAAGCAATTCCTGCGCTCGCGCCGGACCAAATAGACCGGCTAGCTCTTCGGGAGTCAAAAGAAACGACGCCATCAGATCGTGCACGCGGGTGCGCTGATCCTTTTGGCAAGCGACAAGAATGTCTGTCCACAACCGTTTCAGATCCGACTCGGTGCCTTGATACATGCCGGCTTTGATGGCCGGCTCTGCGGGCCGTCGCGTACATCCCATAAACGCCAGCAGCAAACTCAGCGCCAAAAGGCGCCAACCGCGAAAGCGAAGAGCATTCATAGAAGGAGAGTATGAACTACAAACAGCGTTTTCGGCGAGGCGAGCGCCCGCGCGCGAAATTACCCGACCCCGGACAAAAGCTCGCCCAAGCGTTCCCGTGAAATCGGCGCGGCCGGCGGGTTTGGCAGGTTGGCGACGATGCGCCCACGGTACATGACGGCAATGTGATCGCAGAGGGTGCGTAGCTCATCAAGCTCGGTGGAAAAAAGCAGGATGGCAGAGCCGCGATCGCGCGTCTCAAGAAGCAAACGGTGAATGGCTTGCACAGCCCCCAGATCGACGCCGCGCGTCGGCTGAGCCGCGATAAGGACTTTGGGGCACTCTTCGGGCCGGCCAATCGCCCGCCCCAGCAGCAGTTTCTGCTGATTGCCGCCGGACAGGGCGCGCGCCAGCAGGGTCGGATCCGGCGGTCTGACATCGTGCATCGCCAAAAGCTCGCGGGTGGCGTTTTGCAAACGACGACGCGCAATCAGCCAGCGCAGCGGCGGCCAGCTTGCTTGCCGGTAGCGGGCCTGTTCACCAAGCAAAAGGTTTTCCGTCAAAGAGAAATCAAGGACCAGTCCGTGGCGCTGGCGATCCTCCAGCACAAAGGACAGCCCTGCGGCCCGCCGCGTCTTGACCTCGGCCGTGGTCAGGTCTTTTTCATCCAGCACGACCGTACCCGAAGTCGGCCGCAAAAGGCCGACAAGCGCCGCGCACAGCTCGCTTTGCCCGTTTCCTTCCACGCCCGCCAATCCCAAAATCGAGCCGGAAGATAGCGCAAAACTGACGCCGCAAACGCGCTCGACGCCGCCCTGCGTGACATGTAAATCGTGCACGCGCAGCACCGGCTGCGCCGCGGTCTTCGAGTCATTTGACGCGGCAGCGGCCTTTCGCACCACCGGCAATAGTTCGCGTCCGACGAGGGCGTGGGCCATGGCCTGGGCCGAAAAGCTGGCGCGCGCAAACTCCGCCACCACACGACCGGCGCGCATTACCACCGCGCGATCCGCGACATCGATGACTTCGTCGAGCTTGTGCGTGACGATGAGCAATCCGGATGGCTTATCGGCGAAGCTGCCAACGCAGAGTTCGCGCAGAACGTGCAAAAGATGCCGGGCCTCGTGCGGAGTCAGCACCGCCGTCGGTTCATCAAGCAGCAAACACCGCGCGCCGCGATATAGCGCTTTTAGAATTTCGACCCGTTGCGCCTCGCCCACACTCAGATCGCCGACGCGCCGACGCGGATCGATCGCCAAGCCAAAACGCCGGCCGAGTTCAGCCACTTGTTCCTCGGCGCGCGGCAAATCCAGAAACCCTTTGCGCCGCGGTTCACGCCCAAGAATAATGTTTTCGGCCACGCTCAGACGCGGTATCAGCAAAAAATGCTGGCTGACAAGGCCTATGCCGTTTTCAATGGCTCGCTCGGGCGACGGCTGCACTTGATTTGGCCCGTAGTAGACGGTGCCGCTGGAAATGGGCACGAGCCCATAAAGAGCGTGCAGCAGCGTCGATTTTCCGGCGCCGTTTTCGCCAAGCAGGGCGACCACTTCCCCGGGTCGTAGCTGCAAAGATACGGAGTCATTGGCCAAGCGCGCTCCGTAACTGACGCTTACGGCATGCAGTTCGCACAAGCGCGCGATGTCGGCGGTGTCCAAAGTTTGCGCGGAGCGCACCGGATGGGTATGCAAAGCCATTTGCTCGGCCTGCGCCAAGGTCGGCGCGCGCTTTCTGGGCGTTTTTGGTGCGGTCATGGCAAGTTTTGCTCGACGCGCAAGCGCCCGGTGATGACCGCTTGGCGCAAAGCCTCGACGCGGTCATGTATATCTTGGGAAATCATGCCGCGGCGCGGCTCGTCATAGGCGTAATTCACCCCGCCCTCTTTGAGGCCAAATACCAAAACCCCGCCTTTCCAATGTCCGGTTTGCTGCGCCAAAATGACCTCGAAGACGCTGACGTCCACCTGCTTAAGCATCGAGCTAAGGATGTACCCCGGTGCTTCGTTCCATTGATCGCTATCGACGCCGATAGCGCGCCGGCCGCGTTCGCGGGCCGCTTCAAAGACGCCAAGTCCGGTGGATCCGGCGGCATGAAAGACGACATCGGCCCCAGCGGCATATTGGGCCAAGGCCAGTTCCTTGCCTTTGGTGGGGTTTTTAAAAGCGTCGCTGCTGGTGCCGGCGTAGCCGACAAGAACGCGGCAGTCCGGACATACCGCTACTACGCCTTGTCGATAACCTGCTTCGAATTTGTGTATCAGCGGAATGTCCATGCCGCCGACAAAGCCGACTGCCCGTTGCGGAGCGCTCAGGGCGGCGAGTGCCCCAACCAGAAAACTGCCCTCTTCTTCGCGAAATTTCAGCGCCACCATATTTGCCGGCGGAACGACAAAACCGTTCGCATCGAATTTGGTGTAATCGACGCAGGCGAAATGGATGTGCGGATACTCGTTGGCCATCAAAAGCATGTCGTCGGAAAAGACGAATCCGACGCCCAAAATCAGATCAAAGCCGCGGGCGGCAAGCAAACGCAGACCGGATTCGCGGTCGGTTCCTTCGCCGGGTTCGACGTATTCGGCTTCGATGCCGAGCTCACGCACCGCGCGGTTTACGCCGAGATATGCAGCATCGTTAAACGACTTATCGCCGCGACCGCCTACATCAAAAACTAAGCCGACGCGCAGACGGTGGCGGTTTGCTAACAAGGGGCCCGCCCCAGAACCAAAGTTTTGCGGCCAAGCCAATAGCACATTGAGAAGCACAAGACCGCCCGTCAAAAACAGAAGCCGCCGGCGCGCCAAAGCGCTCCATACGCCGCGGGCACTCACTGACAACCACTGTGACACGCTGCGCTTTTAGCATAGTTTTTCTGACAATTGCCGCCTGCTAGGCAGGTCATGTATGCTGCTTAGTATTCATGGCCCGCCGCAAGGTCTCGACGACGGTGTATATCACCGAAGAGCAGAACGAAATGCTCAAACGTTTGCATGAGGAAACCAAGGTGCCTATCGCGGAATACATCCGTCAGGGCATTGATATGGTGCTTTTGCGACACAGCATGCCGCAAAGCGGCGAACGTCAGCTTTCTTTTGATACGCTGTTTGGGCCGTCCCGCAAGCCTTAGAAGCGAACGGTTGCGTATTTGAGAGGTGCTCTACTTTGCTGGCAGAATTTCGCGCAGCTTTTCTTGGGCGCGTTCAATGTCGCCTTCGTATTTGAGGACGACATTGAGGGTTGCGGCGCAAAGCTCGCGATCGAGCGTCTCGACGTTGAGGACAAGGAGCGCCCGCACCCATTCCAAAGTTTCAGAAACACTGGGACGCTTTTTCAGATCCAGTTGCCGCAGCGCCTGCACCACCCGCACCACTTCCGCGCTCAACTGCGCCGATGCCCCTGGCAGCCGGGCCGAGACGATCGCCAATTCGCGCGCGGCATCGGGAAATCCCACATTCAAATACAAACAGCGACGCTTGAGCGCATCGGTCATTTCGCGGGCATTGTTCGAAGTCAGCAAAACCAGCGGAATGTGCCGGGCCCGTAGCGTGCCCAGTTCCGGAATGGAAACCTGAAAATCGGACAAAATTTCCAGAAGAAAGGCCTCAAACTCGGCTTCCGCGCGATCCACTTCGTCGATCAGCAGCACCACCCGCCGTTCACTGCGCAGGGCCCGCAAAAGCGGTCGCGCCAGCAGAAATTGTTCGGAAAAAAATGCATCTTCCTGATTGGCGATGCGCGCCACTGCCTCGCGCAGCGTCGTCGTGCCGAGCAAAAGCTCGCCGATTTTGTCGCGCAAAATCTGTGTGTATAAAAGCTGCTTGGGGTAGGCCCATTCATACAGAGCCTTGGCTTCATCCAGGCCTTCGTAACATTGTAGACGAATGAGCTCGGTGTTCTGCACCGTCGCCAGTACTTTGGCGAGCTCGGTCTTGCCGCAACCCGCCGGGCCTTCTACAAGCAAGGGTTTATTCATTCGGTCGCACAGATAGACCGCCGTCGCGATGCGCGGGTCGGTGATGTACCCTTGCGCGACGAAACGTTTGGCCACATCCTCGACGCTGGTAAAATTTACCGGCAAGTTTCCCGGCGCCGATTCCAGTCCCCGTTCTTGATGCTGCATGGCCTCGAGCATGGCATAGGAGGCGTTAGGCCGTTTGGGGAATTTCTGAAAGTCTTCAGATCGCAAAAAGAGCTTCTGCGTTTTCGTAGTTCATGTTGCATGGGATTTTGACTTTGGCCGTGACTTTGGGCGCCCTGGATCAGGGCATCTTTTCCGAATTGGGCCCGGGGGCAAGCATCACCGCGCCGAGCTGGGCGGTGTCGCAAGGGCCGCTGCGGCTGCGACTGGATGCGCGGCACAAAATTCTGACTTTGTATCAAGGCGAGATGGCGCTAAGCGCCTACGCCTTTCACTCGGCGCCACCTTCGGAAATGGGACCGGGAGCGCCAAGCGACGTTTTCGCATTGCTGCCGCTGCTTGAAAAAAGCGATGCCGCGGATCTGGAGCAGCGGCTAAAGTCTGCAAGCGGGCCGCCCGCCCCCCTTTTGCTCGGCGCACCGCCTGCCATCGAAGATCAAGATGGCGATGGCCTGGTCAATACGCTGGATGTGCTTTTGGGCGCTAAGAAATTGTGCATCAACAAAGCGTCCTACGCCGCCAACTATCGGGTGCTAAAATATCCGGGCGGCGACGTGCCGCGCACCGAAGGGGTGTGTACCGACACGCTGGTGCGGGCGCTGCGCAATGCCGGATGGGATGTACAGCGCGGAGTTCATGAGGACGCGCTGAAAAAACCCCGTCTTTATCCCCTAGAAGGCAAAGCGCCCGATGCCAACATCGATCATCGGCGCATTCGAATGCTTTTGCCGTGGTTTCGGCAAAATTTTATCGAGGTAAAAAAGGACGCAGCCTATCTGCCGGGCGATATCGTTCTGCTCGATACGTTTCCGAATAAAGCCGGAGCGGATCATGCCGGCATCGTCTCGGATCGATTGGGACGCTCAGGACTGCCGCTTGTTATCAACAATTGGACGGACGGCTATGTCGAGCAAGAGATGGACCTGCTAGCGCTTGTGCCGGTGATGTATCGCTTTCGCGTGCCGATGCGCCAAGTGAACCATTGATTGCAGCGGTTTCTACTTTTTCGGAGAGGCCTGCTGCGCCGACTGAATCATCGACATCACCGAGGTTTGCTCCAAGCCATTTTTGACCTCGAGCGGATACACACTCGTGCCGACGCGGCAAAACACCACATGCCGCTCGCGCTTGTAAAGCGCCGCGCCTATCAAAAGCGCCACCGCACCGCCCAGCAAGCAAAAGATGCCGACGACAACGTCTTCGGTAAAGCCGGGCCAGCCAAAACTGACTTCTTTTAACTTGCTTAGTTTCTTGGTTGCTTTGTCGCGCGTGTTTTCTTTGCGCTCTTTGCCCTCTTCGAAGGGATCATCGTCATTGGAATCGCGGCCTTCGATGCCGTCCTCGGTGGCTTCGCCGCCTTCGCTCGTCGCCGCCGATTTGCTGGGTGCGCCCGCGTGCATGAGCTCGGGCAACACTTTGACAACCGAGACGATAATAAGCACAGCACCAATGATCGCCGCGACAATGCCCAACGCCGCGGTGGGCCGCTCGGACATTCGGCCCACGTGTTCGATGTTATTGATAGGAAACTCGGCAATCGGATGCATCCCCTCGGGTGCGTACTGGACGACCCGCTTGGTGCTAATCACCAGTTTTTGGGGCTCATTGGCGACAAAAGGGGTAGGAAACAGAACCGTCTCCCCCGCTTGCGGTTCAAAGGGCATGTGGCATTTTACCGCGCCGGGGAAATTTTTGGCAGCATCGCGCCACGCCGCGCGACTACAAATATGTAGGTATATAGGCAGAAGCGTAGGTGCCGCCAAACGGCCAATTTGCCAGCTTGGCAAAACCCCTATGTCAGCGTTGCCGCCGGGCGGGGCGACGGAGTAAAGTGGTACAGGAAATTTATCGGGCTTTGTTTTGGCCCTTAGAGCGCGGCCCGCGCAATTGTTTCGATCGCCAAGCAGCAGCCTAGACCTTTAGACATTTGTCATCTTCATAAACAAACGCAGGAGCTGCGATAGCCATGGACCAAAAAATTTCAAGAGGCAACCTTCGCATCGGCATCGTTACAAATAACGTTCATCCGAACGGACACTATGAAGTCCGGGTCAAATTTCCAACTGAGGACGTCGAGGATGAATCATTCTGGGCTCGAGTTTGTACATTTGGCGCCGGCCCAAATGGCCGCGGAATGTTCGCGCTTCCTGAAGTTGGCGATGAGGTTTTGGTCGGCTTTCTAGAAGGGCATGATGACTATCCTATTATCATAGCAACGTTGTGGAGCGGCAAAAATTTGCCCTCCTATTCAAATAAAGAAGGAAAAACGAAAACCGATCGTTTTGCCGGGAAAGCGCTTGGTGATGTAAGAGCAAAAGAAACCGACATACGTGCCTTCAGCAGCCGTGCCAATCATGAATTAATTTTCAATGACAATTCCGACAAGCCACAAGTAATTATTCAATCCGGTGGAAAACATCGAATTGTGCTCAATGATGAAGGAAAAGAGCCCAGCAAAATTGAGATTTGCGATGGAAAAGATGAAAATTATTTATTGATTGATACAAAGAATAAGAAAATTACTCTTGAGAGCAAAAGCGGAGATATTCTGATAAAAGCCGAAAAAACAGTTACCATTGAAGCGAATACAATCGAGACCAAGAGCAAAACTGATACAAATATTGAGGCAGGAAAAAACTTTAAGCTCAATGCGAAATCTAATATAGAATACACTGCAAATATGGAAGTTAAAGGCGAAGCCAAAGCTGTCATGACCCTTAAAGGGGCAAAGATTAACCTGAATTGATGAAATAAATTTGCGGCAGATTTCGAACATAATTTTGCCAAACTGGCAAGATCACGACAATTCCCAGACAAAAGGCCAAAAGGCCACATAAGACTTGAATACCGCGCGGTACCTGTTCCAGCTTGCGCAATGCCAAGCCAAAGCCCAGTTGTGCCAAAAGCCGCGCCGCCAGCACTGGCAGTGACAATGCCAGCGATAATGAGAATATTTGTCCGCAAAAAGCCAACAAGCGGACCGACTGCTCGTTACCCAGCGAAGGCCCCTGCCCAATCGGAGCCACGTCGTAACTTTTGCTGAGCGCCAAAATCACCGCTGGCGCGCCACCCAATATAAAAAATAAAGACAGCGCCAAATGACCGCACAACTGGGCAATGGGCTCGTCCTTCATAGGTGGGTCTGTGTTGAAAAATAGATCTTGCTCAATCACCTGCCCGGCGGCGCGCAAGATGGTCCACGGCAACCCCGCCAGCAAAAGCAGCAAGATGCCGACTCCAAGTTCGTGCGCAAAAAGCGGCGCCAACTGCCATAGTCCAAAATTGGGTAACAATTGCCCACGAACCGCTGTCCATTGTGCAGCCGCCTGAGGCAGCAAAATATTGCTCAGAAACGCGCCGCTGCCGAAAAGCAAAAGCAGCCGGCCCATCCAACCGACAAAGGGCAACCCCAGCAAAAGCGGACCGCTGCGACATAGCGCCAAAGCCGCAGCGATAAGCCAAGGATTCAGCGCTTTTACGGCCGCTTCCAGGCCCACGCCGTCGACTACGGGCTGCGGCATGGACTACTGCCCCAGCATCGGCAAAAGCGCCCACAGGCTGCTCGAAAAATGGCCGATCTCTCTACCCAGCCACGGAGCCAAAAGCAGCAAAGTCGCAAATCCGCCGAAAAGCCGCGCCAAGGCCGGCGCGGCCGGTTCACTGACCGCCAAGCGGCCTTGCAAAAGCTCGATAAGCCCCCCGCACAAGCCGGCAACAAGCAGCGGAGGCAGCGCCGCGAAAAGACACAAAAGCAGGCCGCGTTGCAGCAATGCGGCAAAAGCCGCCTCGCTCATGTGCTCCCTCCGGACATTGCGCCATATGCGAGCAGCAGGCCGCGTGAAAGCAGATGCCAGCCATCGCACATTACAAAGAGCAGCAATTTAAAAGGCAATGCCACTGCACGTGCTGGCAATCCCGGCAACAGCAAGCCAGAAAGCAAACTGGCACATAAGATATCAATCAGCAAAAACGGCAATAGCAAGATAAAACCAATCTGAAATGCGATGCGCAGCTCTGACAATACAAACGCAAAAAGCAGCGCATCGAGCGACGTCGCGGCTGGCGCTGGCGTGGTCGCGGAGTTTGCAGGCCCGTGCAGGCGCTGCACCAGCTCCTGCACGGCGGCTTGCTCACGCTTTTGCGTATGCTGAAGCAAAAACTCGCGCAGTGGGGCCATGCCAGCCTGCAAACGCACAGCTATCGAGGCTTCGGGCGCTTCACGCAGCATTGCTTTTTGGCAGCGCTCAAAAAGCGGCGCCATGGCCAGCCCGGACAAAAAAAGCGCCAGCACCGCTGTCAGCGCCGCCGGCGGAATGCCGCCAAGGCCTCGTCGCAGCACCGCCAAAACGACGCTGGTCTTCACATACGCCAAAAGCAGAACGCCGCCCAAGATCAACATTGGCGCAAAGGGATGTTGCAAAAGCGTCGAGCCAAATGCTTCGCTCATGCAGCTAGCTCCGGCCTGGCTTCGGCCTTGGACGAAATCTTGGTTTCGCTTTTGAGTTCGAGTCCGGCCCCTGACAAGCCCGCAGCGCTATTTGGCGGCACACCTTCGGATGCCGGCCAGTCGGCCAAAAGCGACAGACCGCCCGGTGCGCCACCCAGCAGCAACTGACGGTTGCCGGCCTCGACAATGTACAGGATGTGCTGCGGCGAAAGGTCAATGCGTCCGGCCAGGCGCAGCGGACCAGGCTTTTCCAAAAACGCGCGATGGCGCTGCCAGCGCCACAAAAGCAGGACGCCCGCACATAAAAGCAGTACGAAGAACGGCCAAAATAGCGTCAGCGACAACCCGGGCTCTGCCATTTCCGATACGCCTCCAGCTAGATGAGAAGTTGTCTGCGCCGCGCTGTCAATTTTCTGCGATAGTGACGTATACACAAGGCAGCTACTCGACCCATCCGAGAGGAAGACCGCGGAAAAGCGCCCATGGATTTAGAAAAGAAAATGGCCATGGATGAACCGATTTCGCTGAAAAAACCGCCTGAGCCCATCATTTACTCAAATCCGCAAAGCATGCCTTTGCGCTATCGCGACACGCTTGCGCAAATGATGAAAAGCCAGGCCTATCGCGAGCTGGCCGCAGCGCGGCTGTTTGGCTATGGCTTGCAGTTTGTTCCCGAAGGCCGCTGGCTCAAATTTATGGTTTGGCACATTCGCGAGGAAAGCGAGCACTACTTCGCCGTCTGCGACATGTACCAGCGTTTCACCGGCGAAAGCGTCGAGCCCTGGGTGCTTTTGCGGCTGGCCGAAAAGCCCATTCCGCTTATTGCAAGCTGGTTTGAGCTGGCCATGGCGCAGTTTCTTTACGATCGAGGCGGCTTTTGGCAGTTGCAAGAGTACGCCGAGTGCAGTTATCCCGCTTATCGGCAAGTCATCGAAAAGATCATCAAAGAAGAGCGCGGCCATCAGGAGCTTGGCGAACGCATCGTCATCGAAGCTTGCCAAACGAACGCCGCACAAGCGGTCAAGCAAACGGTGTTTGAACGCTGGCTGCGCCAAGGGCTATTGTCATTCGGACGCCCATGGAGCGAGGGCAACCGCTACGCCATTGAAAACGGCCTGAAGAAACGCGACTCGGCGCTGGTGATGCAGGATTTCATTGATGACATCAAGCCGGCGGTACGCGCCTGCGGTTTGCATTTTCCAAGCGCTACAGACTTGCACATGGAACTGCCCACCGACCTGAATTGGTCCCTATAACCCTCGCCTGGAAACCTCGTGAACGGACTTTTGCTGATAAACCTTGGTACGCCGCTTTCTCCCACCACCCGCGAGGTACGCCGTTACTTGCGCGAATTTTTAAATGACGCGCGAGTGATTGACATCCCCTGGCTGTGGCGCGCTCTGCTGCTAAACCTTTTCATTTTGCCGCTGCGTCCGCGGCGCAGCGCCGCCGCTTATCGTCAGGTCTGGACTGAAAAGGGTTCGCCGCTCTTGCACAATTCGCAAGAGCTTCGCGCCGCCGTGCAAGCCAAGCTTGGAACAAACTGGCGGGTTGCCCTGGGCATGCGCTACGGCCAGCCATCGCTGCGCAGCGCTTTTTCGACGCTGCAGGGCGTCGATAGGCTGGTGGTTTTGCCGCTGTATCCGCAACATGCCATGAGCAGCTCCGGCTCCTCGCTGGCCGCGGTGTATGACCTTTTGGCGGCGCAACCGCTGCCGCTGCCGGTGTCAATCGTCGAGCCATTCTTTGCCGACGCAGGATTTTTGGATGCCTTTGCGACGCGCGGCGCGCCGGTGCTAGAGCAGGAAAAACCCGATCACGTATTGTTCAGCTTTCACGGCCTGCCGGAACGCCATATGCGCAAAGCGGATCCTACTGGGCGGTACTGTCTTTCGCGCCCCGACTGCAGCCTGGTCTTGACCGCGGAAAACCGCGGCTGTTATCGCGCCCAATGTTTCGCCACTGCTCAGCAATTGGCCAAGCGGCTGCAGCTTGACGCCGAGCGCTACACCGTTTGCTTTCAGTCGCGGCTCGGACGCACGCCGTGGATACAGCCGCATACCGATCAGGTGATTTTGCAACTCGCCCAAAAGGGTTGCCGGCGCGTGGTTGTGTTTTGTCCGGCATTTGTCGCCGATTGCCTAGAAACTCTGGAAGAAATCGGCCTGCGCGCCCGGGCCGATTTTCGCAAGGCCGGCGGTCAAGAATTGACGCTCGTGCCTTCGCTAAACGCAATGCCCGAGTGGGTTGAGACTGTGGCCCGCTTGGCCCAGCAGCAATTGGCCCTACGAAAGTAGCCGAGGCAAATTCAAACGCGGCGGCAGCAAAAGCCGATTGGCGCTGCCGAAATGCTCAAAGCCTAGCGAGACAGCACACAGGGCGATTCCGGCCTGCTCGGCTTGAATTTGCGAACCATATAGGCTGTCTCCGATAATTGGGCAGCCTCGCCGAGCCAGCTCTACGCGCAACTGATGGGGTCGGCCGGTGCGCGGTTTCAGCTCGAAACACAGCATTTGTTTCGTGGCCGATACAAGCTTGACGTCGGTAATCGCCAGCTTTCCGGCGGGGTGCAAGTAGGCCCGGCGCTTGCCGCGCAAAAGCATCGCCGTCCAGCGCCGCGTTTCTCCAAGCGGCGCATCCTCCGGAGCGCTTCCTGTACAACGCGCCTCATAGGTTTTTTCAATCTGATGCGCGGCAAAGCCATCGCAAAGCTCACGATGGGCCATCGCGCTGCGCGCGAACATCAAAAGCCCCGAGACTTCTTGATCCAGACGATGCGCTGGCCAAAGCCGCACTCCGAGCTGGGTCTGCAAAAGAAGCCCAACGCATGGCCGCGCATCTTGCACGCCGAGGCGGCTCGGCACCGACAAAAAGCCAGCCGGTTTGGCGACCACAACGACGTGCGCATTGTCAAAAATGATGTGTAGCGGCGATTGAGCAGCCGGCGCTGTCTCTTCCGCGTCGAGCCCAAAGGCTAGCGGCCGTGACATTTTTTGTATTTCTTGCCGCTGCCGCAGGGACATGCATCGTTGCGCGGAACTACCGATTGGCGCTGGGCCGTGCTGCGCTGCCGACGCTGGGCCGCCAGAATCGGAGTCAGATGCGTACGCAGCAGGCTATAACGCTCTTCGTACATCGCAAAAAGTTGGGGCTGTCCGCGTAGCAGATTGTGCACCAGCATAAATAGCTGATTGGGCTCCACCGCCTGTGCATGGCGCACTACAGAAGGCATTCGCGAGGCAAAGGACAGCTCGACGGTTCCCAGCGTCTGAGAGCGGCTTGGCTCGGCAGCCGGGGCAGTCAGCACCGACCAGACAACGCGGCGACAGTCGCAGCGCGGCTCTATACAGTAAGCGTCGCGCAGACCTAGCAGAAAAGTCGTCTGCTCGGCTTCCGCCTTCATCGTCCACATCGGAACCGACTCTTGGCGAAACACATGATCCCAAGACACCAGATCGCCGGATTTCAGGCCGCTCCAGTCGACGTAGCGAAAGTGTTGCTGCAGCCCATATTTGCGCACGGCGGCATAATGGCTACGCAGCGTGCTGATTGCCCCTTGGCCAAGCATGCTGCGCAGCGCCTGCGCCAGCGCTTGATACTGCGCACTGTTTTGCCGCTGATCCACCGGATCTACCCGCAAAGTGCCAAGGTCCACGGTAAAAGCAGCTCCAGCGAAAACCACATGGGCCGTGGCGCAATCGCATTGCGCATCGCCACAGTAGTATTCTTGCAGGGGCTGATTCCCGACAGCTAGAGCCGGATCGTGCGGAGGGGGAAGATGTTCATACGGGATAAGCGCCATGTCCGGCTTTTACCATGCCTTTTGCCGGGCGAAAACCAGCGACCCGAGCGGCGGCCTAGGCGTGCGCGGCTAGCGCGGCGGCGCGACGACTTGCCCAGCCGGTGACGGCGATGGGGCGGATGAAGGCGCGGCGGGCACAGGCGCAGACTTTCCCGCCGGCGGCACCGCAGCGCCATTGCCGGCCGGTGCGGCGGCGCCCGCAGTGCTTGGAGCCCCCGGAGGCACAGCTTCGGCCCGACGTTTCTCCGCAGCATCTAGGCGCTCGGCTTCGTCATCGCGGTCGGGCGGACCAATGGGGCGCTCTTGCTTAAACGACGGCTTGCGATGCGAATCCCAGACATGCAGCATTGGTGATTCGCGCAAATCGGCAGGCCGCAGCGAAGTCCAACCAAACGGAACTTTGGGATCCAGCCACTCAAAGACAAACCGCGCATCAAGCGGCGATACGTTGATGCAGCCGTGCGATTTGACCGATCCGAAGCGATCGTGCCAATAAGCGCCGTGAATTGCGTTATGTGCCTGAAAAAACGTCGACCACGGCACCATATTCACAAAATACGGTTTGTCGTCGTACGGCTGGCTTTTCATGGTAATCGCCGACACGCGGGCCCAGACCGGATAGTTGCCAAGCGGAGTCGCATTGTTGCGCCCCGAAGACACCAGCGTGGCAAAAACCGGCTTGTCGCCGTCGTAGGCCACTAGCACCTGTTCGCCCAAGTCGGCGTCAAACCAGCGGCTGACCTGTCCGGCATCCGCAGGTCGTGCTTGCAGGCGCACCTCGTTCACCAAACCGGCATTCACCCAGACCGGCGGATTTTCCGAAACGGCTGGCGCCGCCGGGGCCGTCGCGGAAGCGCCTGGAGACTGCGCAGCAGCGGGGCCTCCGGGCGCCGCCGGCGCCGCCGCAACCGGCGCGGCGGAACCAATTGGAGCGACCTGGGTTTGGGCCGAAACAGCAGCCGGGCTGCCCAGAGGCGGCGCCGTAGCCACCGGAAAGGCAGAGGATTGCACCGCCGATACCCGCACCTTCAAATAGCGCGTGTACTTGATCGTCGTCTCTTCCAAAATATCGACGCGCGTACGGCGCGGCAGCTTCAGGATGCTGGGGCCTTGACCCGGCTCGGCCTGGGCTTTGATTTCGCCGCTTAGAATCCACCCAAAGGGCAACGGCACCTTGTCGTCAATCAAAATGCCGTGCCAGCTCGATGTCGCCTCCATTTGATAGGTGCCGTGAATCGGCAACACTTTTCCTTCGACGGTCTGGTAATAGCTTTGACCATCGTGCTTGATGGTTTTCTCGATGGCCACAGAATCGCCGCGCTCCAGGTTGCGCTCGGGTTCATTGCCGGCTTTTAAATCATCTAAAGAAGTCCACATCGGCAGCGGCTCGCGCGAGGAAACCATGTGGTAGCGGTACGGCACCCGCTCGCCCGGAACGATCTGGTAAGCCGGCGTAGTCGTCGGCGGATCCAGCACCGGCTTGCCGTGTTCGGCGCAAATCCAGCCAAACGGTACAAGCGCCAGCCAGCGTTTGCTGTGGCAGTAGCGCGTGGTCTTGGCCATGACCTCGCCTCGCACCGCCATTCGCGTCCCTGGAGACACCGTGCCGAGCATTGGCGAGCCGTAATAGGGACGAGCCAATATCTGCGGTTCGCCATCCTCTAGCTTTTGCGCTTCAAAGACTTTGATAATGCTCGGCTGCGGTTCAGAGTCTGGAAGCATCTGCGGTGGCCGATAGGGGCGCACTTCGCCCTTTTTCAGCTCGCGATAGCGGCCGTCGATCCAAAATTTTCGCGGCTTTTTATCCACGGCCACGCTCGCCGCCGCCGGAGCCGCCGGGGCCGCCGCCGAAGCCGGCGCCAAAGGCACCGCGGGCAAAGCGGTGGGCGGGGCCGATGCCGGAACCGCTGAAGAAAGCGGCGCTGGGGCACTCCCAGCAGGCGCGGTAGCACCAGGTACCGGCTGAGCGTACACCGGACCATTCGCCAAGCCCAAGCTTACGCATTGACCTAGCACCAAAACGGCCAATTCGCGTACCGGCCATCGCCAAAAATCAAGAAGGCGCGTTGTCACGCTACCGACAATAGCATGCTTCATGCTCGTGTCGAAGCGGAGCTGCCTATACGTTGACCGTTGACAGGCGCAGCGGGCTTTGGTTCCCTTAAAATCAGCGATTTCTATGAGTCGCCTTGCATATAACTCCAGGTGCAGAGAGATGACGCAGTGACCATGTCGGCCTCTGTGCTGGAGCAGGTGCTAAATGCTTCGGCCCGTGCCCTGCTCGACACGCTGCCCGATGGGGTGGCGGTGTTTGGCGCCGATCGCCACGCCTGTTATGCCAATCGGGTGTGGACCGAACGGCGTCTTCTTTTGTGCGTGGACGGGGGGGAACCCGCGTTCAATGCCACGATGCAAGGCGCCTTCGGAGCGGCGCTCGGCCGAATTTTGGCTGGCGCCGCGGAGGCCACGGTGGTTGTCGAGCGCACCCGCCCGGGTTTGCAACCCGAGGCCTTTGAGCTGCGGCTGCGCAGTCTGCCGGCGGCCGTGCTACCGACAAACGGAGACGATCCGCGTTTGGTGCTGGTGCAGGCCCACGATATCACCGCGCAGCAGCGCACCGAGCGGGCCCACCGCGAAACCGAATCATTGCTGGGCGCGATTTTTGAGACCGCCGACGTCGGTTTGTGCCTTTACGATCAGCGCGGCCGCTTTGTAAACGTCAACCGCGGCTATTGCGAGCTTTTCGGCTACCGCCCCGAAGAGCTCATCGGTCGGCATTACACCAAGGTCCTTCCGGCCGAAGAGCATGAATATGCGCAACGCACCTTTGAGCATTTTATGTCCGGTCAGGGCCAAGGCAGCCAACCGGCACCGCCTGCCGAAGCGCGCGGCCGGCGCAAAGACGGCGCAACGCTTTATGTGGCCATCTCGACACGGCTTCTGATTCGCGAAGATGGACGGCGCTTTCAAGTGTGCTCGGTTATCGACATTACCGACCGCAAAGAGCATGCACGCGAGCTTGAAGAGCGCGCCAGCCAAGCCCGCGCCGAAGCTGATCTAAAGACTCGCTTGCTCGGCGAGCTTGATACCAAGCTGGAGCTGATTCAACACCAGCATCAGCAGATTCTAGACCTTTCGGCGCCCATCCTTGATTTGTGGGAGGGGGTGCTGATTCTGCCGATCATCGGCGCCTTTACGGCCGAGCGGGCCTCCAACGTCACCGAATGCCTGCTTTTAGCCGTCGTGCGCCGCCGGGCTCGCTTCGTGCTGCTCGATCTGACGAGCGCGCAAGATCTGGAATCGGGCAGCGCCGCCTATATCATTCGCATGATCTCCGCCGTGCGCTTGCTTGGCGCCCAAACCCTTTTGACCGGATTGTCGCCGCAGATGGCGCGCAGCCTGGCCGATCGCGGTTTGGATCTTTCGGGGATACGCGCCATGCGCAGCCTGGCCGAAGGCCTGCGCGCCTGCCTGCCGGAGCTTCGCGCGGGAGCTTCCGCCGAAAAAAACAAAGCTCCGCTGTAGCCCGCTCGATGACGCGTTCGATTAGTGAACGATGCCAAAGATGATACGGGGGGGGCGATCGCGGCGCGGTTCGGCGGAGGACTCGACGGCCAGGACTCGCTCGGGCGCGGTTCCGCTCGCGACCAAATAGTCGCGCACCGCGATGAGCTGCCGCTGGTCGATGGGCCCAGCGGCTTGAATGCGAATCTGGCGCAGCTCGGGATGGTGTATCAGCAAATCGCTGACTTCATCGAGCAGGCGCAGGCTCGCCAAGTTCAATTGCGGGCGCAGCGGATCGCCGATAAAGCCAAGCGGCTCGGCCAGAACGATTTCATCTATGCCAAGGCGAGCCCGCGGACTCGGCGGACGACGCAGCAGCCGCAGCCGCAGCCGACGTTCCTCGCCCGGCGGCAAAACCATAAGTTGCTCGCGCGAAAGATAGCCCACCGCATCCACGCGCAGCCGCCAAGAGCCACCGGGCACGCGCGCGTGTAGCCCCCCCTGCTGCGGAGTCATTTCAATGACCTGGCTAGTCGTTCCACCGCTTGCCGCCCCACCTTCGCTGACCGCCGTCCCCAGCCCCCAGCTTTGTCCATAACGCGATAGCGCAGCTTGCGCCGCCAAAATGGGCCTAGTTTCCTCAAAAACTTCGACCCATAAAAGGGCGCGGCCGGCGCGAACCGTCGTTTCAAGATCCAAATTGGCGACCGCAGTTTCGCCGGGGCGTATCACCACGGCGACTCGAGCCGTCTGATGATCGCCGCGGCTGGCTTCCACAGTAAGCGGCCCGGTCGGCAGTGCGCCGCTTAGATAAGCGCCCGACTTGTCGGTCAGCAAAGCGTTTTGCGGCAAACCAATGAAACGAACCACCGCATCCGCCAAGGGCGTCTGGCTTTGCGCGTCGCGTACCGCCCCCCGCAATAGACCGGTCGATTCCTTGCTTGCCATGCTTTCCTCGGTCAGAGAGCCAAGGAAAGCCACATCGGCATCGCGCCAAGCGCCGCCTGGGCCCGCACTGCTCGGCCGACTAAAAAGGTCGAGCGCAAAGCTGAGCGCTCCGTAGCCCGCCACTTGCGGCAGCTTTGGCCCCATGGCGTAGCCCCACGATGAAAATGCCACTTGCACACCGACATCAAGGACCACAGACCAGGGCAGCACCATTCTCGCCCCCAGGGTCAAAAGCTGCGCCACTCGAGCACTGACGTCGCGATCGGAAATCGCGGGGAGCTGCATGGCCAGTTGGGCGCGCAGAACCGAGTCACCGTCACTTGTCACGGTTGAAAGCGTGTAACTAAGCTGCGGTCCTATCGTTACGCCACTGCCGACGCGAAAACGCGTGTCGACGCCCAAACCGATCTCAAGGCGCGGCTGACCCAAATCATAGGCGGTGGTGTAGACAAGACGAGCGGCCAGGCATTCGGTAGCGCCAGCGGACATGCACTCGAGCGCGGCGATCAAGCTGGCGCTGCGATCATGCAGGTAACCGACGCGGGCCGATAGGCGCAGAGGCAGCCGTGGCCAGATCGGCGCCAGATCGATACTGCCAAGTATATCGATGCCGGCATCAATGCTGGCGAAATTGGGGCCAAAATCAAACGGTCCGCTGTGCACCCGCAAAATCGGCTGCACCGCGACATGTCCAAGTTGGCCCCAGGCACTGTGAAACTTGAGTCCCAAGGCGGTTCGGCCCAAAGACAGCGTAGGCTGGGTGCTGACGCTGTCTTCGCTTTGTGGACGCTGATTGCGGTTGGCCCGCGAACCGATCTGTAGCCACGCCTCTACATAAGAGCTAAGCGTCGCACCAAGTTGCACCGCGCCGTTGATTTGAGAATTGCGATCATCGACCAGCAAAAAGTTGTGCTGCACAAAGCCGTGCCCGAGCGTTCCCATGCGCAACTGCCAGGCGCAGCCGGGATCGGCCAAGGGCAGGTCGAAAAGCCCCGTGCCTCCGGTTCGCGACATGCCAATCAGCCACGCGCAGGCGGAGCGCTTGGGCGCCTCCTCGGCCAAGGCCGTAGCGCTCCATAGCAGGCAAAAGGCGAAAGCAACGCGCAGGGCGTGCGGAAACCAGTTGCGGCTGTGCCTTCCTGCAGAAACCACCGTGGCTTTTAAATACCACGGTCAAAAGGTCGATTTGTAAGGGATTCGCCAGTGCAGGAGGCAGCTAGCATCCCTTGGCCGCCCCTGGCTTTTTCGCGCAGAGCTTCTTTTTAGAGAAATCTACTTGCTGGTATCAAAAGTGCTGACGATCATGCCGCGGTTTGACTCGTAAGGATTGCACTTGGGCAGCTTCAGTAGATTCGAGGGTTGATTGGGATCCGGGCAGCCCCCAGCCCACAGTTCGGGATGACGAGGTTTGCTTAAACACATCGCCCCGGCCGCGGTCCAGCGCGCCTCCGTCTGCCAAAGTTCCTCGCGCAGCGTAATCGGCGGATCCAAATAATCGTAGATATCTAACAGAGTTCCAGTCACAGTATACGACACTCCATTTCCGCAGTAATCCGCACGCAGCATGCGCGTACAGGCTTGGTGATAATCTCTCAGCGATACCTGTGAGCAATTCCAAAGAGGGATAAGACCCGTACAATCAAACGCAGTAGCCCAAGGCCTATAGCCGATATGCGTACATTTTTCCAGTGCGCCACCTTTACAAGCGAGCGTCAAAGATTGGTCGTCATCAATTCTGTTTCCAGTGGCCTGATCCCAATACATACCTAGCAATGGAATCAAATCTGTAGGTTGTCCATTATCATCAGTGCACATACTCGTCCAATTTTTGTCTTTGCTATTCCACGTGGAGATTTGATAACGCCATATATCTTTGTAACCTTCTGCTGCGGCAGATTTATCTAAAGATACATTTTCGATGCGAAATTTGTAGTCGATGGCCTGTGGATCCGCGAAGTTTACTTCGAGCATAGCTCCTTCAAACTGAGATCCTGAAATCGACTTACCTCTCCATGTTCCCTTCAACAAGCTGCCGTCTATAGTAATGTTTTCAATCTTCGTTCCGTTTAGGCTAAATCCGTTGAAAACCTTATTATCGAAGATTTTATCGCTGAAGATTTTATCATTGAGGGTTCGATCATTGAGTATTTTATCATTAAGAGTTCGATCATTAAGGGTTCGATCATTAAGGACTCGATCATTAAGGATTCGATCATTTCCTAATGATAATTGAGCTCTATATGGAGCCAATTGTTCCGTGTTGTTGTTTGAGGTTGTACAACTATTACTCAATACACCTGTAAGAATCAAAGTGCAAATGCGCTTGATTGTCCACATTGCTGCCTCCTGTAGGGACACACTGCAGAAGAGCGATTGATCAGCCCCCCAATGCAAAAAAACCTTCTGACTCCCGGGCTGTTTTTCGATATTAGTATCTTTAATAAATTTTCTCTACAAAAAAACAAAAAATCAGCATTTCCTCAATTTGAGGATTAATAAATATCCGTAATCTTTAATGTTTTTTGATTAGCTAACGTGGAAGAGATGCACAAATGCGCACACCAATACCAGGATCGCGTAAGGTCGGAGCCACGACAGAGCGGTTCGTGCTAAGGGCCACCACCGTCCCGTAGAAGTAGCCGCCGCCGCGGGTGACTGATTCGGAAGCATTTAGCGAGGAGTGTACCCATTCAAAGACATTGCCCGCCATGTCATAAAGGCCAAAAGGACTTAACGACGCGGGATAAGACCCTACTGCATCCGGGCCAACTCGCGCCGGATCTTTCGCATACGTAATATCCAGGTTGGCGTCTGCAGCGGTTGTCTCATTGCCATGCGGAAAATCTCGCGCATCCGCGCCGCGAGCCGCGCGTTCCCATTCGCTTTCTGTGCACAGGCGGGCCCCGGGAACACGGCCGCTGCGATTTAGCCAGGCCGCATAGGCCGTCGCATCTGCGAAATCAATGCCGCCCACCGGAATACGCCGCCAGTCTTGCGCGGCGTGAACTTTTCTTCCTTGATAGACAAGCGGCTGATTGTCACGTGCCGTATAAGTGACCTCGCCGGGCCGAAAAGTAAGCTGCCAATGGCTGTCCGGCAATTCTTTCAGGTCGACTAGACCGCTCAGCATCGCCTTGTCTTTGCTGATCCGGTGTTTTTCCCGTTCTTCGGGAGGCAGTGCTTTCAAGAATTCAAGCCAGTCACCGTAAGTCACTTCATAACGGGCAATTAGGTATCCTGTGGTTTGCATTTCATGCAGCGGAACCGTAGAAAGCAGCCCGCGCCTGACGCTGTCCGCGGCTGCCGTACCAAACAAATAGCGACCCGCTGGAATAAATGCATAGCCCGCCGGTATGCGCTTTTCTTCCGGCATGGGAATCTCTAGGCGCAGAGTCTCTCCACGCTTTGTAACGATTGGGTACTTAATCTCAACGTGCCCTTTTTTGCGCAGCGTGAACAAATAAGAAGAAGCAGGCGCCAAGTCTAAAGGCGGCAGCGGCGTGGTGCCAAGCGACCTTTCCTCGATAAGCTCCATCTGCTTGCGCTTGTTTTCTACATACTGGGCCACAGTCACGGTGGCGCCCGGCGGATCTGTGACAAGCTCGACTCGCGCCGGCGCATTCCATTTTTGCAAACGCTGCCCGCCTAAGTCGTAAAGCTTCATTCGCGCCAAAAGGTCGCGCAGACGGGACGGAGCCAGGTCCCGCTCTGCCACCTGCGCTCGTTCCAAAAGAACGTCCGCCAGCCGATCTTTGACGTCTACGCGGCTGGCATCCAGGGTCAGCGCCGCCTCCAGAACCTGGCTGGACCGCGCATAAAGCTCGTCTACGTCATTGCTCTGCTCTAAAACTTTGGCCCAGGTGACATCGCCTTCATCGCGTTTTTGATGATCGAAAGCAAAAAAGGCTTCCTTGCGCAGGTTTTCGACTTCGGCATTTAGCCGCTGCGCTTTGTTCATAAGGGCCACGCCTTCGCTGACGTGGCTATTGACGCGCTGGCGCAGATCGCGTCGCTGCTTTAGCTCGTAGCCGGCGTACAAGAGCAGCGCGAGTAGCGGAAACAGCACGATAAGCCCCCGTTTGAGCTGGCGCTTGCGCAAAAGCGCTCGCTTAGAGGCCTCTAAAAACGATGCTTCGCGCGCGCCTATATCTGCCGCTTCCAAAAGCGCGGTCTCGGCAAGCTGCTGATTGCCCCACAAAACGTCGCGGCTTTTGTTCAGACGGAGCCAGTTGCTAGTGGCTTGTTCCAGCCGATGACGAACCTCGCGCCCTTCTTTGTTTTCATCCAGCCAGCGCCGCAGCGCCGCCCAGCCTTTGAGCAAGGCTTCATGAGCAACTTCGTAAGAGACGCCATCTCCGGTATCGCGCGCAACCAAGAGGCGCGCCTTGATCAGCGTCTCTAGCGCCTGCTTGCCCGCTTCGCTGCGGGAAATTTCCTGATCGCTGCGCCGCGCCCGCGTTCCGTCCAGGGTTACAAGGGACATCAAGATGCGCCGCGCTTCTTTGCGCTGCTCATCGGGCAGCCCCAGCATCACCTGATCGGCGTGGCGAGCCAGAGCTCCGGAGACTCCGCCTATATTGTCCAGCGCCGCCTGCGTAATCGCTTCGCCCTTGCGCGCTTCCCACAGTTCAGTCAGCGCAAATTGCAGAAGCGGCAGGCCGCCATCGGTGTGCGCCGTCTCATTGGCCAGACCCTCGACCATTTCATCGGATTCAAAATGAACGCCCTTGGTTTGCGCTGGACCAACGATTGCTTCGTGTATCTTATCGGGAGTCAGCGGTCGCAACAGGTAAAGTCCGCGCGACAGTTCGTCCCCTAAACCCGGCAAAGCCGCGACCCGCGCCAAAAAATCGCTGCGCACGGTCATCAGCATGCGCACGCCGTGAATGCGTGCGCACAGATAGCCCAAAGCCGCCGCAACCACCAGCGCTTCCTCTGAGTCGCCGATGGTCACGATTTCTTCAAGCTGATCAATAAACAGAATCACGCCGCGTTCGCTGGCGAAGTTTTTGTGCAGGGCGCGTCCAAGCGCAGTTGGATCGCTGCGCAAGCGCGCGCTCAGTTCGGCATCGGTGGTCTCCAGCAAATCGCTGAACTGCGCCACGAGCGCCGCCAGCGGCCGTTTGCCCGGCAGCATCGACCTAACCACCCAGTTGCGCCCTCCGCCAAGCGCCCCTTCATGGACATGGGGCAAAACGCCGGCGCGGCATAGTGACGACTTGCCAATGCCGGAATCCGCAACGACCAGCACAAAGGGATCGGTGCGCAGTCGTTCTAAGATGGTGCCGATCTCGCTTTTGCGGCCGAAAAATAAAGAGCGATGCTCGGCTTCGAAGGCCAAAAGTCCCCGGTAGGGGTTGCCTTCGGGCAGAACATCGACGCGCTGATTGGGCCGCAACTGCTCCAGGGCCTCGCGCAGCTCGTCCCCGGACGCATAGCGCGAGGCCGGATCGCGGCTTAAACACCGATCAATAATGGCCGCCAGCCGCGGATCGACGTTTGGAACCAGGCTGTATAGCTTTGGCGCATCGCGCTGGTTGACGACCTGAGGCAGCTCGTGCAGAGACACGTTTTGAAACGGCGGCGTTCCGGTGCACAGCTCAAATAGCAACGCCCCGGTCGAGTAAATATCCGCCCGTCGCGTTCCTGGCTCGCCGCGCCAGGTCTCCGGGGCCATATAAAGGGGCGTTCCGGCGATGCGATTGGCAGCGCTGGCCCGCGGCAGTTCCCATTCCATGCCGGAAAAACTGCCTCGGCCGCCTTTGCTGCTGAGCGAGCGCTGCGGCGACATGTTGGCGCGCGGAAGCTGGGTCGTGACCGAGCCGCTGACCGCCGAGCTCATCACCGCCGGCACGGCGTCCGAAGAAAGGCTGGCAAAACTTCCCGATTGGCCCAAAAGCGGCGTGATGCGCGGCGCCACATTGGTCACCGAAACGCGCCTTTCATTCTCAGCGGCCAGCGCGCTTTCATCAGCCGCCACTCCGCGCACCAGGGTTTGCAGCGGCGTGCTGGTCATGAGCTGCGCGGCATGCTCGCCGGAAAGCTCCATGGTCATGGCCAAGGCTTCGGGCATCTTGGCGGCGCTGGTTTTGATCGTTTCTTCACTGGATTCTGAAAGGCCGGCCGACAATCCCAGATCCAAAAGCTTGGCCAGACCAAAATCCAGCAGCTTGACCTCGCGATCATGCTGCACGATCACGTTTCCGGGTTTGATATCTAGATGAAGGACCCCGCGCCGATGGGCGGCCGCCAGACCGCGGGCCACCCCTAGACCAATCTCGAGCACTTGCTGCCAGGACACCGGCTTTTTCAAATCATCGAGATTTTGACCGCGTACAAATTCCGAGATGATCATCGGATGACCATCAATTTCGCTGACGCGGTAAATGGTTACGACGTTGGGATGCTGTAGCCGGGCCGCCGCGCGTGCCTCATTGAGGATCTGTTCGCGAATGAGCGCGCCCGTATCTTCACTGCTGACCGAGCGAATGAACTTAATCGCCACCGGCCGATCGAGCAGCGTGTCGTGGCCGAGAAAAACCTCACCCATCCCACCATGGCTGAGCGGACAGAGGAGGCGATACTCCTCAAAAGACTGCGGTGGGCTCCAAACGGAGACGCTCCTGGGAGTTCGAGTAGCCATAGACTGCAAGAGACCGACTTCTATCTACAGAAATAAATAGAATGTTGGGCCTTACAATAAAGTCTCATGGCATGAAGCATCGGTCAATACGAGTGCATGTCCTCATGCTCGAGATTTCTGAGGCGGCGCCACGCGTATATCCGCCGCTACGCCGTAATGATCGGATGCGAAAATTTTCTCGTCTTGCGGATGCGGAGTGTCAAGACAACGCCACGCGCGCAGGGGCTGGCCGCGCCGCAGCCTGTCGGGCGGTCCAGTAAAGATGTAGTCGATGCGGCGATCGGGTTCGCACTGCGTGGCTGCAAACGTGTTGCTGGAGGCAAAGGTCGCACCATCGCGCTCATCACCGCCGCAATAGGCAAAGCAGTCGTTGAAGTAGGCGCCACGGAGCAAGTTGGGGCTGCCATATCGCGGCAGCGCATGGCGACCGCGTAAAAAGCGAATCTCATCGCTGTCAGGCTCGGCATTGAAATCGCCGGCCAGCACCGCGGGCAGTAGATCGGTGCCGGCCCGCTTTTGTGCGCGGCCTAGCCATTCATCTATGCGTTCGACGATAAAACTCACCTGCTGGCAACGCGCAAAAGACAGCTCGAACTGCCAATCAAGGTGGGTCACAAAGACTGGCAACTGGCCCGAAGGCAGCTCGCACAGCACATAAAGCAAACCGCGGCTTTCGTGCTGCATGGGGTTTGGCAGCAAAATCTGCTCTTGCTCGCACAGCGGCCAGCGCGAAAGCACGGCGTTGCCCAGGGTAAAGCCGCTGCTTTCATCAATGGTAAATGCCGGCGCGTAGGCCCTGTATGGATACAGGCCGTCGCCAACTTCATCAAGCTGCGACAGGTTGCCTTGCTCCATACGCAGCACTTCTTGCAGCACCACCACATCCGCGGACAAAGCCTGCAGCCCGGCGCGCAAAACTTCCAGCCGCTCGGCATAGGGCCCAAAACGATTCCAGATGTTGATGGTCAAAACCCGAACCTGTTCCATGGTCCTGTCCTCTTTCATATATAAAAGCATTTTCGAATTCGAACGTGCAGGTGCGCCGCGAAAGCGTGGCGTTACAATGCTGCGGTGCGCACCATTTCGAACTATCCGCTGCTGCGCTTTTCGGCAGAGCGCGCGGCCATCGTCAGCGAGACGGTGCAGCGCGCCTTTGCCACCGCGGTCGCACGCAGCGCGCCTGAATACACCCTCAATGACGCCTGTTTGAACGAGATTCGTCGCCTGTCCGAAAGTTCGCACGTTGAAGAAATCCGCAGTCTTGGCGAATGGAAGCGGCTGTGGCGATCCCTCGGCACGCTGTCGCGCCCCGAGCTTTTGCTGGAATTGCGCAATCTGATTGCCGCATATGCCGAAGACATCGCCGGCGGTTTCAGTTCGCCCGTCTATCGTCTGGCGACACAAGTGCTGCCGCCGGCGCTCGGGCTGCTTTTGTCGCCAGCGCGGCTATCGGATCTAGGCCTGCATGTGGTGCAACCTTCGCAGCTTGCCGCACGTCTTTACCGGCGCATGCAAGTCGCAGGACCGCTTGCGCACCTGCGCGCGCTGGCCGAGCGCGGAACCCTGGTCTGCGTGCCGACGCATCTATCCAATTTGGATTCGCCGCTTATGGGCTATGCCCTGCAAGTGGCCGGGCTGCCGCCGTCGACCTATGGCGCCGGCAAGAATTTATTTACCAATCCTGTCCTCGGCTTTTTTATGCGCAATCTGGGCGCCTACCGCGTCGATCGCCGCATCAAGCACGATCTTTATAAAGATGTGCTGAAGACCTATTCGCAGATCATTTTAGAACGCGGTTACCATTCGATGTTTTTTCCCGGCGGGACCCGTTCGCGCTCGGGCCGCGTCGAGGATCACCTCAAGCTCGGTCTGCTTGGCACGGTGCTAAGCGCCACCATCGAACGCTTTGCGCGCCTGCAGGGCCTTGTGCCGGGCGCGCCGATACGGCCGATCTACATCGTGCCGGTCACCATCAACATGCAGCTTGTGCTAGAGGCCGAAACGCTTATCGCCGACTATTTAAAGGAAACCGGCAAAGCGCGATTCATCATCGAAGACGATGAATCCACCCAGGTGCGGCGCATGGTGCAATTTGTCCGTTCGACGCTGACCCACGCCGGCGCAGTGGTTGTACGCTTTGGCCAGCCGCTGGATGTGCTGGGCAACCCGGTGGACGAGGCCGGCCATTCGCAAAGCCACAGCGCCATTGCTCAGACGCTGGACCTGGCGCGCTACTTCTTGGTGCGGCAAAACGATGGTTCCATGGCCCCGCAGGGGCTTTTACAGCGCGATGCCGAATATATGCAGGACACCGGAACCGCCATTGTCGACAGCTTTCGCCGCAATACGGTCCTGATGAGCACGCATCTTTTGGCCTTTGTGGTCTTTCGCTTTGTCGAACTGGCGCTGCCCGGGCTGGATCTTTACCGCCAATTGCGACAACCGCTGGATTTGCAACTGGAAATTCCCGCCGTGCTGGCTGAAATCGAGCGTCTGCAAAATCGGCTGCGGCAGCGCGGACATCTGCTTGGGCCGTTTGCTGCGGGCTCGGCGCGTGACGCGCTGGACACCGCGCTTATCGCCTTTGGCAGTTATCACGGCGAAAAAGCGGTGGTGCGCACCGGCGAAAACACGGTGGCGCCCGGCGATCGCCAGCTTCTTCTTTATTACCAAAACCGCATCGCATCGCTTAGGGGCTGGACATGAGCGCGCTTTCCTCTGGCTTGAGCGTGGCGGTGCTGGGCAGCGGGCGCTGGGCGCGCGCATTGACGGCGCTTTTGGAAAAGCATCGCGAACAAACGCCCGAGCGCATCGCCCGTGTCCTTTCCATAAACGATGAAGCCGCGCTTCACACGCTGGAAGCTGCCGATTTGCTGATTCTGGCGACACCGGCAGCCATGGTGCGGCCGCTGATGCAGCAAGCGGCGCGATTTCTGCATGGCGCACAACTGCTGATCCATGCGATCGGCAGCTTGGCCCCGGTGGCTGCCGATGGCAGTCGCGCGCTGATCTCTGAAGTGGTACGCCTCGAGACGCCGCTGCGCCGCATCGGAGCTTTGGCCGGCCCGGCTTTGGCCCTGGATTTGGAACAACGCCGACCCGCTGCCCTGGTTTGTGGCAGCCGCTTTGACGAAGTCAGCGCCCTGGCCAAGCAAGTGTTAAGCGGCCCTTCGTTGCTGATTTACACCACGCGCGACCAACTGGGAGTGGAAGTGGCGCGAGCAACGGCCGCGGTGGTGGCACTGGCCGGCGGCATTGCCGACGCGATCGGGCTAGGGGCGGCAGCGCGGGCGGTGCTAGTGACCCGCGGCGCCGCCGAAATGGCGCGGCTCGGCGTGGCCCTTGGGGCCAGCGAACAAACCTTCTTCGGCTTGGCTGGCGTTGGTGAAATGATGCTGGCGACCGATGGACATGGCTCGGCCGATTTTGAACTTGGCCGGCTCCTTGGCCAAGGTCTAGACCTGCCGACCGCGCAGTATCAAGTGGCGCGCGTCTGCGACGGTCCTGGAATGATCAAAGAAATTCTGCGCCTGGGCGCCGTGCACAAGCTGCATCTGCCGCTGTCTACGACGCTAAGCACTCTGCTTGCCGGCCAAAGCACAGCGCAGCGCGCCCTCGGTGAATTATTTTTCACCGAGAGCCGCCGCGAATAGCCAAACTGTCCGGCGCGAACAAAGCGTGGCGCCGAAAAGTACTTTATGGTTCGTATTGCTCGGAGGCCGACGCGCTTAGCGGGGCCGAGGCGCTGTTTTCGAACTCGATGCGTCGCGGTACTTTGTAGGGGGCCAGATTGCGCGCGCAGTGGTCAATAAGCTCCTCAGGCAGGCAGCGGCTAGAGCAAACGACGCTGGCCACGACCATGGAGCTGCCGTGCTCATCCACGTACATGCTGGCCGAAGCGGCGCGCACTTTTGGATAGGATTCCAAGCAGCTTTCGACTTCGCTTAAGGCAACGCGCTTGCCTTCGATCTTGACCAAATCGTCCTCGCGGCCGATGAGTGTCAGGCGACCTTGCTTGTCCAGCCGCCCGGTGTCTCCGGTCCGCAAATAGCCTTCCGCGTCAAAGCCGCCGATAGCCGTTGCCGTAGGCTTGGCTTCGGCAGCGGCTTTGGTGCGCCGACCGGTAGGAGGCGCAGGTGGGGTGGCCGCGGCGCCAATGGTGCCCACGGAACTTTGGGCCACGGCGCTCGAACGTACCCAAATTGCACTGCGCCCTTCGGCATCCGGTGGCCCCAGACGCAAATCGACACCCGGCAGCGGCTTCCCAACGGTTTCGGGCAAAAGGCCTTTGCGATCGCAGCTTACCGCCCCCGCTTCGGTGGTGTGATAAATCGGGATGACCCGCACGCCCCAGCGCGCGCGAAAAGATTCGGCCACTGCTTCGCTTAGCATCGATCCGGTGGCCAAAAAACGCGCCCCGGTCGTGTGAATGGGCCGGGCCGTCGGCAGCTTGGCAAGCGCGGCGTAAAGCGGCGGCGTTGCCGGCAAAAGATCGACTTCCTGCTCGCGCAGAAGTTTGACGATGCGCCGCGGCGCTACTTCATCCTCAAGATACAGCGTAGCCCCATAACGCAGGGCCAGGCACAATCCTAGATCGAAGCCATAGGCGGCAAAGAGCGGCACGGTGCTTAGAATGCGGTCTTCCGACGAGACATCTAGGCACTTGGCGAGATTCTGGCAATTTCCTTCCAGATTCTCGGCGGTGCGCATCACGCCTTTGGGATCTCCCGAGGAATCGGCAGTTAGAAGCACGACTTCAGCCGAGCCCGGCGGCGCTTCTTCGCGCCTATAGATCGAGCAGGTCAAAAGCGTCCCTTGCAAGCGCCGACGGCTCTCGGGTTCTAGACGCGCCCCGCGCCGTCCCCGCTGTAGCGTGCCCAAAGGCGGGCTTGCGGAAGGCAGCTCATTGCCGCCGCGGGGCCTGGTGATGAGTGCTCGCAGCGGTGCCGCCCCCAGAAAAAGCGTCAGATCGCGCACCCCGGTGGTCGGATCCAGCGGCACGACCGTCGCGCCCAGCTTCGACAGAGCCAAAGCCAGAATGGCAAAGTCGGGGACGTTGCCGAGCATCAGCCCGACCCAGTCACCGCGTTCAATGCCCATGGCTGAAAACTCTTGCGCCCGCCGTTCCACGCGATGCTGAAGCCCGCGCCAGGAAAGGTAGGTGTCGCGATAGACGAGGGCCTTGGTGGTACCTCGAGAATTCGTTGCCTCTATTAGCCAGCGATAGAGCAGCATTGCCTTGTGCCTGCCACTTGAGACTTGAATGAGATGTTAAACGCCAGAATTAAGCGCCCTGAACTTTAACGCGCCCCAAACTTACATACAAGGCTTTCCAACCACTATGTAGGTGTTTCCTTAGGTCCCGTTCCGTTCACAGGGGCAGGCTTTCTCAGGTATGGTTCTTGGCATCATGTATGGGCATAGGTCCGGGCTTTGGCGAAGGATTGCTCGTCTATTCACCGGCGTGACTGGGCTAGCCGGGGCGGCCACGCTACTACATTTACAGTGCGAACGTTTGCATAGCCCGCCGCATGTTCTGCATCCGGCCGAAACCGGCGGCGCCAATTCGGCAGATGGCGGCAGCACGCGCCGCGAGCTAAATCTTTTAATCTCTGAGCAGCTAGATGCCGAGCTGCAATTTTCGCCGACGCTTGCCACTTGGCTTGGCGATCACTCGTCTGACGATCGGCTGGACGATGTACGCAGCGATAACATCGGGCGCGAAATCGCGCGGCTAGATGGCATGGCCGAACGCCTGCGCCGGCTGGCCGAGCAAGAGCGCACTGCGCCAAGCCCGGCGCCGCCGTCTCCGTCAGGGCCTGCGCCGAGCCTTGGCGATATTCAGCGTCTGGATCTGCAGCTTTTGCAGGCACGGGTCGAATCCAAACGCCAGGAACTGCTCGAGCTGCGCCCTTTTGAGCGCAACCCCATCTACTATACAAACCTGATCGCCTTTGGCCTGGACGGGCTTATCAGCACGAATTTGATGTCGCTGTCCGGCATGCGTGCCTTGCGAGGCCGGCTCGCGGCAATTCCCGGCCTGTGCCGCGAAGCGCAGCGCAATCTGAAAAACCCGCCGGAACTGTGGACACGCCGCGCAGTGGAGGTGGCACAACTGACGCGCGACTTTGTCGCGCTTTTGCTGCCGCGAGTGCTGGCCAACATCACGATGCTGGATCCGGCGCTGCTTGACGACGTCAACCACCAGCGAGAGGTCGCGCAGCGCGCGCTTGAAGACTTTGCCAACTGGCTTGGCCACGATCTGCTCTCGCACAGCAAGGGCGATTGGTCGCTGCCGCGCGATCGCTTTTTAGCGCGGCTGCGGGCGGCCGAGATGCTCGATGTGTCGCTTGATACGCTGCAAAACCTTGTCGAGTTTGAGGCGCGCGAAACCAAACGCCATCTCGACGATTTGGCGCGACGGGTGCTTGGTCAAACCAGCGGCAGCCCGACGCGGGCGATTAGCGAGGCACTGCGCGCCGTCGAAGAAGATCATTCACGGCCCGAAGAAATTTTGCGCGCCGCTGAATCGGCCCTGGATCGCGCCGTGGAAATGGTGACCGCACAAAAATTTGTAAGCCTGCCACCTGCCCGCCCTCAGGTGATGGAAATGCCGGCGCATCGCTTTGGCTTTGTACTGCTGTCGATGCCGGCGCGGCTAGAACCCGAGCGCCCGGCGCAGCTATATATCGATCCCGTGGATCAAAGCTGGAAGGATCGCAAGCGCATTGGCGATCACCTGCGCATGCTCAATCGCTCGCAGCTTTTGCTAAGCGCGCTGCACGAGGTCTTTCCCGGACAGTACACCCAGCAAATGGTCGAACGGCATCAGCAAAACCGACTGTCTCCGCTGCGGTTGCGCACGCTGAGCCCGGCTTTTCTAGAAGGCTGGTCGCATTATGCGGAGCAGAGCATTTTGCAAGAAGCGCCGCTAAACAGCGCCGCCAGCGAAAAGCTTTTGTTTTTGGGGCTGCGAATTCAGCTTTTGCGGCTGGGGCGGCTTTTGATGGCGCTGCGTCTGCATGCGCCTCTTGGCGTGGCCCCGCAGCCGGCGGCGCGCCTCGAAGATGCGGTTCGGTTTTTTACCGAGGAATGCTATCTGGACGAGTACGCGGCGCGGCGCGAAGCCGAGCGGCTGACTTATGATCCGCTGTGCGGCCTTGGCGCACTCGGGCAGTTGCAACTTTCGCAACTGCGCCTAGACGCGCAGAAAGAGCAAGGCGAGCGCTTCAACTTGCAGGGATTTCACGACGCCCTTTTGGCCCAAGGCGCACTGCCGGTGGTGGCTTTGCGCCGTATTTTGCTTTTGCATCCGGGCCCGTCGCTACTAGCGCCGCCCGAGCCGCCCCCAAGCGGCGAAGTGACCGAATAACGATTTCACGGGTCCTTATTTGCAGCAGTACGCGCAGGTGCTGATGCCGCGGCACAAATCTTTGGATACCATCTTCATGTCGCAGCGCGCTGCCGAGGTATCGCCGGCGCAAATGTTCGGCAAATCGATGGGACTTTTCAAACTGAGGCAGGCAAAGACTTCGTCCGATACTTTGATTCCGCCCACCGAGCACTCGAGCAGGGGCGCAGAGCAGTAGACATTGTCGATGCAATAAAGCCCATCTGGGCACTTGCCGCGATCGCACTTGAGAATCTGGGTACTCAGGTCGGGGTTATAGCAAGACGTCGCAAAAGACGCGGCCAGCATAATGCCGAGCCCCTGCGATATCACGGTGCGGACCCGCGCCAACATCAAAACCGCCCAAGAAGGGCCAAGCCGCTGGCCCGTGGTGACAGGGTCAAAGACATTCCGGTTTTTTGCTCGTAGAGCCAGCTTAAAGCCCAGATTCCACCGACGCCAAGCGCCAGCCCGCCGATCACATCCAAGCCGATGGCCGCCCCTTCCATGGCCCGACCGCGCCGTTCCGTATTCTGCAAATCTACAGAGAAAACCATATTCTGGTTGCTCACATCACCGACCCGTTTGCCGGCGACGATGGCCGCGCCGCCAAGTCCGGCTCCGATGATCAAAAGCACGGCGCCGCTGCCCAGCAGCGCCAGGGCCGGACGCGGCGGTTTGAGAACCGGGCGCGGCGGCGGCTGTTCGCCTTCCTTGATGGCCTGCGCAATGCGCAAGTCATCGATGCGCTGGCGGGCAATGGGAACATCTGGAGCTCCGGGGCATTCCTGAACATAAGTTTCCAGGTACTTGATGGCGTCGGCATGCTGCTCGAGCTTGGCGCACACCTGCGCCAGGTTGATCAAAAAATCGGGCAAACGAGAAATCTCATACGCCGTCTGAAAATCGTCGCGGGCTTTCTGATATTCCTTTGCATCATAGTAAATCATGCCGCTTTCCCACAAACGGCGCGCTTTTTCTAAAGCGGTACTGCTGGGGGCTTGTGCGGGACGACATTCGTATTTCTCGCGTTCGCGGCGCTTATAACTGCGCGCAAACACATTGGGTATTAAATCTCCCCTTATTGCCAAGGGATCTGCCACTAAGCAGTAAAAACCCAATATCGATAAAATGTACCGACCATCAGCCGACCGATGCATGCAGATACGCTCGGCCGCCTATTATAAAGCATCTCGATTGCGGCGGTGCTCCTCATCCTTGCGTGAACCACTCAGCGCCGACCCATTTCTGATCGTCTCTCGGAAAAATTCGTATTGCGGTGCAAAAATGGCGCAAGCCGAGTTCCCTACAAGTATCCCGATGGCAGGGAATATGCGCAATATATGCTGATGTAACCAGATCTGCTTTATTTGGCGAATCTGTTGTCTCGTGTTGCAAACTCTTTTAATCGCGAGAGTTTTTTGGCGGCCCATGTGATGTAAGGTTTAAGCTAGAATCGACCCGAGTCAGTGAGATTCGCAGGCACATCGCATAAACCTGCTATCGCCGCAGATAGCTAAGCGCATGCCACCTGCCCTCATTCCAAAAAGGAGTTATACATGTATCGTCGTTTTCTGCCTCATTCTTTGGTTGGGCTGGGACTCGCGCTGACGCTTGGCGCGTGTACCGCTCCCGATCTGAGTCAGCCATGTCCGATCCCTCCCGATGTGACCGATCCGAACGACCCACGATACGTGGCGGCGCTGCAAAAGTGCTTTCCAGCCAGTAGTGAGAATCCGGTCGAGCTGCGGCTTAAGCGCGACCTGGACATCCTGTTTGTCATCGACAATTCAAGTTCGATGTCGCCCAAGCAAAATGAGCTGGCCAAAGCCATCGGCAACTTCATTACGCAGATCGATACCATCGCCAACGGCGGTAGCTACCATGTCGGCGTTGTCACTTCGGATATCGGCACCTGGCCGGGCGCAACGCTGCCGCCGGGTTTTACCAATGATGTATTTTGCGGTTCACAAAAAGGCGACGATGGCCTCTTGCAGAACCTCCCTTGCACGACCCGCATCAAGAACTTTATGCAGAAGAATCCGACGCTGGGCATCTCTCCGGACTTTCAACAAGCTTGTCAAGGCCCGGCCGGAATGCCAAACCTTGGTCTTTGCCCCGACGATACATTCGTTCCCACCGACCGCTGGATCGCCAATGACAACGGCGTAAACAATATTGCCGGTCATGCCACCGACCCCACAGCACCGATCAAAGCATTTAAGTGCATAGGCCTCGTCGGTGATCTGGGCTGCGGTGTCGAAGGCCAGCTCGAATCAGGCAAACGCGCCCTCGACGGACACTTGCTTGAGAATAGCGGCTTTCTGCGTCCGAACTCGGTTCTGGCGGTCATTTGGATCACCGATGAAGACGACTGCTCTGTACAGCCCGCGCAGCGCATCAATCTAAATCCGCTGAAAAACACCGATACGAAAGTCTGTCCGCAAGGCGTCGCGGATCCGGATTTCCCTTGCTACGATGTCGATTATCGCTGCATCGCCAAGGATCTGGAATGCGACAGCTCCACCCCGCTTAGCACCTCAGGTGTGAAGACCGGTTGCAAAGAACGGCAGGATTCCTGGCTGATTCCGCTACAGGTGTACGCCAAATTCTTCGGCAGCCTGCGCACCGATCCCAATAAATTGGTTCTGGCCGGAATCTGGTCGCCATCTCTAACCGCCCACTATGCGGGGGCGCCTGACGGCCAATTGGATGTCGAAATTGCCAACGGTGCATCCAACACCGTGGCCAATCTGAACCGCGGACAGAAGACCCAGGCAGCCTGCTTCGATCCCGCCATTGTCACCCAGGACACCAAAGGCTACTTCGGACAAGCTCAGCTTCGTCTGGAAGAATTTCGCAAGCGCTTTGATCCAAATACCTTCCCCGAAGAGAGCATCTGCAACGTCAGCAAGTATCAAGATGTGCTTAGCTCTATCGCCGCCAAAATTCAAAACGCTGGCGATAAGGACTGCTTAAGCGTAAAGCCCAACGTCGATTCCAACGGCACTCCGGCGTGTCTAGTGGGTTTTGTGGACACCACCCAACCGAGCGCCTTGCCGGATAGCTACCTGCCGGTCTGCAGCTCTGGTTGCTGCGCCGCCTGGGGAAATTCTCCGGCCCCCATCGGCACGTACAACGGAATGATCTCCAAAGATCCGGCGATTCGCAACGCCTGCATCAACGAGCCAGCCGATTGCTATTGTGCGGCGCCAAGCGCTTTGTGCTCAAAGACCGCGCTGGCCGGTGTATGGATCAAAGACGATATGCCGCCGCCGGCGCAAAAAGAAGCCAGCTTCCGTTGCTCGGGCGTTCGTCCGCCTAATTAGACGCGCCAAGAGACGCCGCGGCACCGGACCAAGAGACGCCGCGGCACCCGCCAAATTCGCTGCGGCCCTGCAATTTGTTCCAAAGTCGCGTCTATCCCTGCTCTTCATGTGCTGTTAAACTCGTCTAACTTGCCGTCAAAAACGCTCGACCTCGGCCGTCTTCGTCTTGGAGTAAATGCCATGAATACGAACCCCTTCGCCTTGCTCCCGACAAAATCCCTTTTGGGGCGAATGCTGCCGATGGCGGCGCTTCTGGGATGCGTCGAACTGTGTTCCTGCGACTCCCTGTCAGGCACTAATTTAGATATGGGTCCCGTTGGCGATATGACTGTCGTCACGCACTTTGGCTTGATACGGCTGGCCAGTACCAATTCGATGCTGGGTGCGCAGTCGGCGCTAAGTTCCTCAGCCGCCGCCGTGTTTGTAGACACCACACAATCCGGCACCAGTTGCTCGCATCAGGTCATCGGGGCCTGTGCGCTGTACGCTTGTACGGGTGCTAGCATCGTCCTGCCGACGGCTGGCAACATTAGCATAAGTGGCACGGCGGAGCCCACTGCCCCCATGCTAAATCCCAATTCCGATGGCAGTTACAAATCGACCGTGGACAACTCCAATCGGGTCAGCTTTCCGGCCGGACAGACGTTCAACCTAAATGCCGCCGGCACCCAGGCCATACCGGCCTTTCAGGCATCGATATCTGCACCCGGTGCAAGCTTCATGCTGACCAATCCCGACGGCACAAATACGCTTGATCCAATCATGGTCTCGTTGCCCAAGCATCAGGATTTTCAGGTGAGCTGGAACGCTTTGGCTGCGGGCAGCCGAGTACACGTCGAGCTCAATCAGAACATTACTACGAGCTCGGGTTCCTTTTTAGAGTGCGATTACGACGGAGCCACCGGAATGGGCGTCATTCCGGCGGCTCTGCTTGGCCAATTTCGCACGACCTCGACCAACGGACAAATCGACCGCGGCGTTATGCTAGTCGGGCCGGCCAGCAGCACGGTGGTCGCGGCTGGTGCCTACGCCACAACCATTATCGCCATGTCTAGCGGCCGCCGCGCCACTGTGTCCATCAACGAAAACTAGCGCGAATGCCGCCAAGTAGCGTGGCGCTTTCTTCGGCGCCGCGCTGCAGCACCGCGCGCAAACCGGCCTCGGCGATTTGTCGAGACAGGACATCGGCCTCCCGTTCTCCCCGCACCCGTTCAATCGCTTCGGGTCGCACAAGTTGAATCGTTGGATCCGGACTGCGCCGCATAAAACGTACTGCCACATGCGGATTGTGTAGATGCATCGCCGAATCCGGATGAAACGCGACAACAAAAAATGCCGCCGTACCGTGTTGATTCGGACGCCGGCTTTTTTGATAAGTCCGTTGCACCTGACTGATCAGGCGCTCAAACTCCGGCGCGGGCCATTTCAGACGAGGCAATAAAACAAGCGCCACATCGACTTGGGAAGTCAGTGCATTCTCTAGGTCAAGGATGTGGGAAACTAGCGCATCCACTGTGGGTTCATCAAGCAGCAGCACCTCGCGATGCAGCCGTCCCGATTCGCGGCAGTTGCGAGCATACGGACAGACGCCCATGGCCTCTATAAACTCCGCCAAATAGCGGTCGTTGCGCAAAAGCGCTTGCTCTATTTCCGTATGCTCCTTGTCTGCAGCAGCCATGCCGTCAATATATCATGCACGATTCTGCAATCTCGCTCAGGTCATGTTTTGTTTCCAAAAGGAGTCCGCTTGTCAGCCAGCAATGTGCAGCATCGACAAGGAGTACAATTTGCCGAATGGTCGATTCATTTCGAAATGTCGATGCATGAAGGAGGGAAGATGAACAAGCAAAGCCGTATTCACAATTTTCCTATACGCGGTACATGGTTCTCTAAACTTTTGAGAAGTTGCCTCGGGTTCGGGCTTGTCGCCTGCAACAGTCAAAGCGCGACCGCTCCAAACGACGGGGGAATGCTTGCTGATTTCGCTGCGTCCTGCGTGACTTTTGCGCAGCCGGCCCAAAGAAAGCCGCTAAACCTGTACATCATGCACGATAAGTCAAGCTCGATGACCGGCGCCAAGTGGACCTTAGCGCAGACGGGACTTGTCGCATTTGCCGAAGATGCAAAGTCGAGCGGAGTGCAGGCAGCGCTGCGCTTCTTTCCGCGCGCTGTAGACACCACGCCCGCTTGCGATGCCGTGGGATACAAAGAGCCGCTGATTCCTTACACGCCCTTGCCGGACGGGACCGCTAGTTTCAGTGCGGCTTTTAACGCCGAGACGCCCGATGGAACTAACACGCCCACCTACCCAGCCCTGGGCGGGGCATATCTTAAAGCCATCGAGATTGCCAGCAATTCCCCAAATGCAGCAAACGCCGTGCTGCTTGTAACCGACGGCCAGCCTCAAGGCCCCGCGGCAATGTGCAATGGCAAAGATCCTAGCGCTGCACAAGTCGTCGCCGATTTGGCCGCTGCGGCATTTTCTTTACAGCCGCCCATTTCAACCTATGTGATTGGGCTGCCTGGGGTCGATGCGTCTAGTGCCAACCTCATCGCCGCTGCCGGGGGCAGCCAAGCAGCGATTCTGGTCGCAAATGGCAACATCGGCCTAGACTTCGAAAATGCGCTTTATCAGGTGGCCCAAAGGGCCCGCCCTTGTGCCTATGAGCTTCCCTCTCAAGTCATCTCTGGTGCAGTCAGCCAAAGTCTTGTGAACCTGCGGCTAAAATCCGGCAACGGTGCGTCCACTTTATTGCCTTTCGATTCCGCTTGCCGCGGCCCGGGCTGGCACTTTAACGACGACAAAACCCCCACGGCCATCCTGCCCTGCGACAATACATGCGCCGCACTTAGCGCCATGCCCGACGCCTTTTTGCAAGTCGAGCTCGGATGCATGACCATCACCAACTAAGCTGCGACTTTTGGCAGAATCGGCTGCGGCCCGTGTATAACTCCTATAAAGTCGAGAAATTATGATGCTTCGAGAAGCCCTTCGCCGCACCGATGCCGAGCTCGCCACGCTGCTTGAACAAGAAGATCAGCGTCAGCGCGACAAACTACGTCTGATTCCGTCGGAAAACTACACCTCGCAAGCCGTTTTGGAGGCGGCCGGCTCCGCGCTTTCCAACAAGTACAGCGAAGGCTATCCCGGCCGTCGCTACTACGAAGGCCAGCAGTACATCGACCAGATCGAAGCACTGTGCATCGCCCGCGCCAAAGCGCTGTTTGGAGTCGAGCACGCCAATGTGCAGCCCTATTCCGGTTCTCCGGCCAATCTGGCCGTCTATCTGGCTTTTTGCAAACCCGGCGACGTCATCATGGGCCTGGGGCTGCCGGCCGGCGGGCATTTGACGCACGGCTGGAACGTCTCGATAAGTGGCAAATATTTCACTTCGATTGCCTATGGAGTGCGCAAAGAAACCGGACGCGTCGATCTCAATGAGGTCGAAGATCTGGCCAAGCAGCATCGCCCCAAGCTTTTGTTCTGCGGCGGCACCGCCGTGCCGCGCACCATCGACTTTGCCGGATTCGCCGAAATCGCGCGCCGGGTCGGGTCCATCTTGGTGGCCGATATCGCCCACATCGCGGGCCTTATCGCCGGAGGGGCCCATCCTTCGCCGGTTGGACACGCCGAAGTGATTACGTCCACCACCCACAAAACTCTGCGCGGACCGCGCGGCGGACTCATTTTATGCAACGCCGGGCACGCCCAAGCCATCGATCGAGCGGTATTTCCCGGCCTGCAAGGCGGACCGCACAATGCCCAGATCGCCGGATTGGCCGTGGCCCTGCGCGAAGCCCAGACCGAGGATTTTCGCCACTACGCCCACAGGGTCGTGCGCAACGCCAAGGCGCTAGGCCAAGCCCTATTGCAGCGCGGCTACGACCTAGTCTCGGGCGGAACCGACAATCACTTGATTCTGATCGATCTGACGAATAAGGGACTGCCCGGCAAGCGAGCGGCGCAGGCGCTGGACCGCGCTGGAATTGAAACCAACTACAATTCTGTCCCCTTCGATCCGCGCAAGCCTTTTGATCCATCGGGGCTGCGCATCGGGACGCCGGCCGTGACTTCGCGGGGGCTTGGCGAAACCGATATGTCGGCCATTGCCGCCTGGATCGATCAGGCGCTAGAGGCGGAAAAGCACGGCGATTCCGCTGCGCAGGTACAAGCGCGCATCGCCCATGAAATTCGCGAATTTCTGCTCCGCTTTCCAGCCCCCGGCCTATGCTGACATCGCGCCTTTGGATTGGTTTTTTCGGGGCGCTGGCAATTCTATGGACGGGAACGGCACAGGCCGAGCCGTCGTGCTTGCCGCAGCGCCGTGCCGACTTGGCGCAGATTCTTGCCGAGCAAGCGCGGGCCCATAGCGATCCGCAGGCGCCCAAAATGGTGACGCTGACGCGCGGCTCGCCACGCTGGATGGCGGCGTTTAACGCCGTTTTGGCCTGGGAAAATGACGACTGTAAGGCCTTTGCCGCCTTCGCCGAATTTATGGGCTATAAGGCCCTGGAAGTTCTGGACACCGTCAGCGCCACGCACCACTGGCTGCTGCTCGAACCGGCGGACGGACCGCCCGGCCAGCACACGCAGCGCTGGAACGGCGTTTTTGTGCTGCGGGCTCCGGCAGAGCGGACCCGCGCGCGCCGGCTGGTCATTACCGCCCCGCATCTAGGATCGGATTTCAGCGACGACCGCGCCGCGCGGCTTTATCAAAAGCTCGAGGCCACCGCGCTGCTTCTAAACAGCGCCGAGCGCTGCAATCTGGAAAGCTGTTCGGGTTGCAGCAGCGTGCCGGGCTACGCTTGCGGCGGCTGCGTGCGCGCTTCGGATGCCGCCCATTCCGTTGACAATCTGCTATTTGCGCTGTTTTCCGCCCTAGAGGGAACGCGCACCCATGACGGCGCCAAGCCCTGGCTGCACTTCGAATACCACGGCATGGCGGTGCGCCCGCAGAAATACGCAAATCTGCTCCAGTGTCGCGGCATCGCCGAAATCAGCCAAGGCGGAACCGCCGAGCTGCCCGCCGCCGTGGACAACGGCAGCTATCCCCACCGCTTCTTTTTGGCGCTGCAAAAGCGCCTGGATCCGCGCTGCGTCTGTTACCATCAACGCCAGCGTGGCTGCCTGCTGCCGGGAACCCATTCGGTATTTGGTCGGCTGGTCAATCAAGAGTCCAGCACTCCCTTTGATCCCTGTACCCAAGAGGCAACCCGCTTGTCGGGGCGCTACATTTATTTTGAATGGTACGATCTGCCCGTCGACATAGTCGCCGGAGCGCTCGCTGAAGCGATTTTGCAAAAGTAAATTAAAGAACGTGACGGTTCCGCTGATTACTGCACATCCTGTGCAATTGACCTTCGCCGCCGGCTGCGCCGATGTCTACAAAGAAGAAAATGGAGCCGCCGACGGAGATCCGCGCCTTGGCGTAGCCTATCTCATCCACCAGGCGCGCGCGGTCACTGCCGCCTCGATACTGGCCGATTGCGAGCTCGGGCAGGCGGTCTGGCTGCGTTTTTCGGGGGGTTTGCGCGCGGCCACGCTGCTTGCCCGCGATGACGAAGTGGACTGCGCCTTGTTAGAACTGCAGCCGGCCGTGGTCAGCCAGCTCGTCATGAAGCTGCGTCACGGATTGTGCCAGCCCGGCGATGCCTGTCAGACCTGGGCCGCGACGCCGACTCTGCGCTCGCCGGGCCAGGTGGTGCAGGCGCTGGTACACGAGCCGCTTGGCGAAGACGGGCTGCGCAGCCCGACCCTGCTTTTGCGCATGGTGGCCGGCAGCGAGCGCTGGCACAAAAATCTGGCCGGCAGTCCCATCCTTCACGACGGCTATGTCATCGGTCACCTGCGTACGATTATGCAGCTTGGCGGCGAAACGCTGCTTTTGGCCTGTCCGGCGCCCTACGTCGGCGCCCTAGAGCAGACCATTGCGCCACGCGCCGATTTGCCGCCTCAGCCGCCCAAGGCCAGCTATGCGCCAGCGTGGTACATCCCTCGGCCGATGGAGGAATCGCGAGTGCGCGAATGGCTGAAATTGCCCGGACGCCCGCTTTTTATCTGGGCACCAGAAGGCCACGGCAAAACCTGGTATTTACGCCGTTTGCAGCACGAGATGCGCGAGCAAGGCACCTCGGTCATCTGCATCAATCTGGAGCGCATGTCGCAAGATTCGCGCACCGGGCTGGAAGCTTTTGTCGCCGAGGTCGAACAACTGCTGCTGCGCCAGCTCATGGCCGAGCGGCTGTTGCCGGTGCTGCCGCAAAGCGCGCCGCTGCATTTGGAAGGCATGCTCGACTTGGCGCTGCGGGCCTGCGCACCGCGTCCCATGTATGTGGCGCTGGATCAATTCGATGCGCTGCGCGACACCATGTTTCAGGAGGGGTTTATTACCCTTCTGGCGGGATTTGCGGCGCGTAGCGCGTATGACACGGCTTGGCGCGGATTGCGCCTTTTGCTGTTTAGCGCGACCGCTCCGGATTGGCTTTTGCGGACGCTGTCGACTCGACCATTTGCCTCGGTGGCTCAGGAGCTGCCCGACCTGTCGCTTTTGCAAATGGAAACGCTGGCACGGCTGCATCAACTGACGCCTACGCAGTCCGAACTATTGGCCCTGCAGGCCCTTATCGGGGGTCAGCCCTGCTTGGCCCGCGTCGCCCTATATGTGGCGGCGGTACGCGGCGAAAGTCTCAGCCAGATTTTGCACCGCCGCACCGCCGCGCCGACCGTCTTTGATCCGTTTTTGGAAGCCTGTCAGCGGCGCGTCGCGGCGCAGCCGGGTTTGTGGCCGACTCTGCTACGCATTTTGCGCGAGCAGCCGCTGCAGGCCCTCGATCGGCTGCTTTTGCCGCGGCTCGAACGCATGGGCATCGTCTGGCGCGCCGATGCCGGACAGGCGCAGCCCGAATACACACTGCGCTATCCGCTTTATAGGCGGCTGCTCGAATTATGAATTTATGCGCCGCGGCGGCGCCGAACTAGCCCCCAGGTTCCAAGCAGCAGCAATAGACCCAAGGCCGAGGCCGTTTCGGTTGCGCCATGGGCTCCAAACTGGCAGCCATTTGTCGCGGCACTGCCGCTTGTTGCCGCGCGCACTTCGACCGCGCCAATCGTGCAGCGGTCTTGCAGCCGCGTTGTGCCCAGCGCATCGACGCGACCTACGCGCGCATCGGCACAACCGACTAGCTCACCGCTGCCAACCACTGCACTAGCTGCATCGGGCATAAAGACGGGCAGCGCCCCATCTAGCTTGTTTAGCGAAGCACCGGCAGTGGTTTGCGGCAAAAGCCGAGTTGTGTCCACACTGGCGCCGGTAGTATCCAAAATGCTGCCGATAAGATTTCTGCCCATAAGCACTAGGCTTGCGGCGCCGCCGGGAGTCGCGTCGTTTGTCACATCGGCCCCGCCGCTGTTGTCGGCAAGCAGGCTGTTTGTCAGCAGAACCTTGTCCGAACTGGGCAAAGATTCGCTTGCGCCAAAGGCCAGGCTGTAAAGGGCGCTGCCCTGCGCTCTTATTCGCGGCTGAGCCGGCACGTAGCCCGTCGCCAAGGCGGCACCGACGTTCACTTTGTTGCTGATGAGCGTGCTTTGCAGAATTTCGACCTGGCTGTGCAAATTAAAGATCGCGCCGCCAAGCCCACTGCCGGCTTCGCCGCCGCTGCCGCCTTGCGCGAAATTGCCGGCAAGTGTGGCGTTGACGACGGTCGCGGTTCCAAACATGACAAAGACTGCACCGCCGGCGCCAAGCCCGCCGCCGCTAAACACGAAAGTGTTGGAACCGTCGCTCAAGATGACGCTATCGCCAGCGCCAAAGCCGCCATGCCCGCTATTTGCCGCCGGCAACGTGACATCGGCGACCGCCCCTGCCCCACCACCGCCGCCAAAGCCGCCGTCGCCACCGCGGCACTCGACTGTGGTTCCGGCGCCGCCGCCGCCGCCAACGCCGCCGCCGCCACCGCCGCCAAAGCCGCCGCCCGCGCCCGTGGCGACAGCGCCGCCGCCACCGCCGC
>CAYWPR010000019.1:0-3686 GCA_964460115.1 uncultured Myxococcales bacterium
GCTCAAGCATCATAACCGCCGACAAAATGACCGAGCAAGGATTGACTTTGTCCTGGTTGGCATACTTGGGCGCGGTGCCGTGCGTGGCCTCAAAGACCGCGTGCCCCGTTGTGTAATTGATATTGCCGCCGGGGGCGATGCCGATGCCGCCGACCTGAGCTGCCAGCGCATCGCTGAGATAATCGCCATTTAGATTGGTGGTGGCGATGACGTCGAAATCCTCGGGCCGGGTCAATACCTGCTGCAAGGTGATGTCCGCGATGTTGTCCTTGATGACGACGCCGCCGTGCTCAGCGGCCAGCTTCACCCAAGGACCACCGTCGAGATCCTGTCCGGAGAACTCGCGCTTGGCCAGCGCAAAGCCCCAGTCGCGAAAGGCCCCCTCGGTAAACTTCATGATGTTGCCTTTGTGCACCAGGGTCACGCTTTTGCGTTTGTGCCGAATGGCATAGCTGATGGCGGCCCGAATCAGGCGTTCGCTGCCATCACTAGAAATTGGCTTGATGCCGATTCCCGATGTGGCGGGGAAACGAATCTTTTTGACGCCCATCTCTTTGTGTAAAAAGTCGATGACTTTTTTGGCTTCAGCGGATTCGGCAGCCCATTCGATACCGGCGTAGATGTCTTCGGTATTTTCCCGAAAGATCACCATATTGACGGCTTCGGGACGCTTTACCGGCGACGGAACGCCTGCAAAATAGCGCACCGGACGCAGACAGACATAAAGATCCAAAAGCTGCCGCAGCGCCACGTTCAGCGAGCGAATGCCGCCCCCGACTGGGGTGGTCAGCGGCCCTTTGATGCCGACGAGATACTGACGAAAGCTTTCGACGGTTTCATCAGGAAGCCAGTTGCCGGTCTGCTTAAAAGCTTTTTCGCCGGCCAGCACTTCCTTCCAGGCAATGTGGCGACCGCCTTTATAAGCGATCTCGACCGCAGCATCGATGACCCGCACCGAAGCCCGCCAAATGTCAGGACCAGTGCCGTCTCCTTCAATGTAGGGGATGATCGGCGTCGCCGGCACGGTCAGTTTGCCGGTCGTTTTATCGAGTGTAATGGGCTGCCCGACTAAGGCGGTAGTCGTCATGAAGCACCTCCTCCGCAGATGAAAAATGTTAATCGGAGCACCGGCATCATGCACTGACCATTGTCCCCTTGTAAAGGATGCCCCCTAGGATGCCGGGACACGCGACGGCAAACCCGAAATTCCACAAAAGCTTTGTAACCGAGTCTCCCCCAAGTCACCGTGCGTGCTACGATGAGGATGCTCAGAGGATTCGACTTGCTGAAGCTGCCCGTTCTGAAGGCCCAACCCGAAGCCGCTCCGGCGCGTGCGCAAAGCCCTACAAGCGCGCGCGAGGCCGTGGTCAAAGGGGTGTTTTTGGCGATCTATCTAGGCATTGCCCTGCTCGGTTTTTTTACCGACAGCTTGCCTACTGATACGCCAAAAGGCCAGCTCTTGCGTTCAAATCGCATCTTTTGGACCATGGGGCTGCCGCTGGCTCCGTTTTTCATGATCGTCTTTGGCTATTACGTCTGGCGGCGATTGTGTCCGATCTCGATGTTCGCCAAGCTCGGAGCGCGCCTACCCCGCACCAAGCAGCGCCGAGTACCGCAGTGGTTTGAACGCTGGGGCTATATGGTCATTTTCAGCACGATGTTTTTTAGTCTGTGCGTTCGCTTGCTGTTTATAAACGGCTCGGGCATTTGGCTAAGCCTGTGGCTGCTTTTCATACTTGCCTCGGCCTTTGTCACCGGCGCGATTTTTACCGGCAAGACCTGGTGCAATTTCTTTTGTCCCATCGCCATCATCGAAAAGGTCTACACCGAGCCGACCGGAATGGGCCCCGGAGCGCGCGCCGACAATTCGCAATGCAAGCGTTGCACCGCCTGCAAGCGACATTGTCCGGACATCGACATCGAGATGGGCTACTGGAAAGAAAAAGACATCTTTTCCCGCCGCATGGCCACTTATGGCTGGCCTGGACTCGTCTTCGCTTTTTATTTGGCTTACTTTTTGTACAAAGGCAATTGGGATTACTATTTTTCCGGACAATGGACGCGCGAGCCCAACGAGTGGCGTCATTTTTTTGATGCCGGCTTCGGCTTCGCACACGCACCTTTTGTTCCCAAGTTTGCTGCGGTCTTTTTATCGCTACTCGGACCGACGATTGTCTCGTGGCTGGCCTTTTTCGGCCTAGAGCGCCTGCTGATACGCCGCTATGGCAGCGAACGCGGAGTTCACTACGCGTTATCGGCGGCCGCTTTTTCGGCGTTTAACATCTTTTATCTTTTCGCGGGTCAGCCCACCTGGCGCCGGCTTCCAGGCGGCGCTTGGATCGTCAGCTTTATCGCGGTGGTGCTTTCCACCTGGTTCTTTTTGCGCCGCTTTAATCGCCGCGAAGACGAAGCAGTGCAGGAACGTTTCGCCAAACGCTTCGTCGCCCGCTGGCAATGGAAAGACGAAAAACCGCCCGAAGATTTGCGCGAAGCGTTTTACGTCATCAAGCGCAAGGAACAGGAAAAAGAAGTCGGTCTGCGCGTGTACGCTGACACCATCAAAGAGCTGCTCGGCGAAGGCACCCTCACCCGCTCTGAACTGCGGGTCATCGAGCAAGTACGCGCGCAATTCAACATTTCCGACCAGGATCACGAAAAGGTTCTGCAGCAGTTGCAAATCACCGATCGGCAGCTTTTTGATCCCAACGTCGCAGTCAGCGCCGAAGACCGCCTGCAAGAGCAGGGCTACCGGGTGGCGCTGCGCTCGCTGCTTTTGCGCGGCGCCAGCAAACGCGACCTGGACAATCTTCGCCGTGAATACGCGCTCAGTCCGGAAAACCACCAGCGCATCGTTGATGAAATCACCGGCAAAGGGGGCGGCCACCGTCAGAATGTCGAAAGCCTATTGACCAGCATCGAAGATAGGCGCGCCGCGTACCGCCAGCTTTGCGGATTTGTCATTGGGCCTGCTTTAGAGTTTTTATCGCTGGTGCTGCTCAAGCAGCAGGATCGGCTGGTCGATCACACGCTGGATGTACTGGCGCTTATGGGCATGGGCGAGGTCATTCGCCAGCAGCGTCCGCGCTTATTTGATCAAGACAAGGTTTCACGCGCCAGCGCCATCGAGGCGCTAAAAGCCTCTGGCGATTCCGATTTGATGGATCGCTTTGTACCGATTCTGGAAGAGCGCGTCCCCTCTTACGATCCGCGTGAGGAAATTAGCGCCGAGCAACAAGAGCGAGTGCTGGATGCGCTGGCCAGCGATCAGGATCCCTTTGTTCGCGCCGGAGCCATGCTGGCCTCGGCCCTGCCCGGGGAAACACCGCGGCCCTCGAGTATCGAACGACTGCTTTCGGGCATGAATGATGAGGATGCGCTAGTGCGCGAGGCCGCGATTCAGGCGCTGCCCACCGGCTGGGGCATGGCTGCGGGCAACTTACTTGGAGATACCGATCGTTCGGTGCGCGACGCGGCCCAAGCAGCAATCGCCCGTCGCGATGCCGCACCGCCGGGAGCCATTTCGTCCTCGGCAGCAGCAACAGGTTCTGGCCCGACCAGCCCCGCAGCGCCAACCATGAACGGCGGCCCGGCGCCGCCCAATATGAATATGGGCGGGCCCATGCCGCCCAATATGAACATGGGCGGGCCCATGCCGCCCAATATGAATGCCGGCGGGCCCATGCCGC
>CAYWPR010000019.1:3786-82995 GCA_964460115.1 uncultured Myxococcales bacterium
AACATGGGCGGGCCCATGCCGCCCAATATGAATGCCGGCGGGCCCATGCCGCCCAATATGAATGCCGGCGGGCCCATGCCGCCGAACATGAACATGGGCGGGCCCATGCCGCCCAATATGAATGCCGGCGGGCCCATGCCGCCCAGACTTGTGGCTGCCGGACCGCGACCGCCAAACTTTCCGGCTGGCGGCCTTATCTCGCCTCGTTTGCCCGCGCCGATTCAGGAATCTACCGGCAACAGCAGCAACGGCAATGGATCCGCGCTAAAGACCGACAAGCCAGAGATGAGCGAAGGCTTTAGCGGTCCGCAAGCCGACACGATGGTTACAGGACGCTTCGCAGTGCCGCGACTGCCGACCAATCTCGGCCCGGTATGTACCAATTTGGAACGCATTCTGTTTTTGCACTGCGTTCCGCTTTTCGTCGATTTTGAGCCCGAAGATTTGCTGCTTTTGGCGCGTGCCTCGGAAGAGCGCGGCTACTCGGAAGGAACGGTCCTTTTTAATCAGGGTGATATCGGAGACGAAGTCTTTGTCATCATCTCTGGCCGGGTACAAACCGTCTACACCGAGAGTGGCGGCGAACTGACCGCCTCCACGCTCGGTCCCGGCGATTGCATCGGCGAAATGTCGGTTATCGATGGATCGCTGCGCTCTACCACGGCCGTGGTCACCGGCGTCAATACGCGGGTGCTCGCAATTGCCGGTGACACGTTCCGCCGCTTTGTGGAAGAACGCGCCCACGTCTCTGGCAAAATCATCGGCGTTCTGGCCAATCGCCTGCGGCAGATTGTTGAGCGTACCGCTCACTCGATGCCCAAAGCTGGTTCTAGCTCGCTTGGCCTATCGAACCAAATGAGCCAAAACTTTTAGCCGACGACTTATTACGGTTTGTTAAGGGGTCCCCAACTGGGGGTCTCAGCGCTGCCGCGGTAGACTTGCCTTTCGGTTTTGCCATCAGCGGTCGCTACAAAAATGCCGCCGCGGCTGCTTTTATAAGCGATGGCGCGGCCATTTGGCGCCCAAGTCGGATGGCTGTTGCTGCCGCGATTTTCGGTCAAGCGCTGCAGCACGCCGGTTTGCGGGTTGATCGTAAAAATATCGTAGTTTTGGCGTTCGTCTCGGCCGGTAAAAGCAATCAGCGCCTGGGTACTTCCAGACGCCCCACCCGGCACGGCAATGGGTCGCGGAGACCATACCGGTTCTTGGTTGAAGTTGCCTTTATTGGTCAGCTTGGTCTGGCCCTCGCCCGATTGCGACATCAGCCAAATTTGGGGGCTGCCGTAGCGATCTGAAACAAATGCGATCTGGCTGCCGTCGGGCGAGAACGTCGCCGAAGTGTCGATGCCGGGGTTGTGCGTCAGGCGCTTTATGATCTCGCCGGCTGGAGTCAGAAGATAAATCTCGCTATTGTTTTCAAACGACAAGGTCACGGCAATCTTGGTGCCGTCGGGCGAAAACACTCCGCCGGTGTTAAGTCCCGGCCGGGTCGAGATTCGCTTCGGCTTGCCACCCGCTGCCGAAATCGACCACAGGTCCGGCGATCCGCGCACAAAACTTGTGTATAGCAAGCTGCCGCCGGTCGGATGCCACGACGGCAAATAATTTTGCGAACCATTGCTGGTCAGGCTGCGGGCGCCGGCGCCATCCCAATCCATCACCGTCAGTTCCTGCTGCCGCCCTTGATTGCGAGCAAAAGCAATTTGCGTGGTAAAAAAACTATCCTCGCCGGTGAAATAGCGCACCACTTCGGCAGCAAACAGATGCCCAAGCTTGCGCACATCGCTTTGCGGAGCACGATAGGTCTTGGTCAGCACCACGTTTTCGCCTTTTATGACTTCGTACAGGCGAAATTCGACCGATAGATCGCTGCCAAAGACGGTGCTGCGACCTTTAATGACGCTTTCGGCGCCCACCGTCTTCCACGCGTCGGGGCCTATACCAAGTTCTTCCTTGGCCAGGTCGGCGACAAAAGATCGCGGGTCGAGCACTTTGAAAAAGCCCGACAAACTAAGATCGCCCGTGATGACCTCTTGCATCACCGCGGAACTTTGTGCATCGCCAATCAGCGTCGGAACGGCTACTTTGTAAAGCGCTTGCCCGGGATTGGTGATGCGAAAACGCACCACATCATCGGCCAAAGGGGTGCGCTCATTGCCCGCCTTCGAGGGTGTAACCGCGTACGCGGCGAGCAATAAGCAGAGTCCGGCATAGAGCCCTGTAAATAGCATCCGTCGCATTTCGCCACTCTAGCATGACTACTTGCGCCAGAGTCGGGTAGGATACCGGAAACGAACTATTATATAATTTGACCAGCCTGAGGAGGACCCGTGCCTCGAATTTTTGTCTCACAACGCCGCGTGCATCAATGGACCGAAGAAGGACGAGTTTCCGTCGAAGGAAACGTGATGAACCTGCCTGAACTCGGTCGCACTTTCAAGCTGACTGAAGCCTTTTTCGTAGAGCGTGTAGTGTCCGAAAGCGGCGATGCGTTCAAGCTGACCGGTCGCGTCAAGACCCGTTCGCAAATCGCCTCGCTCGGTGGAGAGGTCTTTTTAAACTCGCTCATCATCGGAGATGCGGCGTACGAAGGCGACCCTGGCTTTGTCGGCGAAATCATCGCACCAAGCCGCGCGGTCGTTCCGGTGGCCGCTGATATCACCGCCCCGGTGCGTACCGGCAAGCGGGAAGGGACGAGCCAACCTGGCGCGACTAGCTCTGCAACCGGCCTTCCCGGCATGGCACGCATGAATGCCTCATCTCGCGACAAGGCTTCGATTTTGGGAGTGGGCCCCGGCCAGGGGATTCCCCCTGAGGGTTCGCGCAAGCACTCGTAATGCCGCCTTTTTTTCCGCTTACCTTGGCGTTTTACGCCGCCGCCTGCACCCTTTATTTCGTCGCAGTTGCGCAGCCGCAGTTGCGGTTTGCAACGCGGCTAGCCACCCCGCTTTTGGGCTTTGGGCTGCTTAGCCAGGGCATCGACATTGCCTGGCTCTGCGTCCATGGCCAGCATCCCGGTTCTTCGGCGCATGAGGCACTTTTTTTCGCAGCTTGGCTGATGCTGGCGGTGCTGCCGCTGCGCACCTATAGGCAACCCCTGCCGCTGCTTGGGGCGCTGCTTTTGCCGGTGGCCATGGTCATTGATGTAGTCGTGCGCGTTCTGCCGACGCCGCACGGGCAACAGGCGACGACAACCGCAATGGTAGCAGCAGCGGTGATGTCCAAAGCGGGTACGCTGCATATCTTCAGCGCCACGCTGGGCATCGCCCTGTTTGGTGTTTCGGCAGCGGCTAGTGTGGTCTATTTGCTAAGCGAAAGGCGGCTCAAGCAGCACCGCCCGGCCCCAAACGTTCGCGAAGGGCGAATGCCAGCGCTTGAGACTCTTGATGCTTGGAATCAGCAGGGCATCGTTTTTGGCCTTCTGGCCTTTACGGTCGCGCTGATTAGCGGCACTTCTTGGATGCTGCAAGAGCCGCTCCTTTTGCAAGATCTGCCCACGGGACCCCTGGCACAGATTGGCTATCTGTTTCGCCAGCCGCGCTACAGCCTGGCGTTATTTACCTGGCTGCTCTATGCCGGGCTGCTCATCGGCCGTGTCGCGGGCGGGCTGCGCGGCAGGCGGGCCGCGCAGTTGACGCTGCTCGGCTTTCTCAGTGGTCTGACAGTGCTTTTTGTATATTTGGCACGCGATCTTATGGGCCGTCAGCCGTGAGCCAATTGTTCGTCATCGGCCTCAATCACCGCACCGCACCGGTCGAGATCCGCGAAGCGTTGCTGCAGACGCAAGACCGCGCCGATCCCGCGCAGGAACAACTTTTGCAAGCCGCAGCGCTGTGCGGCGAAGCGATGCTTCTTTCCACCTGCAATCGTGTCGAGCTATACGGAGCGCTGCCCGATGATGCGGCAGCCCTTGTGCAAATCGAAGCGCTGCTCATCAAAACTTCGCCGCAGGCGCGGCAGCATCTATATCGTCTGGAAGGCGAAGCGGCCCTGCGTCACCTTTTTCGCGTCGCCAGCAGTCTAGATTCGATGGTCGTCGGCGAGCCGCAAATTCTTGGTCAGGTCAAAGCGGCCTACCGGGCGGCGGCCAGTGCCGGAACCGTCGGTGCGGTATTAGGCGCTGCGGTTCCACGGGCTTTCGCAGTGGCCAAGCGCGTGCGCAGCGAGACCGCCATTGGACAAAGCCCAGCATCGGTCGCATCGGTGGCGGTAGATCTGGCGCGGCAGATTTTTGGCAACCTAGCCGGTCATCCAGTGATGCTGCTTGGCGCCGGCAAAATGGCCGAACTTTGCGCCCGCCACCTGCGCGAAGCCGGAGCCACCGATTTTGTCATCGTCAACCGCACCCGCAGCCGCGCCGAAGAATTGGCCGCGCAGTTTTCGGGCAGCGCTCACGATCTGGCAGAACTTGAAGCCCTGCTTGGCCGCGTGGCCGTCGTCTTGTGTTCGACCGGCGCGCCAGAGCCGCTCTTGCGCGCCGAGCTTGTGAACCGCGCGATGAAGGCGCGACGCGGACGCTGGCTATTGCTTATCGATATCGCCGTGCCCCGTGACGTCGATCCGCAGGCCGGCAAGCTTGAAAATGTCTATCTATACGACATCGACGCGCTGTCCGAGGTTGTCGCCGGCAACCTCGGAGAACGCCAGCGCGCCGCTGCTGCTGCCGAGACCATTGTCCAAAACGAGCTAGCGCGCAACGCCGCGCGAATGCGCAGCACCGATGTGGCCCCCCTTATACGGGCCCTGCGCCAACACGCCCAGCAAATTGCCAAAAAAGAAGTCGCGCGGGTGCTGCCGCGCCTGGGACCGATTGGCGAACGCGAGCGAATCCTCATTAGTGGACTTGCCGACGCGGTCGTCAACAAGCTTCTGCACGGCCCGATGACCGCTTTAAAATCCAGCGCTGAGGAACAGGCCCCGGTCGGTGATTTGGCCGAAGCGGTGCGGCGCTTATTTTACATCGATAGACAACCTCCAAACCTTCCGCCCGCGGCGGAGGAAGATGATACGGAAACGCACTCATGAGCGAACTACGCATTGCCACCCGCGGCTCTAAGCTGGCTTTGTGGCAGGCTGAGCACGTGCGTGCGTGCCTGCAGCAAGAAGATCCGGCGCTGCGCGTCTCTTTGCTGGTGGTGAAAACCCAAGGGGATCGCGTACTGGACAGACCGCTTCATCAAATTGGCGGCAAAGGCCTTTTTACCAAAGAGATCGAAGAGGCCCTGCTTTTGCAGCACGCCGATTTGGCCGTGCACTCCATGAAGGATCTGCCGTCGGAGATCCCCGAAGGCTTGCTGCTGGCTGCAGTGCCCGCACGTGAGGATCCAAGCGATGCGTTGATTTTAGGCCCGGCTTTTGCTCACTTACAAAAGCCGCACAGTCCTGCCGCAGCGGCCAAACTGCTTGCAGGGCTCCCGGCGGGAGCGCGCATTGGCACAAGCAGCCTGCGGCGCATCTGCCAGCTATATGCCTTGCGGCCAGATCTGGAAATCGTTCCTTTGCGCGGCAATGTAGATACCCGGCTGCGCAAACTCGATGCTGGAGAATTCGACGCCGCGGTGCTGGCCACGGCCGGGCTTTTGCGGCTGGGCCTGGCCGAGCGCATTAGCGCCCGCTTTTCTTCGCAAGAGATGGTGCCCGCTTGCGGCCAAGGCGCCCTGGCGCTGCAGTGTCGCACGGATGATGTTCCGCTGCGCCAGCGCTTGGTCGCACTGCGCGATGCTAACACCACCTTGGCCGTCCTGGCCGAGCGCGACTTTACGCTGCGCCTTCACGGAAACTGCCAGACGCCGCTTGGCGCCTATGCTCAAAAAACCGCGCAGGGGCTGCACATGGCTGGCATGGTCGGAAGCCTAGACGGCAAAACCCAGCTTCGCGCCGAGCTTCACAGCACTGCGAATGTTCCTCCAGAAGCCCTCGGCCGCGCCCTGGCTGAACACCTTTTGACCGCCGGCGCAACGGCATTTCTAAAACCGTCCGGAACGACCTAAATCGTTCGTTTCTCGGCCGAAAATCTGCGGCGGGTCCCTCGGCGCGTCGTCTATGTTAGTATCTTTTTTTTGTGATGCGACTTGTAGGGCTTTCTCGCTGTTGAAACTTTGTCATTAGCGTCGGAGTTCGGACACCGAAAACGCACTGGCGCTGCAAATTTCAACAGATTGTGAGGGGCCGCGCCTAAAGCTTCGCGAAACGAAGCTTGGTTGGTTTTTTGCAAAGTCTAGGCGGCGCACTCGATTTGGTTTCGAAGTGTGTTTGCTAGTCATTCAAAGAAAAAACAGAAAGTAGAGGGCTCGAAATATGTCTATGGGAAGTAAGTTCTTTGGCTTGGCCATGTTGGCGATGGTAAGCATTGGCGCCGGTTGCGGCAGTCCCTTGGCCGGAAGCTGCACTTCTTTGAACAACGGTCAGCCGGTTGCGTGTGTCGAGTATCGCGACGGCTACACCGCGGCGCAGGTCATGGCTGGGTGCCAGAACAGTGCAAACGTGCAGTTCACATCGGAAGAATGCACGGCGACAAACCGCGTCGGCCGCTGCCAGCAGTCGGTTTCGGGCAACGGCATCACCCTATCGCAGACCAAGGCCTATTATCCGCCGATCACTGCTGCGCAGGCGATGCAGGACTGCACGAACCTCAGCGGGAACGGCACCGTTCAGACGAATTTTACTGCCAACTAATACAGGTGGCAGTTCACTTTGCCCCATGGATTCCCTCGTGCGGGAAGCGCGCGACGCCTAGGGATATGTGGCTCACCCAGCATTGCTGGGTGGGGGCACGGAAAAGTGCCCCTGTTATAAGAACGATTGTATCTACGTCCCCCCGACGACGATTCCTAGCCCCCTTCGGACGAAGCAGCCAGTGCATTTGGCGGCTTTTGTCTTTTGGCTCTTTAATCTTTGAAATGTTGATTCGGAGTGGAAGATGTTGCGGTCATTTTTCCACTGTTGGCCAACTGATGACTCGAATTGGAAGACGCTGAGATAACTATTTCACTGCCGGGGGCTTGAGGCAATGATGGCTTCTCTGTTTTGTTGAGATTTTTATGCGAACTTGAAAATTCTAAATGTTCAAACACAGTTGCTGTATTCATATATTCTTGCGCCAAATCTGTAACTTCGAATCGGCAATTGTAAGCATCAGAAATTCCTGACGCACGATCTTCCTCTCCAGGATTAAAATTATAACGATCTTCCATATGAATGGTCAGGTCTGCAGAAAACTGGAGGAGCCCATCGATGTTTTTCGCGTGAGCATCCGCTTCAAACCAGATAACGTGAGCGCCAATCGTCTTTTGCCAATTCTCTGTCGCCGGACCGGGATACCGACCGTCCCTTCCAACCGGTATTGGATTGGATCGAAGATGAAAGGATTCTTTTCCATCATATATCTCGACAATGCATCTTTTCGCATCCTCAAGAAGAGATTGTCGAATTTTCCTTCCAGCCGCATCCTCTCTTAAGAAATTACCATAACGGACGGTTTGCGTTTTCCCTTTGCCAGACAGAAAATGCTCATAAGCTTCTGAGGCATCTTCCAAATCCGGCCGAGATATTTTTGCCCCTATAAGTATGGCATTCCACATCAACAGACTCATCTTATCTTTAAGTTTTGGCTTTCTGCGCTTTGTGTCATCAATCTGCCCATTTGTATCAAGAGCACCATGATCGTGGAAAATTGTAGGCGCTTTTATATCTGTTGAACCCTCTGCAAAAACTCGTTCCTCACGCTCATCTCTTCGCCGGTCCCCGTCCCTTCTGCTCGATCGCGCGCTCAGTGCTGAATACAAGCCGTCAGCCTTTCCGCGGGCGGAAGAGGCTTTTCGAGCATCCTCTCCATGCTGAGAAAAAAGCCCTATTTTTGCAGCATGAACACTCTCGCTGACGTCTGTACGTAAAGCAGTTTTTACATCCTGCCAGTTAAGAGGTTCTTCCGGCGGTTCGAAATCTTTCGACGCTGCATGCGGCGATTTGGTGGGTTCACCAGACCGCGAAGACGATTCCTTGGATGCATGGCTCATCGCTTGTTCCTTCTATTTTCGGCGGCAGCGCAGCCAAGTTGTGCCCCAAGGTTGCCTCCAGACGAAAATTGGCAAACAAGTGCCAGGGGCTAGAGTGCCTAACAGTACCGTCTTGGTCGTCTTTGCCCCTGTTCTTAGTAGGTTTGCTGCGCATCGCTTCGCTGCTTCTCAGTCACGGGCCAATAAGTTCTTGAGACCCGCTTCCTTCGTCGCGCCTCGCTCTGCTTAGAATTTCCCGGCATCGCTCGGGCTGGTTTGTCAGACAGGGCCTAGACCAAGCGCCAAACTTGTTCTGCGGAAATTCGAGTGAAGTTTCGATTCAAACGATTGCCAAGGCAATGCACGGCCTGATCGACCAGCGCTTCGACACCATCCGCCGCGCCGCAGGCTGATAAAGAAGTCATCACCTCGGCCGCAAAACCGCAGGGATTGATGGCCGCAAAGCAGCTTAGATCGGTCGTAACGTTAAGGGCAAAGCCGTGAAAAGTAATCCAGCGCCGCACCGCCACGCCCATCGACGCCAATTTGTGAGATTCATCGGCAGTCCATACGCCGGTGGCGCCGAGCTTGCGAGTCGCAGCAATGCCGCAGTGGGCGCACAAATCGATAAGCGCGGCTTCCAGCGCCCGCAAGTAAAGATGAAGGTCACGCTCGCCATGCGAAGCACTTTCATTCGAAGAAGGGCGCAGCTTGACGATGGGATAGCCAACAAGCTGTCCGGGACCATGATAGGTGGCATCGCCGCCGCGCTCCACCTGGTGCACGGGAAAGCGCGGTGTCAGTATATTGGCCTCGGCTTGATTTCGGCGCCCGACGGTGATTACGTTCGGATGCTGACACAAAAGCAGCGTATCGACGATGCGGTCTTGCAGCCGCAAAGCCACTAGCTCAAGTTGCAACTTGTGGACAGCAGCATAGTCGCATTGGCCTAGATAGGCGGCTTGCCCGACAGCGCAATCCAGTTGCAGCGGCCGCAGGTCCTGGCGCAGCGCCGCCGGTGCAGAGCTTGCTTCTACGGACGGCGCGGAGGTCTTTAGGAAAGTTTTCTGCGACAACATCGAGTGCGAAATTGCAAGCCATCTTTCAAAGCAGGGCAAGTGTTTTTTAGAGACGGGATGGGTCGAGATGACGAAGGCCTCGATAGGCTTAGGACAAACAGCGTGCAAACGCAGGCTCGTCAAACACAGAATTTGCACGCTGCGCATTCCGTGACAGAAGGCCAGTTTGGGTGATAAGATAAACCCACGCGCTGGAGGGGCTGAAAATGGCGTCTAGATTCGTCGGTAAGCATACCCTGCGCACTGAAGGCGATATCGTCACGATGAATCCGGGGGGTGATATCTCTCTGGAGGAAATCATCGAAGTCCACGACGAAATCAAACGTGTGCTAGTTCGATTGGGACGCGTCTATGTCCTATCTGACAATCGACGCAGCGCCGAGATGTCTCCGGAAGTGCGCCGTTTTCTGGCGGATTGGAATCGCGCCAACCGGGTCTCGGCCATTGCCGTTATCAACAACGGTAGCTATGCCGTACGCATGCTGGCTACGCTGGTTTTGCGCGGCATTTCTTTGCTGCGCAAGGACTCCCCGCCGATAAGAATCGTCGCCAGCGAAGCGGAAGCGCGCCGATTTTTCTCTTCCGAGCGCCGCAAGTTTGGCCATGACTCGCTATCCGATCTGCACCCCGTCTAGCCGCGCCCAATACGATCCATTCGTGCTTCGCGACGCAGCTGTTGAGGGGTTCATGAGAAACCCTTGACAGCGTGCCCTCCTCTGAGTTCATCTGCCTCCGGTCTGTAGTTGAAAATCCTACATCACAAGACAGGTTTCGGCGCCGGATCGCTCGAAACCTCGACGGAGGCCATGCAGTGATCTCAGCCATCTTGACGCCGTTAGCCCGCATCACCGTGTGTTCTGCAGGATTGGCGATCGTACTTTTTGGTAAGGCTGTCTTCGCGCAGGAGCCAGTCGAAAATACACCGCCGCTGCTGCCGCCGCCCCCCCAGGTTGACGCTTCGCCCCCACCGGCCGAAGCAAAGCCGCTTCCGCCGCCCCCCGAAGTCCCCCTGCCGGCGCCGGATGTGCAGGCGGTTCAGCCGGCGCAGCCTCCGCTGACGGGCGCAGTGCCGCCGCCCCCGGCTGACCTTTTGACCCCCGCGTCGCACTGGAAATTCGAGCTCGGCGGTTATGTGCATGGCGCCTATAGATGGGTGCAAGAGCCGCAGAATTACAATCTGGCCGGCCGCAACAACGGATTTCAGCTTGAGCAAGCCCGCGTAACCGCCGAGGTCCGCTGGAAATCCAAACTTGCCGTCCGTATTTCATTTGAAGGGGCCAGCGAGGATCGCTTAAATCAGTCCTTTCCTGGCGGCCAGCTCACCACTCGGCTGCGCGATGCCTATCTGACCTGGGCGCCATTTCGCGCATTGCGGGTGACCGTCGGACAAATGGTTACTCCTTGGGATCTGGACAGCATGCGCTCGGATGCGGAATTGCCTTTTGTATCGCGCAGCGTTCCCGTCGAAGGCGTGCAACCCACCGAAGGCTTTACCACCCGCGGCATGGGGACTGATCGAAACCTCGGCATTTCCATTCATTCGGGATTTATCGGCATGGGCGCAGGAACTTCGTTTCGCTATTCGGTCTTTGCCGGAAACGGCAACGGGCAAAACCAAGTCCTAAACGACAACAACATTCCAGCGATTTTTGGTCGAGCCGAGTTCGCATACTTTGGCAAAAAAGGATTGCCTGTGGATTGGGTGCGTCCGATGTACTCAATCACCGATGATTTTTATAAGCCGATTATCAACTTGGGATTGGCCGCACATTGGAATCCGCGCACGGCCGGAAACCTGCCCGATTTGATTCGCGAAACCGATGTGGGTGTCGCCGCGGATCTCGCCAGTTCCTTTTTTGGCGTCGAGATTCAAGCGGGATTGCTTTACGTAAAGACCATTCACGACACCTTATCGGCAGTGCCCGATATGGAACGCTTTGGCTGGTGGGCGCATATCCGTTACTCGCTGCCGCGCATTCCTGTCGAAATCATTCCCGCCTACCGCATCGGCAGCTACGCGCCCCGGGCCCATCTTTCGACCGCAGCCGCCACGGAAGCGGATGCCAAGTACGATGCCAGTTTCACCCTGCTTTACCACACCATCGGTGTGACCGTTCGTCCAGCACGCAACTTTCCGCTTCACGTCGGAGTCAATTACACCTTCACTTCCGAACAAAGTCCCAACGTTCTTGACAACGACCGCTTTGAAGTGGACGCAGTGGCGGCATTTTAAGTCATGGAGGGTCTTATGAATCGCATGATTCGTACGCTTTCATGTCTGCTTTTGCTGGGCAGTGTGGCCACCTGCCAAAAAGCGTCCGATGTGATGGTGCCGCGGGCCTTTCGCGTGACCGATCGCTCGCAGCTATTTGGCGGAGGTCCGCGCGCACTTGGCGAAGTCGGCGACTACATGCTGATGAATGATCGCGTCCGAGTGGTCATTCAAGACGCCGGCTACTCTCGCGGATTCGGGGTCTATGGCGGTGGCGTCATCGACGCCGACCTTCGTCGTAGCGACGAGCAGGGCCGCGAAGGCTCGCAGAAGCTTGGCGGCAACGACATCTTCGCCGAGATGTTTCCTTCCTTTTTCTTTCAAGCCGTGGCTTGCGACAAGGTCGAAGTGCTTGCCGATGGCACAAATGCCTACGACCAAACTTATGGCAGCTCGTCCGTGCATTATGACGCCGGCTGGGCCGTCATTCGCGCATCCGGCGGCGGTGGCGAGTTTTTGACCCTGCTCAAGTTCTTTGACAGTCTGTTTTTGAGTTATCTCTTGCCCACGAGCGAGCAGTCTCAAGACGGCGCCAGCGAACTCGCGGAACTCGCCATTCTTTTGGGCATTGACTTTGAAAGCTTTGCCGCTTCGCTGAACAAGATCACCAACCAGAACGCCCACTATGAAATCGACTACGTGCTAAAGCCCGGCCAAAGGCACGTCGAGATTCATGCCCGCATCGTCAATGCCACCGACTCTCCACTTCAAATTCCCAGCGCGGTCCTAGGCAATTCATTTTTTCAGAAGCAGCTTGGCGGCGCGGATCTAAGCACGGTCGGCGTGCCCATGGGAACCGTGCTGCTTTACGGCCGGCTCAACAACGTCTGGCTGCCCGGTACCGGTTTTGATCTGCGCCATCCCATGGAGCGCTCCTTTCGGCGCAATTTGGAACTACCGGCGTTTAATGGTGTCGTTGCCGAGTTTCTTGCCTCGGCTTCCAATCGCATGGGAGACCGCGTCAGCTATGGGCTGGCCGCAGCTCCCAGCAATACCAATTTGGTCAACGTCAACGCCGATGCTTATCGCAATCGCGGCCGGTTTAAGGACCTTTTTACTCCCATCGACAATACATCGCTCTTAGTCCCGTTTACCGCCATCTCGTTTATCGGGGTCTTCAGCGATACGCTAAAAACCACCATCGCTCCGCGCGAATTTGTCGAGATGGTCCAGTACTTCATGATTGGCGGCGGCGATGTCGCCTCGATAGTGGACGATTTTGCGGCCCTGCGCGGCATACAAACCGGAAGCTATGAAGGAATCATGCGCGCTTCGCAAGGTGGTGAACCGATTGCCGAAGGGCAAATCGTCATCTATCAGGATCTGGAGCTGACCACCGCGCCGTTCGCCAGCAGTGACGATTACCTAGATGCCGGTCTGCGGCGCTGCGCCACTCGCAACGCCGACAATCTATGTCGGCCGTATTCGCAGGACTATCCGGATGAGGCGGGCAATCTGGTTGGAACGCTGCCGCCGGGCCGCTACGCCTACCGGGTCCAAGGGGCCGGACGGCGACTTGGTCCCTTTGTTCCCTTCGAAATACGGGTCGGCGAAAAAACCTTCCTCGATCCGTTTCTACCGCCCAAATCCTTTGTGCAAGCGTTTGCGGTCGATCAGTCCGGACGTCCGATTCCCGCCAAAGTCTCGGTTGTTGGACAGTATGATCGCGACTATACAAATGCCGAGCGTCGCTCGGGCGGCGTCTTCGATATTCAAGCCGGCGAAGACTATCGCTTCACCGACATGCTGCGCGACAATGTCGATGGGCAGCGCGCCTATGTCGAAGCCGTCGGTTATACCGGCGCAGACGGACATCTCATGCTAGAAGTCCGTCCCGGCGACTACACGGTCTATATAAGCCGCGGCTTTGAATACGACCTGGCCAGCGTAAAGGTACACGTCGATGCCGGCAACGCCGTGGCCGCGGCCGGACAGATACACCGCGTTGTCGATACCAGCGGCTGGATGTCGATGGATGCACATGTACACAGCGAAAACTCCATCGATTCCCATATGGCCCTTGCCGATCGCGTGACCTCTGCAGCCGGAGAAGGCGTCGAGATTGCAATTTCCACCGACCACAATTTCATCTCCGACTGGCGCCCCACGGTCGATGCCGAAGGGCTGCGGCCGTGGATGACAAGCTTTGTTGGAATCGAATTCACGACGCTGGAAAGCGGGCATTTCAATTCCTATCCGCTCGACTATCAGGTGGCCCCGGTCACGCATGGGGCCTTTGCTTGGTTTGGTCGCCCGCCCGATGCGCTGTTTGCCGGACTGCGCAAACTGGCCGATTCCAGAACTGGTGACGGCTCGAACGTCATCGTCTGCAATCATCCGCGCGATTCCATGCAGGGCTACTTCAATCAGTACGGCCGCTCTAGTCTCACGGGGCAGCCGCTGTCCCCAGGCACTTCGCGACGGCTGGCAGGCCCAAACGGCCCGGCCTTTTTCGACGAAAACGGCAAAAACCTGATTTCTTATAACTGCGATGCGCTGGAAATTCTAAACGGCAAGCTCGGCCATGAAATCCACAGCGTCCGCGTGCCTACGGACTGGCCCGATGCCTGCTACAAGCCGCTGCCTTCCGATTTCGATCCCAAAACGCAGATCGATCCATGTAACCTGAATGGCAAAATTCTGCGTCCGGCCAGCGTCACCACCGCATTGGAGCCGGGAACCATCCTGACCGACCGTGCAGCAACTGCGGATCCCGGCGATAGCGGCATCGACAATCTGGAAGCGGTATTTCCGGGAGTCGTCAACGACTGGTTTAATCTGCTAAACCAAGGATACCGTCATACCGCAATCGCCGCCTCTGATAGTCATGGCAGCATCGGAGAAGAACCCGGCGCACCGCGTACTTTTCTGTACTTTGGTGCGGACGATCCGGTACAAGTCGATGCCAAAACGCTGACGAGCGTAATAAAGACCCAGCATGCCGCGACCTTGTCTCATGGCCCCTTTCTGACGTTTACCGTAGCAGAGGGATCTGGAACGACGGGCGGCGCACGCATCGGCTCGCAGTTGACGGCGACAAGCGGCCAAGTGACGGTGAACTATCACTTGGCCGCGCCGCCTTTTGTTTCAGTAAATCGCATTCAGGTATTTTTAAACGGCCGGCTGATTCAAAAAATACCTGTCGATCCCAATCGCAATCTGGCCGATACCGCTCCGGCACCTTTGGGGCCAATAAATGGCCAGCTTCCGCTGACTTTAAGCGGCGATTCCTGGATCGTTTTGGAAGCCGCGGGCGATCGTCCGATGTTTCCCGTGGTCACCGGAACCGAAGAGCCCTTCCTGCTGGTTTCGGATGCGGTCGGCGCACTGGCTGGGCCACTCGGAATCGCCGCCACCACCGACATCGGCGCGGTGGTCGTTGGCAACGAACAGCCGCTTGCCCTGACAAACCCCGTCTGGATACGCACGCACGCGGACGGAGATTGGCAAGCTCCAGGCGTCGTGCCGTGGAACGAAGTCAACGTTCCCGAACAAGATCCTCAAATCGGCGTGCTACGCACCAGAAATCATAACTAATCCTTTCGATCGGCGTTGGCGCGCCAAGCGTCGCGAGCGTATTCGGCAAGTCCAGCCCCAAAACGATCGATGTTGTTCCCAAAGCGCGCATCGTTTACATACAGCTCGCCAAGACTTCGATGCATCGCCCGCGAACACGGGTAAAACCATTTGCCGATGTGCTGCCGATGGCGTTCGGCCAAATCTTTCGCTTGGCGACAGCTTGCAGCCTTACCGGCCGCGGCAAGCTGGGCCAATTCTGAAAAAATCGCTGCGGCTTCCGCTTTGATCGCCAGCCAGTCTTCCCTTCTATACGTTTTGGTACGTCGCGTGGATTCCTGAAAGGCAGCAGAATCTCCCCAGCGCTCTTGCGCTTCGGCTTCGTACTTTTCCGAATCAAAGCTTCCAAACACTTCGAATCTTTCTTCGTTAGTCATCATCGTTCCCTTTGCTCTGGATTCAAGTGCGGCATCTACCGCCGCGATAAGTGCCTCTATGCGAATGGCTCGCTCGCCAAGCAGTCTGCGCTGCATCCGTAGCGCTGCCTCTACATCGAAATCGGAATCGCCCAGAATCCGCTGAATCTCTTCCAGCGGAAAATCGAGCTCGCGAAAAAAAAGCACCTGCTGCAGCCGTTCTAGTTCCGCCGTCGCGTAAAGCCGATAACCCGACTCGCTGCGCGCGGAGGGCCGCACAAGTCCGATCTCGTCATAGTGGTGCAGCGTTCGCACGCTTACCCCGGCCAGCCGAGCGACTTCGCTTACTTTCAAAGCCATGCGCATCACCTCCGCCTAAATCGATACGACCTCACGCAACGTGAGGGTCAAGTATTTTCGATATCGGCGTGGCGCCCACGCAGAGCGACCTACTACTCAAGTGAGCGAAAGAACGGACGCTTAAGGAATATCTCGGATGGGAACTACGTATAGGAATTGCGGCGCAGGGCTTTGCGGTGACGGGCGGCACCAAGTTCGTCGCCGGCAGCGGCCAGCAAAGTGGGGGCGAAAAGCGGTAGATTCAAGTCACGGCTCGTATTGCTTAACGTAGCGACGGCCCGCTCGGCAATGCGTTGCGGATCCAGATTGTTCAGCGTTCCTTCGCTGTCTGGCCAGCGGCTGGCGGGATTGCCCAGTTGTCCAGTGGGCAAAACCAGACCGGCACATAGCGGAGCCCCCCGCTCTTCCGTAGAGCTTTCGGCGGGCGGACTCCCCCCCCCGGGCAATCGCATGGTCAACGACCACACTTCGATGTGCAGTCCCGCCTCGCGCATGCGCTCGGTCAAGGACATTGCCTGACCGGGGGTCGCCGGACCACCCTGTACCACGTGCAAGACATAACCGGCCGACTCGAGCGGCTCTAAAAAGACCAGGCCAGAGGCGTTTTCTTCCCCTTCGCTTTCCTCTGTTTCCTCGGTCAGCAAACCATCGCAAAATACGCTTTTTTGCGCCGTGCTATCGCATAGCACGATATCGCCAAACTGACAGGGAGCACCGTAGCGCACCACGCTTAGGATGCGCGCGCGCGCCGGGTCCAAACGTTGTACCCAGACACGCTCGATGGAATAAGGACCGAGCGTTGGCAAGGAAAGCTGAGCCAGTCCCAGATCCGAGCCATTGCCGCGAGGCAGTGTGACGCCACAAGCCTGCCAGCTTTCGCGCGCATCGCTTGCATGGCCCTGCGCCGTTTGGGCGATGGCCAAATTCCATAGCACGGTTCGATTTAGCCCCACACCACCAGCAAACAAGCTGCTGCTGGCAAATCGTCCCGCCTGCTTGCGAACGCACTGCAGTGCCAGACCAAGCACATCGGCAGCAAGCGGCCAGCGGCGGCCTTGCTTGTGGCAAAGTCCTAAATTGTAAAGAGGTACCGGCCAGTGCGGCATCTCGTGATGCGCGGCCTGCAGGTCGGCGAGGGCCGACTCCTCTTGCCCTTTTTGCGCATAAATCACTCCGCGCAGGTTTAGCAAGTAGGCGCGTTGCTCGCGACTCGAAGCCGGCGGTTCCTTCTGCGTTAAATCAAGTTCGCTGAGTACGCGGGTGATTAGGTGGACCGCGGTCTGACTTTTGTCCCGCCGTACCAATCTCCACACAGTTTCAGCCAGTGCACGCATCTGCGGCAGGATCTCCGAAGAGCGCGTCGAGGCAAGAGACCTGGGTCCCATGTTGGGAGCATACCGCGAAATACCCACCCCTGACTAGAGCACATCGCAAAAACTACTGCGCGTCCCTGGCCGCAAGTCGTCCGTCCACGCGTACGGGGTAGGTACGCTCCGGTGAGCGCTTTGCGGCTAGGGCCTGCGCGCTACGTTTTTGCGATGCGATCTAATCTTCCGGGCTCACAAACTGATTGCCGTTAAAATTTAGGCTATTGCGACGGCACAGATCGACTAGCAAGCGACGGTGTTCGGGATCGCGCAAGTGGTTATAGGCGCTTGTCGCAAGCTGCGCCGATTTCACGCTGCAGGCAGCGTTTCCAACAAATCGCCAGGCTTTGAGCCCATCGGCTCCGCCGCGCGTCGTTACTTGCATAGCCATGCTGATTGCCTGTTGATGCTGACCGCGTACAAAGGCGGTTTGCGCTGACTGCAAAGTCGCCTCGGCATCAGGACTTGGCGCTTTTGCCGGGGCGGCCGCAACCGGCGGACGGGCCGGGGGTGGCGGCGTGGGCCGGGCGACAGCTACGCTGATCGGTGCCTTGGGTCGCTGCACAGCCGGCGCTTTGGCACGCGACGCGGCTGCAGACGGAGTGGCCTTGGGGGAAGCCGCGGCAACAGCCGTCGGCTTGCTGGCCGGCTTGACAGGCGCCTGCGCAGGTTTGGCAGGCACCGGCGCAGGCTTAGACACCGGCGCAGGCGCCGGGGCCGGCTTGGCGACCGCCGTCGGGGCCGGCTTGGCAGCCGCTGCGGGCGCCGGCTTGGTAGCAACCTGCTCCGAGATAGGAGGAGCAGCCGCGGGCCTAGTGGGTGCAAGCATCGGAATGGTCGGCAACGCCGTCGCAGGCTGCGGCGGATCCGTCGCGGCAGCTCTTAAAGGCGGCGCGGCCACAGGCTTGGCGGTATCTGCTGCGGTACCTGCCGCGATGCTACCGGAAGCTTTGCCATGAGATGCAGCTTCGAGGCCGGCAGTCTCTGCAGGCTTGTCCCCAGCGGGACCGGTCAGCGGATTTTGCTTGGTCGGCGCCATGGCGAAAAGGGCCGGTGCCGGTTTGGCCGAAACCGCCGGCTTTTCTGAGGTTTTGGCGGCACCGTGGTCGTCTGCCGCGGCTTTGTTCGCTTGCGGTGGCGACTCGGCAGGGGGTAGCAGCGCCTCGACACGCAAGGGTCGGCTGATGGCCACGGTCGGGCCGGTCGGATTTTCCGCAGTCGTCGGCGATCCGCTCGACCCTGCCGTGTTCTGATTGGCTTTTTGTCCCCCCCACCAGTAGCCAAAGCTGGCGCCGGCGATGGCGAGCAAAGCGATGGCCGCAAAGGCAAAAGGCTGCCATTTGCGCGAACGGGAACCGACCCGCGAAGTACTGTCGTGCTTTTGCGCGTGCAGCGCCGCTGTCCGCATGCGCTCTGCATCGGCGCCGTATGCCGCCACTGCATGCACCGGTGGCAATTCGCCATTGTCCGATGGACGACGCAAAGACCACGCTTCGGAACGCCCTTGGGCCGATGGCTCTTCCGGCGAGTGACTAAATAGCTCCGGTGGTGCCGATAGCACCGGCAAAGGAGCACTCATCGGTGACGGATGCGATATCACCTGCGGCGTGGGAAGATTCGGAGCTGGCGAAGAATACGGCGCACTCGGAATCGGTGGCGCTGGGATCACAGACGGTGTCGCCGGCAGCGCCGGGGCTGGCCGCGCACTACTAGACGGCAGCGCTGGACTCTGCTCAGTTGGACTGCTGCGCTCGCTTTGAATGATCGGCATCTGCACCGAGTTGCGCGCGCTGATTCCCGGCAGCGCCGGCGAGTCGAATTCCAGCGCCCGGCAGAACTCGGCCGCGGAGGCAAAGCGTTCCAAGGGGCTGGCCGCGGTAGCCCGCCGCAGCACCGCTTTGAGCGCGTCTGAAGCATCCAGCTGATCGATGAAGCTGATGCGATCCTGCACCACACGACTGGGCAGCTCCTGCCCATGCAGCGCAAACAGCGAACACATGCCCAGCGAGTACACATCGGCGCGGGGATCGCCGTTGCCGCTGCTAAGCTGCTCTTCGGGAGCCATATAGATCAGGCGATCGGAACGCGCTTCGCTGTCCACCGCCATTTCGCCCGGCCAAACCACGTTGAAATCGGTCAGGCGCGCATGTCCCGTACTATCAAAAAGGATATTCGTCGGTTTGATATTGCGGTGCAGGACGCGCCGCTCATGCGCGTACTGCAGACCAGCGCCCAGTCGCTGAAGCACCCGCAGTAGCTGCCCGCGGGTCAGCTTGCCGCCGTGCACCCACTGCCGCAGATTGCCGCCGGAAAGAAACTCGACAACGACGTAGTGGATATCGCTTTCTTCGCGCGGCTTGTTGAGCACACCAACGATAGCCGGATGGGACAGCGCCGACATCTGCTGCGCGCTGCGCCAGAACACTTCCAAGACCGAAGCATTTTCCGCCGACGGGCCATAGATTAGCTTAAGCGCTACTTGTTCATCCTTGATGCGATCGTAGGCATTCCATACCGTCGCCACCGGCCCCTTGCCGACTTCGCTGGTCAAAAAGTAGCGATTGGCCAGCACCAGGCCCACGGCCACGCTGGACGAGTTCGGCGGCGGCTTGTAGCTGATCGGCTCCTCAACAGAGGGATCTATAGGCAAAGGGGTCGCGCCCAGTTCCGGCGCCCGCGGCGGCGATTTTCCCGAACGCGAAGCAGTCGAACCATCGCCGATCGCCACCGGCCCGCTGCGTGCAGAGGTCACCGAGGAGACCACCTCTTGGTGCAGCTCGAGACGGCTCGTCCACTCGCGCAGGCGTTTGGAGATTTCACTGGCTGCTACCAGGCTCAGCAAAAGCTCGGTTTTTTCCGCGCGCGACATGCCCGGCGCAAATTTCTGCGCCACGTGAGGAAAAAAGCTGGCGCAAAACGAATCGAGCTCAGCCGAGAACATCAGCTTGCTGTTCAATTTGCCGCGTACTTTGACGATCTGCGGATCTTCCGCGGCGGCTGCGGCGGGCGCTTGCTCAGCGTCGGCGCGCGCCGCGGCAATCTGGCTGGTCATCCGTTTGACTGGATCCTCGACCCAGGTCGGTTCGTCTTCCTCAGCCTGATCGATCTCGATAAGGTCACCGCTGGAATCGGCAGTGCCGGGCAGCGGGGGTTCGGGCAGCGCCTGCACTTCCGTCGACTGAGTCACCGGCGACATCTCGGCCAGTTTCTGCACCAGCGGCGTGTCGCGCGATGGGGCCACTACGCGACGCGGTCCCGTCGGTTCAGAGGAGACTTCCTTGGATACCACCCCAGGCAGCGGCCGCAACGGTGCAGGCTCGCCGACGGGATTGATCTGAGGCGTCTGGCCCGAATCGACAGCCGGCAAAGGCAGTTTGGTGACTATCGATGCTTCGCGTCGGGCTTCGCGCGGAAGCTCGATTTGAACTTGCGGAGTCGTCTGCGAAGGCAGCGGATCGTTGGCCAAACGATGGGTGATCTGAGAGTGGCGCATGCGCGCGAGCCCCAAATCCAGCGTGCCGTTTGGACCAAAGACGCGTTCGTAGATGGGACAAAGGTAGGGTCGCTCGGGGTCGCAAAGTCCGGTCAGCGTCAGATCTTGCAACAAGCCCGGGTCGATGGGGTCGCCCTTGACGAAGCGCAAAAACGCACCCAGCCGCAAGGCTTCTTCCGTCACCGTTTGGTAGATCGTTGTAAAGTGCGGACTTTGCTCGGCCGTGGCGACCAGCCGATCGATGACCCGCTCGACATCCGAAATTCCAACATTTAGGTGCGTTTGTTGCGCGTCGTTCCAAAGCTCGTGCAGGATGATTTGAGAGAGCTGAATGATGCCGGCCGTTTGCTGATAAACCAGCGCCGCCACCTGCCCATCAATCTGAACTCCGGCGCTTTCCAAATCCCAGGTCAGTTTTTCGACCTGCTTGGTGGATAAAAGCGGCACAGCAATGCCGCCGCCAACAAACGGCGTCGCTAGATTGAAGGGAATCAGCCGCTCGGGATGCGACGCGCCCGACAACACCACTTGCAGACGCGAAAATTGTTCATTTTCGACGCGTACATTAAATAAGAAACGCAGCTTCCCGAAAATCTGATCGCGAAACGATAGCGATCCCAGAACTTGTACCTCGTCGAGGAACAAAATCAGGCGCTGCGGAAACGTACTGAGCCAGGACAGAATCGTATCCTCGGGGAACTCAGTCAGAATCTCTTGCTTGTCAAGCGCCGTGTCGTTGGCGATGGTTTCAAGCAGCGCGCCAATTAGCGTCGAGTAGTCGGTGTGCGGCAGCTTCGACAAGTCCACCCGCGTACAGCAGTATTGGCCCGGCGACAGGCTGTCCATGCAGTGCGCGATCAGGCTCGATGTGCCGCTATGCCGTGGGCCGAATAGAAAAACATAGCGCTGGTTGTCCGACAGCTCTTTACGAAGGCGCTGATCCGCGTCGCGCTCGATATAGGCTTTCCCTTCGAGGGCGCCCGCCGTCCAATATGGATTTTTGAGGGTCACTGGAGAAACTCCTGGGACGTCGCACCCCCACTCACCTGCATCGCGGTCGGGAAAGGCATAAAACTAGGATAACTGGGGTTTGCGCCAATGATCAAGCCGGGTTCGTCGCGGCACGGGGATAAATGCCATGCCGGGGGCGGTGGTTCTTGTTGGGCTGATCTAAAAAATGTTGCACAATCACGCTGGCGCGGCAGCGATGTGCAAAGGTGGGCTCAAATTTTGGATGGTTTTACTCGGAGTGCCGGGGATGGTGGCGCTTTTCTCCTGCGATGGCGGAAGTGCCCGCGCCGCTCAGCCAAGCAGCATGACGCTGCCGGCCACCGCGGCGCCAGTTGATAAAGCGCCGCCGGGGCTCCCAAAGCTTCCGCCCTTGCCGCCGCTACCGCCGCGAAATGGCGAGCGGCTGCTTTATCGATTTACCGATCACGCTGGAGAGGCGCAGCTAGATCTTCTCGGTTCCAGCCTGAGTGCTCGCTTTGCGGCTTTTGATTCCCCCTATAAACTCGTCAGCCCCTATAGCGGCCTGCGCGGTGAGACGGCATTGCGCGTTATCGAAGTCGCGGTGGCCGATGCCGCAGTCGAAAAATACCCCCGAGACAGCGCCAGCGCGGCGGCGGCAACCGGGTCAAGCGGGCCGGTTTCGCGCTTTGATCCGGTCTGGAACCGTTATCGCGGCGTCTACGAATCCAAGCTTGCCCTTTTGGCCCCAGCCCCGGCGTGCTATCGATTTCATCTGGACCTAGGCCATACGCGCCGCGCCGAGCTAAGTTTTTTTGCCGCAGCCATTCCTTCTCAGCAAAAGCCCGGCGACGGCGTAGACGTCGAGTTTTTGGTGACGCTGGATGAAAAACCGCTTTATCGCACGCGCACAAGCCGCAAAGACGCAACGCTTGGACGCTGGCTGCCGGCGCGAATCAATCTGCCGCTGGAAGGACTTGGCGATAGCCCTCGGCACGAACTGGCCCTGTGCACAAGCGCGTCCGGAACGCCGGCCGGCACCGCCGTATGGGGCAACCCCGAGCTATGGGCTGAGCAGGACGATCACGTTGCGCCAAACCTCCTGCTCGTCCTTATCGACACGCTGCGTGCCGATGCGCTGCCGGCGATGCCGCGGCTTGGCGCCTACGCCCGCGATGCGGTGTCCTTTACGCAGGCGATTAGCGCTGCGACTTGGACGCGCCCGTCGCTGCTTGGAATCTTAGGCGGCGATCTGCCCACCGCCATCGGCCAAAGCGCCGAAGAAATGATTCCCAGCGAGCGGGAGCGCAAACGCTTTTACGCCCTGGATCGTCGGCTGCTGCCGCGTTTGCTGCGCGACGCCGGGTACAAAGTCGCCTCGATTGGCAATAATTTCTTTTTGCTCGGCTATCCGCAAATCGGGCTGAGCTTGGGTTTTGACGAAGTGGCCGACGTACGCCACCCTGTCGAAGATTCGCCGGCAATCACTCGCGCGGCGCTGGCATTTCTACAAAAAAATCAGCGCCGGCCATTCTTTTTGCAACTGCACTACGACGCGCCGCACTGGCCCTACACCCCGCCGCCAGAGTATCTGCGCGGAATTTCCGATGCCCTGGCTGCGCAGCTTGGCGGCGCGCGCCCTGGGGCTGCTCCCGGATCTGTGCCCGGATCTGCGATCGACCCACAGGCCCGCGCCTATTTGGGCGAGGCCGCGTATGCCGATGCCCAGGTGGCTATCGTCCTAGACGAATTAAAACGGCTGGGCCTGCAGGAAAACACCTTGGTGGTGGTTCTAGGCGATCACGGCGAGGTATTTGATGCGCAACACAATCACTTTGTACAAGCGTTGCGCCAGCCCACCCTGTATCACCACGGCTGGTCGGCCTACGACGAGATTTTGCGCGTGCCGCTGGTTTTGGCCATGCCCGGACGGCTGCCGCGCGGCGTCGAGATCAAAAGCCAAGTGCGGCTGATTGATGTGACCCCGACAGTGCTCGATCTTCTTGGGCTTGGCACCTGGCGCAGCCTTTTGCCATCGGGAACGCGCAGTGCGGCGCAAAGCTTGTTACCGCTTTTGTATAGCGATGCCGATAAAGATTCCGCCGAGCGGGCGGATCGGCCGGCGTTTGCGGAAGGGCAAAATATACGCGCGCTACGCAGCGGCGGTTACCTCTATTTACGCCGCGGCGATCCGCGCTTGCAGCGAGCGCAGGGCAACGACGGCATTGGCTCCACCTATCGCATCAGCGAAGAACTGTACGATCTGCACAGCGATCCGCAGCAGCACCATGACTTGCTGAACTCTCGCGATACCGCAAACACCGCGGCGGTACAGCAAACCCTTCTGCGGCTGCGCGAAGAATTTGCGCGCTACGCGCCACAGCCGCCCGAACAGGGGCTGCCTTTGACCCACCTGTTTCTGGCCCCCGATGCGCGCGCGCAGCATATGCTGACCGGTACGCTTTTCAGCAGCGATCCGGCGTTCAGCGTCCAAGGGGTGCGCAGCGGCGAAGTGATTCCGCGCGGCCTCGGCCGTTTGGAATTTACCTTGCGGCCAGGCGGGTCGCTGGATGTGCTGGCCGATCCAGCGGCGCGGCTGGAGCTGACGCTATTTCGCGATGGTTTGGCGCTTGGTCCGCGCGAGCTTTTGCTTGGGCCCTTCAGCCTGCCGCTGATTGCCGCAGGAGGGCCGCTCGTTGTCGAAGGCCTTTTGCTCGATCGGCTTTCGGCAAGCTATCCGCCCGTGCCGGGCGAACGTGGCGAAGTGCTCTTGTGGCGCGATCAGGCGGCCCCGGGGATGTCGGCCACGGCCACCACGCGGCCAGCAGCCAGCGCCAGTGAGGTCGCCACGCTGATGCGCGATTGGGGATATGCCCGTGCCGATGCGCCGACCGATGCCACGCCCCGTCCCGCCGATGGCGGAACTGCCGCCGCGCCGTCCGCAAAGCCATGAAAGCTTGGGCGCTGGGGCTTAGGGCACTGGCTTTTCTGCTGATTGCAGGAGGCTGCAAAACCGCTCCAAGCCCAGAGCCGCCGGATGCGGCGGCCATGCTACCGCCACCGAGCCTTGTCGATCCCTGCGCGCCGGCGCCGCCCTTGAACAAGGACGATGGCAATTGCCCCGTCCAAGTCACTTATCTACCGCCCCGAGCGGTTCAAAGTGTCGCCGTGGCTGGGGAGTGGAACGGCTTTAGCGCCACGGCGCAGCCGCTAAGCGGCCCCGACGGCGCCGGCAATTACACCATCGCCCTGCGGCTGCCGCCGGGAACGCATGCTTACAAACTGGTGCTCGACGGCACTGACTGGCGCCTTGATTCCACGCAGAACTATCGCAAATACGTCGGCGGCATCGAAAATTCGGGACTGCGCGTCGCGGATTGCCATCGGCCGGCGCTGCGCCTAGTTTCCGGTTCTTTGCGCATTGCGCGACCGGCAGCACTGCCGGGCAGCTTTCACGCGCGCCTTGAGGTGGTTTCAGCGGTGGGCCGACCGCCAGGGCTGTGCCACCTTAAAAGCAGCTTGCGCATCCCCGCCGTGCAGTCCGCCGATGAGCCCGCGTCACGACCGCTAAAAGACGACGAGCTTGCCCTCAGCGAAGATCGCAGCGCCATCGAAATCAAGCTGAACGCTCTCGCAGACGGCAAATACACCATACGCCTTGCGGCCTCGGCGTTTGCACAGGACAGCGAGCCGCTGCTATTGCCCTTTTGGATCGAGCCGGAAACTTTCTCATTTGCCGACACGCCGCTTTATATGGGCGTCACCGACCGCTTCTATGATGGCGATTCCAGCAATAATCAGCCGCTTTCGCAGGTTTTGGCAGCGGCCAATTATCAAGGCGGCGACCTGTGGGGCGTTGCTCGCAAAATCGACGAGGGCTATTTCGACCGCTTGCATCTGCGGGCGCTGTGGCTGACTCCGTTTAATACCCAACCCGACGCATCTTATGTGGACCAAAGCGGCACCTATCAGGTTGCGCCCTATCACGGCTATTGGCCGGTGCGCGCCCGCTCGATCAATGCTCGCCTAGGCGGCGAAAAAGCGCTGCACCACCTAGTCCAAAGCGCTCATCGGCATGGCATACGCGTGCTCATGGACGCCGTGCTCAATCACGTGCACGAGCAGCACGAGTACTTTCAAAATTCCGCGCGCCGCGACTGGTTTCGTCAGGGCTGTATCTGCGGCACCGCGGGCTGCGATTTTACCGAGCAGCGCCTGACCTGCCTGTTTGCTTCGTACTTGCCGGACATCAATTGGACGGTGGAAGCCGCTTCCGAACAGTTCATCGCCGACACGCTGTGGTGGCTTGAGGAATTTGATCTGGACGGCTTGCGTATAGACGCGGTCAAACACGTCGAAGATTTGGCCATCTTCAACCTGAGTGCGCGCGTGCGCGAGCGCTTCGAACAAGCAGGCACTCACTATTACCTGCTCGGCGAAACGGCGATGGGCTGGAATGACGGCTCGATTGCCGACAATCGCGAAAATTACGACACGATCAAGCGCTATATGGGCCCGGGGGGCCTAGATGGTCAATTCGACTTCGTTCTTTATCACAGCATTGCCTATCGCGTTTTTGCGTACGACGAGCGGCGCTTTGTGCACGCCGACTACTGGACGCAAGCCAGCCTGCAGCAATTTGCCGGGTCGCTGATGGTCAATTATTTAAGCAGCCACGACACTTCGCGCTTTGTCACGCTGTCGACCTACCGGCAAGCCAGCGGCCCGTGGCGCCGCGACATTGCATCCAACAAGTGGCAAGACCTGCCCGTCGCCCCTATCGACAGCGAGCCCTACGATCGGCTGTGGCTGGGCATGCTGTCCATCATGACCCTGCCCGGCATGCCGCTCCTTTACTACGGCGACGAATACGGCGAATTCGGCGGCGGAGACCCCGACAATCGGCACTTTATGCGCTTTGACACGGCGCTTTTTGGGCGCGAAACAGCGCAGATGCAGCGCATGGCAGCATTGCTGGCGGCGCGTGCCGGCTGGCGCGGCCTGCGGCGCGGGCCCATGCTGCCAGTGCTTCTGGACGAAGATTTTTATGCCTATGCGCGCCTGGATACAAATGGCGATCCGCGACAGGGAGCCTTGGTGGTGCTGAACCGCTTGCCGACCGCTGTGCAGTCGATGGTGCCGCTGCCGCCCGAGCTTGGATTTGCCGCTGGCGCGACGCTGCGCGACGTGCTTAGCGACGTCCGATATCAAATCTCCGGGCCGCGCCTTTTCGTTGGGGTGCCGCCGCGCTCCGGAGCGATTTTGGTCCTTGATGATGCGGCCCCGGCCCGGCAGCCCTGACACGATGGAGGTGGCCGCGCGCCCAGCGAATATGTTAGTTTCGCCAAGCCATGGTCGCCCCCTGTGTACTTATTGTCGACGACAACCAAATTTTTGGCAGCCAGGTAGTGGCGGCGTTTGCCGACGCCGGCATCTCGGCCACTTGCGTCGCGCGCGGCAACGATGCGCTGGCGCTTCTACAGTCCGAAGCCACGCCGCCGGATTTGCTGATCGTCGATTTGGTGCGTCCGGCCTCCGGTGGACGCTGGCTGCTGGAACGCATTTCGGCACAACCGGCATTGGCCCTGGTTCCGGTCCTTGGCACCTTTTATGATCTTCCCGAAGGGGTCGAAGTTCAGGTCAAACCGATTTTTCCCAGCCAAGTGGTCGCCAGTGCCCGCCGCTTGATTGGCTTGGATCCGGCGCCGCCACAGACCGAAGCCGCCGCGGACGTGGCGGTGCACGCAGCGCCGCCCGCGACCGATCCAGAAGTCGAATTGGATCCATTTGAGGACCACTCCGATTTCGGCCCCGCCGATACATTGCTGGCGCCTAGCAATATTGAGGAACTGGCCCGCGTCTTGGCCAGCGGTTCCAATCCCGCGGTCTCCCTAGAGATAGAACTTCTGGAATGCTCTGAAGGGACATCTTCCGACGAGCTCAAGGCAGCACCCGTCGAAGCCCCGATGGCGGAAATGGGTTCTCTGCGCACGCCGCTGCGCTCGCGCACCCTGCCCCAGTTTAATGCGCTGCCGCCGCGCGCAAGTCGCTCCAGCGATAACAGCCAGCCAAGCATCGCCCTGCCACCGTCTACACCAGACGCCCTGCCGGCTCGACCAAGTGAGCCGCCGCCCTTGCCGAGCAGCAACATGCTTAGCCCCGGCGGCGCCGCGCTGGCCGGAGATTTGGCGGTGGTGCCGCTTATCGACGTCATCAGCATGCTTGCTCGGCAGCGGCAAAGCGGCATGCTGCGAGTGGTGACCGAATTCGAAGGCTCGCCGACCGAGCCTCTGAATGAATTGACGATTGCCTGGCGCGATGGGCGTATAGACTTGTGCACGGCCAGCGGGCCCGCCAAGGAAGACTTGCGCATTGGCCGCTTTTTGCGCGAAGCCGCAGCGATTAGCGCGACCCAGATCGATGAAATCGTCGCCCGACGGCAAGCGCATCACTTAGAAGATCACTTGCTCGGCCTACTTTTGTGCCAGGAAGGCTACATCGACCAAGACGCTTTGCGTCAAGCCTTGGCACACCAGACCGCAGAGCTGATCTATTCCGCGCTGCGCATCAAACATGGACGCTTCTTTTTTGATCATCTGGCCGCGCCGCCGCCGCATGCGGCAAGCTCCGAGCTTGGCGGCTCTTTGGGGCTAGATGCCGAGACGCTGCTTTTAGAAGGCTATAGACGCATTCGCGATTTTGCCTACATTCAAAAAGATGCTGATGAGGACGCCGTCTACATCGGCCAGGGCGCAGCGACAGGATCGGGCGTGGGCCTAGAACGGCTTGGGCTCAGCAACGCCGAAATTATAGTGCTTGGGCTGTGCAATGGCCGCCTGAGCCTGGCCGAGATCGCGCAAGAAAGCCACATGTCGCTGCTCGATGTGGGCCGCACGGTGCGCCGCCTGCAAGCGCTGCAGCTTTGTCGGCGCCGCCTGCCCGCGCTACTGGCCTCCTGACGACGGTCTAGCGCGCTGCTTTCGCCCGGGCGCATCGTTTTGTAGCTTTCTTGTTCGAATAGTGACCTGGCCGAGCAATTAAGACGCCGCGAAGACGCGATGTGCAAGCGGTGCGCGAACACCTTCATCGCATCGAATCCGACGGGGCATAGCCTAGCCAGCACTGTCAAGGCTTGAACTTTCGTCTCAGACGGTTCATCGTCACGAGAGAGAGCGCAGCAGATGCGTCGAGAATTTCGCACGTTTATCGGGGTCGATCTAGGCGGCGGCAAGGGCAAGTCCACAGCCGTGGCCCGCTTGCGCTTGGCCCAAAGCACTAGCCGCGCTGGCGAAAAGAGCCCCGAGGTCATCGTCGAGGATCTGGGCGTACACGGGCCTTGGTACGATGAACAGCTTATCGAGTATCTAAATCGCCATTCCGAAAACGCGGTTTTGGCCATCGACGCGCCCTTGACCTTGCCGGCTTGCGTGCGCTGCGTGCTGCCGGATTGCCCCAGCGTCAATCACTGTCAGGTTCCGATCGTCGCTTGGTTTCGCAAGCGCCGCGCTCGGCAGGAAGACACCACGCAGAGCCAGCGCAAACCGCGCTACACGCCGTACACGCAGCGGGCCACCGAAGTGCTCCTGCACGAAGATTTCGGAATCATGCCGCGCGAGACGCTTGGGCAGGGCATGGGTCCGCTGACCGCCCGCATGGCCTATCTTCGTCATGCTCTCGCTTCGACTTACCGGCTGAACCACAACCTGCTCGAGGTCTACCCCAAAGCGACACTGGCGCAGTTATTTCCCGACAGCCCGCCCCCCGCGGTACCGTCCCCGGGAAAAACTCCGGCAAACGGCAGTTTCGGCTCGCCGCGCGTTTTATATAAGGACGGCAATGGCCTGGCTATCGCGCTCGACCATACCCGCCGACGCGGTGGTCCAAACTCGCAGGTGGCGCGGCTTTACAAACGCTCTGGCCATGCCCTGCCGACGCGCGCCCGCGTTCTAGATGAGCTATCCGATCTGCGCTTTGGTCCCGGACAATGGCGCGAATTTGCGCTGCAGAACGACCATCAGTTCGATGCGCTGATTTGCGCCTACACCGCGTTTCTGTGGACACGCGACGGCTGGAAGCTTCCTGGCGATGAAGATGCGGTCCTTGCCGAGGACGGCTGGATCTGGTTTCCGCCCGGTCCGCTGCCCCGCAAGGCGGAATAATTTCCGCCTGCGAGGACATTGGAGTTCTAGTTAGCTCGAGCGGGAATTTTGCTCATCGCGCGTTCGGCCAGGGCGGTGATGGTCAGCGAAGGATTTACGCCCGGATTGGCGGATACCGCTGAGCCATCGATGACATACAGACCGGAATAGCCAAAAACGCGGTGATCTTTGTCAATCACGCCGCTTCGCGCCGAGCTGCCCATACAAGCACCGCCAAGAATGTGCGCTGTGGTGGGAATGCCCAGTAGGGTTTCGGTAAGCAGCGTTTCGGGAAAGCCGTCAATCTCGGCGGCAAAACGCTGCGCCAGCTCCGTGGCCTCGGGAATGAACGCGGTCGGGCGCGGTCCTTCCCCCAGTTCGCTTTTCAATCCCATTTGAAATCCGGTGGTCAAAGCCCGACCACGGCGCAGCCGAATGTAGCCATCTAGCGTCCGCATATAAAGCAGGATGACGGTTTGCTTGGCCCAATCGGGAACGGCGACGGCGCGCAGCATATCGATGGGGTTTTTGGCCATTACTCCGGCTAGGTTCAAAAGCCGCTGCGGCAGCGTTTCGCCGCCCACATGCGGCGCCGCCAGCACACGGTAAAACCCCGATCCGGAAGGATAGCGGCACGGTTCTATATGCGAATGCTCATCGGTGTGTATGATCGACGTGATGGCCAGGCCGCGCGACAAATCGCGCTCGGCATTGCGGCTAACCACGGCGATAAGCGACTCGGAATTGGTGCGCACGTAATCGCCCAGGCGCTCTGACAGATTGGGTAACGCATTGGCATCGGCTTGCAGCTTCAGCAGCAAATCGATGGTGCCCATGACGCCGCCGGCAAAGATCACCTGTTTGGCTTCGTAGGTATTTTTCTGACGGCGCGAACCCAAGCCTTCCAGCGTCTTTATGCGATATCCGCTTTGGCCCGAATCGCTTGCTGACAGCGGCGCCACGTGCACGACTTCGGATTCGGTGCGAACCTGCAGACCACGTCGCTCGGCCAGATATAGATAGTTTTTATCCAGGGTGTTTTTGGCCCCGAACCGACAGCCGAGCATACAGCCTCCGCACTGGGTGCAGCCGGTGCGCGGCGGCCCTTCTCCGCCAAAGTAGGGATCGGGAACGGTTTTGCCGGGCTCACCGCAGTAGACGGCGACATCGGTGTTTTGAAATTGCTCGAGACGGCCGATGTCTGTCGCGACTTTGCGAAAAATCTTGTCGATGGGAGTCACATAAGGATTGCGCGTGGCCCCCAGCATGCGCTTGGCGGTCGCGTAATGCGCTTCCAGCTCGGTCTGCCAATCGGCCAGATTGGCCCACGAATCGGCCTGAAAAAAGGAGGGCTTGGGTACAGGTAGGGTGTTGGCGTAGACGAGCGATCCGCCGCCGTAGCCGACGCCGTGCGCCACCGTCAGATGCGGCAAAAAGGACATTTTGAACAAACCGTGCATGCCCAGCGAAGGCATCCACATCCAGCGCCGCAAGTCCCAGTTGGATGCGGGAAAATCCTGCGGAGCAAAACGCCGCCCTTTTTCAAGCAGTAGGACACGATATCCCTTTTCGACCAGGCGCAAGGCCGACACGCTGCCGCCAAAGCCCGAACCGATGATCACAAAGTCGTATTGCATCTGCAGATCCTAGCCTGAATTTGGGGTGAAAGGCTTGCCAGCAGCGCCCGGCAGCGCCCGTATTGTGATGATATGCATCCAACTATGCAGCAGCCACATCGTATCGTATACAGGCCCTTGTAAGCTTTTGCGCTCGAGGTATCTTCTGCGGGTGCTTGCGCCGGACCCGCTTTTTTTGCCTGATTTATCAAAACCGCTAAAACGCTATTTTGGCTACACCAGTTTTCGGCCTCTGCAGCAGGAGATTATTCGCGATACGCTAGCCGGGCGAGACGTCGTTGCGCTTTTGCCCACCGGAGGCGGCAAGTCGCTTTGCTTTCAACTTCCGGCGCTGGTGCGACCGGGACTTACCCTGGTCGTTTCGCCGCTGATTGCGCTCATGAAGGACCAGGTCGACACGCTTTTGTCCAGCGGCGTGCCGGCGGCGCTTTTGAACTCGACCTTGTCCAGCGAGGAAGCGCGTATCTGTCGGCGCGGATTGCAGGCCCGTGAATACAAGCTCTTGTACTTGGCGCCCGAGCGGCTGCTTGCCGGCTCGCTGATGGACGAAATTGGACGCTGGGGGGTCAGCTGCATTGCCGTAGATGAAGCGCACTGCATCAGCGAATGGGGGCATGATTTTCGGCCTGAATATCGCCAGCTTAGCAGCCTGCGCGAGCGCTTGCCCGAAGTGCCGTATATCGCGCTGACCGCCACGGCGACCGAGCGTGTACGCACCGACATCATTCGCCAGCTTCGACTGCGGCAGCCGGTGGTGTATTGCGCCAGTTTCAATCGGCCGAATCTGACCTATCGCGTGCTTTCGAAAAATTCGCCGCATCGCCAAGTGCACGACTTTATTGCAGAGCGCCGACGCGAAAGCGGCATCGTTTATTGCGCCAGCCGCACCGCGGCCCAAGCCCTGGCCGACAAATTGGCGGCCGCCGGCATTGCCGCTGCGCCCTATCACGCCGGCCTGGAAGCCGCCGAGCGCTCGCGTCACCAAGAGGCTTTTTTGCGCGATGAAGTGAAAGTCATTTGCGCAACCATCGCGTTTGGAATGGGCATCAACAAGCCCAATGTGCGCTTTGTCATACACCACGACTTGCCCAAAAACGTCGAGGGTTACTACCAAGAGACCGGTCGTGCCGGTCGCGACGGCCTGCCCAGCGAATGCCTGCTTTTGTTTAGCCCCGGCGATGTCGCCAAGCAAATTCGCTTCATCGACGAAAAAACCGATGAAACTGAGCAGCGCATCGCCCGCCAGCAGCTTCGCCAAATGGTTCATTACGCCGAAATTGCAAGCTGCCGGCGCCACGCCCTGCTGGAATATTTCGGCGAAGTTTTTCCGGAGCCAAACTGCGCCTCTTGCGACAACTGCCTTTTGCCGCGCGAAACTTTTGACGGCACGATTGCGACGCAAAAGTTTCTGTCCTGTGTATTTCGCATTCAGCAGAAGCAGCGCTTTAGCGTCGGCATGAATCACATCATCGCGGTGCTAACCGGCGGCGACACCGACAAAGTACGTCAGCATGGACATCACACCTTAAGCACGTACGGCATCGGCACCGAGCACAGCCGCTTGGAATGGGCGGCCATGGGTCGCGAGCTTTTGCGGCTGGGTTATATTCGCCTGGCCGAAGAGCGTTACAGCACCATCGATCTGACCACAGAGGGGCTAAGCGTCCTGCGCGAAAGACGCACGGTCACCCTGACTAGGCCCATGGCCACGCCCAAAGCCACGGGTCGGGCGGCGGCCAAGGCAGCAGCGGTTCAGGCTGCGCCCAAAGCGACGGGCCGGTCCGGAGCGATTGCCTGTGATGAAAGCCTTTTTGAACGCCTGCGGCTTTTGCGCAAGCAAATGGCCGATGCGCGCGGCGTGCCGCCCTACATCATCTTCGGAGATGCTTCGCTGCGGCTTATGGCTTCGCAGTATCCGACGACAGAGGCCGAATTTTTGCGCATTTCCGGCGTCGGTGAAAAAAAGCTGCGCGACTACGGCCCGGCTTTTTTGCAGGAAATTCGCGCGCACCAGCAAGATCACAAATCGGCCGCTTTGGCCCAAGAAGGTCTTTAACAAGAAGGGCTTAAGAACGGCAACATCAAAGGGAATCGCTATTTGAGAGAGCGCAGCAGTTTGGCAAGCTTCCGCTCAAGGTCAGCGGTTCGAGTGTTTCCCTTTTTGGCCACCAGATAAATCGAAATCGCTGGTGGAGCTTTGTAGCTTGCCGGAGGTGTTAGCTCCTCTAAATGAAATTCGGTTTTGACCAATCGATTGTGAAGGCTTACGACAAAGGTCGGGCAGTGCAGAACGGAAAGCCCGATGGCTGAGGTACTCAGGGCCGTTTCCAGAAGCTCGAACTGGTATTTGATGAACCGTTTGAGCGGAAGCTCTGGCCAAAGGTCCAATGATTGATATTCCTGCGCGTAAATGCTCAGGCGCGTGATCGGAATCGCAAATGGCCATTCCTCAAAAGGAACTTCATTCCATTTCGGATGACCAAATATTCTCATTTGAAATCGGCCGATTTCAGTAAATTCGAGCCTCTCATTGGCCTTTGGAATATAAGTAATACCGAACTCAACGACGTCGTCTAAAATAGCATCTTCAATTTCTCCAGGCTCCTGCTCAAGAAGCAGAACTTCTTCGTCAGGAATAAGCTCTGCGAAAAAGCTGCTCAAAAAACTGCTGCTAAATACTTCAAAGGAAGAAATTCTCAGCTTGGGTTTTGATGGAGCATTCTTTGAAAGAGCCATTTGCTCTTGAAACCGTCGGTACTCCTCAAGAAGGCCCAAGGACGCACGATAGACATCCATTCCCTGTTCAGTAATTTCAATGCCGCGTCCCTCGGGCCTTAACAGTTCCAGACCCAAATCATCGCCCAGGGTCGAGATGGCCTTTGACATGGACGCTGGCGCAATGTGAACAAGTTCAGCAGCTTTTCGCAGATTTTTGGTTTCAACGACAGTGGCAAAGTAGCGCAGACGATCGATGTTCATAAGCGAACATATACTAGCCAAAGGTAGCTTTTCGAAAATTTTCTCGCGGTTAATATCTCTTTCGTCTTGTCTATCAACACTCCAGTCGTTGGCATTTATCGCCATGTTGGAGTTCTGCATCGCATAGACAAGTTTTCTACAACAGGAGGTATCCAATGAAAGAAGCACTCATTACATCGATCGTTGAAAAAAAACTACGCTCCGGAATTCTTCATTATAAATGCTGCTGGTGGCGTTGGAACGCTTGCGGATAAATCAGGCTCACTGCAAAGAAGGCCACATTTGACAGGGGCCGTCGTCAAAATGCGTGAGTTTAGTTAAATACAAAAACCTCTCTAAATGTGAAATCGGTCGGAGTATTTTGCGAAAGCTCCGACCGGTTCACGGAGCGACTATGAAGCTACCTGAATTAAAAGATCTACTCGCCTATGAACATCCTAAGACGCTTCAAGCTTTTCGCCTCGACTATCCGACACTCGCGCCACGAGCTGAGGAACTATTTCAGTCAACGCTCAAGTTTCTATGGCTTAGTCGAAAGCTGGAAGCAGATCGGGCAGTCCGTGGAAAAGACCCTGCACTGGATTTTCCACTGGTCATGCACGAAGAAATGCGAGACATCGATACGATGTGGCACGCATTTATTCTAAATACTCGTGCCTATCGCGATTTTTGCACGAAGTATTTTGGAGTATATATGGACCACGAGCCCAACATGGCGTCGGCGCTTTCCGAGAGCCCAGAGACATTTCAGAACAATTTTCGCCTCTATCTTTCCTACATCTACGATCATCTAGGCGAGGAAACAGTTAGGCAGTGGTTTGAGACTTCGCCAAAAGCGCTTGCTGATTCCATTCAGACAAACCCTTCATCAACCGAGTCATAGTAAGAAGCGAGCTTATACCTGTATGTCAGCCGGTAGCTTGCCGCGGACACTATTTGACGCTGGGACCAATCAAATAGCGAATCAGAATGGAAGAAAACTCACCGGCTGGGGCCGGCTCGGCACCGCGATAGGCGCCGTAAATGCATAAGCCGTTGGCAGAAGCACCGTTTGGAACGCGAAAAACCAGTTCGTGCGTCCCTTTCATAAGCCGCGCCAGCAGCTCTGGATCGTGCAGGCGGATGCGCCGACGTTCGCCCACTCCGTCATCAGTGGGCACGGCAAAGCGGGCCACGACACTGCCATCGATGAGCAGTTCCACCTCAGAACCGCCATCAAGCGGTCCCATGGCACCCGGCCATTCCGAGGAAAAGCGCGCCTCGACCTCGACAAAGGTCGGCGCATAGTAAAGGAGCGGCGGAACAAAGCGATAGGCAAACTCGCCGATGTCGCCGCCGTAGGCGTGCGCGACCACTCCGCCATTCCAATAGCCGGCCCGTTCGAAATGAGCGCGCGCAAACTCTCCGGGCGGCACCGGCAAAAGATGCTCTTCCGGACGCGTGCGCAGCCATCCGGCGTGCGGGACGCTGCTGCCGTTCAAAGTGATCATGGTCTGATACATGGGCTCGCTGCTGCGGCCGGGACCGATGCGCGGATTGGGCGGCCCAAAGGCCTCGAGCAGCACCGGCGGACGTATCGAGCTAAGAACGTGCACCGCCGTGCGTCGCAACACGGCGCGTACATCTTCGGTATCCGATCGATCGATGTAGACGCCAAAGTCGCGCGGCTTGCCCAAGTACGGCTGATAGATCCAAACGAGTGCGCCAGCGCCGCCGTTGCGAAAATGACGGCGCAAAAAGCGCTCGAACCACTCGTTTCGGGGATGGCCCAGGTAGTTGCGCGGTCCATCGGTACGAAAGCCGAATTCGCCGATGACCAGCGGTTTTTTAATGACGAAGCGCGCAAGCTGCGCCCGGTCGTCCAAAAAATCGTACATGCGCTGCAGCGAGACGCCGCCCTCGCCGTTTTGCATGTAAATGTGGCTGTCGCAGTAGTCCACGTCGGGAAGCTTATGCACGCGAATCCATTCATCGCGCTCTTTGTGCTGGCTGTAGCCAAGCAGCCCGGCGGCCACCATGTGATTTTTGTCATGGACGTGAATAAAGCGCGCCATCTCGCGAATCCAGTCCAGGCGCGCGGCTTTGCCCCGGGACGAAAAAACGATCGATTCGTTCATCAGCTCCCAGGCAAAAATAGTGGGATCGTCGACGTAAGGAACTCCGTTTACGGTGTTGCGCCGCGTGAGCAGCCGCAAAAGCCCTTTGCGAAAATAGTCGCGCGTGCGCTCGTCGGAGTAAAATTCTTCTAAATTCAGCCCGTCGGCGTTTTTGCCGGCCCAGCGCAAATACATCGGGGCGCCGCCGTAGTCTTGCCAGTGATTGGACAAGGTGACAATCAGCCGCAAACCTAGCCGCCGGGCCGCGGCCAAAACTCGATCCAGTTGAATGTAGGCTTCTTCGACAAAGCCATCGGGGCCGGCGCGAAACAGCACATGCTTTTTCGACCAAGGATTGGCGTCGCTTACATCTTCGCCCAGGGCCCAGATGCGCCCAACGGTCAAGCCGTCTAGCACCATGGCATCGAGAATTTCGCGGTAGCGCAGCCGATTGACGTCGCCGTGCAGTGGATCGACATTGGCGCCGACAAAACGAAAAGGTCGATTGCCGATGAAAAACTCGCTGCCGTGAACCGTGACAAAGGCCCCGTCCCGCAGGGGTTCGGGAGCCGGGGCCGGCGCCGGAACCGCTGCGGTCAGCGAAGCAATGAAAATGGTCAGAACCCCCACCATGCGGCAAGCCTCATGCGGCGGTGCCGAGCTCTTTCAGTTCGGCGCTGCCAGCAGTAAGTACGCGCGCCAGGCGCACAAAAGCCCAGTCGAGCTCCTCTTCAGTAATGATAAGCGGCGGCGCAAAACGTAGAACGGTGTCGTGCGTTTCTTTGCAAAGCACACCCTGTCGGGCCAGCGCCTCACAATAGGGCCGCGCTTTTTCGACAAGCTCGATGCCGATGAGCAAACCGCGGCCACGAATTTGCCGTACCGTGCCAGGCACCGAAGCGCCGACTTGTTGCAGACGCTGCAGCAGCGCCGTCCCTAGACGTGCGGCGCGCTGGCTTAATGTTTCCCCGGCGGCGTCCTTTTCCACCAGCACGCGCAAGGCGGTACGCGCCACCGCGCAGCCCAAAGGATTGCCGCCATACGTGCTCCCATGGCTGCCCGGCTCAAAGACGTCGAGCACCGCGGAACGAGCCACCACTGCGGACACCGGATAAAATCCGCCGGATAGCGCCTTGCCCAAAATAAATGCATCGGGGGTCACGCCCTCGTGCTCGCAGGCGAAAAACCTGCCGGTACGCCCTAGGCCCGTCTGAATCTCATCGAGCAGCAGTAGCACATTGTGCTGACGGCAAAGTTCGGCGGCTTGCTGCAGATATCCCGAAGGCGGAATCAGCACCCCGGCTTCGGCCTGAATCGGTTCGAGCAAAAAAGCGCAGGTGCGCGTACCGATTTGCGCCAGGGTTTGGCGCAGCGCTTCGATATCGCCAAACGGAATGACCGTAAACCCCGGAGTAAAGGGTCCAAAGCCATCGCGATAATCCGCGTCGGTAGAAAAACTAATCAGCGAGGTGGTACGGCCGTGAAAATTGCCGGCGCAGACGATAATTTGGGCCTGGCCATCGGGAATGCCCTTTTTGCGATAGCCCCAGCGCCGCGCCGCTTTGATCGCGGTTTCGACCGCCTCGGCGCCGGTATTCATGGGCAGCATGCGGGCATCGGGCAGACCGGATAGCGCGCACAGTTCTTTTTCCAAAAGCGGCAGCTCGGTGTTGCGAAATGCTCGCGAGGTCAAAGTGACCCGCTGCGCTTGTTCGATCATCGTCTGCAGAATTTGCGGATGGGCATGTCCCTGATTCAGCGAAGAGTATGCCGATAGCCCATCCAAGTAGCGCCGCCCCTCGACATCGGTGACCCACACGCCGCTGGCCGAAGCAATGACGAGATTTAGCGGATGGTAGTTGTTGGCGCCGTAGCGGGTCTCAAGATCGATATATTCCTGGGTGGTCGCATACTGATTTGGCATCGTCGTCCTCTTTTACTAGGAGCACCTTCTCGTGCCCCTCCATTGGCAAAGCCAATGTAGCCTCCATGCCGCGCGTTCCTCGCGCGAGGAAGGAACCGAGAAAAGTTTTCTGCCGCGTGTATTAGGTAGGATGGAGATTATCATGGCAAGCAGCGTGCTCGAACTGACTGAGGCCATCGTCCAAATGCCCAAGGTGGAACTGCACGTCCACTTGGAAGGTTCTATTCGTCCGGCGACCCTTTTAACGCTGGCCGAGCGGCATCAAGTCGCGCTGCCCGCCAAAAATGTGGAGGAGCTGCGCAAATGGTACCGATTTTCCAATTTTGCGCACTTCGTCGAGATTTATCACGTGATCTCGGCCTGCCTGCGCACGCCCGAGGACATAGAGCTTGTCGCGCGCGAGTTTTTGGCCGGGCAAGCGGCCGAAAACATCGTCTACAGCGAAGTCACCTATACCGCCTACACCATCTATTGCATGACCGGCATTTCGATAGAGCGGCAACTTCAGGCGCTTTCTGCGGCGCGACGCTGGGCGGAGCAAACGCTTGGGGTGACCATGGCGCTTGTCTTAGACATCGCCCGCGATTTGACCCCAGAGGAAGGCATGCGCACCGCCGATGCAGCCATTGCCGGGCAGCGCTACGGAGTCATCGCGCTGGGGCTGTCCGGCAGCGAGGCGGAGCATTCTTCCGAAAAATTTCGAGCGGCTTTTGACCGCGCAAAAAAGGCCGGGCTGCGCAGTTTGCCGCATGCTGGTGAAAACGCCGGGCCCAGCAGCATTTGGGGGGCGCTGCGCGACCTTGGCGCCGAGCGGCTGGGTCACGGCGTGCGCTGTATCGAGGATGCGCAGCTTTGCGCCGAGCTAAAAGCGCGACAAATTCCGCTCGAGGTCTGTCCGACGAGCAATGTCTGCCTTGGGGTGGCTCCGTCGCTTTTGCAACATGCGCTGCCCCGCCTTTTGGAACTGGGCCTTTGCGTGACGTTAAACTCTGACGACCCGCCGCTTTTTAACACGACGCTGACCGATGAATATAGGCGCTGCGTGCAAGCCTTTGGCTGGAATGCGGAGACGGTCGCGCAGTTGGCGCAAAATGCGGTTTACGCGGCATCGCTGCCCAAAGCGCGTCAGCAGGAAATCACCGATGGAATACGCCAAAGCCTGCTTAAAGACTGCGCGAGCGCTTCGAAGAATTTCGAGATTTGATACACTTGCATGTTGGTACGGTCTTGACCACTACGTCCAGAAGCGACAGTGAAAGTAGCGCCGACAGCGACCCATTGATTGGCCAGCTTATCGATGGACGTTATCGCGTGCTCCGTCAGCTTGGCGACGGCGGCATGGGCATCGTCTATAAGGTCGAGCATAGCTATCTCAATAAGTTCTTCGCGCTCAAAGTGATGCGTCCGACTCGAGATACAGTCGACCGGCAGCGCTTCGAACAAGAAGCACGCCTGGCATCACGCATTCGGCACAAAAACGTCGTCGAGATTAGCGACTACGGAATTCTGCCAAGCGGGCAGCCCTACTTCGTCATGGAATTTCTGCGCGGCCATACCCTGGGCGACGCCATCTTCGAGGGGCGCATAGATCCCATGGTGGCGTGCCATATCGCCGCGCAGATCGCCAGCGGGCTGCAGGCGGTGCACAAACAAAATGTCGTTCATCGCGATTTAAAGCCGGACAATATTTTCATCATCGATCCGGATGAGCACGAAGCCGAGGCGTCGACCATTCACGACGGCAGCGATAGCGGCGATGTGCACTTTATTAAGATCATGGATTTTGGCATCGCCAAATCCGTCGACAAAAATCTGACCGGAACCGGGATGACGCTGGGCACGCCGGAGTATATGTCCCCCGAGCAAGCCACCGGCGAGAAAATCGATTGGCGGTCGGATCAATATTCGCTCGGCTGCATTCTGTACGAAATGCTGACCGGCGAGCTGCCCTTTATCGGCAAAAGCGCCTTCGAAACCATGCAAAAGCATTTGACCGAACCGCCGATTCCACCGCGGCGCCGACGTCAAGACGGCGAGGCGTACATTCCAGAGGCCTTAGAAAAAATCGTCCTTTGCATGATGATGAAGCGCCCGGCGCAGCGCTATCTGTCGATGCGCGAAGTCGAACAAGCGCTGCGTGAAGTGGTGGCCGGAATGCGGCATACGGCACCAAATCCCATGCCGATATTGCCGTCGCCGTCGCGAGACAATGCAAAAACGCAGCTCAATGCGCTGCTAAGCAGCCAGCCAATTGCGCCAGTTGAGCCGAGCCACAAAAACAGCAATCCACCCCGCGAAACGGCCCGCAAGATTCGAGCCTCTGACGAAAAAACGCGACTGATGCTGCCGGCCGTACCAGCGGCGGCGCCGACCCCAAGCCCCAGCCAAACGGCCAAGACGCTATTGATGATCGGAAGTTCCGAGGGGCATGCTCAGACCCCGACCCCGAAACTGCTTGAGAAGCTGCGCATTCGAATCTCGTCGGCTCCAGAATTGTCGATAGCGCGCAAGTGGAGCTTCTCGTCTGCGTTGCGCAGGCTGCTACGGCGCTGCTTGCATTTCCTTCGCCGCCTTCGCTCGACAGCCTAAAAACGACTGCACGTCCCAAACGCGGCACATCTGCGTGCCCCCACTTTGCACACGCAAAACTAAAATTTTGAGGCGGCACCCGGATTTGAACCGGGGAATAAAGGTTTTGCAGACCTCTGCCTTACCACTTGGCTATGCCGCCGAAAGCTGACGAAGCGGTTTTGACGGTGAGCCCACCGCCTCGAGCTTTTGAAAATCATCTGCTTTTCAAGGAACGAAACTGCGACTGACGAGGGAACCAGTTTAGTCGGCAGAAATGGGAAGTCAACAGCAGAACCGCGGCAAAGTTTACAGAATGGAATCTTCCTCGGGCTTCTTCTTCTCCTCGCCGCCCTTTTTCTCGTCTCCGCCCTTCTTCTTGCCGCTGCTACCGCTGCCACTGCCGCTCGAACGGCGTTTTTTCTCTTCGTCTTCGAGCTTCTTCTTTTCAATCTCGCTGATGGTCGAGTTCAGCCGGTTCTGCAGGTCCTGTAGCTGCTTTTGCGCCTGCTGCTGTTTCTCCAAAAGCTCGCGTTCTTCCTTTTCCTGCGCGTCTTTTTCCTTCTTGCGCGCGTCTTCGAGCTTGGCTTGCTCAAGCGCCGAATCGTCGATGTATCGCTTAATGACGACCCCGACAATGATTGCGGCGATCAGCAAAATCGCGCCGCCCACCATGGCGATAAGCTTGTAAGGAAGCTGCTTTTTGATACGCTCCTGCGTCTCTTTGATGAGACGCGCCTCTTCGACTCGCGCTTCAGCTTGGACGCGGGCGCGCCGCTCGCCTTCCTCGATGCGCATGCGCTCTTCGCGGGCCAGCTGCTCTTGCCGCTCGCGCTCTAGGCGTTCGGCCTCTTGTTTGGCGGCAATGATCGCTTCGGCTTCTTCGCGTCGACGACGCTCGGCATCTTCGATGGCACGACGTTCGGCATCTTCACGCGCCCGAACAGCCGCCGCTTCTTCAGCCAGCCGCTCTTCTTCGAGACCTTTAAGCTCGTTCAGAGAGAAAAGAAGAGAGTTTTCGCGTCGATCGGCCATACCAAAAATCTCCTATACTGAGCCAACAAATTTCCTGTGCCTTCTATCATAGTTCAAAAGTACCGAGCAAGGGCACACACGCGGCCATCATTGATACGGTGGACCGTCGCGCTGGCGTTCATTTTGGGGCTGTTTCATAGTTTTGGCCAGCCCGACCTGGCGTTGGCCCAGCTGCTTAGTCCGGACGCGGTCACCCCGGCGCTGCCACCGCCGGCGCCGTTTTCGCAATTGACACTGACCGGCAAATTTTTGCCCAGCGACAGCCGCGAGTCGGTGCGAAATGTTTTAGACGTCACATTGCCGGGCACCTGGGATGAACAGACGCAGGCCCGCGTTCGCCACGATCTGGATGCGCTTGGCTATCAGGCAAGCTTTGAGCTTTTGCCGATTGCGCCGGCCGGCAACCATGAGCTGCGCATCACCCTGCAGGCGCTGCGCGTCGTGCGGCGCATTTATGTATCCGGCAACTGGCCGATCTTTGCGCGTGAGATTCGTTCCTACATGACCTGGCGCACCGGCTACCGCTTGCCCGAAGGTGCGGGTCTGCTCGCCGAAATCAGCAAGCAAGAGCAGGAACTTATCAGTTTTTTGCAGCGCGACGGCTACTACGACGCCACCGTAAAGATCCTTTTAGACTGGGCCCCGGAAGCACCGGAGCAGGTCGACGTTTTTGTGTCGGTCAAGCTCAATGCCGGCCTGTTTCGCCTGCCTTATGACATCGGTGAAATACGCAGCGAAGGATTTTCGCTGCTGAGCAGCGCCAGCTTGCGCAACCGTTTTTATCACTGCTGTCTATGGTTTGGCCGCACGAGCCCAAAGCGCATCAACGAAGACATCAAGCAGCTTATTGAATACTACCAGTCGGCGGGATACGTCGGAGTGCGCCTCGTCAAGCACGACATTCGGCCGGATCACAACCGCAAGCGGATTGACCTGGATTTAGGCATCGAGGAACGCCGACGCATCCTTTTGCACTTCATCGGCCTAAGCAAAGTCACGGAAAAAGATCTGCGGCGGCCGGATCCGCTAACCAAACAAGACATCATCACGATCTTTCGCGACCACTACGTCAGCCCGAACGAGCTTGATGAAAGCGCCTACAACATCTTTCGCTACTACCAATCCAAGGGCTTTTTCGAAGCTCGCGTCGGCTGGCGTTTTCGCGACCGCAGCGCCAATCCGCTGCAAGTCGATTTTCTGATCCATGAAGGCCCGCAACTAAAAGTACGCGAAATCGACTTTGTGCCGGCAGCGGGTGGCACGGCGCTGTCCTTTCCGCAAAGCCAGCTCAGCGAACAGATCACCACCCGGCGCTACCCGCGGCTGGGTCTAATCGGGCTTGGCGAAGGCGGCTTTGCCGCTGGGGCGCAGCTAGTGCGCGATGTGCGCAAGCTCGAAGATTTCTACCGTCGCGCCGGCTACCCGCAAGTGCGCATTTCGGTAGAAGTCGCCCGCTCGCGGCCGGCGCTGCAAAGCACGGCGCTTTTGGGGCTGGAAACCGCGATCGATGCCAGCGCCGACGACTCGGACCTATATATACGCTTTCGCATCAGCGAAGGTCGTCGCGAAGAAGTAGCCGCCGTCGAAGTGTCATTTGTCGGCGCGCACTCGCAAAGCGAAACCCAGGTGCTAAAGGCCCTGGGGGTTAAGCCCGGAAAGCCCTACAACGATGAAGATCTCCAAGCCGACAAACGACGCCTGGTCGAGCTATTCAGCGCGGTCGGCCATCCTTATGCCGACATCGATCCAACCACTTCGACTTGGAATGCCGATCACACCCGCGTGACCATTCGCTGGATCGTCGATGAGCACGAGCTTGTGCGCTTCGGGCCCATCATCATTCGCGGCAACGTCGTCACAAGCGAAAGCATCATTCGTCGCGATCTGCGTTTTGTCACCGGCCAGCCCTACGACCGCAGCAAGCTTTTAGAAGGCCAGCAAAACCTGATCTCTAGGCAAATCTTCACATCGGTACGCGTCATCCCAAATCCCGGAGAAACCGACGAATTTCAGATGGAAGCGCGGCAAAAGCACTGGTCTTTGCGCCGCAATCCCGTACCGATTCTGGTCGAAGTCACCGAGCAATACGACAACGCCGGGGCGATGGAGATCGGCATCGGCGTCTCGACCGATAACCTTATCTATGGATCAGCCAGTTACACCTGGCGCAATGTCGCTGGCCGCGGACTTGAAGTCGAAGCGCGCGGCGAATTAGGCGTGCGCGTGCAGTCGCTGCTTGTGCGCTTGGCCGAGCCGCGCCTGTTTAGCCCGTTTCTGCGCCTGGATTTGCGCGGCTTCTGGCGCAATGAGCAAACCTACAGCGTCGGCCTGGTAAATTCTTACGGCGCCAACGCCCTTTTGACCCGATCGTTTGCGCCCACCGATGATCAAGGGCGCCGGCTGCCCCCGACTTTAAGCTTGTATACGCGGCTAGAGTTTACGGTCAGCCAGATTCTGGTGCCGCTCTTGCGTCCCGAAGGCAGCAGCGCGACGCAAGTCGACGGCGATCGAACCCAATCTTTGAAACTGTCGTTTGGCGTTATCTGGGATCGCCGCGTTGGCTTTGAAGCCCCTGCTTTGTGGCAAAAAAACTTTCCGGTGCCGACAAATCCGCGAATGCCCGTGGCCGGCCATCTTTTGTCGGCGCAAATTACCGGAGCCTTGTGCTGCGCGTTTGCGCCGTTTAGCGCCCAAGGCAGCTTCATCGCCTTTGCCACCCAAGCCGTGGTCCTGCGTCCCTTTGGCCCGCAGCTATCGGCCCAAGACGGCTGGCCCTTGGGAATGCGCCGCTTCAATTTCAAATTGAATCTGCGGGTCAATTACGGCATTCCGCTGTTTCAGCCATCGCTGCCTGTCGTCGAGCGCTATTTCGCGGGCGGCGATAGCTCAACCCGCGGCTACGATGCCGACGCGCTACGCGCCGAAGAAGTGCGCGCACCGGTGGGTCCTTTGGCCAGTGATGCCGGCTACCGCGTGGTTCCGCAGGGCGGCAGCACGCGCATTTTGTCTCAGCTCGAATGGGAATTTGCCATTACGCCGCGACTGCTCAACTGGCCTTGGGTGGGCGCGCTTTTTATTGATACCGGCGCGGTCTTTGACGGCTGGGAAAAACTGCGCTGGAACGATGTGCGATTTAGCGTGGGCATTTCGCTATTGCGCCTGCTCACCCAGTTTGGCGCGCTCTCGCTTGATTATGCCTATCCGCTGACTTTGCCCGGGCAAGAGCCGCTTCTGCAAAGCGAGCACTGGAAAAAAGATCCCTGGTATCAGCACTTCCCCGGCCGCATCCATTTTAACTGGGGCATGCCCATCTCGCTGTAGCCTCGGCCAGTAGCGTCGGTGATTCGGTGTCGGCAAAAGGATCTTCCCAAGCCTGCGCCGGACGATCAAAGATGAGGACCATGAGCGAACTAGACGGTGGTCAACTCCCTGGCACTGACTTCGCAGGAGGCATGGGTGGCTTTCCCGGCATGGGCGGCGATCCGGCCGATGCATTCAAGAAAAAAAGCCTGCCCTGGCCGGTCTATCTGGTGATCGGCATCGTGATTTTGGCCGGCCTGGTCTTTATGGGGGTGCGTGCCGCCCAGAACCGCAAAAAGGTTCAGGCGCACATCGCTTTTATGAAGAGCTATCAGGAGTTTGAAGAGTCGCAGGTCGGCGGCTTCTGGAAATGCCTGTTCGGCAAAGACGGCGATGGCCGGCGTTTTAACTCGCCCGAAGGGCTAAACGCCACGCTGGAAGGCAAGCTGTACGGCGATCCCAAAACCTTCCCCGACAAAGTCACCGGCGAATGCATGCCCAAAGCCCTAAAAGCGGCCAAGTCGGTCAAAGATCTGAATCCGCCCGCCGAATATGAGGAGCCGCTCGATAAATACGGCAAATCTCTGGCGGCATTGGCCAATACCCTACAGGTATGGGCTGAAGGAGCCCCCAAGCGCGTCGAAACCCAAGAGCGCGAGCAAAAAATTCGCACAGCCGGAGATACCTGGAGCACTACCGCCAACCTGAACAAGGCCGATCCCTTGGCCTGGCAGTACGACAAGTTTCTGCACTGCGCCGTGCCGGGTATCGACAAAATGAAGGACTGTCAGGCCCTGCGCGAGTTTTTGGCCAGCAAGTGCATCCACAATAAAAGCAAGGGCTGGGACTTGGATCCGCAGTTTTTGAACAAGCTGCGCGACACTTGCATCCCCGAAGCGCAGGAAGCGCCGCCTAAAACTCCAGCGACGTTCAAAGCGACATTCAACAAGTTCGCCTCCGAGTACGATTTGCTGTCGCAAGCCTGGGGCTCTTGTTTTCGCGGCATGAAGAAAGAATCCAAAAAAGACGACCTGGCGCAGTTCGATCAGGCCTGGGCCGATTGGATAAACGGCAGCAGCGCCGTGCGCGAAACCGCCGTGAAATCTCTTTGCGAAGCCGGTCATGAAAGCTCCTGCGAAACGCTGGAGCGTCAAGCGGAAAACAAAAAGAACCCCGCCGGGGCCAAACCAGCCCACGACAAGCATTAGAACGGCGCCTAAAGCGTCTAGAGCGAGTCGATGCTAAGCTCGCCGGCCATGAACCTTCGCATCGGACGCGGCCTTTACGGCATCCTCGACATTTCGGCGGCGGCGCCTTTGCCGGGGCGAACGGCGCGCCAGATTTATGCATCACTTTTTGCCGCCCGCGCCCCTGTCGTGCAATTGCGCATGAAAAACGCCTCTGCCGCCGCCATGCTGGCGCTTATGACCGAGCTGCGTACCCATCGGCCGCCCGAAACACTGCTTATCGTCAACGATCGCCTAGATGTCGCCCTTGCCACCGAAGCCGACGGCGTGCACCTGGGCCAGGACGATCTGCCGCTTTTGGAAGCGCAGCGCATCGTGAAAAACTGCGGCCGCAAGAATTTTTTGCTTGGCATTTCTACGCACAATGCCGAGCAAGCGGCAGCGGCCTTGCGCGGCGGGGCCGACTATATTGCCCTCGGCCCGATTTATGCAACGACGAGCAAGGCCAATCCCGATCCAGTGGTCGGACTGGAAGAGCTTGCCGCCCTGTGCCAAATTGCGACTTGTCCAGTCGTGGCCATTGGCGGCATCACCGTAGAACGCGCTGCCGCCGTTGCCGCAGCCGGCGCGCAAATGGCAGCAATCATCAGCGCGGTAAATTATGCGCCCGACGCCCTCGCCGCGGCCACTGCGGTGCAAGCTTGCTTTTGCGCAAGTCGCAATTAGGTTGGAAAATAACCTGAGAGGGCACCATGTCAGTTGAAAATAAGCCGAGCAATAGCGATTTCGCGCCAGAGCTTCCGGTACTGCCGCTCCGCAACATGCTTTTGTTGCCTGGAGTGACAATGCCCTTTGAAATTGGGCGCAAAAGTTCATTGCGCCTGCTTGAAATGGTCGTCAAGCAGCATCCTCCAACGCTGCTTGTCGCCGTCCAGCGGGACCCACAAGTTGAAGATCCGGGAAACGATGATTTGCATCCCATTGCGGTTCAGGCAGAGGTGCTAAAAGTCGTGCGCACCGGCGCCGACAAAGTCACCGCGCTTTTGAAGGGCGAGCGGCGGCGACGCCTTTCCGTGGTCTCCAGCGAACCGTTTCTAGTCGCCCGGTCCTTACCCGTCCCTGAAAGCAATACCGACGCCGTCGAAGCCATTGCGCTAAGCCTGACGGTCAAAGAAGCCGCGCAAAAGCTAGGCAGCTTGGTTCAGCTTCCTGAACCAGTTCGCGCGATTTTGCCGGCGCTCGAGCAGGCGCGTGAGCCAGGGCTTATCGCCGACCTGTCATCGATGGTTCTAGAAGCGCCTTTTGCCGACCGCATGGCGCTTTTGGCTCAGCTAGATGTACAGCAACGGTTGTCGACGACGCTAGGGCTTTTGCAGAGGCAAAGCGAAGTCATCTCGGCCAAAGAGCGCATCGACAAACAAGTGCAAAACGAATTTGCGCGCCGGCAACGGGAAGCGGTTTTGCGCCAGCAGGTCAAAGCGATTCAGGAAGAGCTAGGCGAAACCGATAGCGAAAAGGACCTAGAGCAATTTGCCGAGCGCATCGAAAAAGCCGGCATGTCGCCCGAGGCCGAAAAAGTGGCGAAAAAGCAGCTTGAACGGCTGCGCATTATTCCCGATGGCTCGCCCGAGGCCTCGATACAGCGCACTTATTTGGAGTGGCTGTGCGATCTACCTTGGTCAAAGCGCACGGACGACAAGCATGATCTGGAAGCGGCGCGCAGCATTCTAGAAGCTGATCACTACGGCCTAGAAAAGGTCAAAAAGCGCATCATAGAATACCTCGCCGTGCGCAAACTGGCCCCGAACAAAAAGGGCCCGATTCTGTGCCTGGTGGGACCGCCGGGAGTCGGCAAAACTTCGCTTGGCCGGTCGATTTCCACCTCGCTCGGGCGCAATTTTCATCGCATGTCGCTCGGCGGCGTCCGCGATGAAGCGGAAATTCGCGGCCATCGCCGTACATACATTGGCGCCCTGCCCGGCCGCGTGCTGCAAGCGATGAAACGCGTCAGCAGCAAAAATCCGGTCATCCTGCTCGATGAGATCGACAAGCTTGGGCATGATTACCGTGGCGATCCGGCGTCAGCGCTTTTGGAAGTGCTCGATCCCGAGCAGAACAACGCCTTTAGCGATCACTACCTGGAGGTCCCTTTTGATTTGTCTGAGGTGATCTTCATTTGCACCGCGAACTCGCTAGAGACGATTCCTCCAGCGCTGCTCGATCGCATGGAGGTGATTGAAATTGCCGGCTATACGCTGACTGAAAAGCGCGAAATCGCCATTCGTCACCTCATTCCCAAGCAAATCGTCGAGCACGGACTTTTGCCGGAACATATGCAGCTTGTAACCGCCGCAATTGACGAGGTCATCGAGCGCTACAGCCGCGAAGCCGGAGTTCGCAACTTGGAACGCGAGCTGGCCAGCATCATCCGCGGCGTGGCGATGAAAGTCGCGGAAAAACCAGCCGACGAGGTCAAACCTCAAGTCCTTATCGATAAGGGCGATGTCGCAGAATATCTGGGACCTCCCAAGTTCTTCCGCGATTTGGCCGAACACGTCCAAATGCCTGGTGTGGCCACTGGGCTATCGGTCACTTCGGTCGGCGGCGACATTCTGTTTATCGAAGCCAGCGCCATGCCGGGCAAAGGCAAACTGAGCCTGACCGGCAAGCTTGGGGATGTGATGAAGGAATCCGCGCAGGCCGCCCTGTCTTGGGTGCGTTCGCATACCGAAGAACTCGGCATCACTGCCGGATTCTTTGACAGCCTCGATGTGCATTTGCACGTGCCGCAAGGGGCGATTGCCAAGGATGGTCCCTCGGCTGGCATTGCTCTAGTCTCCGCAGTGGTTTCGATGCTGACCGGACGCAAAGTGCGTTCTGATGTGGCGATGACCGGCGAGGTGACTTTGCGCGGGGCCGTGCTTCCAGTAGGCGGAATCAAGTCGAAGGTGCTGGCGGCGCATCGCGCTGGCATTAAGACCGTTGTATTGCCCGAGCGCAACCGCAAGGACCTCGTCGAAGTGCCCGAAGAAGTTCAAAAAGAGATGCACTTTGTCTTCGTCAGCGGCATCTCCGCCGTTCTGGATGTGGTGCTGGAGCCCGGACCAAAGCTGACGACGGATCCACAGGTTCATCAGCCCGTCGCACCACCGACGGTACCGGTACTCGATACCATCAACGAAGCCGGAACAGATATTCCCACCTCGACCCTCCCGAGCTAATTGCCAATTCAGAAAACACAAACCCCCCGCGCTAGGGGGTTTGTCGTTTTCTGAGCAACCAGTCGCTTTTTGGGGATACGCCCCGTTGCTGCAAACGAATTCCCAAATGGCCGCGCCAAAGCGCTTCGAACTCGTTTCAAGAGGCAAAAATGTATGTTAAAAGTCGCACCTGTCACCGTGTCCTGCCAAGCTTGGCCCTTGGCATTCTGCTTGGCGTCGGATGGGGCGCCATAGGCACAGCCCAGGCAACCCCCGGCCCAACCGGAGACAAGAAGCCCGACGACGTTGCACATGGAGGAAAAATGGTCACCACGCCCTCTGGACTGAAATATGAAGACCTGAAGGTCGGCACCAGCCCGATCGTCGCCGCTAAAGGCAAACGCGTAAAGGTTCATTACACCGGTACGCTTGCCAACGGGACCAAGTTCGACAGTTCTCGCGATCGCAACGAACCTTTTGAATTTACGCTCGGCGCCGGCGAAGTGATTCGCGGTTGGGACGAGGGCGTAGACGGGATGAAGGTCGGCGGCAAACGCAAGCTGATCATTCCGCCAAACCTTGGATACGGAGCCCGCGGCGTCGGCGGCGTTATTCCCCCCAACGCCGAACTACACTTCGAAGTCGAGCTTCTCGCGGTAACTGACTAAGGTCTATAGGCCAAGGCAAGGGTCGTCAAAATCGACACTGGGCCAGGGGCCAGCGTCAGGGCATAGGCGCCAATGCTGGTATCAATCTGCAAGGCGCCTGTGGGCCCAAGGCGCAAAATATCCACAGAGCCCCCCACTCGACCGCCGAGCATGACCGTCCACATCGACCGGCCCGGCATGGTTTTGCGATTGATCAGCAAAGCGCCCCCTTCCAGCCCAATGCCGACGCGAAAGCGCTCATAAAAGCGCGCCCACATCATCGGTCCAAAGGTCACCACCTGAAATGGCAGACCGGTGAGCAGCCGACCCGCTTCGATGTGTAGCCGTACACCCCCGGCCAGCCGCTGGTTCTGCGCGCCCAATTCACCGTCAAGTCCGGCCGCGAGCATCGATTGATCAAAAGCCCAGCGATAGGCCATTCCGACACTGGCCCGCCCATACCAGTGCCCACGACGCGGACTTTGCGGCACTTCCACGACCGGCTCGGCCAAAGTGCTAAGCTCAGCCCCGGTTGCCAAGACCGCCGGCTCGATGAGCGGTGCCGCCGTCGCGTGTAAAGGCCCCTGCAAAAAGAAAAGGACCGCCAGCACTGCCAAACGCATCACTGACATGGCGGAACCTTGGCGCTGCAGGGTGCGGCACAAGCTGGCGCCGCTTCCCAGGTGTTGACGTCGCAAGCGCCAAGCTGCACGAGCTCGTCACATGACTTTGCCTGCAGGCAACGGGCGCGCTCTTCACTGAGGTCGGGCCGAACCTGGCTGTCGCATCCGCCATGCGCACAAGCCAGCATGCTGGCCGAAAGCTTCGAGCAGCAGTCGGTCAGATGCACAACCGCCATTTCACATTGAAATTCATCGCGGCCGATGCCGTCATCGGCCATCCAGAAAAGCAGCGCCAGGGTCACAAAGCCGGTACGACAAATACGCTGTAACCGTGGCGAAAGTGCGAACCTAAGACCAAACATCGGGAAGAAGGCAACGCAATCGCCATGCCATGCTTATGACGAGCTGTATTTGCCTACATGGGGCACTTTTCCGTGCCGCCCATCCGGCAAAGCCGCTCGAATCCCTCTCGAGGACGACCTGATGCCAAGACCTGACGGCTTAGGTGGTAAAAATCCGACAGTGGTGATTCTTTATCGTCACAATAGATGCCAAATGACATCTAAGCGCCGCGCCCCCACGGCATAGCCCCATCAGTGCGAAAGGAGGGAGTCGAACCCTCACGAGTTTAACCTCACAGGATCCTGAATCCTGCGCGTCTGCCAGTTCCGCCACTTTCGCGAAAAAGCTGGAAATAGATACTGCGCCAGGCAGCGCATTGTCAACAGAAAAGCCGCGAAAAACCTTGCTGCGCGTTGCCAAAGCTCTGCTCGCCGGTCTTTTTGCGCGCGACGCAGTTCTTTGGCAAGGCGCTGCCAGCCGACGCTGCGCTGCGTCGGCAACGGTTCAACTATAGCACTTTTGCTGAATGCAGATAAAGCCGATGGGATGGTGCGTAAAATGCAGCACCGACATTTGCTCGCCGCCATGGGCGTGGGCCCGCTCGCGGGGAATCCATTCCCCTCGCATGTGTACGAGCACGCCCTTTTCGAGGCCCGCGACCGGTTCTAAAATGCCCATTCGATCCCCGTAGCGGATGGCGACAAAAACCGGCTCTTTGCTGCTGAGGCAGCGGCGCAGATCGGCATCGATATCCGGGTCGGACTGCTGAACTTCCGTCAAATTCACGCGCAGCCGATAGTGCCGGTCGCCGTCTTCATCATCAGGCTCACGAACCGCAATGGTCGCGGACACTTCAACCAGGTCGCGGCTGGCCCGCACCATGGTCAGTTGCTCTCCAATGCTGAGGCGCCCAAACGACGACGCCATGGCCTTTTGGCGCTCTGCCTGGTAGCTGTCCAGAAATGCAGAGATGGAACGAAATTTTCCAAAGGGGGTCATGATTTTCCTTTCCGGCGTATGAGCGTTGAATGCCTTCACGATAAAACAATTTTCCGCCATTTTCTAACGGTCTCGCGCTGCTTGAAATCTGAACCAGCCAACGAAGTATATTAAGAGGCTGGATCCATATGAAACGAAGCATCTATCTATTGGCATCATTCCTAGTCTTGATGTTTGCGATCGCTCTTGCGCAGAAGCCGCCAAGCGACATCCTGATTCTGCTGCAGAAAATGCGCAATGGCGCGCCGCTTACCACGGATGAGCAGGCCAAAGTCCGCGCCTGGCAGCAGCAACGTCAATATCAGGCCGGAGGCGGCCAAGGCGAAGCCTCAGGAGCCGTGGGAACCGGAGGCATGCCGCCCGATGTCGCGGCGGTGATGGAAAAGGTACAGCGCGGCGTACCGCCAAGTCCTGCCGAGATCGAATTGCTGAAGACCTGGGGCGACAAGATGAAAAGCGCCAAAGGCGCTATTTTGAAAAATGAAAAAGAGACGAGTGCAATTCTGCGCGGTGCCAGCCCCGGCCCAAGTGGTATACAGGTAAAAAGTCCCTTCGTCGATGGTGATGTGCGCATCGAGCAGACTCTTGTCACTACGCATCCTGAGTCCTGCCATTCCAGCAAAGTGATGCTGACTGAATCAATGACGACGCGCATGACCGCGTCCGTGCGCTTCAAAACCCGAGAACCGGGCAAACCGCTGTCCCAAGTAGCGGCAGGACCGGAGTCAGGGCCGTTCAGCCTCATCTTCGAACCTTTAGGCGTGGGCAACTTCAGCATCAATAGCTCCAACATAGGTTGCGACCATAAGAGCGGCAGCCAAGGAGGACAAAGCAGCCTAAGTGGCGAGCTGAACGTCGATCCGCGCCGTGTTTTTATCAGTCTGACCGGCCCGGTGACGACGCTTGACACGATGCGCAGCGACGTAAGCTGGCAGCATACTATTGCCCTTAGCGCCGACCTTAAGAAGAGCTACGGCGAACAAGTGACACAGGCCGAAAGCCAAATTCCCGGCTACATGAAATCGGCGATTGCTCACGCAACATTCACCATGGCCGGAGACGACATTCGCAAGGCGCTGCGCCAAGCCGGTCCCGCCTTCCTGAGCGGCGTGTATAGCTACCAATTTACCAATTCCGACGCGAGCGATGGACCAGTGACGGTGCAGGCATCCATTCATGTAATCGTGCGGCTGCGGCCCACTGCCGACGCCAAGATGCACATGGCCGTACTCGACGAGAATGACCGCGAAAGCACCGCTGCCTGGCAAAAATGGATGCCCCTGCCCTGGCTTGACAGCGATGAGGAATCGAAATTCTTCGGCCTTGCCAAGCGGCACGATGCAAAGGCCAGCCTGAAAGTGCGCTTCAGCGTCGATGACAACAAACCCTGCAAGTTTCACGTCGAACTGTCGAAGGTAAACGAGCGCCGCGGCGTCACCACGAACTGGCCGGTGAAAGCCAAAGACTCGCGCAAGACGATGAAGATCTTCAAGCTCAACGACGAAGAGCCCAAAGTAAACTTCGGATGGCAGGTGGCTTCCGACGGACAGTCAGCGGACACCATTTCTGAAGTGACCTCGGCGGTGCTGCAGATTTCTTCCTTGGACACTGCTGCCTCGGCAGAGGTGCGGGCGCGCTGCGAGGCATATTCCCTCGATGCTACTTTTGAACCGACTGGCAAGACGGTGCTGGTGCTGCCGCGCGACGACAACGACAACCATGTTGCAGATCAATATGAAGAAGACACAAAAGCGACGGGCCGCAACTTGCCGAGCCTCTGGGACGAAGACGAGCAGCCGGCCGAGCAGCGCCGGAAAGGAGACGGTTACACCCTTTTTGAGGAGTACCGCGGCTTTGTCGTGCGCACTAATTCCAAGGATGCCACCCGCAAGTTCGTGCGCACCGCTTGGAACCGCAAAACCGGATTCTGGAACGACCCCGATGAGCTTGCTGACAAATATGTAAAACCCAGCAACCGCTTCGAGTTCGAATGGTTTTCTCTCGACGATAAGCTTGCAGTACTGAACGGTGGCGAGAATGATCCGGAATACCGCATGGTCAATTCCAATACGCCCGCTGACCCAGCGTATCGCTATGCCGCACAGTATCTAGTCATCTTCAAAAAAGACGACTCCCTTGCCTTTAACGCTCAGGCGGTCCCGCGCAGTGGCGCAAACCCTGCCGAAGTTACCTTTGTGCACCCGATGCGCACCTATGCCTATGTCGTCGTAAACGAAGCGCGGGCTCAGACAGCGTTCACCGCCGCGTCGCTTCCCAAATGCAGCGGTCCGCAATTGGCGCAAATTCAATACAATGACACCGCGGGAAGCGTCATTCACGAGCTTGGTCACCACCTTGGCGTACACCACCACCTTTTTCACCCGCCAGATATCTACAAACCCAAGCGCGATGCGCAGGGCAAGGTAGATTGGAAAGAGGACGACCTTGAGCAGCGCTATGGCGTAAATGAGTGCGTCATGCGCTATAACGACCGCTACGGGCCCAAAGCTTGGGGCGATGACTACGACGCACGGCCGCTTAAGCAGCAGTGCCTGCGCCCACTTTACGGCTTCTGCCGCGCCGGCGACATCGGGAGCTACCCAGCGGAAAGACATGTTCAAAGACGCACGGGCCGCGTCACCGAGCGCACCATGGTACAAACGCCTAGCGACAACTGCTGGGGACAGATCGACATCAAGAACGATCCGAACTGACGGTTGATATCCCCACAGAATGGGTTATCGGAGCGCGGAAATCGAAGCGGAAAATCGACCGAGCCACCGGAATTCTGATTGACTCTCGCTTCTCGTGATCCCATTTTATCTATTAAATTTGCAGACGAGAAATCGCTTGCGCACAAAGGCACTTGGACCGGGGACGGGTGTGGCTTGCTCTTAGCGGAGCGATAAACCCTCCCCTGTAAAAGGAGGGTCCTATGGGAAATCAAGTTGGAACCGAGAAGGAAATCATCTCGCTGCTCAACGATTTGACGGCTCTGGACTACGACGCCATTGAAGCTTATGAGGCAGCCATTTCGCGCCTTAGTGATCCGCGCTGCAAGGCCCAATTAAGGCTGTTTATGAGCGATCATCAGCGGCATACAGTTGAGCTGGCGGAATTTGTCAGCAGGTATGGCGGAACGCCTGTCTCCAAAGCCGACTTCAAACAAATCCTAACCAAGGGCAAGGTTGTACTTGGAAGTCTTGGCGGCGACAGAGTCATCCTAGCGGCGATGAAGAGCAACGAAGACGATACCAATGTCGCCTACGAGCGTGCAGTTGCGCAGTCAGGACTTCCCGAAGTCATCCGTTCTGTCCTCAATCGCAATCTGACAGACGAACGCCGTCACCGCGCATGGATTGAACAGCGCATGCAGCAAATGGACTTGCCGCAAGCCACTGCCCGGTTCTAGGGAGAAGCGGCGTTGCGAATGGATTGCGCTTCTTTTCGCAAGGGGGCAGCTTCTTCAGCGCGTCCCTGGCTTTCAAGCAGCTCGGCCAGATTGCTAAGGACAACCGCGATATTCGGATGCTTTTCGCCCATGATTTTTCTGGCCGATTGCAAAAGCGCCCGCAAAGCCGGCTCGGCTTGCGGACTTTTGATCGCCGACAGCAGCAAACATGCGTTGTTCTGCATGGCCAAAAAATTGGGATGCTCTTCGCCGAAGGCTTTGCGCGCAACATTTAGCGCCGCGTCCATCACGTGGGTGGCCAATTCACTGCGTCCACACTGGGCGCAATTTTTCGCGGTCTCATCGAGTTTGCGCAAAAGTCCAAGTGGATTGTCTAGCTCGGCCGGAAGTGGTTGCTCGAGCAAATGCTCGAGCAGCCCCGCTGCTTGATCAATATTGGCATCTGCGCCCGTTGCCGCGGCAAACCGGATAAGGTTTGACAGCGCCCAGTACGTATCCGGATGCCACGCTCCAAAGTGAACAATTCCGATCGCCAGGATTTGCCGAAGCACGGCCAATGCCTCGGCCAGTTCCGAATCTTCAATGGCCGACTGAATTTCCTGTGTCAGCGTTTCGATAAGCGCCGGTACGTTAGAGGCTTCTAGCTCAGGCGCGGCATCTGCCCCTTGCAAATCCAAAAGCTGCGACTCCAGGCCGCGTGGTAGATGTCGCGCGTATTGCCAACCGCGACGGTTGGCCTCTTCAAGCACGATGTGCGCAAGATTGTGTCGCCCGTCCAAAGGAAATACCAGGGTCACGTTGTCGACGGTGTGAGCCGATTCCTTGGCCTTTGCTAAAAGTGCATTGCAGACGCTCGAAATGTCTTTGCCCTCAGCCGTTGTGACATAGGCATCATCAATGCTAAGCACACCGGACATTCTTTGCGCGGATCGCGTACGAGGGATGCGCAATAGGAGCCATGCAGTAGATGTAGACATAGGGCCACATGATACACTGAGATTTGTGAAATCGGCGAGAAGCTTTGTCATGAAACGAGACTCGTATCTGCAGCAAATTCAGAAACTGGATCCAGAACGCGATCATCAGGCCATCATGCGCATCTTGGCAGGCACAGAATTTCCTTTCGATTTTCATCGAACGCTGGCCGAGATGACTTTTGTCAAATCCGCGGCATCTCCCAAAATTGCCGGCCTGTGGTCGGCAAATGGCTATTTGGCGGCTCATACGCAAAAACGCTATGACGATACGTTAATTGCGCTGACCGAACTCGTGAAGCACGGCTACGACAGCGAGCGCGGCCACGCCGTCATTTTCAGAATGGCGCAAATTCACGCTCGTTTTGCCATTCGCAGCCGCGACTTTTTGTTCATCCTGACTTGTCTCATGCTAGAGCCGATGCGCTGGAACGCGCGCTTCGGCTGGCGCCCGATGTGTGAGGTAGAGAAGCAAAGCCAATACTATTTTTGGCGCGAAGTCGGAAAAAGGATGCAGATTTCGAACATTCCCAATTCTCTTGCCGAATGCGAAGTATGGAATCGCAACTATGAACAGCAAGAGTTTCGCCGCTCGCATGCCAGCGTGGCGCTGAAAAATCCGCTGTTTCGTCTGCTCGAAAGCTGGATGCCCCGGCCGCTGCGTCCCCTTGTACGTCCGGTGCTGACTTCGCTGCTTGAGCCCGAGTTGTGGCCGATTTTTGACTTAAAGCCGCCGCCGCCGCGATTTGTTTCGCTGGTACAGTCGGCGCTGCGCATGCGCGCGCGCTTTTTGCGCCATTTTCCGCTGCGCCGGCCGAGCGCTCTATATTGCGAAGGGAACTTGCGCAGCTATCCGAAAGGATATGAGATTGCGCAGCTTGGGCCTAGCGACAACTGGCGACCGCCGCGCGCCTCAGTCTGAGCTGGCCAGCGGCAGCGGCGCTTCGGCCAACGCCTGCAGGTCTAGTCGCAGCGTCTTGACCAAGCCTTCGATAAGGTATTCTCCCTTTTTGCGCGTCGCCAAGGTCGGATCGCCAAAGCTTCCGGTCGGTGAATAAATTCCGGCTCCCAAAGGATTGCGCGTAAAAGGTCCGGACCGCCCAGGGTGATAGTCGCGCTGCGCCTTGCTCATATCTACCGATTTCGCATCGATGTACAAAAGCATCGAAGTTTCGCTTTCATCGGCATGGGTTCCGCCTTCTTGCTGTGCGACCGCTTTTTCAAGGGGACCTAGCGCGCGCAACAAGTCCGTATAAAGCAGCAGAATGCCCTCACGCGCCAAAACAATGCGCGAAAGCTCCAGCGCCCGAACCGTCGAGACTCCGGTATTTAAAGCATAAAAGCGGCGTGGGCCGTGCCGCGCCAGACTGCGCACGATGTCCACGATAAGGTTGCGCGCCGTTTCCAAGCGCAGCGTCGTGGAGCCAGGGTATTCAACAAAAGCCGGATAGTAATGATAGTTGACCGTCGGAGCAATCACCGTGCCTGGCAGGTCTAAACACCGCCGTTTTAGATACTCGGCCAGCCGAAAGTCGTTATTCAAGCGCAAATGTGGGCCATGCTCTTTGGCAGCGGCGCCGATGGGCAAAATCACCAGAGTCTCTTGGGTCAGAAGCGGAGCAGCCTCTTGCCAAGTCAAGTCTTCAAGCAGCACGCCGGCGCGTACCGAATATGGCCCACTGGCACCTAACGCAACGCAAAGCGTCATTCCCAGCCGAAGTTTTGTAGCCAAGCTTCCCATCTTGCGCATGCACAGCGTCATAGCACGCGACAAAGAATGATTGTCCGCCCTAGGCGTGGCATATTGGGATAATGCGCGAGTCTAGCGCCGCATCCCCTCACAACGTCGCAACAGGCGCAGCGCCCGTTCCTTCCATGCAGCGCTCCTGGCTGGACCTGCTCATCATCGTGGGAAGTCTGTTTATAGGCATTCTCATCGGCCTGTGCATGCTCCATCTGCAAAACATGGGACGGGCCTGGCCCGCGGTGGTTTGCGGCGGCGCGTTTCTGGCATTTGGCGCTCTCATCGGTTTTCTATTTGGCATTCCGCGCGTGCTGCAAAAAGATGCATCCGCACGGCCCGCGCCAGAAACCGTTCCCAATTTGCCAGCCTCCGAAGCTGGAGCGGCCGCACCGCGACCGCCCGCGCCTAGCAGCTATCACATCCAAGTCAATACCAATCTGGAGCAGATTTCAGACTGGCTGACCAAGATTATCGTCGGACTTGGACTGGTCGAGCTTCGAGATCTGGCCGGGCATCTGCACCGGCTTGCTCAGTTTATGGCCCAAGGACTGATTCTGCCGACCGCTGAGCATGCTACGCTCGAAGTTCGGCAGGCCGCGGTACACTCCGCGGAAGTTCTGGCCATGACCATTATCGTGTACTTTTCGCTGATGGGATTTTACGGGGGTTATCTCACCACGCGCACCTATCTGACGGGCGCCTTTCGTCGCGCTGACGAAGAAAACCTCAGCGGCAAAGCTTCCGCCGAGGCCGATCTGCCATTACCTCGGCCGCGACCTCGTGATCGCGACTCGAAGTAAAGCGAACAAGGTGCGTTTAGTCGGCTAAAAAGCGTATGGCCCGATCAGCGGCCAAGGTGGCCGCGCGCCGACGGTACAGTACAATAAAGGGCGAGATACAAAGCAACAATAGCGCGCCGACCAGCACCGGCAGCCAGGCCGCCGTACGAACTCGCATCGGAAAAATCAGGGCCGTTGCGGTGACGCCACACATAAATAGCGCCGGCCCAGCGGTAAGCACCGGCAGTAGCGCCGGCAGTAGCGCCCGCCGCACTGCGCGCGGCGCGCGTTTTTGGCAGGCCGGGCACTTTCGCAGCGCCAGCGCCGCTTGTGCTTGCTTGCGCAGCCGCGCCTCAGCGTTTGTCAGGGCCTGCTCTTTGGCATAGGGCTTGTCGCTAAGCACTGGCTCAGGTTCGAGGCTGGCATTTAGATCGGAAAATTCCACCGCCGCCTGATGTCCGCACAAAGAGCAGTGAAATTCGGTGTGTAGGGTCGTGGGTAGCTTCAGAAGGATCATAGATTTGGCCGGACGTACTCAAGGGCGGCCCATTCATCTTCGGTAGCGCGTACCGTTTCGACGAGGCCCTGCGCCAAAAACCGTGCCGCCACCGTATCGACTTCGTTTTCCAAAATCCCCGCCAGCATGAGCACGCCTCCGGCTTCAACCCGCGCCGCCAGCGGCTCTGCCAACTCAATCAAAGTCGGCCCGGTCAGGTTGGCCAGCACCAGCGCAAAGCGCATCGAAATCTTTTCGAGCGGCGTGGTTTCGCACAGCAGCCGATCCGTGACACCGTTGCGCGCGGCATTTTCGCCGGTTACTTCTACCGCTTCTCCGTCGATATCGATGGCCACAGCGTTGGCTTTGGGCCAAAGCCTTAGCGCCGCAATCGTCAGCACCCCCGAGCCGCAACCTACATCTAGGACCTGCGCGGCGATTTGTTCGGTGCTGCGCCCCTCGAGCCGATCGGCGGCGGTCGTATAGTGCGCCGAATGCAGCGGCAGTTTTCCGGCCAACTGATCGAGCAGGCGCAGGCACAGCCGCGTGCTTTCATGACCGCCGGTGCCAAAAGCGCGGCCGGGATCCATGTGCAAGGTCACTTCGTCTTCCGCCGGCGTGTGGGCCTCGACTTCCCAACTGGGCACGATGGCCAGCCGGCCGATGCGCCGCGTGGCAAAAAAGCGCTTCCAAGTGTCGCGCCACTCGACCTCATCGCGATCGCGCACTTCGACCGCCAAAGCCGGGGCCCCGCCGCCGCTCACTTCGGCCGCTTTTTGCAGGGCCGACAGCAAATCCGGGATTTGCGCCCGCTCATCGGCCGGGATGTAGACATGGATGCGCGTGCGCCCAAGCGGCGGAGCATTTAGCGTCGTCTGATCCGACTCCTGAAAGCTCAACTGCCGCGCATACAAAACCGCGTGTAGTGGGGCAATGTGCCGACTATTTAGCTCGATTTGAATCTCACAATACTGCATGGGGCAAGGCCTTGGTCGGCTGGATATACCCGGGCGACCCCGCCTAGGTCAAGCAGTCGCAGAAGCTGCGTAGCAATATCCGCGCACGAAGGGTTTACGACGGCTGCCCATCTGCGCTACGCTGTCTTGATACTTTTTTAAGTGCGCTGCGTAAGCAGAGGTACAAGCCATGACCCACGATCACAAAGAACCAACCACGACCGGCTTTCCAGTAAGTTCAGAGGGCGAAAACAACGACGAAGTGACGCAGGTAGACAATCGGCACGAATTTTTCGAGCACGACGATCTACCGCCTCACGATGCCGACGACTCCATTGCTGGTATAGACGCAGATTTGCCGCCGCCGCCAAGCCCTTCCACAAAGTCGTGAAGTGTAACAGGCGACATCCGCGCGCCCGATGAAGCCGATTAAGCCGATGCGCCTTGGCCCGAGCTGATAAATCCCGGCGATAGGTGGCTTAGATGAAGTGCTTGCTCCCACACTTGTTCGGGTGAAGTGTCGAAGATCAGCTTGGGCAAAAGCTCGCCGGGGAGCCAGCTTTTTTCTTGCATCTCGCGCTCAAGCTGCCCAGTGGCCCAGCCGGCGTAGCCGCTAAAAATCATCGCTGGCACTTCGACGCGTTCGTTCAGATCGGCAAGCAGCGTCGGACTAGACCCCAAATGCAGCCCCGGAGCAATGGTTGTAGCTTCGTGCAGCGGCGTCTCGCCCCCGTGCAAAAGCCATATGCGGCCGCGTTCGCAGGGTCCGCCGTAGCGGACAAATTCGATGTTCGAGCGCTGCCAAAGCAGACCAAAGGGTTCGCTAAGCGCTGTCATCGATAAATTCGTCGCCGGGCCGAGCACGACGCCAAACGCCCCATTTTCATCATGCGAGACGATGAGCGTAACCATGCGACGAAAATTGGGATCGCGCAGGTTCGGCATGGCGATGAGCAGACTTCCTTGCAAGCCGGTACGTACCCATGGCTCTTCGGCAGTTTCAAAATTCATATTCATTTCTGCGCTCCTCGTTTTCAGGATAATCACAATTCAGCTCGTTCGCGAGCGCACCGCTTAGGTACAAAGCCACGCGCAGACCGCCGTTTGACAGAGGCACAGAGGCGGTTCGCCGCGCCGCGGCCCGCGCAAGCAGCGGATGCGTGGCCAAAATCCCCAAATGCCAGCCCGCGGCGCTGCGGGCGTATCGCCCCACATCTTGATAAAGCTGCCGCAGATTGCGATGCGACAGGGGGGACGCATCTACTCGCTTGCCATACGGCGGATTGCACAGCACCAGGCCCGCCGGCCCCGCGGGCAGTCGCGCTTTTTTGACATCCAAGCATTCAAAACGAACAAAATCCGCGACGCCGGCCCGCTCGGCATTGCGCCGAGCGAGCAAAACCGCCGATTCGCAAATATCACTGCCGCCTAAAAGGCCCGGTTCTAGAGGCTGCTCGTCAGCTTCTGCTTGTCGGCATAGGGCGCGAAACTGCGCCTCGCGGTAGCTTGGCCAGCGCTGAAACGCAAAGCTTCGCAGCCGGCCCGGCGCCCGTCTACTGGCCAAAAGCGCCGCTTCGATGACGAGCGTGCCCGAACCGCAAGTCGGATCGCGCAGGGGCATTGGACGCGCTTTCGAATAGCCAGCAAGCAGACACATCCCAGCCGCCAGCGTCTCACGCAAAGGGGCCTCTCCGCCTTCGATGCGCCAGCCTCGACGGTGCAAAAGTTCCCCGGAAGTATCGATGCTGACCGTAAATACGTCCTGTTCGGCGCGCAAAAAAACCGCCAATTCGAATTCACCGGGTGCATCTGGGCGGTGTATGCCTCCATCGGCCAGCGCCGCCAAGCAGCGCTCTTCAATCGCGCCGGTGTGGTAAAGTCGCGAGCGGTGTGCCGTCGCGCTCACTCGGACCCGGGTCGGATAGGCCGCATACCGACGCCAGTCGAGCGCGGCAATTTCGCGGCGTAAGGCGGCAAAATCCCGCGCGACAAACTGGCCAAGCCGCAAAAGCATCCGCGATACGCTGCGCAAGCGCAGATTGGCCCCATAAAGGACCGCTTCATCGCCGGCCAACATCACTCCGCCATGGATGACCTGTATCTGCGTGGCCCCGGGCAATGCGGAAATCTCGCGCGCGGCGACGTGTTCCAGACCTGGGGCGGTAACCGCAAATAGCTGCATAGCGACTTAGCGCGCCGGGCGCTCGCGATCGCTGCCCGGCCCTTGCGCCGGAGCATAAATGTGCACATAGCGCTGCAAATAAAGCGCAGTCAGTCCCAAAAGCAGTACCCAGACTCCTTCCAGCGCCGCGCGCATGACGACATAAAGCCGAGTGATCTGCCATAGCTCAGACAGCGCCGCTTCGATACTTTGACCATTGGCGGCGGACAGCGCCGTGGCGACGGTTTGCCCCATTTTCCCCATCAGCGTTCGACTGTGCACAAAGGTCACAAGCATGCAGAGCAGCGCAAAAAAGATGCTGGCCCAGCAGGCAAAGCTCCACGTCGTAAGGCCCCAGGTCTGCCGACGTAAAACGGCCAGCGCGCCGCTTATCAAAAGCCAGGACAGGATAAGCTGCAGCACGCCCAGGGGCACCGTAACCCCGCGGCGCTCATAAAGCGCATCGCCCAATAGCAGGGTCAAGCGCTCGGCCTCCTGGCGCGACAGTTTCAAAAACGGCCCCACAAAAGGCCGTAGTACGTCTTGCCCGGGCCCAGGCGCTGATTGCACCTTGGGCGGCTGTCCCGAAGCCGCCGCTTGGGGCGGCTGGGCCTGAAATTGATCAAACAGCATCATCTGGCGATCTCGGCTGCGCAGTACAAATGTGTCTCGATTCAAGAGCAGCGCACCGTTGACTTCCGCCAGCGAGGTCATCGTGCCCCACAATCCCAAAAGCAGCGAAACAATCGCCAAAATGCGCATCAAAAGCGGCAAACGAAAAGGCGCCGGCTCACGCGGAGCGCGCGACGTGCCGGAGGGTGCCAAGCGGCCTGGTTCGTCGGCTCCCGGCTCATGCTCCGGTGGCGGTCGCAGCGCCGAACCACCGGCCAAGTTTTTCGAGGGATCAGAAAAAGGTAGGGACATGTGATGCGCGTCACCCTAGCACGACCTTTCCGCTGCGCGGAGTCGCCTCTGCAATTTTCGCTAGCGCTTTAGCAGCATCCATGCGCCTAGATTGGGCAATTTCCCTCTCTTTTCCCTGCCAGGATGCAGCCCGATTGTGTAAGACTCCCTGACGACTTAACCGACACTCGTGAAATCGGCCATGGATACCAATCCGTACCCCAAGCTCCATTTCTGGCAGTCTTCCGATCAACCCGGCGTTTTGGTAGCCGGCAGCGATGTGCGCACGCTGCGGCTGTTAGAGGTCGGCCTGCGCCAGGCCGGTTATCGCGTCAGCACCGCGACGCGCTTTGACGATGCGCTGGCCCAGGCCGCTGCGCAGCCGCCCGCCGTGGCGCTTTTGGACGTCGAGCTCGAAGAAGGCGACGCCTTCAGCCTGGCCGAACGGCTGCGCGAGCTGCCGGCCAGCGAAAACATCCTGCTTCTGTTCTTGATCGATCCGAATCGTCCGAGCAACCGCATGCGGGCGGTGGAAGTGGGCGTCAGCGAGATCGTGGAAAAGCCCATCTACTTAAAAGAAGTGCTGTGGCGGGTCGAAACACTTCTGGAAAAATCGGCGCAGCGCGGAGACTTGGCCGGGCACAAGGGTGCCGCCCGCTTTTCCGGCGTGCTTAGCGCCACGACCATTTTGGATCTCTTGCAATCAATGGAGCTCGTCGGCAAATCCGGCCTGATTCATTGTCAGAATTCGCGCGGACAGCGCGGTACTCTTTATATTTCTGAAGGCAAGGCCATCGATGCCGAAGTGGGACGGCTGCGCGGACAAGATGCGCTGTACCGGCTTATCACCTGGCATGGAGGCGAGTATCGCGTCGATCTAATCGATATGCTGCGGCCTGATCGCATCGGCCGCTCGGCCAATGAACTGATTTTAGAAGCGGCGCGGCGTTTGGATGAATGGAACCAGCTTAAGTTGACGCTGCCGCCGCTCGACAGCATCCTTTTGCCGGCCGCGGCGGTCGAGCTGCAAGAGACTTCGTCCCTGGAAGCGCTGCCGGCCGAGCTCGAAGACGTACTGACGAGCTTCAACGGACAACGAACGATTCTGGATGTCGTCGAGCTCGATGAAGAATTGCCGCTAGATACCATGGGGCGGCTGGCGGCTGTGGCGCGCCTGCTTTCTGAAAGGCGGCTCGTCATTTTATCTACCCCTGCCGAGCCGCGCCGGCAATCGCTGACGCCGCCGCCGATACCGCGCATGACGCCGCCACCGGTGCCGCGCTTAACCTCGCCACCGCTGCCGCGGCTGACGCCATCGCCGGTGGCGCGCATGACGCCGTCGCCGATAGCGCGCATGACGCCGTCGCCGGTGGCGCGACCGACCCCGCCCCCGGCGGCAAGGCCGACGCCGCCACCGATGGCGCGCATGACGCCGCCGCCGCCAGTGGCGCGCTTGACCCCGCCCCCCGCGGCAAGGCCGACGCCGCCACCAATGGCGCGTATGACCCCGCCCCCTGTGGCGCGCATGACGCCGCCGCCGATGCCGATGCTTGGACGCAGTGCCTCGCCGCCCGCCGGAATCGAAGCCGGATTGGCGACGCAGCCCGATGCGCCCCCTAAGCCCATGGCCATCGAACATAGCGCCCCCGTCTTATCGCCAAGCATTAGACCCCCCTCAGGATTGTCGCAACTTCCCGAGGTATCGGCGGAAATGCTACCTACCGAGGCAGCGCTGTCCGGCGATAGCCAGCATCACATCGGTACGGGATTTTCCCCGCCGTCAAGCGGCCTGGACTCGTCCACTTCGGGAATGATGCTGGATTTGAGCGAAGAACTACGCGGCCCCCCAAGTGATCCGGCTTGGCGCAGCGGCATTCTGTATGCGCCAGTGCGTAGCGAATCGCAGGCCGCCGCTTCTGTGCCGGTCTGGCGCTACTTGCTAACGGCAGTGGCTGGAATCGGACTTTTTGGCTTGGGAATGGGCCTTTATTGGGGCTTTCACGTACTGACCCGATCGACGTCAAATGCCACGCGACCGGGACCGACCGCACAACTTAGCCTGCCGGCAACGCCCACGGCGCCGCCGACCCTAGAAGCGATTCCAGCGCCGCCAGTGCAAGCTGCCGCCCCACCTGCGGAAGCGAAAACGGAAATTACCACGCCGCCCGCTCCGGAAGTGAAAGCGGAAGCCACGCCGCCGACGCCGCCCGTTCCGGAAGTAAAAGCGGAAACACCTCCGCCGTCCGCTTCGGAAGTGAAAGCAGAAGCCACAGCGCCGCCACCGACTTCGCCGCCGCCTGTAGCCGCGGTGGCGCCCGCCCCTTCTCCTTCGACACAAGCTGTCGCTGCCGCCGAGCCGCCGCCCGCGCCCCTGCAGCCTTTGGCGCATGCGAACGACGGCTACGATGCATTTATCGGAAAAGTGCGCAACGCCATGCGGCGTGGTCAGCCCAGCCTGGCCAAATACAACTTGCAGAAGGCCCTGAAACTAAGACCCCAGGGTCCAGCCGCCTTGGTACTGCAAGCGGAGATGGCCATTGATGAAGGAGATGCCGAGACCGGCGCCCGTTTGGCGAAAAAGGTCTTGCAGCTAGATCCAACGCTGGCAGATGCACATATCGTGCTGGGAATGGCGGCGCAAGTACAAGGCCAAGGTGGAGTGGCCAAGGCTCACTTCAAGAAGTACTTGGAACTATCGCCAAATGGCGACCGCGCCAAAGACGTAAAAGCCTTCCTTCACGCCGGCTATTAGACGCCGCTACCGCGCCACCTGGGGCAGTCGCGGTGCAGCGCGAGCGTCAGAAGTTTAGGACATCAAGTTGCGATTCGGCTCTCAGGTGTTCTGTGGACTCATCATAGGGTGCTCCGAACTTCATGGGATCGCCCCGGCCGGTCAAGGTGAGGAGTGGCTCCTTGGACGTCTGCAGCCTGCGCAAAAATTCGTGACGTAGCCTGGACTTGCCGATCCCTGCGGCAGCCCTCACGACGACCGCGCTGGCAACAGAATCCTCTCTGCATTGGACCAACACGCCGCCAAGAAACGTCAGCTCCTGCTCGCAGCCAAGGCAGGGAGTCTGCTGCCCCAGGACGGGATGTTCGGGATCTATCTGCATCCGGTAGGCGCTCGCGAGGCTCCTTGGCGAGCCTGCGCATCACCAATCCAGTGCGACGGAATGCGACGGCGATGCCCGCATTGTGGTCCTTCCCTGGTCCAGTGCCAAACCGCATACACAGAACGAGCCATTTGGTTTATCATCGGCCAAAGGTGAATCTCGTGTTGAAACTCTATGCTCATCCGTTCTCGCCGCACTCACGCAAGGTGCACTTCGCGCTGGAAGAATCCGGTTATCCCTATTCCTATGAACTTGTCGATTTAACCAAGGGAGAGCAGAAGAGCGCCGCGTTTTTAGCGCTGAATCGCGTCGGCAAGGTGCCGGTGCTGCAGGATAGTGACTTTGTGCTTTCCGAGTCGGGCGCGATCTTGCATTACATCGCCGCGAACTATGCTAGCGGCAAGCTTCTGCCCACGGACAAAAAGCTCCGCGCGCGCGTTGACACGTGGCTGTTCTGGCAACCGGGCGAAGCCAATCTGATTCTTCACAAGCCTTTTCAGATCAAGATGTTCGCGCGTATGGCGGGAAAGTCCCCCGATGAAGCGGCCTTTGCGCTAGCCGTGCAGGCCTGTGAGCCCGTGCTTAAGCACATCGACGATGCACTTATCGGCAAGCGCTTCCTGGTCGGCGATGCCTTCTCCATCGCCGACATTGCTTTGGCCGAGTCCATTTTTCAAATGCAGCTTGTGGACGTAAAGCCGCGCCAGTTTGAACATCTGCAGAAATGGTACGAGCACCTCAGCGAGCGTCCAGCGTTCAAAAAGACGCGCCCCTGACCCTCCCTCAGTTTCGTGGACACCCCAAGCAGCCATACTGGCTGCCGCGGTCGCTGTGGTAAATCAGGCCCCGGGGAGGTCGGCGCGATTGCAGGGCCATACGGAGCGCATCCAAGGCCAGGCGACCGTCGAAGCGTCCAGATGTAGGTGCTACACGATAACGGCATCGTGCGCAGCATGAGCCGCAAAGCAGAGTACTTAGACAACGCGGTCAGCGAGAGCTTCTTCGGTATGCTCAAGCAAGAACTCATCTTCCGCTGTGAGCTGATGTCCCAAGCTGAGACGCGGACCGCGGTTTTCGAGTACCTGGAGGTCTTCTATAATTCCAAGCGTCGCCACTCGACTCTGGGTTTTCTCAGTCCCATTGATTTCGAAGAAAGGAGCATGGTAGCGGACTCAACGATGTAACCAACTTGTCCACTGAATCGAGGGAAGGTCATCTCGACGGGGGCGCTATGTTTCGTAGAGCTGGAAGGACTAATGGCCCCGAGAAAAACTAGCTGAGTCATTGTACACAACAAATCTGCGCTTCTTCGTATCAATGCCTGCAGTCAGGGTCTTGCCGCCAGAAATGTTCAGCCGGCCCTTGACCAATACCTTTTGGTTGGTGAAGTCCTTCACCATCAAGAAGTGCTCCCCTGGGTCGAGACTCGAAATCTTACCACGATGGTCGGTGCGCAGCTCTAGCCGCTGGCGTCCGTCAATCCAGACGTTGCACCATCCCTCATCTTCTACAGAAACATCCAGGTCGGCTGGTGCAGCCGGGGCCGGGGCCGGCGCTGAAGCTACCACTTCCGCATCTTGGGTGGTGGCCACGATTGTGGGCGATCCGACGGTGGCACTGACACCGCCACCGCCAAAGGTCCCATCTGCAGTATTGATCGAAAACGTGACCCGAGAACCCTGTGCAGGGATCGGCGCAGCGGTCGCGGGTGCAGCGGTCGCGGGTGCAGCGGTCGCGGGTGCAGCGGGGGAGGCAACGGCAATGCGGGTCCGGCTATAAACATCGAGCTTTCCCTTGGAGACCTTAGCCCGAACCTCAAACCCTGCCGGGAGGCTGATCGTTCCAGAAAACCATTCTTCAGTTTTCAGAAAACCTGCCTGAGCGACGATTTTGATCAAGTGGCCGCCCGGACTCAGTTCTTCCATGCGAGCGGACTTCGTCAAGCGATACAGGCCCTCATCGTCCGGGACGCCAATGCCTGTCTTGAATCCTTTTTGTTCTCCATCAAGCTCTACGGCGAATCCCAAGGTGCAGTCGCAGGCGATGGTCAGGTTTGCGGTTTGCGCCGAAGCCTGGTGGGCGCACGTTAATAGAGCTACACCCAGAACAAATGCGCTTAACATGCTTGCTGATCTCATGGAATGTCCTTTCTTAATGAGAAAAGATGCAGCGAAGAACGGTGGGGTTACAAAATGAATGAAACCAAAGGTTGCCGATGGCATTGACGATTGAAGCTGGAGAATTCACACGGCATTTTCTTGCGAGGTCATTCTCGCAAGAAACAAAACAAGGTCTTTCATGCTGTGCAATAATTTCCTCACGCTCATCTTGAGATCCCAGGATGGGACGGATAGATGAGATGAACCGGCTGGCCGGCCAGGCCGCGCGGCTTGGAGCCTACAAGGCCGCCCATCGGGTGAGCGACGAACAAAGGGAAGTGCGGACGGGGATCGAGGTGCGGCGGACGCTGGTGCAAACGCGGACGCGGATTATTAATCAGATCCGGGCGGTGCTGTTTGGCCAGGGTTATCAGGTGGGCAGCGGAGCCGCGGAGTACTTTGTCAAGCGGCTATCGCGGGTCGAGCTGCCGGCGTGGCTCCAGGCGCAAATCGAGCCCCTTTTGGCCATGCTGCCCGCGCTCAATTAGCAGATCGGGCGGCTTTCCAAGCAGCTTGAGGAACGATCGGAAGGAAACACAGGAGGTACAGCGCTGTGAGAGTCTGCCGGGCATCGGCCCGCTGACTTCGCTGATGTTCATAGCGGCTCTAGATGGAGCCACGCGATTTGGGTCGGCGCATCAGGTAATGAGCTATCTGGGGATAGTGCCTCGGAAGAACAGCTCGGGAGAGAGTCAGAAGCGAGGACACATCACCAAGGCTGGGAATTCACAGGCCCGGACGCTGCTGGTGCAAGCGGCACAGCGGGTGATGCGGCTGCGGCATCCCGATACGCAGGTGTTATGGATGTGGGCGGAAGGAATCGCGAAGCGGCGAGGGAAGCGCATCGCGGTGGTAGCGTTGGCCCGACGGCGGAGCGGCATCTTATGGGCGATGCTACGAGATGGACAAGACTACCGGGCCAAGCGGCAGCCGGCGGCAAGCGAAGCAAAGCCCCCAAAGCGTGCCATAGCCCCCGGAGGCAGGCTATCGCCGCATAGCCGTAGAAGGGATCGACGACCCGAAAGCTGAAAGCGGCAAGCGGCAACGATTTGTTTGAGACACGCAATAGGGAGCCAGAGCGCGAAAAAGTCCTTGACCCGTCCAAGGGTCGTCGCATAGATGGCGCCAGGCTCCTCCCGAAACTCCCCTTGCGCCGATGAGCAGGACTCATCAACCAAGAGCGCGAACAGAAGGCCGAGCGGATCTCGAACGAAGCGATGGGAAGCGACGATAGAAATAGCAATAAATGGAGTCTTGACAAGAAACAGGACGCACGAGAAAAAGGAGTCCGGTTTGAGGAGTAAGGGAGTCGGTTGCCCACAGGCAAGGGAGGAGCGCTCGGCATGTGTAGCAACTGGCAAGACCCGCGAGCCATCCCTGGAAGTCATTCAGTCTAGCTGGTCCCCTGTCCCCTGTGGATAGCGAGTTCCCCGATATGGAGCTCCGAGAAAACAAAAAATACACTTGACCCGTGGGGGCCGGTTCACAGAAGGACTTTTAAACGGGCGATTCGCGATCCCCCTTGCCAAGGACTCGGCTTGACCGATACGCCGCAGGTCGCCGATAGAATCGATTATGTTAAGTTGGGGATCGTTTATGTACCGGGCGCGACGTTTATTTTGTAAGTCTGATTCGCCTCGTATGTTCCTTGAAGCTGGATTTGGCTGTAATTGACCAGCATCTTGAGGCCTTTTACCGTCGGCGTAACGCTGACGAAGCTTTCGACCTTGGGCGCGGCAATCGCGTGATTGAACGTGACACAAAGATTGCTGCCGACGCTGCAGGTTTTGGCGCTATCGTCTGACCAGTTGTTGCAATCGCCGCAGCGAAGGGATTTGACGGCAAACGGAGGATATGTCGTAAACGATGCGACGTAAGCTTTTGTCCCGGGCAAAGGTCCTTCATCGCCCACGACGCCGGCGGCGACTTGAATGCGATATGTGGTGTTGGGCGCAAGCGCGTGTATAGGCGCAAACGCCGTCATCGTCGGCTGCTGCACGTACCCGGACAGACGCGAGTCATTGGCCCACGTCGAGCGCGGAAGCGGTTTGAGTGGAATGGCTTTGTTGTCCGCGCCAATCAAGCGAACGAGCGGCGCGATTTTTTCGCTGCTGACATTTTGATTGAACCAAATTTGCAAAAGCGGTTCGAGTCCGACCTCTGTCGCGCCCGATGAGGGCTGGGTTTGCGTCACGATCGGCAAGGGCGAATCGAACGAGTAGACGAAATCTTGGCCCAGCGTCTGGCCACTAAGCCCCTTCAGCGTCCCCGGCACCGTCACTTTGTAACGCGTGCCGAAACGAATCCGCTCCTTTGGCATCCATTGCAGAGCAGAGTTGTGGTTCCCTGCCACTTCCATGGGCCTTTTACTTCGGGCTCGACTCGAATCGGTGTCGGCCCGACCTCGGTCTCAAGCAGATTTCCAACCGACGTGACAGAAACCATGGGCTGGTTAAACGTCACGCTGATGGCCGGCGGTTCTTGCTCTACACCAAGGGGCTGGTAATGCGTAATTTTAAGCGGCGGCAAATTGTTCGCATTGCTGGATGGCTGAAACGGAAGATTTTTGGTCTCTTCCGTTTTCGAAGTCTTTAACGGCTCCGCAATCGCGACGCTACCCAATAGCCCTAGTAGCAAACAGATGCGGTTCCCTGGGTTCCCGAGGAGCTGATTGAGGCATCTTGGCAGACTTCGCATCGCGTCATTTTACACGACTCGGCGGATCAGCGACGATATCAAGTGACGCGCCGGAGTTTGTGGAAATCGCTGGGAAAGGTACAGACGCTGCGCAAAGATTGCGCTACGATGGCCCCATCTTACAAATGATGCGAGGAGGCGGACTGCGAATCGCACATGAACAAGACCCCTGCGATCCTGGTGATTAATGCTGGCTCATCGAGCCTGAAGTTCGCGCTATTTGTTGCCGATGCGAAAAGCGCTCGGCCGGTACGTATCGATTTCGGCAAGTTCGAGCGCATTGCCAATCACGCCGACGTGCTGCCGCGCTTGCACGATGCCATTGCGCACCATGCAGACTTCGAGGTGAGCGCGGTCGGATATCGTGTCGTACACGGCGGCGAGACGTTCAGCGCGCCGCATATACTCGATGCCCAGGCAATCGAGCGGCTGTCCGCTTTGTGCGCGCTGAGTCCCGATCACATGCCGGCGATGCTGTCGCTATACAGCGCGCTGCGCGCAAAGTACGCGAATCTGCCGCACGTCGCTTGCTTTGACACTGCGTTTCATCACGCACTGCCGATCGAAGCGCGTACGCTGCCGATTCCGCGCCGCTACGCGGCACTTGGCCTGCGGCGCTACGGTTTTCATGGCATCTCGTATGCCTACCTGATGGATGAACTTGTGCGTGTTGCCGGACCGCAAGCGGCGGCAGGACGCGTGGTACTGGCGCACCTTGGGAACGGCGCCAGCATGGCTGCGGTGCGCAGCGGCCAGCCGATTGACACCACGATGGCCTTGACGCCAACCGCAGGACTCGTAATGGGCACGCGCAGCGGAGACCTCGATCCGGGTATTGGTGCATATTTGGCACGCACTTTAGGAATGTCGGCAGAGCGCTACTTTGAGATGGCTCATGAGGAATCCGGCCTGCTCGGCATCTCTGAGACAAGTGGTGACGTACGGGATCTGCTGGCCCACGAGGACGTCGATGGACGCGCCAAAGAGGCGCTTTCGATCTTCTGTTATCAGGCGCGAAAGTGGATTGGCGCGCTCGCGGCAGCGCTCGAAGGACTTGATACGCTAGTGTTTAGCGGCGGCATCGGCGAAAATGCGGGGACGCTGCGCGCGCGAATCTGCGCCGGTCTCGGATTTTTAGGAATTACACTTGATGACTCGGCCAACGCCAAGAACGCTGCCATCATCTCAAGCAAAAGCAGCCAGATTACAGTGCGCGTCTTGCACACAGATGAAGAAGCCTATATCGCGCAAGCGGTGATGAACGTACTTTCCCGAATGGGGAAATGACACATTGATTCTGCGAAGGCATTGATGCTCCTCGGCTTGATATCTCGGTGCAGGATTCCGCAGACCACTATTTTCGACGACGGTAGCTTTCTTCGTTTTCCCCATCTGCTAACTTCAGACGAGAGTTTGCGGGGAAGGAAGCATGTGCATCAAAGCAGTCGTCGTTAAGGCCGTCCTAACTCTGACGACTGGCATTCTTTGGTCCGAATTCCGAAAGGAGCTCGGAGCATGATTCCATGTTCGCCCTACGCATAGGAAAAATAAACGAGCGATTCGCAGGGTTGCAAATTTTCGCTCGGTCGACAATGGATAATCTTCTACAACCGAGAAAGACTTCATTCTTCTCTAGACTCCAGAAGTCCTACCGCGTATGAATTGCTGCACACACAAGCACCGAATCATGACTTAAATCGGTATCCACAAAAACGGATCTAGTCCACCATCAAAGGAGTTTTCTGTATGACTTCATCAATAAATCGTCTCATGGCCGTGTTTGCCGCAGTCGTCTCTTTAACCTCCAGTGCAGAGGCAGGCCCCATGGGGACGACGATAGGCGTTCTCAAGGGAGCACAGGAGGGGGCGCCAGGCCTCCGCTCGGGAGTTGCAAACGCTGTGCTCCCTTCTGCAGGCATTACACCGAGCGCACCCGGATCGTGCATGGTAGTAGCCGAGGCACTTATCGCTGGAATTAAGACGGACGGGACGCCGCTAGACGACGCGTATCTCGACCTGCGTATTCTTAAGGATGAGAGTGGCATTCGGACCAGGGTGGGAACTGGACTGCTTTTATGGGAAAACGCTGCGCGTGCGTTTACGAGCACAATTCATTATGTCATTCCTGTGAAAGCGGGCGTGTTCACGAAGTTCGGGTGCGAGATAAACAACGTCTATGACGAGACTGCTGGCGGCACTGCCTACTGCTACGTCAGCTATATCTGCCAGTAAGCCCTGCCCTGTCGCTTCTTGTGTCTTCCTGTCGTCTGTCTTCGATATTTTGATCACATCCTTCGACGATTCCGCAAGAAATAGGTACGCATACGACCTTTGCCACGTACCTCAATGTCGCCACGCTCATCAAAGCAGAATTTAGACTTAAGCTGCTCATAGATGGCATCGGAACAGTGAATCTTGCCGACTTCTCCATGCGACTCCATGCGACTAGCAGTATTTACTGTGTCGCCCCACAGATCGTAGGCTGGCTTATGGGTACCAATGACGCCGGCCACTGCCGATCCACAATGGATGCCGATACGCATGCGCACCTTAAGGGGTTGCTCCGATTTGGCGTCTTCCGAGATCGGGTTATCCAGAGAGGCCAACAAAGCCAGCGCCAGATCGGCTACCGCCTCAGCGTGATCCGGCCTCGGCGTCGGAAGACCGCCGACTACCATATAGCAATCACCAATTGTCTTGATCTTCTCCAATCCTCTCTCGCTAGTCAGCGCATCGAAACGGGAGAATAAGCGGTTCAAGGTATGAACGACCTGCTCCGGTGGCAGCACTGCAGACAGCGTCGTGAAGCCGACAATATCGGCGAATAGCACCGTTACTGCTGGAAAGCGGTCGGCGATTGGGCTCTCGCCGGCCTTGAGCCGATTGGCGATCGGCGCGGGTAGTATGGTGAAAAGGAGGCGTTCTGATTTCTCGCGCTCTGCAAGTTCCTGACGAATTAGCCGCAAGCGATCGGCAAGGCCAAGCGACAACAAGGCGACTTGCAATATCACGCCAAGCTGCATCGAGTGACGTGTCAGGAGGTTAGATTTCAGAACTTGAGAGATGACCAAGAACTGCGCGATGATTCCCAGGATCAATAGCAAACTGGCCACCAATAGGATGCGCGCCGGGCGGCTGCCTTGACGTGCTTTATGAATGGCTAAGACCAAAAGGACCATGCACATTATCACCGATAGTATGATAAGAGCACGAAAATCTGGTCCTTGACCATAATAATAGAAATTCCAAGAATTGCGACCTGCTTCAAATAATATAAGAATCAACAAAGTATTTATAAATAAACGAATTCTGAATAGAACATTTATTGCACTTAAATAATGCAAAGTGAACCGTGTGCCCGCTACTGCACCCAGTGAAGAACCGAGTGCACCAGCATACAGATTAGCAGCAGGAAGTTCTGACCAAAGCAAGTCATCGCCCACTCCGCTGTAGTTAAGAAAAAATATTACATAGGCACCTAATGATCCGATGAACCATATATAGCTACGATCGCGAACTGAAAGATAGAGCATAAAATTATAGATTATCATGATCAGCAAAACTCCAAAAAAAGCGCCTTGAAATAACAACTTGTGGCCTTTAACTGCATAGAATTGATCAGCATTGATAATGTAGGTCAGATTCGCGAGATCATAGGGACGTTTAATAGATAATTCGAAGCGAAGCAGATATTCAGCTGTAGCACCAGCCGGGATATCGATAGGAAATACAGCAGAAGTATCACGCAGTGGACGTTGCGACATCGGGGTTGTAGCGCGAATTAGGCGATGTTGCCAATGATTGTCATCAAACCAATATAGCGAGACCGCATTTCCCCATAAAATGAGTCGGTCAACCACTAGCAGCCAGCGCCCCCGGCTTTCGGAAGCGACGTGCACACGCATTCGCGCCCAGTGAACACTGGTGCGTGTGCTCGGCGCCAACCGCGACGCTGGAACGAAATATGATGCCGACTCCGAAGCCGCGATTGCTTCGACAGGGAGAGCAGGGTTGACATTAGCTCGCAGCACCAAGAACGGCTGCAAACTATGGCTCGCGGCTTGCTGCTCCGATAGCTCCAGAGTTGGAAGTGGCCCTGCTGCTGCCAGAGTGACCCGCACTAGGGACAAGATTCCCGACAAGATCACTACGAACTGAAACGTCTCCATCATCTCATCGTCATGCCGAACGCCATCGCGCGGCAAGCTTGCTTTCATTTGTGCGCTAAGCTGGCGCACTTATACATGGGGCACTTTTCGCGTGCCCTCCATTGGCAAAGCCAATGGAGCCTCAGCCCATCCAGTTGATTCTTGACAATCCCTTTCAGCATCCCATCAGATGCTAGATGGAGGTAAAGCATCAGATGCGCAGGGCTGTTCGACCATTATTCCTTTTTCTATTTGCCGCATGTAGTTCTGTGGACGACGCCCCCCTATATTCTGGCCCATCCATCATCCAGACCGATTGTGCAAGCCCCGCCCAAGATTTGGGGCAGGTCGTCTGTCAGACCTGGAAATGCAACCGACTGGATCTAAAGGAAGGCAGCTTCACCGGAAATGTTGCCACCTGCAATGCCGAAGACGTTTTGGCTACGGGCCGGGACAACGCGCTACGGCTTGTGAACATGTATCGATCGCTGGCGAACCTGCCGGCCGTGACCATGGATGCACAGCGGAACCAGAAGGCGCAGCAATGCGCGCTGATGATGACTGCCAACGGCGCCCTGTCACACACGCCCCCAAACACCTGGAAGTGCTACACGCCTGAAGGCGCAGAGGCCGCCATGCACAGCAATATTAGCGACCGGCCTGCGGTGGGCTCCATCGCCGGTTATATGCGCGATGATGGCAACTCGACCACCATCGGGCATCGGCGATGGATTCTCTCGAATGCGCTCGACTTCATTGGCATCGGCTCGACCGATCCGATCTCTGGTTTCTCTTGCATGTGGGTGGTTGGCAATGGGTCTGGCACTAAGGAGTGGGTCGCCTGGCCCCCGCCCGGCCCCTTCCCGTTCGACATCATTTCAGACATTCATAGTACCGGCTGGACTCTGCAAAGTGACGTTGTCGATCTAAGCAGCGCCCAGGTCCAGGTTACAGAAGGCGCCACCTCGCTTCCGGTCACTGTCTCCCACTTACAAGACCGCATCGGCAGCCAGTGGGCCATCGGCTGGATTGGGCAAGGCTGGGTTGCAGAAAAAGGAAAAAGCTACCGGGTCCAGATTAGCGGCGTAGCCAAGCCCATCAGTTACATCGTGCAGGTAGTGGACTGCATTTAGAATGCGGTCCTATCATCTGTGGCTCGAATGTTGCCGGCTTTGTCGCAGTTTGAATCCAAGCGAATTCGCGCTCTGAATTCGTAGGGCATTCGTGTATACGCTATCCTATTATGCTTAGATGGACCCTAAATTTTTTACCGCATATGACCATGCTTATGAGATCGACCGCGTCGCTGGGAAAGTCTACTTCCGCAATCATGTGTCAAACATCGCCTGTATGCGGGTCGCGATCGATGGCGCCGATGTCGACTCGTTCGAACCCTTGAAAGGGCCCTGGGCGCGCGATTGTCGGCGCGTATACCATAACGATATGAATCTTCATGGCTGCGCCATCTCGGACGACCCGGCGCACTTTGAGATCCTTGGTCATGAGTTTGCGCGGAATTCTACGGCAGTATTTTCGAGCGCGACGCGGCTGCCCGCCGACGCCAAAAGTGCGCGGGCGCTGGCCCCTGGGTTACTTGCCGACGCGCAACATCTATACTTCTGCGGCCAGGTGGTCAAAGGCGTACACGGCGGGTCGTTCGAGCTTTTGCTCGAGCCGTTTGCACGCGACGCGGCACATATATATCGCATCAGCAATGGGCGAATCGAGGCGTTTCCAGCGAGCGATCCCAGCTTCTTTGAGTCGCTCGGTCCGAAGTTGGCAAGAGATCGCGGGCAGTGGTACTTCGACAACGTGTACGCGCCGCGGACCGAGCATGACTGTGGCACCAAGATGCCGCGAAAGCCCGAGCAGTTGTTCAAGCTCACGCGGAAGAAGCTACTTGGCCTTGCGGTACGCGCGCTGCATGAACACACGGCGGCCGATGTGGCGGAATCGCATCTGCGGCCTTCGCGCTTTGATCCGCGATGGTTTTCTCGAGTGCGCATTCTTATGCAGCAGGGTTCGCTGGTGGTCATCTTTGATCAGCCGATGCGCTATGTCCCCAAAGGCCGAGCGTACATCTATGCTCGAATGACGGCACTGTATCTAGACAAGTACGCCAGTGGGCCGCTTGAACACAGCGCCAATCCACCGAATCAAAGTGCTTGGGCAAATGAAATATTTGTTCCGACCAAAGAGCAGAGACGAGTCATGGAACGGATTGAAAGCCAGCTACCGCAACCCATTGGCAAACGCACCATCGTCGAAGTGCTTGAGAAGGAACAAGGATTCCTCGTCCAGGTCTGCACGCCCGAGTTCGGCGTCGCTTACACATGCGACCAAGCAGGCAACGGACTCTCGCCAATCGGCAGCGCGCCAGCAAGCAGTTATCCCGACGGAATCGAGATCGCGCCACATCGCCGTTGAATCGTCATGAACTGGTGGCCGATGCAGAGCGCACGCTTCGATGAGAGCAGACTACAAGCAGTCTCATAACCCTACTGCGCGACCTGGTCCCGAAGTCGTCCGTCCTCACGGCCCGTAGGCCGCTGCGGGCGGGCGCCTTCGTGCTCAGGCCGCTCGCTACGGGTTTTGAGACCGCTTGTAGATAGCTGGTCCTGCGATCACAATGGGCGGCCACCATGATCACCTGGCCCGGTCCCAACTGGGATTCCTTAGCGCGGGCAGTGACACGCAATACGAGCCCTTGCTGAGCAACGGCCCACCCATCTTTATTCTCGGCTGTGCCCGTCATCTTCAGATGAACGTGCATTAAACGCCGACTCTAGCTGGCGCGCGGCATTCCCTGTAGCTTCTCTGATCCCTAAATCCCCGCTTTGAGTGGACTTGCTCTCTCTTGAACAGATCGGGGCACCGGACATTTGATCCTTCTGATTAGGTTTAGTCTTATATAAGTCCAAACTCACCGAAATATATGTATCGTGTATCCATAATTTGCCAACAATAGCTAAATCTTTATTGTTGACACGCATTAACAGGATTTCCCATGCGTTCTTGAAAGCATCGGAGTGAATAAATTTTATATAGAATGAATGATCCTGAATAAGAAAATCTGTTGACAGTCCTACGCTCTCTAGCAATGCGCGTTCTATGGCCTTGTCATCGGGTGGTGCAGACTGTCCCTGCGGCCTACTATTTCCCGTACCAGAGGCAGATGCGGGGGAGGAATGATTACCGTTTGGCCCACCCGATGCTGGCGAAACCCCCGGCAACGATGCTTGATGTATTTCGCCGGACGCCGCTTCGGGTGCTGGGCTGGTCCATTTGTTGTCCGATCCAGGATTGCGTCCAGATGCGTCAAAATTACTCATATTGCCCTTTAGGATAGTACGAGTCTCTTCGCCAAACTAGCGATTTTTGGGTTGCCCACCCTTCCATAGAAGATCCAGAGCTTTAGCGCTGCAATAGGAAAGGCCGAGGTCGAAGCGGAATCTGTCAAGAACTCTGCAACCCCTAAGAGATCCCCTCATTATGTCGACGGAGCCGGGGATCAGACGATCGCGAA
>CAYWPR010000020.1:0-82586 GCA_964460115.1 uncultured Myxococcales bacterium
TTGTAGGCGATAAAGTCGGTTTCTTGCTCGTAGTAGCGCAGCACGATGTAGATGGTCTGCGGCAGCTTGTACTCTTCCAGAACCAGCGTCTTAATTTCCGCATCCCACAGCATCAGATCGCGGCCCTGGCCGTCCACGGCGTAACCGGGCTGGATCTCGAGAGAAAGATCGCCGCGGGCCCGCGCCGCAACCTTGAGATTGCCGCTATAGCCAAAGACCACACCGGGGGCATGCATCATGCGGTTATGCAGACGCCGCTTGTCGATGTGATACCGCTCCGCATCATTCCAATCGTGCTCGGTGGTAAGAAAGCCCTTGAAAAAATTGATTCGCTTAAAGCCTTTGACTTTGATCTCGCTCTCAGTCGCCATCGCTCGCTCCCTCGCTGGGAACTGGGTTACCGCAGTTACTTGTTAAAGTCTTTTTCGGACGGCGGGCCCATCCCATCATTGTCCGGCCGCCCGAGCTCTTGGTCTTTGTGTTCCACCGCTTCTGGCTGCGCGGCGGTATTTTCTTTGCTTTGGTCCGTGGACTCCCCCGACTCGCCCAAAAGCTCGGCCATGATGTCGTCGAGCTTGAACTCGCGCGCGCCTTCAAAGCCGAACTTGCTGGACTGCACTTCGCGTCCTTCCACGGGCGCCTTGTCCGCCTTGGGGGCGTTTTGCACAGCCGGCAATTGACGCTTGCGGGTGCCAAATAACTCGTACACCGAGGGCTCCGGCGGCGGCGGCGGCATCACCGTTTCTTTGGGCAATTCCAGCTCGCCGGTGTCGGGATTTATCGGCAGTGGGGTGACCACTTCCTGGCCCACGGCAATTCCGGAGCTTACGCCGATGCGGTAGAACTCACGCTCTTCGACCGCCAGTTGCGGCTCCTCGAACTTGAGCATGTAGTGAGTGTGCGCCGGCTTTTCCATCTCGATAATGTCATGCAGACGCATAATCGCTTCAGGCGCCACGTCCTTTAGCTGATTCGGCATGACCACCATAAAGGCATGCGCTTTGTCGACCGGAGGCAGAATCACGGTATCAATGCCGATCGTCGAGCTGACGCCGATGCGCAGACCCTGATAGGGCCAAACGTTCTCTTCGAGCCGCGGTTCAAATCCGGTAAACAGCGAAATGAACAGCCCCAGGCCCTTGACCGTCCCGCGCCAGCGATATAGCTCCATCGCTTTTTTGATGAGTCGGCGCTTCTTATTTTCGGGCCAATCGGGCTCCAAAATCATCGCTGACCAGGAAGCCAGCCACGGCAAAAACTCGCTGCGGGTCTCATACGAATCAAACACCTGGTGCAGATTGTCCAGTTGCGATTCGATCGACCCAAACATGTGCTGGACCAGCCACAAAAGGTCGCGCACGACGTTGCGACCGGTGGCATCACTGCGCTGGTAAATCGCCGGCAGCCACTTGACGTAGCTTTCGCGCGACACCCAAAGCACCACGTCTTCGGACCCATATACCATTTGGCCGCGCGCCGGCTTCTGCTCTAAAACGGTATCCTTTTCCTCGTAGCTCTCTTTAAACAGAGTAGCGCCAAGGCGCAGTCCGGCCTGCTGCACAAGCAGCATCGCCTTGCGCAGCGGCAACCCGACCACGTCCGGAACTCGGACCAGCGTGCGCTGCTGCAGGTCCCGCTCGTTCAACATCAGATCATCTCCTGCCGAACTCGCTCGACCACGGCAACGTTTACGATGTGTGGTAGTTCGTTGTTCTTCAGCTTGACGCTTTCGACCATGATTCGCCGGTCTTCATCGTAGATGGCGATGGAGTCGATGGCTTCGACGCCGGGAATTTCTTCGACCAGGTGCACAAGGTCGGTGCGGTAGAGGGGCCGGCCAAATGGCCAGCCTTTGCCGTCCTTGCCACCGACAAGCGGATGCAAATAGCGCCGCAGCTGCTCGGCAATTTCCAGACGCAGGCGGGCACTTTGTCCGACGGTACGGCGCATCAAAGTGACTTTCAGCGACAGCTCGATGTAGGTCGGTTTGGAGACGTCCAGAATCGTCGTGATAAGCCGCCGCTCATCGAGGTAATTGCGCACATAGCGGCACAGCTCGGGCGGCGGAACTAGTTTGCGGGTCAGATCCAGATTGCGCTCATCGCCGCGCGGTACGACGACAAGTTGCACGTGTCCAAGCTTGTCATCCGAAGGAATGCATTTGGCGCGGGCGATACTGGTCGTCGAGCGCAGGGCCAGCGCTTCAAAATCTTCGCCGGTGACTGCGCGATCGCGGCTTTTGATTTGCATCGGCGCGCGCTCTTTGGCTTTTTCCACAGTCTCGGCATCGGCGCCGCCGACGGCAGGCAGTACGTTGTAGACCTTCTCTATATAGGGCACGGCGCGGGTCAGCGAGGTCAACATATGGGAGTTGACGTTGCCGTGCGATCCACCGCCGACTCGGTATTCCCGCGCGATGATGCTGTTGCGCCCTTGCGGCGGTATCATTCCGCGCACGCCGTCGCCAAAGCGAATCTGCCGGGTCAGCGGATCGCGAACATAGTGGCGCGATTTTGGAGCGGATTCGAAAAAGCTTTCGACTTCGCGCCAGCGTACAAAATAGCCGCCGTCGCGGTCCTCGGAAGACGCTTGCACCCAGGCATCGGGACCCAGGTCGGCAATCTCTTCGGCAATCGGTTCTTCTCGCTCGCGAACGACAATGGTCTGCCCATCTAATAGCGGCCCGTGCAAAAGCGTATAGGACTGCAGCGGCGTGGCATCCGAAGCGCCCAGAATCTCGTTGTGTATGGTCCGCACATTGGCGGCCTCTACGGTATTTTGCAGGATGCGACGGATGCGCGGCGGTTTGATGTAGCCGCCCATTTCCAGACGCGCGCGAAACCAGTAGCGATCTTCGGTGAACTTCAAGGACTTTTCGTGATCATCGGGTCCAACAAAGTCGATGAAGCCGGATTCGGTAAAATTCTTGGTCCCGTCGTTAATGACCAGCAGCACCCAGGCTTTGCCGTCAAAGTACTCCCAAGTGACGCGCTGCTCGGGTTCCCATAAGGCCGCGCGCTTCGAATAGTACTGTACCAAATGTTCGGCGTGGCTGTAGTCAAGGTCCACTGTATTGGCATCGACGAACTGCAGATACAGGCTGACCATTTCGTTTGGCAGCTTGGCGTCAAAGCCCACATACATCGCCGCGCCGTCATCGGTCACTGCCGAAAAGGGCTGAAACGGCCGGTACTCGTTTTTCTCTTCCTCGGAATGGTCGCGATAGTGGAAGTCGTTAAACGAGATGAAATGTTTCAGGTGATCCAGATTGGTGCGATAGCGAATTCCGATGCTCTTTAGCCAGGGCGGCCGCAGCGGACGCTCTTCGCGCCACACCCATTTGTCGCCGTCCAGCATATAGGCGCCAGGAACTCCGTAGTCGCCAATCTCGATGCGCACCCGCAGCCAGTAATTGGCTTCTCCGGTTACTTCACCGGCATGCAGATCGGGCGGACGGGTAAAGCGCACCGTGCCGTTTTTCGTAAACGCATGGGTGCCATCGGAAAATCCAAAGACGTTCTGCTCGTAGCCCTGCGGGGCCTTGCCGCGAGGCGTGCTTTTGCCCAGGATGCGCCATTTTTTGCCGTCGAAGTATTCCCACGACAGGATCAAGTCGTCAGAGGCGCGCGGCGGCGCCGCAATTTGCGGATCGCTTAGCACAAATCCGATCTCGACTTCGACCCCTTGCTGCGACAGCGTCTCTTGCGAGGCCAAATACAAGCAGTTGTCGGGCTTTGGTTCACTGCCGAGGGGCTGAATATTTTTCCCGAGGTCTAGGGCAATAAACACGCTGTTATCGAGGTTGGCAAAAGCCTGATCAGGAACAATGCCTTCGCCGGATACTTCGATGGTGCCGCGCACCGTATCGACTTCGGTCTCGCCTATGGTCTTTGGCACTTCGGCCAGTCGGCCGCGAATAAATACGCTGCTGACTCCGTTGACGACGGTCGGCTGCATATCGGAGACGCCGTTGAAAATGACCTCGCCGCGCTCCACTTCCAGCGCCGCCATGCGTAGCTCGCGCCAGCGCCGGCCGTTCCAGTATTCCCATTCGAGCAGTCGCGCCAGGTCGCGTCCGCCGTGTTCGGGAGTCACGATGCGCAGACGCAAAACGGTCGCTTCATTGACCGTGATCAAGCGATCATCGCCGAGGTAGATAAAACGATCCACCCGTTCGGCGCCGGCGAACGACAGAAAGCCTTCCGGACGCTCGCCGGTCAGATAGGGCGAGTTATCAGAATAGGTCTCGTCAAAATATGAAAAACAGCGATCTAGCCGCGCACTGACCACCGTCAGATCACGCGACGTTTCGAACACAACCGCATCTTCCTCATCCGCTTGCGGCGTGGAAACCTGCAAACCTTTGCGCAGAATCTGCCGCTGTATGCCTTCCACCAGATCGAACGTCAAAAGCGCTCGTGCTGGCTGCGCCGGCTGCAGCTTGATTCCCAGCATGTCCAAAAATGTCAGGTAATTCTTGTCCGGAACTTTGTTCAGCCGGTACAGAATCAGTTCGGTCATCCACGAGCACAGCTCGAGGATGGTAATGCCAGGATCCGATGGATTGTGATTGGTCCATTCCGGGCAGTACCGAGGGATTAGACGAATCGCCTCTGCGATGATATCGGCATAGGTCCGATCGTCGAGCTTTGGCGTCGGGATCATTCTTGCTCGCTCCTGCGCAGATAAAACGGATAGACAAGATTGCGGCTGTAATTGCTGCCGCGCACCTTGTAGCGAATATCGATCATTAGCTTGTGCGGTTCATTGGGATCGGGATTGGCATCGGCGGCGATGTCTTCAATACGCGGCTCCCACTTCTCGAGTGCCTCGACTACATAGTGCGCCGCCATCCCGGCAGTATTCAGGTTGTTGGGTGCAAATAGGAGTTCGTGAATGTCACACCCGAACTGCGGCCGCATCACCCGCTCGCCCGGCGCTGTGCCAAGGATGATCAAAATCGATTCACGGACCAGATCATCAAGAACGCTTTGCGCAATTCCGCCATTGCGGTCGACCAAGACCGGATAGCGCCATCCTTTTCCCAAAAAGCTGCGCGCCATTCGACTCCTCACTATTGGTTCATCGCCGAAGGGCATCCTGCCCTCCCTCATCAAGCCTCGCTTGATGAGCCTCCCCCCCGTGCTCTGGGCCTGAGCAGCTCCGCACTATGCGGGGCTTAGGTCTTTTTACAATAACGCACGAATATATCCGATCCGCGCAGGAACTCCCATTCAAAAATTCCCCACGACGAACAAATCAGAAGCCGGCCCACACTCCCATACATCTGCATTTACTTTTGCTGACCCTTCTCAGAAAGACTTCCAGAAGGATTTCCGGGTATGTTTTCGGACATACTGCGCAGTCCGTCATTAGCAGACGCTTCCGCCTTGGACTTTTGTACGGTGATGAATGGTGGGCCAGAAGCTGCGCCTGTAGGCAATTCGCCACCGTCAAACTGCCCTTCAATAAAGTGGCGGCACGAGGGGCATTCGAGCCGGGTCACGCGTTCGCGCTGGCTTATTCGAATGCTTCCAGCCTGACAAAATGGACAGCTAAGATCGCTAACCCGGCCGCTTGCCACTGAATCCAGCAGATCCTGCCAGCAGATAATGTCGTCTTCGCTCAACTGAAACCCTTGGCCTTGTTTCCCGGATGGCGATCTCCTAAGAAGGGGCATAGGCGGCGTGGAGGCCCCCGGGGTTCATGCTATCGTAGGCGGACCTTGGGTCCTAAATCAACCCCGCTAAACCTTTTGCCACGTTTCGCGAGACGTAAATTACCCTTTACGGGTGGGCCGGCCAGGCATTTTCGGCTGGCCGGGCTTTTGTGCGGCCTAGCCTTTGTGGTGGTACCTGGCGGCCCGATTGGCGAAACCGGCCTGGCCCGGGGATTTGGCGGACGCGATCGGCTGGAGATTGGCCAAATCGCCGGAGTGCCAGCGGCCTTTGGCAATGGGGATACATCCGCTTTGTATCAGGCATCGGGCTCGGCTTCATCTTCATCTTCGGGCGGCGGCGACGGACGTGCAGAGGGACGAATTGCCGATGGCGGGGCGCTGCGGCGGCTCTTGTGGGAAATCGAAAAGCGCACCTCCATCGAAGTGCAGCCCGAGGCCGTCGCCGTACGGCTTGGCGACGAGGCCGAATTATACCGCCACCCCCTTCTATACTGGTCAGGCGATCGCGCCTTTGTGATGCCTTCAGAGGACGATCTTGCTCGCCTGCGCCGGCATTTGGTCATGGGGGGTATGCTGATTTTGGACAGCGCTGAAGGGCGGGCTGGAGGCGGCTTTGATGGAGCTGCCCGGGCGCTCGTCAGCAAGCTTTTTCCCAGCCAGCCGCTTGGGCGCCTTCCGGAAGATCACGTGCTCTATCGGTCTTTTTACCTGCTACGCATTCCCGCCGGCCGAGTGATTGCGCAGCCCTACCTGGAAGCGGTGCTTCTTGGCGGCGGACGCGCGGCGATTGTCTATACCCAAAATGACCTAGGCGGCGCCTGGGCCCGCGATCGTTTCGGCCAGTGGCAGCACGAGGTCGTCCCCGGCGGCGACAGCCAGCGCGAGCAAGCCTTTCGCCTGGGCGTAAATCTCGTCATGTATGCTTTCTGCCTGGACTATAAGTCCGATCAGGTACATGTACCGTTTATCATGCGCCGCCGCATGTGGCAGGCTCCGCTTCCGCAGTACAAGATAAACCCCGATTCGCCGCAGCCCGGTACATCACCTCAGTAGAAAAGCCATGGGATTTTTCGGCAGCGAATACAACGAATGGCGGCTTGTGCTCATGGCGCCTTTTGGCTGGCCTGGGCGAATTTTTGCGCTTGTCGCCGCATTTTTGATTTTCGTGCTGGCTTTTCGCGCGCTGCGAAGCGACACCCGCACCCGCCGCTACACGCTGCTCGGCCTGCGTATAGGCGGTCTTTGCGCCGTGCTGCTTTTATTTTTTCAACCGGCACTCAAGCTGCGCAACGTCACCCGCATGCCCAATCACATCGCCGTGCTCGCCGACACTTCGATGTCGATGCAGCTTTCCGAAGACGGCAGCAGCGAAACCCGCGCCTCGCGCCTGGCGGCACTTTTAGAGCGCCAACGCCCCGAGCTGCAGCACTGGCAAGAGACCCACATCCTTGACTACTACAGTTTCGGCGAGCGCTTGCAGCCCGCCCTGGAGGAATCGCTGCGCCGGCCAGCGGGTCCGCAAAGCACCGCCGACGTCACGCGCATCCGCGAAGCCCTGGCCGCGGTAAGGCAGCGCTATGAAGGGCGCGATCTCGCCGGAATTCTGCTGCTTTCCGACGGTCTAGACAACAGCCGGCTCAATGCCGCAGAGACGACAGAAACTCTTGATGCCGATACTCAAAGTTTTCTGCGCGCCATTGACGCGCCGGTTCACACCGTGGCCATGGGCAAGCCCGGGCTGCGCGACGTGGCCATTTTGCGGGTTTTGGCCGATCAGTTCGCCTTTGCCCGTACCGCCGTCGAGGTAGAAGCGCAAGTGGTCGTTCGCGGAGCGCAGGCCGCTGGCTGGCAGGGTCGCCATCTTCCGGTCACCTTGCGTCGCGATGGCGTACCAGTGCTGACCGTCGATGTGGCACTACTTCCCGGCCAAACCGAGTATCGCGTCGTTTTTCCCTTCACTCCCGAACGCGTCGGTAAGTTTCTTTATGAGATCTCGACGCCGGTGCTGCCCGGCGAAGCGATCGCCGACAACAACCACCGCGCCTTTGTGCTGCGGGTCGTGCGCGACAAAATCCGCGTCGTTCATGTCGCCGGACGGCCGACCTGGGATGTGCGGTTTTTGCGCGGCTTGCTCAAACACGACCCCAATGTCGATCTGGTGGCTTTTTTCATTCTGCGCTCGCCGAGCGATATCGAATTTGTACCTTCTGAAGAAACCTCGCTGATTCCCTTTCCTTGCGAGGAACTTTTTCAAGAGCAATTGCGCAGCTTTGACTTGGTCATCCTGCACAACTTCAACTACAACGCCTACTGTGGTCAGTTTTTGCAGCCGACCATCGTGCCCTTTGTCAACGACGGCGGCGCCGTGGCCATGATTGGCGGCGATCTGTCTTTTAGCGCCGGAGGCTATTACGGCTCGGAGCTGTCGCAAATTTTGCCCATCGTGCTGAATCCCGACGAAACCAGCGGCGCCTCTAGCCCGCTTATCGATCCGGAGCCTTTTCAGCCGAGGCTGACCCCGGCCGGCAAAAGCCATGTCATCACGGCGCTGCGGCTAGATGTGCGCGAAAATGCTACGCGCTGGGAGGCCCTGCCCAGCCTAGAGGGTCTCAACTTGGTGGCGCGCGCCCGCCCGCAGGCCACCGTGCTTTTGGCGCATCCCAAGCTCAAAGATGATAGCGGCAACCCCATGCCAGTGCTTACCGTCGCGGAATTTGGCAAGGGCCGCACCATGGCGCTACAAGCTGATTCCTCCTGGCGCTGGGGATTTTCCAGCAATGTGCGCGAAGATACGCCCTATCAGCGCTTTTTTACCCAAGCCATTCGCTGGCTGGTCCGTGATCCCTCGCTGCGCCTTTTGCGCATTGAAACCACCGACAGCGAGTATCGCCGCAATCAGCCGGTACGCGTCGATTTGCGGGCCCAAGGCCCAGATTATCAGCCCGCGCCGCGGGCCGAAATCAATCTGTCGCTGCAGCGCATCAGCACCGAATCGGCCAGTGATCCCCTGCCCACAAGCGGCCAGACCCGGGCCGTGCGAACCGACGAAGACGGCGCCGCCAGCGTCGAATGGGAGCGCTTGCCGCCCGGCGGCTACCGCGTGGTTGCGCGCGCGGTGCTAGGCGGCCGTCCCGCTGAAGACAGCGAAGTCTTTTTGGTTCGTGGCGCCAGCCGCGAGCTGGAAAATCCCGAAGCCGATGATCGCCTCTTGCGACTTATCAGCACCGCCACCGGCGGCTCGGCACGCCATTACTTTGAAGATCTCAAGGGCTTGTATTTTCATCCGCCCCACGTCGTCCGCGTCAATCAACACCGCGACATTGAAGTCTGGCAACATTACACAGTGCTGCTCATCGCCATCGTGTGCTTCGGCCTGAACTGGGCACTGCGCCGCAGATGGGGCTACGCGTAACGCGTTCTTAGACAGCGCATCTTTTTCAATTGATTCCTGCTGAGTTTAGATGATAACCTGCGGGAATGTCGAAGATACAACCCGAGCGATTTATTTGGCTAGATGGGAGACTAGTCCCCTGGAATCAAGCCCAGGTGCACGTTCTGACCCATAGCCTGCATTACGGGCTGGGCGCCTTTGAAGGCATTCGCGCCTATGAGCAGACCAGTAGCGCCGAGCAGGCCACGCCGGGTGCCGCTGTATTTCGTCTAGGCGAACACATCGATAGGCTGCTTGCCTCCTGCACCATGTGCCTTATCAAAGTGCCGTATCGCCGCGACGAATTGGTTGAAGCGTGCGTAAACACTTTGCGCGAAAACGGTCTGCGCGGCGCCTATTTGCGCCCCTTGGTCTTTTTGGGAGACGGCTTCATGGGCCTTGGCGCCACCAGCATGGCCGTTCGAGTCGCGATCTCTGCCTATGTATGGGGCACCTACTTGGGCGAGGAAGGATTAAAGCGCGGCATTCGCGCCAAAGTGTCCTCTTTTGCGCGCGCCAGCCTGCAGTCCAGCCTGCTCAAGGCCAAGATCTGCGGCCAGTACACAAATTCCGTACTTGCCAAGCGCGAAGTCGTGCTCGGCGGCTACGATGAAGCCATCATGCTCGACAGCAACGGCTATGTCGCCGAAGCCTCGGGCGAGAACATCTTTGCGGTGGTCCGCGGCCGGCTTGTCACCCCTCCCCTATCGGCCGCCATTTTAGAAGGCATCACCCGCGATACCGTCCTGGCACTGGCTGCGGATTTGGGCATTCCGGCCGATGAAAAACCGCTCAGCCGCGATCAGCTTTATTCGGCCGATGAAGTCTTTCTAACTGGCACCGCCGCCGAAATTACACCTGTGCGCGAAATCGACGATCGGCGCATCGGCACCGGCGAGCCCGGCCCCATCACGCGCCGCCTGCAAAGCACCTTCTTTGAACTGGTGCGCGGACAACTGCCCCGCTACACCCACTGGCTGACCCCCGTGCCCGGCTAAGATCTTTTCATTCGACTGCGGCGCATCTGCCGTAAAACTTGCTATGAAAAGAGCATGTTGACGCTAGCTTGCCAGCCCTTGCCGTATTTAGACGTTCGGGTCTTCACTTCTGTTTTTAAAAGCCCCATCGGCATTCTGCCGACGCCCGAATGGCTTTTGCAAAAGCTACAGCTTTCGGCCTCGGCCCCCCTGACTGCCGACGATACAGTGCGGGCTACGGTGCGCGATCTATTGCGCCACGGTGGCTACAAACCGACCGGCCGCGGCAAGCCCGCCTCGGAATATTTGGTTCGCGCGGTCAGCGAGGGCAGTCTCAGCTCGATAAACGCCGCGGTCGATGCCTGCAATGTCGTTTCTTTGCACAGCGGCCTGCCGATTAGCGTCGTCGATTTGGACAAGGGACGTGCCCCCTTTGGCATCGCCATTGCCAAGGCCGAGCAAAGCTATGTCTTTAACGCCTCGGGACAAAGCATCGATCTAGAGGGGCTCTTATGTCTTTTTGACGCCGACGGGCCCTGCGGCAATGCCGTCAAAGATGCGCAACGCACCAAAACTGACGCGAAGACGCAACGAACTCTTTCCGTAATCTGGAGCAGCAAAGCCCTTCTCGGCCGCGTCGACAAGGCGCTTAGCTGGTATCGCGAACTGCTGACGCAGCTTGGCGCTACGACCGAAGTGGTTCCCATCGCTTCGGAAGCAACTTAAACGCTGCTTGGTCGAGCACTTAGACATGGCCAAATCCAATCGCCTGATCGCGCAGAACGGCTGGAAACAAGCGGCTCGCCTGCATCCACACGGCTACTATGAGCTTGCAACGGCCGATACCGCCGAAGTTCCGGTACGGCTGTTTCTGACCGCGGCGCTGCTACATGCCGCTGATGATGCGCTGTACAGCCAGATCGTCAACGCCACGCGCTTTCCCGGGGTGAAGCTCGTCGTCATCACGCCAGATGCGCACTTTGGATACGGCGTCCCGGTCGGCTGTGTCATTCTCACCGATGCAGAACACGGGGCCGTGGCCATGGGACCGGTCGGCTTTGACATCGGCTGCGGCATGATGAGCGCGCGTTCCGACGTTCCTGCCGAGGCCGCCACCCCCGACAAACGTCGCGCCTTCAACGCCGCAGTCATGGAGCGCGTCGAAATGGGGGCCGGCGGCGCCAGTCGGCGCCTTGGCAACGTGGACAAGCCCTTGTTCAATGCGCTTATTCGCGGCGGCGCCGAATATTATGTCGAACGCTACGGCGCTTCTTTTGATCGTAGCTGCGCCGAACGTCAGCGCATTCCGGTGGACGACGATTGGGACATTCCATTTGGTGGCCGCGGCCGGCCCGAACGCGGCATGGCCCAGATCGGCTCTCTAGGCGGCGGCAACCACTTCATTGAGCTTCAGCGCTCCGAGCAGTCGGGCACGCTATTTGTTCAAGTGCATACCGGCAGCCGCGGTTTTGGCCACGGGCTGGCCACAAACTATTTTGATCTGGCGCGAGAGGAACGCCCCGATGAGATCACCGACATAGACCTGGGCTACTTCGTTCCGCAGTCGCGCCATTATCGCAGCTACTTAAACGCCGTGGCTGCCGGCGGCAATTACGCCATCCTCAACCGCTTGGTGATTTTTGAAGAGATTGCCGCGGCCTTTAAGAAAGTCTTTCGTCGCGATCTCGAGCTGGTTTACGAAATCAGCCACAACTTGGTGCAAAAAGAATGGCATCCCGACTACGGCGAGGTGCTGGTGCACCGCAAAGGCGCCACTCGCGCCTTTCCCGCCTTTCACCCGGGGCTGCGGGGTACCCCCTGGGAGGCTACCGGCCATCCGGTGCTAATTCCCGGCAGCAATAAAGATTTTAGTTTCATTCTGCGGCCGCTGGCCGATGCCGCGCGTTCGGGATATTCCGTCAATCACGGCGCTGGCCGCCAGCTTTCACGCAGCGAAGCGGTGCGCCGGCTGGCGCAAAGCCAAATCGACGCTGAGTATCGCCAAGCCGGCATTCTGGTCAATCTAGACGGACGAGTTCCCATCGATGAGGCGGCGCCCTGCTACAAATCCTCGCGCGAAGTGGTGCAGGCCGTGGTGAATGCGGGACTGGCGCGCATCGAGCACGAGCTGTGGCCGCTTTCGTCTTTAAAAGGAACGGAAACCCGCGCCCCAAAGCGCAGCAAAAAGCAGCGCGATCCGCGTGACGTCAAGCTCAGCCGCCGCCGCGATGACTTGGATGCCAAAGAGCTCGATGCCGAACTAGATGCCGCCGTATCCGAAGCGGACAATGACGACGACAACGCAGACGGGCAAGGCGGCTTCGAACCGGGCAGCGGCCACTACTGAAGTTCGCGGTCGATAAAGGCTTGCGGTTCTAAAACTAACGCCGGAACAGTTTGCGCGCCTTCGACGACGTGCGGTCCGGAAAATTGTTCGACGATGCGGTAGTGCTGCAAAACTTCCGGCCAATCTCCCCAGGTCGCGGTCACTTTTTCATCGAAAATGATTCGTGCAAAGCGTTGTTGCACAAATGCCGCAGACAGCCCGCGCACCGGGCCGGCCGGCGTACCGCGCACATCCCAGATGCCCATGCGATGCAAAAAAACGCGCTTGCCCGCCAAGTGCGCGTAGAAGGGATGAAATGGAATCAAGACGTCGCCCGAAGCGCTGCGCAGTCGCTCGATCAATGCGGCGCCAGCTTGACGATCGGTAGCAGTAGGAATGTGAGCCGCAGGATGCATCTGGCGCAGCCGCGGCCACAGGCCGAGCGCCAAAAGGGCCCAAACGAGGCCCTGGCGCAGGGCTCGGCCCTGCCTTTGGGTGGCGGTTTGCGCCCGCGCGGTGGCGCTGCGCCCGAGCAAGCGACCGGCGGCGGTGGCGATGGCCAGGGCCGCAAAAAACAGCCCGGGGATAAAGGCATTTATATGCGCCCACTGCGTTCCAAAACCCAGGCAGGCGGTGAAAAATCCGCCCACGGCCAGCCAGATCAGAAAAAACAATCCTGACGCCGGCGCCGAAGATCGGCCGTAAATCTGCGCCAACAGCGCCCAAGGCAAAAGCAGCCCTCCAAGCCCAATGAGCCGCAGCAGCGTCAGCGGTGTGTCGATCCAAGCGCGCCGCGCGAAAAAGCCATGACTTTGGTGCAGACCATAGATATAGGTCCAAAACCAGCCGCCGCTGGCGCGATTCTGCGCGTAGCTCAGCGCCGCGAACGCCACGGTTCCAACTGCGATAAATGTCAGCACCGGCTTTTGCCGGGTGACAAGCAGCCCAAGGCCGATGCAGACGATAAGCGGCGCCGCGGTTTGCTTGGCGAAAAACGCCGCGACCAGCAAAAGGGCCGCTAGCGCCATGCGCAAATGACCGTAGCGCGGCGCATTGTGCCCATAAAAAGCCACGGCTGCCCCAGCCACGGTCAAAAATAGCTGCAAGGAATCACAGCGCACCAAATCATAAAAGCCTCCAGTGTCGGCAAAAGCCGCCACCGGCAAAGCCATTCCGGTAAGCGCCGCGACCAAAGAGCCGCCTTCGCGAAAGGCCCAATACACCGCGATGCCCAAGGCTCCCACAAAGGCGCAAAGCGACACCGAGCGGCCCACTAGATAAGAAACGCCGCCGCACAGCTTGCCAAGTAGCGCCACCAAAAGCGGATAAAGCGGCGTGTATAGATGCGGAATGAAGTCGATGGAGGGCGCTGCATAGATGGGCTTTTGGTCGAGCACGCGCAGCGCGTGGTGCAACATGCTGCCTTCCATCCACTCGAGGTCGTAGGGATAGGCGATGCGCCGGGCCACCACCCAGGCAAAGCCCAAGGCCGCCAAAGCGCCAAGCGCCAGCGCCACCACTTGCACGGCCACGGCAATGCCGTAAAAAAATCGGCTGTTGTCACGATTGGCACGATTTCTACGCGCTTGGCTGGGCATGGGCCGCGCAAGCTTGCCCGAACACTCGACGATACGCCAGATATCACTCTGCCGGTTTGCGTTCTTGCGCTTCTTCCGCACGGTTGGCGGCGCGCAGGTAGGCCTGGGCAATTTGCTTTTCGTTGAGAAATCCAACGATGCGCTGCTCGTTGTCAATCACCGGCAGCTCGTGCAGGCTACTGGCCAGCATGAGCTCGGTGGCGGTACGAACATTGTCGGTGCTCGAAAGTGCCGCCAGGGGCTGCATGATGTCGGCGGCCATCAGCCAAGCGGTATCCTGCTGTTCCACGGCCAAAAGCCCAAGCGCCTCTGAAGAAACCAGGCCGACCGGTTTTCCGGCATCATCCACCACGGGAAATACTTGCTGCCAGGCATCTTCGCCGATGTGATGCAGCATCTCGCTGGCCGGCGTCTGCGGCTTCAGGCTGATGAAGGGACGGCTAGACTCCATCAATTCCTGCACGCGCAGACCTTTTAGTACATCCAAAAGCAGGGCATCGCGGTGCACCGGCGAATCGCGCTGCGTTGGAGCTTGCGCTTCATAAAGCGCGCGGCGGCGCAGCATGACAAAGGCGATGCCCTGCGCCAGCATCAGCGGCACCAAAAGGTCGTAATTTCCGGCAAGTTCGCAAACGAGGACGAGCGCGCTTAGCGGAACGTGGGCGATGCCGCCGTAAAACACGCCCATGCCCACAAGCGCAAAAGCCCCCGGATCAATGCGCGGATCTTGTATCAAAATCTGCGCCGCGCGACCAAAGGCTCCGCCGAAAAGTCCGCCAATGGCCAGCGAAGGAGCAAAATCACCAGCGCTGCCTCCGGAACCAATGGTCAAAGAGGTCGCGAGCAGCTTGGCCAGGCACAACAGCAACAAAAGTCCGACCCCGCCAAAGCCTTGCGGCAGCCAGGGTGATCCGGAAATGGCCATCTGCACCGCGCCATAACCGCCGCTTAGGATGCCCAGGCCTTGTCCGGGTTGATGGATACGCAGTCCGATAAAGCTAATCAGCGGAATGCCGAGTAGGCCCAGAAATAGTCCACCAAATGCCGGCCGCATCCAGGTTGGCACCGGCAGACGAACAAACAGCGCCCGGGCGGTGCGAAATACCGTAAGAAAAAAGACCGCCAACACGGCGCTGCCCAGGGCCAATAGCGCGTACAGCGGCAGATGCGCCGGCACAAACGGAAAGCGCGATGCGTGCGCAAACAAAGTGCTTTCGCCAAAAATGGAAATCACGATGGAATACGCGATGACGCTGGCCAATACCGAAGGAATGAGCGCATCGGATTCAAAACCGTCGCGGTAAAGCACCTCGACAGCGAGCAGCGCCGCCCCAAGCGGCGTGCGAAAGACCGCGGCGATGCCTCCGGCGACTCCGGCGACAAGCAGGATGCGGCGTTCGCGCGTACTGACCCGCAAAAGGCGCGCCACCGCCGAGCCCAGCGCTCCGCCAATTAGCATGGTCGGCCCCTCGCGTCCACCGGCGCCGCCAGAGCCCAAAGTACAGACCGAAGCCAACCATTTGATCCAAATGGTTCGACGGCGAATCACGCCGGCCTGGCGATGAAAGGCATCGATCATCACGTCGGTGCCGCCGCCGCGGCATTCCGGCGCAAAGCGCGTCAAAAGTCCGCAGCCAAGTCCGCCCGCCACCAAAATTAGGACCAGTATCCAGGGACGAAAAGGATGGGTCGTGGCGGTCAGCAAAAACGTCTCGCCGTGCGCGCGCAGCGGCATGTAGCCGGCGAGATTCTCTAAAAGCAGGCGCTGTACGTATTCCAGCGCCGCGAAAAAGGCCGCCCCGATAAGTCCGGTGCTGGCACCGACGAGCGCGGCATGAAAAAGCATGCGTCCGGCAATGCGCAGATCGAGCGGCGCGGTCTCGGAAAAAATAATCGGCAAAAGCGAGCGGTTGCGGCCCTGCCAAAAGCGAGCGGCTTTGCTAAAAGTGCGCTGAAACGGACGCGGCATGGTGCAGTCACGATATAAGAAAGTCTCGCGAGAGGGCCACGGTGTCGCGATAGCGTTGTAGCTCGGCGGCAGTTCTTTCGGCGGTCCAATCAAGCAGCGCCGCCATTCGCCCGGCGACTTGCGCGGCACAGCCAAGACCTTGATCGCGCGCCCGCGACAATACAGGCAGCCGGCGCGAAAGCACATCCTCAAGGCGCAATGCTTCTTCTTCGCGCACGGCCATGTCCACTTCCGCCATCAGATAGGGCAGCTCAGAATCTAGCCGCTGGCCACTTTCGTCGAAAGCTTCGGCATTTTGCAATTGTTGGCCGATCTGCAAGCCGCGCACTCCATATTGCTGCGCCAGGTGGCGCGCCACCTGATCATCAATTGCTGGATGGCGCAGGGCCAAAAGGGCCATCGTCACGCTGTCTACCGGAGAAATACCGGCTTCGGCCGGCAAAAGTCCCAGCGCGCCGGGCAAGGCACGCTCGCTTGTCGAGCAGAGCGGTCCGCGCCGCTCGAGCTGTTCAAACACCGAGTCGACCACTTCGGCGGCCATGCGACGATAGGTGGTCAGCTTGCCGCCAACGATAGTCAAAAGCCCCGGATGTATCAAAATGCGATGCTCGCGAGAAATCTGCGAAGCGCTAAGCCCATCAGCATTGGGCATGACCAAAGGCCGCAGCCCCGCCCAGGTGGCCAGCACATCGGCAGGCTGTAGCTTCGCTTGAGGAAAATAGTGATTGGCGCAAGTCAGCAAGTACTCGACGTCGGCGGCGCTGGTTTTTACGCGGTCGAGATCGCCCTTATAATCGGTATCGGTCGTACCAAGAATCGTCCGGCTGGCGCTCGGCCGCGCCAAATCCGGCCAGGGAATGGCGAAAAGCACGCGCTTGTCTTGGGGCGCGGTCATCACCACGGCGTGGCGCACTGGCAGGCGCGCGGCATCCAGCACGAGGTGCGTACCCTTGGTGGGCCGCAAAAGCGGCGTCGATTCTTGGGGCATAAGCGCGAGCAGGCGATCCGACCAAGGGCCGGTGGCATTGACGGTCACTTTGGCGCGCACCGTCGCCCCGATATTGGGGTCGAGCTCGTCGCGAAGCTCGACCCCCTCGATACCGGCGCCGTTTTTGCTGCGCGGAACAAAGCCAACCACTTTTGCATACGTCAGAATCTTTGCCCCGAGCATTCGCGCATCCAGGGCATTTTCCAGGGTCAAGCGCGCATCGTCGGTGCTGCTGTCGAAGTAAGTGACGCCCCCGGTCAAGCTTTCGGAGCGAAGCCCCGGTTCCTGCGCCAAAAGTTCGTTGCTGTGGTACATGCGATGCTGCCCCGGCCCGGCAAACTTGGCCAGCGAGTCATATAGCAGCAAGCCACAATGCAACATGAATCGTCCGGGATAGCGGCCCCGATACGCAGGCACCAGAAACTTCATCGGCCGAACCAGATGCGGCGCCAGTTGCAACAGCAGCGTGCGCTCATTGAGCGACTCAAAAACCAGTCCGAAAGCGGCCTGTTGTAGATAGCGCAGTCCGCCATGAATGAGCTTGGACGACTTGGAACTCGTGCCTGCCGCGATATCGGTCTTTTCGACAAGCAGCACTTTTAAGCCGCGCAGCGCCGCATCGCGCGCGATGCCAGCCCCGGTAATGCCGCCACCGATAATAAGCAGATCGTAGGTCTCACGCTCAAGGTCTCGCCAGATAACGCGCCGCGTCAACATTCTTTCATCCATGTAACATATTCTGAACCGGCGAGGCGACTGCGCTGCGACGGCGCTGGCCTAAGTTGCGAATTGAACGAAGATTTTGGGGCGCAGGGTACTGAAATCACAGCCAAAAAAAGAATTCATGATACGATGAGTTTCGTGCCAGGCAGGGTGAGCGCGCAGAGATGTGAAAACCCCGGTGGAACGGGGTATGGTGTACTGGGACTCACGGCTCGATTGTTTCTGCTTTGCACCGTCACAAGCTTGGGCGCGGGATGCATTGCGCCAGGTATATTGACCGACGGTAGCAGCGTATCGGGCGGGACTTTTCACAATGGCTATCTGCGCCGCGGCAAACGTCTGCCGGACCAAGGGGTGGGATATGTGATTCCCGCCTTGTGGCAGACGCGCGGCGCCAACTTTGGCACCGATGAGCTTGTGGCGGCGATAAGGCGCGCCGCCAAACGCGTCGCCAAAGAGTACCCCGGCGGCATGCTGGGAGTGGCCGATTTGTCTTTGCCGGGCGGCGGCGAAAGCCCTTTGCATCGATCGCATGAAAATGGCCATGACGCCGACCTTATCTGGTATGCGGTCGACGAAAAAGGCAAGCCGGTGATGCCCACCGATTGCATGCCTACTTACGGCAGAAATCTGTGGGCGGGGCCGCCGCATGCAACGCCCAATGTCGAATTCGGGCCTTATACGCCGCGGCGCTTCGATGTGCGGCGCAACTGGGCCCTGGTGCGAGCCCTGCTAGAAGATCCGCAGATCGAGATTCAGTACCTTTTTGTGCATACGCGGCTGCGCCGCTTGCTGCTTGAACAAGCGGCGCAGCTTGGCGAGGAGCAGGAACTCATCGATCGTGCCGAAGCGCTGCTGAAGCAACCCGGCGACTCGCTGCCGCATGACGATCATCTGCACTTGCGCATTTACTGCGCCCCGTCCGACCGCCAACTTGGCTGCCAAGACTACGGACAGCTTCGCTGGTGGCGAAAAAGATACAAGTACATGCCACCAAGGCATCTACAAGAACCGAGCAGCCGCAAAGTGGCTCGCCTGTTTATTTCCCACCCAGGCGCCCGGCCCAGCATGCCGTCTGTGCAGCTTCGCTAATCAGACGGCAGTTCTGCCAATTCAAAAACAAAAACTACAGTGGGCGTTGTTGGATTTGAACCAACGGCTTCAACCGTGTGAGGATTGCACTCTACCACTGAGTTAAACGCCCGATGCAGACCGTAGTCACATTCGAAGCCAGCAAAACTGGCTTGAATGGATCAACGGCTTGCAATGATTGAACAAGATTTCAACTGCTCTGCTAACACAGCCGGAAAAGCGCTGGCAACAGAAAAGTGTATGTATCTTCTAGATCGCCTTTTCGACGCTACCGCTGCGCAGGCAGCGCGTACAGACGCGCACCCGCTGCGTGACGCCGCCAATTTTGGCCCGTACGCGCTGCAAGTTGGGGCGCTGCACGGTTTTGGTTTTGATGTTCGAGTGGCTCACCTTGTGTCCGACGAGCCGTCCTTTGTTGCAGATTTCACACCGATTCGCCATGGTTATTCCAGGAAAAGCTTTGTCCTTAGAGGGCTAACAAGTGAGATTTTTTATCATGCACGTTCGAGCCCTACAACCCCAAAAGTGGCCAATTTACGCCAGGATGGCGCGCTGCTATGTTGGCGACATGGTGAATCGTCGCAGGCGCTTTGAACAAAGGAGCTGGCTCCTTTGTCTAGTATGTAGCCTGAGCTGCCAAGCCCAGGCCGGTATGTTCTGTCAGCAGCAAAGCGACTGCCGCTCAGGCCTTGTCTGTACCAAACCGGCTGGCCAAGTGGCTTCTAACGACTCGAGCGGCATCTGCGAGCCAGCGCGCCGGGGCAGCGGTGAATCCTGCCTGCGTTCTGCCGATTGTCAAAGCGGGCTTGTTTGTTCCAATGAATTGGGAATCTTTAACGGCGACGAGCGGCACGGGCTGTGCCAAAGTCCGCAAGACGGCCAAAGCGCCGACGGTGGAACTCGCGACCAGGGCAGCTTGGAAGATCTGCCGCATCCTGGATAAGAAAGTAGAAGCGTCCGCTTTCGGACGCGCGAGCGGCAGAGGTGGCCTAATTTAGCCTTTGTCGTGAATGGAAGGCAGATCCTCGAGGTTTGGCACAAGAACAATTTCGATGCGCCGATTTTGCTTGCGACCTTCTTCGCTATCGTTGCCAGCAACCGGCAGTACATCGGCGTATCCGGCCGCCGACAAACGCTTGGGATCCATGCCCGACTTAATCATCAAGCTCGTGACGACTAGAGCTCGCTGCGTGGACAGTTCCCAGTTGTCGCGGAATTTGCCGGCTTTGACGGGCTTATTATCGGTGTGACCGGCAACTTGAAATTTGCGGCCTTCGATGCCGTTCAGGATGCCGGTCACCTGCACCAGCGCCTCCTGGCCTTCTTTTTTCAGATCGACCTTGCCGGGATCAAACAGAATGTTGTCGGGCAATTTCACGATCATCAGACCGTTGCGCACTTCAACCTGTAGCTTTCCGGCATCGACCATCGCTTTGAACTTGGCCACTAGGTCTCGAAATGCACGAGCGCGCTTTTCGGCCGCTTCCTGAGCCCGCTGCAAATCCTCCAGCGTCTTGTTCATCTTCGCGAGCTTGTCGACCAGATCCGCTTTGTCGCGATCGGCTTGGTTCATCGAACCTTTTAGTCCCGAAACGGCATGCGATAGGTCGTCACGCTCTTTGGTCAGACGCTCGACTTCCTTCTGCAGTTTGAGCTTCTGCTGTTCAAGATCGCCGACTTTGGACGTTAGCTCGGCATTTTCTTGAAGCTTTGCTTCCCATTTTTCTTTCGGAATGCCACACCCAGGATTGCTTACAGCCATTCCCAAAAGCAGTGCACACGGCAGAACTCGTCTTATGGACATGAATACCCTCGCACAAAGAGCCCTGTTACTTGACTTAGTATATCACAAAAGTGCAGGCGGGTTTAGCTGCTCGGTGTAGCAGCGGGCAAAGGTTTGCGGCCGGCAAATCCGGCGTGCGGTTCGTGATAATGGGCGATGTTTTTTTCGCCATAGCGCCAGCATAGGTACACATCGCGGCCGGGCACAACGCTCGTCGACCAAAAGTCGCAAAGCCCGGTGTCCAGATCTTTAATTTCAATGCCTTCGGTCTGAATCGCGACAAGGTCTTCCTGCATAAGCTCCATAAATCCGACAAAGCGCGCTCGAACGCTGCGCACTTCATCAGAGCCTTCATCGCTGGTTAGATTTTCGGCATCCGGCCGATACCCTAGACCCTCTAGCAGGCTGTAATGCGCACGCATTTGTGAACGCAGCCGCAAAATGCGTGCAAAGCTTTGTTCCAGCCATGGCACCATGGCGTTGGCTTCCTCGACAGTAAAGTAGCGCCGTTTGCTTGTGGTCATAAAGAGTACTCGCGATGCCAGCAGCGTGTTTCGGCTAGGGGTTCTGGCGTTTTTCACCCGGACGCAGCGGGCGCGGTTTTACAACGATGCCCAGGCTGGGAACAGAGGCCTGAATCACTGCGCCAAGCTTGATTTGACCTCGCGGAACGTTGGCCAGATCCGTGGCAGCACTGGCAGGAGATTTGCCGCTGCCGCCGGGTGGGCCGCCAAAGACGCCATAGCGTGGGTCCTTGCAGCTTACCGCTCCCTTCCAATAATGGCGAATGATGTAACGTCCCTGAAAGTTGTTGACGCCGCCGTCTTGGTTTAGCACCTGCGCACCGTTGTCACCAAGCGTGCCATCCCAATTGGCACGTCCGCCCACAGCCGGCCGAGCAGCGCGAAAAATCAGATCCTCATTGAGAGTGCGCCGATCATAGCGAGTATGCAGACGGGTTAGCACCCACGCTGAACCTCCACCAAAATACGGTTGCCGGCGGCCGCTGGCGACGGCCGAATCGCCGCTAGGCACAGCGACGCTTTCTGCAACGCCGGGAAAGATCTGCTCGTCGCCCAGAATGAAAAGCTCGCTATCCTGCAGCGGCGGAGTCGGACAAGGATCGCATCCCGAAGTCTGCCAGGCGTATTCGGTAATCACTGCACGGTCGCCGCTATGGCGCAGCGTTTCATCAAACAGCTCTGCATAAAAGGAGCCAAAGCCGTGACGCACACTATCAGCCACTTCAATATTGGTAGGGACAAAGATGTTTGGGTAGTTGGCGACCTCATAACGGCTGTCCGGAGACAGCACGTAGATGATCAAATCTTGTTTGCCGTCGGCATTTAACAGCCCAAGCCGTACCGGCAAACGCAGCTCGGCGCTATCAAAGCCAAACCGCAGCGGCGACAGAACGACCAGACCATGACTGTCGCGCTGCACTTTTTTGATATCCACCCGCGCCACAAAGAACTTCATCTGATCGCGGACGTAAGGGGCTAGGGCCTCGGCGGCACCTTTGGGAATATTGTATTTGTTCTGATGCAGCCAGGTCTCTAGGCCCGTCGAGTCTTTCGCCGATAAGATGACGATCTGGTACTCGCCGATTTCGAACTTGGCTTCTATGCGAACGCCCAGCCCGTCATCTTCGTCCACGGCCGACCGGCGGGCCATCATGGGAATTCCGCCGCCCTTTTTATTTTTGAGATACTCGTGCGGGTCTACACAAGGGTCTTTTTCCCAATATTCCACAAGCCGCGGCGCCGACAGCTCGTCGATACGCTTAAAGACACTGGGCGACAGAGTCTTGACTTGTTCCTTCTGCAAAACCACCGGCACCGGAATCACCATGGCGAAGTCCTCGGGCGGACCCTTGTAGTTATTCGACATGGTCATCACCGTGTGATTGCCCTTGCGCAAAAGTGCCACTTGCGAGGCGTTGTTAGAAAGGGCGGCATCCGCGCCAGAGACGAAAAACCCGCAAAATGCCGAGGCCGCTTCTGACCAAAAGAGCGCGGCAGCCAGAAAAGTCGTAAAAATCACACGCAGCCATTGCATAGGGACTCCTTTGCAGCGCGGCCAGCGCCGCACGGCCCTATCGTATCACCAAGCCAACCTGCTATTCATCGCCTTGGCAGTCTTCGCAGCCGGGGCGATTGGCGCGCTGCACTGGGCTAAAGACGGGCTCTTTGGCTTCATGGCCATCGCCGCGAATGCGCGGCGCCGACAGCACCCGTTCTACCCGACCTGTGCCCACTGCGATGGGCGCACTTGGCGCCGCGTGAGCGCTACGACATAGCTCGCCGCATTGTCGCCGGCAGGCCCCGACTGGCTCCAGCGCTTCCAGCACGGCCCCACACTCGCATCGATATTCATAAATCGGCATATACAGCTTTATAGCGCAGGTCGTAAAAATAGCGGTATACGCACGCTGAAGCAGGTTCCTACCCCAAGCTGGCTCTGCACGCTGAGCTCGCCGCCAAGCTCCTCGACAATCTGGCGCGAGATGGCCAATCCCAAGCCAGTTCCTTTTTGCTTGGTCGTAAAAAATGGGTCAAAGATTCGCGACAATTGGGCTGGAGCGATTCCGCTGCCGTTGTCGTGTACCTCGATGACCGCGCAGCCTTCGTGCTCAAATACCGCGACTTTGACTTGGTTGACATCGGCAGCGCCGGCGCGCGGCGGCATGGCCTGCAGCGCATTTAGCACGAGGTTTAGCAGCACTTGGCCGATTCGCGTCGCCGAACCCGCCACTTGCGGCGCCGCGGCCATCTCGACGACTAGCTTGGCGCGATTGTGCGCCTCGCTGCGCAAAAGGCGCAAAATCGAACGCACCACATGCACAAGGTCGACCGGCGGCAGAGATGGGGCCAAAGGTTCGCTGCGCGCCGAGATTCCGATGCCTTCAACGATTTCAGAAAGCCGCTGCGCGCCCTCTTCAGCATCGGCCAGCGCCGCTTCAAGCTCTGTCAGATCGTTCTGCAAAGCGGACAGCGCCGCAGCGTCATTGCCGCGCCGCTTGCCAAGCGCCTCGCGCAGAGCCCGCCGTGCAAAACCGACGTTGGTGTTGACGACGCTAAGGGGTGTACGCAGTTCATGACCGATGCTGGCAGTAAGCACGCCCAAGGCGTACATGCGCTCGGTTTCGCTGATGCGCACTTGCAGACGCTGCACCGTGGTGCGCAGACGATAGCGCTCTACCCCATCGCTTAAGGTCGCAAGCAGTTCATCGGCATTCCAAGGCTTATGCAGGTAGCGATTGACATGGCCGCGGTTGATGGCGGCGATCGCTGCGCTTAAATCCGAGTAAGCGGTCACGAGCATGCGCATCGTATCGGGATGCGAAGCGTGCACGCGTTCGCACAGGTCGATTCCAGAGAGACCTGGCATGCGCTGGTCGGTTACCAAAACGGCGATGTCCGGCCGTTCGGCAAGTATACGCAGGGCCTCATCTCCACCGCGCGCCGTCAGTACATCGTACTGAGCATCGGTGATGGCGCGAAAGGCAATCAAGTTGGCACGGTCATCGTCTACATAAAGCACCATGCCGCGATGCTCGGGGGTCGAAAGGCTCACGCCACAGCTCCTTGGCGACGTAGGCTAGCACTGGAAGCAGAACTAGGACTGCTGCCGCTACCAAGACTACCTGCTGCCAACCCCAGGGGCAACTCGACGACAAATTCGGCGCCACAATCCGGATCATTGCCGCTAGTGACGCGCAGTGTGCCGCCGTGTGCTTCGACGATTTGGCGCGATAGATAAAGTCCAAGACCGGTTCCCTCGCCCGGGGGCCGCGTGGTGAAAAACGGATCGAAGATGCGTTCGCGGTTTTCCGGCAGCACGCCCGAGCCTTCGTCGGCAACCGTCAAAAGCAAAGTATTGTGCTCGGTTTCGCTCAAAGTCACATAGATGTGTCCGCCGCTCGGGCTGGCCCGTATGGCATTGTCGAGCAGGTTGAGAAAAACCTGATTGAGCTGCCGAGGCCGCGCCATGATGACGCAGGCGCGCTCGCTGCGATAACGCCGCTCGACCGTCACCTCGCTGTTGCGCAGACGGTCGACAAGCAGCTTCAGGGTGGTTTCCAGGCCATGGCGCAGGTCGAATATCGACAAGCCTTCCCCATCGGCAGGCCGAGCATGATCGGTCAGAGCGTTGGTGATCTCGGCGATGCGCTGCACGCATTCCTCAATCATTTCCAACACTTCCTTTTGCATGACGGGGGTCAGTTCATTGCGCCGGTGCAAAGCTGCGGCTCCGGTGCTGATCGCGTTCAGCGGATTTTTGATTTCGTGCGCCACCCCGGCCGCCAAAGTTCCGACAGCGGCCAAACGCGCAGCGTTGGCCACCTGAGCGGTCAGGCGCCGCACTTTTAGCTGCACCCCGACCCGCACCAAAAGTTCGCGCGGGCTGAAGGGCTTGACCAAGTAATCGGCGGCGCCATGCCCAAAGCCTTCCAGGGTCTCATCCAGGCCGCTGCGCGCGGTCAAAAGAATCACCGGAATGGCGCGAGTGCGCAGATCTTGTTTGATCTCGCGGCAGAGCTCGGTTCCCGAAACGTGCGGCATCATCACATCGGCCAGCACCAAGTCGGGCAGACGATTTTGCACGGCTTCTAGCGCCGCGCGGCCGTCGGCCGCAAGCGTCACATTGTAGTAGGGGCTGAGCAGTTCATACAAAAACCCGCGCAAATCGGCATTGTCCTCGGCCACAACGATGTGGGCCAGCGCCTTTTCGCTGTAGGGCAAAAGCGCGTTCATCGACTGACTGGACAAACGCGGCGCTTCAATTTTGGGGTCAATACCATCTGTGACATGGGCCAGCGCGGGATTTTGCACCACTGGCAAACGACCATCGGCCGATGCGGTCTTGCTGGCTGAGGGCTCCAGAATCTCATTGCGCAGATGGGCGATGCCGGTACGCAGCCGCAGGGTGAAGCAAGCGCCTTGCCCAAGCTGGCTTTTCACGGCAACGCTGCCGCCGTGCAGTTCGATAAGCTCTTTGACAAGCGCCAAGCCGATGCCGGCGCCCCCCTGCTTGCGCGAAGGGGATTCAACGCGGCGAAAGCGTTCGAAGATGTGCGGCTGCTCGGTGAGCGGAATTCCCGGACCGTCATCCATGACGTCGATCTCGATCGCCGCTTCCTTGTCCACCGCGCGCACTCGGACCGTGATGCTGCCGCCGCGTTCGGTAAACTTGAGCGCATTGCCAAGCAGATTGGTCAGCACGACTTCGATCTTCTCGCTGTCCCCCATAATCACATCGGTCAGCGGCGGCTCGGGCATGATCAGGTTCAGGCGCAAGCCCATGCTTTCCGCAGCCGGCTGAAACGCCGCGACCACGCTTTGTATGAGGGTCGGCACATCTATCGCGCCGACCCGCAAACGAAGCTGTCCGGCTTCAAGCCGCGCCAGATCGAGCAGGCCGTCAATCAGACGATGCAGTCGCAAGGCATTGCGCAGCACCACTTGCAAGGTCTTGTGGGCGGCCTCGGGCAACCCACCGCGGGCGGTAAGCTCTTCGATGGGCGCGCGAATCAGCGCCAGCGGCGTGCGCAGCTCGTGCGAGATGTTGGCAAAAAACTGATTCTTCAGCCGATCCAGCTCGCGCAGGCGTTCAAGAGCGGCCTTCAATTCGGCGCTGGCCTGATCAAGGGCGGTGCGCGCTTCATACTCGCGCCGCGCCAGATTATAGCGCATGGCATTGGCTGCCACGGCAATGATGCTGGTCAGAACCAAAAAATAAAGATTGTTGAAAAAAGCGCCATAGGTCGGCGGGCGGGTCCACAAAGCCGGCGTCAGCCACATGATCAGCACCGCCAGGCAAACCCAGAAAGCCTGACGACCGCTCCACACATACACAAGGCCCGAGCCCAAAATGCACAAGTTCAGACCCGCGTAGTACGGCGAACTGGCGGCGGCGCCCAGGCGCAGAATCATCACCTCCATCGAGCCCGTGCAAGCCAGAATGACCCCGAAGATAAGCAAGTAGCTGTAGCGGGCCAGCCGCTGCAAACGCGACAGCGCCAAAACCAAAAGCGCCACCGCTGCTGCCGCCATTCGCAAGGCCAAAAATTCGCCGACGTAGGGGCGATTGGTCAAAAGATCCAGCAGCACCCCGGCCGGCATGAGCACTGCGCACAGGATGCAGGTTAAGCGCACCGCGGCGGCATTGGGGCCCTGCAAGTACGCTTTAAAATCCGCGGTCATTTTTCCACGAGCAAGAACAGGTTGACGCCGAGCGCTTCGGCCTCCACCTTCATCGACCGCGGCGCCGGACGCAGTTGCCGCGCGTTCTCCAAAAGTTGCGCGCGCGAGCGATGTATCAAAAACCACTCCGCGAAGTACTCCATGAAATAGCGGGTGGGATTGCTGACGTCGATGTTGCCAACGAGGATCTGCCCCCCCGCTGGCAAAGCCAAATAAAGCGTGCCGAGCAGCGCCGAAAAGCTGCGATCGGACAGGTAGTCAAAAAGTCCGGCGCTGTAAATAAACTGTCGCGGGCCAAGCGTCTGCGCGATGCCGCCGCAAAGCAGTCGACGTACCGATTCACGCACCAAATGCAGGCGCGCGCCGGTTTTTTCGCAAAGCGGCGTCAGCTTGCGTTCGCAATAGGCAATGGCCCGCGGATCCTGATCGATGAGCATGGCATCTAGATACGGTCCCAAGTCCGGATCGCGCTCCAGAAGCTCTTCGATCTCGCGCCCGGGTCCCGAACCGATGCTGGCCACGCGCACAGGCCCGCTGCCGCTTTGTTGCGCCGCGCGCAGCCAGGTGCGCAGTTTTTCCACCAAGTAACCGATGCGGTTGATATTCGCGCGTGCCGCCACTTCCGTCGCTGCGCACTGGTTTAAAACGCGAGCAAACAGGCTGCTGCCTTCCATGTGACTGGGGCGGTACAGCATGTTCATCATCTCGTAGTCACCGGCATAGCCAAGCGGCTTTTGCCGCGCGCGACGTATAAACGGCGCATTCAGAAATAGTCCGCCGAGATGATGTTGGGCGTAGGCGCGATGCGCGACGTGTTCTTCATCGCTCAGATCGCCAAGCAGCGCGGACATGCTGTGCGAGGCCGTGTGCACCCGCGCAATGATGCGCGGCCCGACTTCACCGAGGTACTGCGCGCAGATCTGGCTATAGGTAAACAGATCCTCGTGTTGCAGGGCCGTCTCTTCGCGATCTAAAAAAGAGCGCATGCGCTCTAGGTAGTTGCGCAAGTCGGCGACCCAGGCCTTAAACTCGGCGCGAATGCGGCAGCTATCGGCGGTGCGTTCCGCTTCATCACAACGCGTCGCGAAATGATGGCGGGTTTGCTTCTCGTATAAAAGAGGCAGATCGATGCTGCCGCCGTCTAATTGCAGGCCCACTAGAAGATCGCGACCCTCTTCACGCAGGTGGCGAACGACGGCATCGCAGTGGCACAAGACTTCGCCGCTCTGCAAAGTCAAATGCAGGCCGATCAGGCGATCGTCCACCTGCAGAAGCGCCTGCTGACTCGCAGCACCGAGAATGCGCAGACAAGCGCCATGCAGCGAAATGTTTTCACAAACTCCACCGAGGATGTCGAGCCGTGGATGCCAGGCGGTAAAAGTGAGCAGGCCGACACCAAATTCTGAGGCTTGGTGTCGCAAAGCACGCAGCTTATAACCACTGCGCGGTGCTTTTTCAGCATGAGCCTGTACCGCCGCTGCCCCCGTCATGTCACAGCCCCAAAAGCTGCGTCAGCGCGACAAGATCTAGCGGCTTGCGCAGGCAAGCGGTGGCCCCCGCCTGCTTGAAGGCAGCCTCCAGCTCATCGTCGAGCCGACCGGTCAGTGCAATGACTATGATCTCAGCCGTATTGGGGTTTTGGCGAATCTGCTTACAGGCCTCGACTCCGTCCATGCCGGGCATCATCGCGTCGATGAGCACGGCGTCGGGCTTGTCGGTGCCGATGCGCAAAAGGCCTTCGACAGCGCCTTCGGCGATTTCGGCCTCGACTTCCGGAAAGGACTGCTTCAGTGCCCGGCGCGTCGTCCGTAAAAAAGCCGGATCGTCATCGATCAGCAAAAGCCGCTTGGCTTGCGGCAATAAAGTCCGCGGCACTGGCATCTGATGCGCGCGCAAAAATTCCACCAGTGCGCTTGGCTCTACGCGGCGATGCCCCCCCGGTGTACGAAAGGCCGGTAATAGGCCTTTATCGATCCACGAGAGAACCGTTGACGGGCTGACTCCAATGAGTTCGGCGACAGCATGCGAGGTTAGAAACGCGTTTGTCATGAGCATTACGCGAAAAACCGCCCTCTGATAATCCTGCCCGCCCCGTCCCGAAGCTGTCAAGCGTCCCGAGGAGATCCGTCCGGCTCAGACGATATCGTTCGAGCTTCGTCGGCAACTTCAAAACGTCCGGGGTATGTGTTTATTGATTTTTGTGCAGCGTTACATCAACGCGCTTCAGTTTCTTATCACAAAATCGCATCTTCCTACCAATTTGCCCGATAGCAATTTTATCCAAACAAAAGCTTCGGCGATTCCAGGTAGACGAAAGTGGGAGGAGTGGCTAGGATGCAAACCCGCTTTACGGTTTTTGAAAAATCGCGAAGCAAAAAACAAGAGGCGGGTTTGATGCGTCGATGGATGTTGTTAGCCGGGCTGTTGCCGGCCCTTGGTGGGTTTCTCTGGGTAGTTTCTTGTGAACGCGATGATTATCGCGAAGAGCTGCCATTGCGCCCCCTTGGTGATGCAGCAATCGGCGCCGAGCCAGACCTGGGCAGTCGGTTGGATATGCGCCGCATGATGGACATGCCAAAGCCAGTGGACATGCCGAAGCCAGTGGACATGCCGAAGCCAGTGGACATGCCGAAGCCGGTAGACATGCCAAAGCCAGTGGACATGCCGAAGCCGGTAGACATGCCGAAGCCGGTAGACATGCCCCAGGCTTCAGACATGCCACAATCTGCAGACATGACAAAGCCGGTGGATATGGCTCCGCCGAAGGACATATAGTCGCGGATTTTATCGCTACGCCCCATCTTTCAAATTTCCGAACCCAAGGACAGCCGGCCTGGCGAGTTTATAAAGCTTCCTCGGGCAAGGGTTCGCGGTCCCATCTTTGGCCGCAGCCTCGGCAGATCCAGGCGTGGGTGAACGCGGGCGGTGCAGGAACTCCCAAAATCGGCAACGATCGCGGCCGCGGTGCAGCGGTTTGCGGCGCAAGCTCTACCACCTGTACTTCACCGTGGCAGGGAGCTCCGCCAAAGCTTGTGATCGTAATATGACGCATAAAATTTAGCGGCAAGCGGCGCAGGTCTGGCCAGCTTCTTCGCAATCGCGCCGCGCATGATGGCAGCTCTGAGCACTTTTGTCGTCATTGATATCGCGCGCCAATCGGCAAATACGACGATGCCAGGTGCAGATTTCCTGCGCTGCCTGACAAACTCCATCGCAGCGCGCACCGCCGCCTCGAGTTGTGGGAAACAAAGTCGATTCTCCCGGATGGGCCGGAGCATGCAAGGCGACTTTGCGATCCGCAATACGCTGCTGCAAGGTGCGAATTTCGATCTGCCCCAGCCCTTCTGAAACCGAAGGAGCGGACGGCGCAGGCTCCGGCTCGTGCGCACAGGCGGCAAAAATGATCGCCAGCACGATGTATCCGGCGCGCCTCATCGCAGCTCTCCCGGCATACGTTCGCCATCGGGCCGCAAATGCAGCAAGCTGCGCTGCACACGGCGGTCGATCTGAACCGCCCGTTCCAAGGCCAAAATCGCGCGGCGCTTCTCGGCGCGCTTGGCTTCCGGATCGCTCAAGCGATTGGCCCGCGCTTCATATACATCGGCGGAGACAGTCTCCAATTGGGCGGCAAAAAAGCTGTCATGCGTCACAAATTTTCGTCCAGTTTCAATCTGCGCCAAAGCTTGATCCTCATACACTTCCCCACCCAGCCGAAGATAAAGCTTGGCCAAGCGCGCGCAAGCATCTAGGCGAATGTCTTCGGCTTCGCTGACATCGGACGGAAAGGCGATGGCCAAAACTTCCTTGCCGGCGGCAATGGCGGCATTTATGTCGCCATCGCTTAAATGAAGATCGGCGCGGCGCTGCCAGGCCCGCGCTTCGCTAAGCAGTGCCAGCACCATTTCGCTTGCGGTCACGGGCGCAGCCGGAGGCGGGCTCGGCGCAGGCCTTTGACAAGCGTTTGAAAAAAAACCACCTAATAAAAATAGACAAAGCAGCCAGCCGACTGGCTTATAGGCAATCTTGCTCATGGCATTGTTCCGCTGCTTACAGGCAGTTCGGCGCCGACAAAACTTCGACGGCTCGGGCCAGAAAGGCTCGGCGCATCGGCGCGACTGCGCAGCACCGCGAGTCGAGCTTGAATCATCAGCTCGATACGCTGCGCCGGACTTTCATTTTGCACAAAGGAATGCTTGTACATCCAAGCTTGCGCCGCCTGGCCGCCTGAGGTGCCGCGGCCTATGCGCATGACGCTTGAGTCCGCGATACTAGGCAAGCGCCGCGGATTGGGATCGCCCGCCTGCCCCACGAGGAGCCAGCTCGTAATCAGCAAAAGCGCCGCCGCGCCCAAAAGTCCCCCGGTGCTGGTCAGCGCCCGCCCCACTCGATTGAGCCGACCTAGCGGCTCTATCCACCAAAGCGGCAAAAAGCGCGAGGCGCGGTCTAGCTCATTGCGTTTTCGGCTGCGGCTATGTAGCAATCCGCGACGAAGCTGTACGCTTTCGCGGGCGGCCCGGGCCAGACGCCAGGCGCGTACATCGCCCAGGGAATCTTCGGCGGCAGGAAAGCGCAAGTGCGCCGCCAGCCAGCGGCTTTCGGCACCGCGCGATCGCAATCCTTCTTCGGGCGCTGCCAAGGCCTTTTGCAAAGCTGCCGCCGCCCGCAATTCTTCCATGCTGGGCGCCATGGATGCGGCAGCGGCAGACTCTAGATTGTCGCGGCCATGCGACCGCTCGTCGTTAGACATCAGATTCTCCATAGGCCTTGCGAAAAGCGCGCACGGCCCGAAACAAGAGCACATCGAATGTCTCGACACTGATTCCAAGTGACGTAGCACATTCAAGCCGCGAGCGTTCTTCACACAGCCGCAGGCGGATGGCTTGCGCATAGCGCGTATGCAAACCCTGAAAGGTCGCTTCAATGCGCTGCTGCGCGATGCGACGTTCTTCCTCGGCGCTAAGAGCCGCCGAAGCAACCGCGTCTACCATCGTAGAAAGTTCGTCGCGCAGCGCTTGACACAGGCGCTTGCGGCGGCCAAGCGCCCGATGATGATCCAGGGCCTTATTCAAGGCGATTTGCCGCAGCCAGTGATAAATGCTGCGTTCCTGCCAGGTAAAATTGGCAATGCGCTCGAGCGCCGTGACAAAAGTATCCTTCAATAAGTCTTCGGCCTGCGACTTGTCTCCGACCCGGCCCAAGATGCACATGAACAAAGCCTCGGCGTGCTGGGCCAGCACCGGCTCCAAAGCGGCTAGATCGCCGCCTTGCGCGCGCAAAATGGCTCGCTTCTCACGCAGTAGCTGCGTCTGCAACTCTAGATTGTCGCGGTCGGCTTGCAAGAACAACTCAGGACGATGAACGCTCGGCGCGTGGCTGGCTTACACCGATCTTCAACTTTATTTTAGGCCAAAATTCATGCTGGCGTGGGTCTTGCTGCAGGTCTTGCATTCAGGAAACTGGATGGCTTGCATCTTGGCAAATACGCAACTGGCCACTGGCGAGCTGGTTTGACCGTTGACGCGCACCGAGGAGACACTACCGTTGCCCTTGATCAGCCAATCGAGGTCGAACTTCTTTGTCCCGTTGCGCTGCGCATCCTCGCGCAGGCAGCCAGTGAGCAGACCAAATTTTTGCTGCATAACTTTGTTGATGTCTTCTTGACTCAGAACATCGCCACCTTCATCAAAATTCAAGTTCTGGCTGTCATCAAAGGCGCCGTTTTTGGGCCCTTTGCGCTTGCCGCCATGTGCCTTTTTGGGCGGCGGCGGATCGACCTTCATCGAGATCTGCATTCCTTTGAAGAAATCCTCATTGGAGATCAGATCTTTTTTGGCCGTCGGCGGTGGAGGCGGCTTGTAAATAAACTTGACATAGATGCCCACAGCAGCACCGATGACCACAAGGATCCCGAGAATGCCTGACAAAAGCTTGACGATAGCGTCGCGATGTTTGGCGCGCTCTTTTTGATCTTTGAGCTGCCGCTCGAGCTCGGCGTGTTTGGCCGTCCATTCGCGCGCCATCTGGCCGATGATGGGATGATCGGCCACTCGACGGCGATCGCCGGTTTCATTATCAAGAATATTGTGCTCGGCGTGTACTTTGCCCTGCTCGATCTGGGCGCGCACTTCGCGCATCGAGAAGGGGCCATAGTCCATCTTGTCTTCTTTTTGAATCAGCCAGCGCTCTTGCTCTTCGTCAAAGATGTCGCCCGGCCGCGGCGGCAAACCGGTCATTGCGCTGTGCGAACCGCTACCTTTGGGAATCGGCGGCAGACCGGTCATCGCGCTGTGCGAGCCGCTGCCCTTGGGCGGTGGCGGCAAGCGGTTCAGACCACTTGGTGTCGCAGTTCCCGGCGGAGATTGCATCAGCCCGGACGATTCGGAACGCCCCGCCAAGGATGACCGCTGCCCGGACGATGAGTCGGACATGCTCGTCGAACGCACGCCCGGCAAAGAGGGTCCCGATGGAGGAGGCACACCATCGGAACTATCGCGGTCATTAGCAGGTTCGTCTTTCTCTGCTGTCTCAGACATGTGGATCGCCTAGGCCGCCAGCGCTGGCCCCCTCGTATGATATTAGCGATTCTACAATATCGCGGTCAATCCTCGGGAAGTCCCAAGTCTTAAAGTGCTAGGGTGGCAGGCTCAAAGGGATTTGGGCAACATTTCCAGCCTGAGGTCTTTGCCATGGCTTTCCGTCGGCAGCTAAGATTTTTGGCGCTATTTCTGGGAGCCTGCAGTCAAGAGGTAAGCCTTTCGGCGGATCTATCCTGGAGCAGCCCACCTGCGCCTACGTATACCGAGCAGCCACGACTTGGAATTACCAACAACGGCGAGGATACGCTGGCCTTTGTCACAGCAGATACAGCCGCGGCGCCGCGGCTTTTGGGCAAAGCCACGGTCGGAAGCAATCCCATCGAGCTTGAAGGCCCGCACCATTTGGCCAGCAGCCTCGACGGCCGATTCATCTTTTTGAACTTGTCTAACTATGTCGTAAACGGCGGCAGCGGCCCCCACGGCGCCCACGGCACTGGAACCGTTTCGGGATATTTGCTGAAGCTCGACGTGCGCCAAAACCGGCCCGTGGCCAAGGTGCTTGTCGATCGCAGCCCGGGCGACGTGATTTTATCGGCGGATGGAAAAACCGTTTACGTCAGCCACTACGATCTGGCCCGCTTAAACGATCAACTGATTCGTCAGGCCCCACCAGAAGAGGGGTTTAGCAAGATCGCCATCATCGCTGCGGATTCGCTGGAGCTTTTGTCGATGATAGCCGTATGTCCTACAGCCCATGGCCAGGGCTTGTCTCAAGATGGAAAGCGGCTTTTTGTAACCTGCACGCTCTCGGATGAACTGGCCGTGCTCGATGTCGCAAACCCCAGCCAGCCGGCGCTTGTTGCCAAGGTCGCGGTCGGCGCCAACCCCGGTCAGCTAGGGCATCCAAGCTACGCCCCGTACGCGCTTTCCGTACATCCAAATGGAACGGTATGGATTTCGAACAATGGCTCTAAAGATGTGCGCGTCTTTGATCCGCAAGCGCTGGCCATGGATTTCAGCAAGGTCATTCCAGTCGGCGGCATCGCCATGTTTGGCGACTTTGTGAGCACCGATCAAACGACCTTATATATTCCGCATCAAGGGGATGATCGAATCACAGCCATTGATACAAAGACCTTGCAAACGCAAGAGCTCTCGCTGCCGGCCGAGGCCTGCTTGAATGCCCATGTGCTGCGCATTCTGCCGAACATGTCGAGTGCGGTTTTGATCTGCGAAGGCGATCATCGGGTGCGCAAGGGCACGGCGGTATTTATCGATCTGGCGCAATTTCCGACGCCAAAAGCGGTTCGCGGATTTGTCGAAACCGGCCTATTTTCAGACGGCGTCACCTACCTGCCAGCCCTGTAAAACATCCGTTTTAGGGCGTCATGGCAAAGCGCCAGTTGCGCAGCAATTGGCGAAATGTTCCGCCGGAGGGCGGAAACATCATGCCCTGCAGAACTTTGCTGACACAAGCCTCGACCGCCGGGCGATCGCCCTGGCCTTCAAGCTTGGCCGTGACCTCGGCGCCAAAAACCCGCCCATCGCGGCTGATTAAGATCTTGGCTTTTAGATCGACAGACGTAGCGCCCTTGTTGATGCCGTTTTCTAGCGCACAGTCGCGAATCGCTGGCTGCTGCGCTTCAAAAAGCGGTTCGAAGTTCGGAGGTGCTTTGATCGGCGGCTTGGCCTTTTTGGGCTTGGCAGCGGCGGGCTGCACAGTCGCCATGGTCAGCGAGCTCGTCACGGCAGACGTGAGAAAACAAAACAAAGCACCACGGAGTATGTGTCGAAAATAGTACTGCATGGATCACCAGCCAGTGCGTCTTCGATAGTAACACGCGGGAAGGTAGCTGTTTGGGCAGGGAGCACAGTAAACTTTGTCAAATGGCGGACTCACCAGAAAATGAGCGTCGCACGGCATTGCGCGCGGTCGGCGGTATGATTCTCAGTGCGCTGGGATTTGCACTGCTGGCTCCCTCGTTTTTGTTTTTGGCCGATCCTTTGTATAGGCGCCGGCGGCGTGGCAAAGCGACTGCAACGCGAGTGGTCGTGGCCCAGGTGGAGCAAATTCCCGATCTAGACGCGGGTGCCACCCCACTGCGCGCTCCGGCCGTGGCCGTCGGCATCCGCGATGCGTGGAATCGGCTCGACAGCACCAAACTGGGTTCGGTGTTTCTGGGCAAACAACGCGGCGCGCTGACTTGTCTTTCATCGGCCTGTCCGCACGCCGGCTGCGGCGTTGATTTCGACGAAAAACAGCGGCAGTTTGTCTGCCCTTGCCACAATAGTACTTTTGCTCTAGACGGACGGCGCCAAAGCGGGCCAGCGCCGCGCGATATGGATCGGCTGGACGTCAGCATCGAGGGCGACACGGTATACTGCCTGTTTCAACGATTTCGCCCGGCCACGGCCAAGAAAGTCCCGGTCTGATGTCAGCGCCCGGGCTTTGGAGTTGGCTGGACGCACGCACTGGCTATCGCCGCATTTTGGATCATTTGCTGGATGAGCCGATCCTCGGGGGTCCGCGTCTTTCCTATGTGTTTGGCGCACTGCTCTTGATTGCGCTTCTAAATCAGGCGCTGACCGGCGTGCTTTTGATGGCGTTTTATGCGCCGTCGGCCACCGATGCTTGGGCGTCTGTCGCATTTGTTCAAGATCAGGTACGGCTCGGCTGGTTTGTGCGCGGCATGCATTCGGCAGGCGCCAGTTTGATGGTGGTGGGCATCGTCCTGCATATGGTGCAGGTGGCGGTCTATGGCGCCTATCGCGCGCCTCGCGAAGTGAACTGGTGGACCGGGCTACTTTTGGCCTTGCTGGTGTTTGGCTTCGCGCTGACCGGATACCTATTGCCCTGGGATCAAAAGGGCTATTGGGCGACGCAAGTGGCCACGACCCTGCTTGGCGCAACGCCGCTAGTCGGCGAGCTTTTGCAGACGCTTTTACAAGGCGGCACTAGCTACGGCAATCTGACGCTGACACATTTTTACGCGCTGCACGTCTTCGTGTTGCCAAGTCTGCTTATCTCCTTGGTCATTGTTCACGTCGCGCTATTTAGACGGCACGGTGTAACGCCGCGCTGGGGAAAAAGCGCGGAAGAATTAAATCGGCAAACGGCGCCGTTCTGGCCACGGCAGGCCATCTATGATCTGGGCGTTGGACTTTTGGCGCTGGGGCTCCTAGCGGCCACTGTGGTGTTTTCCCATGGCACAGAGCTTTCCGCGCCTGCCGATCCTTCTGCGCCTTTTGACGCCCGCCCCGAGTGGTATTTTTTACCGCTCTATCAGCTTTTGAAGTACTTCCCGGGCCCTTGGGAAATTGCCGCGGCGCTTGGAGCGCCGTTATTGCTGATTGGAGCGCTGGCGCTGCTTCCCAGGCTGGATCGCGCCCCAGATACCAATCCTGGGCAGCGGCGCATCCCCTTGCTGATTTTTTTCGCCTGTCTTTTGAGCACGGCGTTTCTCGGCGGCCAAGCCGCTTATCAAGATGCGCATAATGCCAGCTTTGCGCAGCATCAAGCCGGCGCCAAGCGCGAAGCCGACCGCGCCCGCAAACTGGCGCTTGAAGGCGTGCCGGTTGCTGGTGGCGTAGCCGTCTACCAAAACGATCCGCTTGAGCAGGGCCGGCAGCTTTTTGCCGAGCACTGCGCATCCTGCCATCGCCTGGGCCATAGCGGCCCGACAGAAGAGGAGCAAAAGGGGCCAAACCTCTCTGGTGTTTGGTCGCGCGCTTATTTGACCGCGTTTTTGCAGGCTCCGGAGAGTCCGCGTTTTTATGGCCGTACCAAGCTCAAAGACGGCATGAAAGCGGTCCATGCGCCGCAAGGAGACATGGCCGACCTCGTCGAATATCTTTATTCGCTGAGAGGAAGCGACGGCGTTGATGCGGTTCGAGCGCGCCGCGGCGCCCTTTTGTTCGAAGACAAAAACTGCGATCTGTGCCATGAGCGCGACGGCAAAACCAGCGGTCAAGGGCCAAACCTGTTTGGCTATGGTAGCGCGGCGTGGGCGCGCAGTTTGCTTGTCAATCCCGGCTCGCCGCTTTATTTCGGCGAAAAAAATGAGATGCCGGCATTTGGCCAAAAATTGACCGCCAAAGAGCTGGATCGATTGGCCGCTTATCTTCTCGCCGAGCGAGCACGTTGACAGGTTGAATTCGACTCTTTAACCTTCGTAAAAGTGTGGTTTTCAAAAAATATTCGACACGAGCCTGACGTTTCGAAACGCCTCTAATCGCGAATCTTTTTCACCTACAGCTCGCGCCAAAAGGGCTTGGCGCAAATAGAGGCATTTACCATGCAGAACTCTGTCGCAGGCAATTCTCCATCGCTTTCCATCGTCGGCCAAACGGGCGCACCGCAGGCGCTAAAACCCGCAGTGGATCCGACGACGCTGCGCCACACGGATCTCAAACGCGGCCGTTTTTGGGCCCACATTCCGGCTTATGCCGAGGTCGATGAAGCGACCTTTTTGGACCATAAGTGGCAGTCCAAGCACACCATTACCAATGTCGATAAGCTGCTAAATGCAGTACGGGGCCTGGTTTCGGACGAATTTATCCGAGACGCCGCGGCCGGATTCGAACGCTCGCCGATGAGTGTGCGCGTCTCGCCGTACATGCTGAGCTTGATCGATTGGAAGGATCCCTATCGCGATCCGCTGCGCACGCAATTTATTCCCATCGCATCGCGGCTTTTGCCCGATCATCCCAAGCTCGGGCTCGATTCTCTGGGAGAACAAGCGGATGCGCCAGTTCCCGGTTTAACGCACCGCTATCCCGACAAAGCGCTATTTTTGCCGCTGGATACCTGTCCGGTCTACTGCCGTTTTTGTACACGCAGTTATGCCGTTGGCATCGACACCGAACTTGTCGAAAAAGTGCCGCTACAGGTCAATGAAGAGCGCTGGCGCCGCGCTTTTGCCTACATCGCCTCGCGCCCAGAGCTTGAAGACATCGTCATTTCCGGCGGCGATGCCTACAATCTGCGCGCGCAGCAAATTCGCGATATCGGCGAGACGCTGCTGAAAATGCCCAACATCCGCCGCATGCGCTACGCCACAAAAGGCCCGGCGGTCATGCCGCAAAAAATTCTGACCGATACGGCGTGGCTCGATGCGCTGACCGCGGTGGTCGAAATGGGGCGCAAGCTGCACAAGGAAGTGGTTCTGCATACCCACTTCAATCACCCCAATGAAATTACCGAAATTACTCAAAACGCCATGAATGTGCTCATGGAGCGCGGCATCTTCGTGCGCAATCAAAGCGTGCTGCAGCGCCGCGTCAACGACACGCCCGAAGTGATGTCGCTGCTCCTTAAGCGGCTGGGCCACATCAACGTCCATCCCTATTACGTGTATGTGCACGACCTAGTAAAAGGCGTTGAGGATTTGCGCACCACGCTGCAAACCGCCGTGAATCTGGAAAAGATCGTGCGCGGCAGCACCGCCGGCTTCAATACGCCGATGTTCGTCGTCGATGCGCCGGGCGGCGGCGGCAAACGCGATGCCCACTCTTTTGAGCACTACAATCGCGTCACCGGAATCTCGGTGTACACAAGCCCGGTGGTCAAACCCGGACATTTGTTCTTTTATTTCGATCCCCTCGACCTGCTGCCGCCCGAAGGCCAGGCGCGATGGGCCGATCCTGCCGAGCATCAAGCAATGATTGAAGAAGCGCGCCAGGCAGCGCTTTTGCAGCAAAGATGATGCGCTAGTATGCGCCAGCGGCCACGTAGGCCGCTGCGCCGTGACATGAAATCTCCGCCCGGACTCAGCAGCTTTCAAAGTCTACTATTTGCGCGACGCCTTCTGCGCGATCCGCGCGCGCCGATTGAAGAATGCACCCGCCGCTTCGGTCCGATCTGGCAATCGCTGGCGCCAAGCGGTAGCGGCAAGCGGCTGGTCCCGCTTGTCTGGCTGATGGGACAAAGCGGAAACGAGCGAGTGCTTGGCCCGCAGTACAAAGACGATTTCACCTGGTACGAAGGCTACCGCCTGACTATGGAGCCGCTGTTCGGGCAAAAGATTCTGCTCTTGCTCGATGATGATCCACTTACTGCGGACGGCGATCGTCACCGCCAGCGGATTCGCATCTTGGTATCGGCATTTCATCCGCGACAAGATGCCGATTATTTGCCGGCAATTCAAAGCATCGTGACCCAGCATTTGGATGCGCTTGCGGCAAAAGACAACGGCAACGGCATACAGGCGCTCGACATGCAGTGGGTGATAAAGCGGCTGACCTTTCACATCGTTGCGCAGCTTCTGCTGGGCGCGCAAGCGGAAGACCTTGCGCAATTGACGCAACTTTTTGAAGAAATTGGCCTCGGTCTATTTAGCCTTGTGCACTTGCCGATTCCGGGGCTGCCTTATTACCGCGCCCGTCGAGCGCGCGCGGCGCTGCAGCTTTATCTGCAAAAGCAAATCGATCTTTGTCGGCAAGGGCAAAAAACCGCGCCAGCCATGCTCGAGGCAATGCTCGCGGCGCAAACCGCTAATTCAGCCCTTATTTCCGACGATGCCATCATTGCCGAGCTGATTTCATTTCTTTACGCTGGCTACGATACGACTTCGAGCCTTTTGACCTCGATTGTGCGAGCGCTTGGCGACAATGCCGAGGTCTATGCGCGGCTGCGCACGGCGCTGCGCGAAAACGCCGATCCGCTGAATTGTTCCTATCTAGACGCTGTGCTGCTTGAAGCCGAGCGTCTATACCCGCCCCTGCTATTCCTAATGCGTGGGGTGCGTCGCGACATCACTTATGCCGGATTTCAAATTCGCGCCGGCAGCAAAGTGGCCTATAGCCCCTACTACACGCATCGCATGGCTGCGCTTTATCCAAATCCGCTAGTCTTTAGTCCCGAGCGCTTTGTTGCGGAAAACGGCACCGCGCGGCGGCCCGAGCCCTATACCCTGGTTGGATTTGGCGGCGGTCACCGCATGTGCATCGGCAAGCGCCTGGCCGGACTACAAATGCGAATCTTTTTATCGCAGCTTCTGCGCCGCTTCGATTTGACGTTTTCGCTCGAGCAGCTCGCGCAAAGTGAAGCGCTGTACTTTAACCCGGCCATGCAGCGCCGCCATGGCTGCAAGCTTAGGCTGAAAGCCGCATGAGCTTCGCCAAAACCGCCGCCAAACAAGTCCACATCGTGGGCGCCGGAGTGGGCGGACTGGCCGCGGCGATCAGGCTACTTTCGGCAGGCTATCGCGTTCGAGTTTTTGAACGAGCGTCTCGGCCGGGCGGCAAAATGCGGCAAATTTCCTTGGCCGGAAAGCTTTTTGATGCCGGCCCAAGCGTTCTGACCATGCCCTGGGTTCTGGACGAACTTTGCGCCGCGGCCGGGGTAAAGCGTGCCGACCTATTGCGCCTGATTCCGCTGTCCCCCATTTGCCGACACTTTTTTGCCGATGGCACCAAACTTGATACCTATGCCGATGAGCCAGTTCCGTCCGGAGCCTCTCTTGATGCCGCTTGGGAACGTTCCGCCGCAGAAATTGCGCGCGTGATTTCGCCGCGCGCGGCCGAGGAGTATCGGCGCTTTCGCCGTCACGCAGCGGCGATCTACCGCGCGGTCGAAGAGCCGTTTTTGCGTCGCCCGATTCCCTCTCATCCCATCGCCTATCTGTGGACCCATAGGCCACGCGATGTATGGGGGCTCTTCAGCCTGGATGCGCGGCGCAGTCTTTGGCAAGCTCTGTGCGCACAATTTGACGATGAGCGGCTGCGAATGCTCTTTGCGCGCTATGCAACCTACAGCGGCGCCAATCCCTTCGCGGCGCCAGCGACTCTTGCCGTCATTGCTCATGTGGAATCGGCTTTCGGAGTCTATGCCGTCGCCGGAGGAATGTATCATTTGGCGCAGGCACTCAGCGAGCTAGTCTCACGGCTTGGCGGGGAAATTCACACCGATGCGGACGTCGAACGCATCGAGCTAGATGCAGGCCAAAAACGAGCGATAGCCATTCACGTCGGCGGCGAGCGCCTAGCCGGCGATTTTTTCATCATGAATGGCGATGCGGCGCAGCTATACACGCGACTTTTGGCTCATACAAAAGCGGGTCAGCGACTGGCGGCGCGCTATGGCGCCCTGCCCGCCTCGTTGTCAGCATACTTGCAGCTTTATGTCATTGAATGTGCCCAAACGCTGCCTTTACAGCATCACAATGTCTTTTTTTCTGCCGATTACTGCCGCGAATTTCAAGATCTGGACAAAAGTGTGCCATTCGATCCGACAATCTACATATGCAGTCCGGACTATGCACAAAGGATGCAGCGCTGGTTCTGTCTGCTGAATGCACCGGCGCTTCCTAATTTCGAAGCGACCGATTCCGTTAGTACAGACACGTCGTTTCTAAATTCGCAAATTGGCGCCAAGTTGGCGCGCCATGGCATTTCCTTGGAAGCCATGGTTCGCGCCGAAAAAGTAGTCACGCCGCAAGATTTTGCCGCCTTGTTTCCATACAGCCGCGGCGCACTCTACGGAGTCGCGCCCAATTCGCGACTTGGCGCATTTGCTCGCCCGCCCAACCGGACACCGGGTGTGTGCAATTTATACTGCGTTGGAGGTAGCACCCATCCCGGGGCCGGTGTGCCAATGGCCATGCTTTCGGCGGCCATTGTTAGCGAGCTGATTTGCGCTACTTGTTAATGGAGACACGGCGCGGCTGCGCTTCAGTACGCTTGGGCAGATTTAGGGTCAGCACGCCGTCTTTCATGGAAGCCGTCACTTTCTCGGTATCCGCGCTTTCCGGCAGTGTAAAAGTCCGCTTGAATTCGCCGTACTGACGCTCACCCAAGAAATAGTTATCGCCTTCCTTTGTCTCCTCAGCTTCGCGCTTTCCGGAGATGCTCAAGCGATTTCCGATCAGCGAGATTTCTACATTCTCTTCTTTCAAGCCCGGCAGATCCGCGCTGAACGCGTATCCATCTTTGGTTTCCTTCACGTCAAATCGCGGGACAAAGCTCGATTCGACGCTTGCTCGACGCGGCTGAAACTCCGTATAGGGTTCATCGCGCAGTAGACTTTCCACGACGCGAAAAGGAGCCCACCCGCCAAACAATGCAGGATTTACGGAATGGTTACGGACTGCTGGCTTGCAAACGATGCTAAACATGATGCGTTTCTCCTACGAGTTTTTGCTGTCTGGTTCTTGGTTTTGCTTCTGTTGAGAAGCGCGTCAGGCCTGCGCGTTGTTCTTCTATCGGACAGATTTGTAATTAATCACGACATATGAACCCGGCAAGAGGGATCGGAGCATGTTATAGACAAACCGCATGGACTCCCTTTCGCCATCTTCGATCGCTGCGCTTTCGCAAAAGATCGCCGATCCCGCTGAGCGCCTGTCCGCGTGTGCAAACAAAAAGGAATCAGCGCCTAGCGCGCGGGCCCACATGTTTCGCAACCGCCTGCGCAAAAACCTGCGCCGGCTTATGCCGTGGGTGAACCGATGTGGTCTGCAAGCCTACCGCTTGTACGATAGCGATATTCCTGAGGTACGCTTGATCGTGGAGCGCTATGGCGACAACTTGGTTCTTTCCGAGTATTCGCGCCGCGCCGACAAGCAAGACGTTGACGAAAACAACGCCAAGACCGCGCCCGACCAAAATTCATTTCTCAGCGAGGTGCTGGACGCCCTCGTCGAGGAATGCGGCATCGACAAAGCGCACATCTTCATCAAGCACCGCTTTCGCCAGCGCAGCCAGGACACCGGCCAGTATGAGCGGCTTGGCTCATCCGCACCGGCGTCGGCAAAATCGCTCAAACGGGCTTCCGAAATTTTGATAAACGAAGGCGGTCATCGCTTTTGGGTCAACCTTGGCGACTACGTAGACACGGGCCTGTTTTTGGATCATCGCGAAACGCGAGCGCTGGTCGCAAAGCATGCGGCGGGAAAGCGGGTGCTCAATTTATTTGGCTACACCGGCAGTTTCACGGTGTACGCAGCCGGCGGCGGCGCAGAAAGCAGCGTGACCGTGGATTTGTCCAGTACGTATTTGAACTGGGCCGAACGCAACTTCGCAGAAAATCGCCTGGATCAGCGCCGCCATCGGCTGCTGCGTGCCGACGTGTTAGAACTATTGCGCTCGCCGCGCGCCATGCAAGCGGCGCTGGCGCCGAATCGGCCGATTTTTGATCTCATCGTTTTGGATCCGCCGACATTTTCCAACAGCAAGCGCATGCAGGGAACGCTAGATGTGACCCGCGATCATCCGCGGCTAATTTCCCAAGCCTTGGGTTTTCTATCGAATACACCCCAAAGCATGCTGCTGTTTAGCTGCAACCAACGAAACTTCCGCTTGCGCCAAGAAGAGCTGTGCGCAGACCCTAGCGCCCTGTCCATTGCCGACATCACCGCCGAGACCCTGCCTCGTGATTTTCACGATCCGCGCACTCGCTGTTGCTATCTAATCACCCGCCGAGCTCCTTCCTATTTATGAATTAGGCCATGTCTCGAAAACACCTGCTATGCAGTTGGCGCCATGCCGCGAATGAACATTTCTACCATCTCCCAGGGCATGTCATTGGGAAGATGCAGGATGGGCAAATCCATTCCGAAGTCGCGGCGCCGACGCAGCTCGGCAATACAGCGCTGCGGTTCGCCCGAGATGGTCAAAGCTTCCACCATCGGCGCCGTCACCGCATCCGCGGCCTGAGAACGCGTCGCTTTGTCCTTGTACAGATCGGCAATGCGCTTGCATTCATCGGCAAAACCGAAGCGTTGTAACAGCTCGATATAGTACTCGCCCATGCCGCCGATATAAAACGCGATGATCTTGCGAGCCATGTACTCGCCAGATTCCAGTCCCAAAGGCAGTACGGAAGCAAACGGAGCCGTCACAATTTGCTGCGGATCCCGTCCAGCACGCGCCGCGCCGGCGGCAATCCATTCCCGTCCTTGCGAAAGTTTGTCATAGGGCCAAAAAGTCGGAATCCAGCCATCGGCCAGCTCGCCGATGGATTCAATAGACTTCTGCTTTAAGGCCGCGACATAAATCGGAATCGTCGGACGGGCCGGCTGCATCGCCAAGCGAAATGGTCGATACGCCGCTTTGTCAGAAACCGCATCGCTGAGCTTGCCGCCAGAAAGCAGCGTCCGCACGACTTGAATGACTTCGCGCACCTGGCTCAGCGGTTTCTCATAGGAACGACCATGAAAGCCTTCAATCACATCCTTGCCGCTGGTTCCGATGCCCAAAATCAGCCGGCCTTCGCTAATCGCATCCACCGTGGCGGCCGACATGGCCAAAAGCGCCGGCGATCGACTGTAGACATTGACGATTCCCGTTCCGAGCTTGATGCGCTTTGTGGCCAGCGCCATTTCGGTCAGCAGCGTGAAAATTTCGTATCCCCACGCCTCCGGAAGCCAAAAGGAATGGTACCCAAGTTCATCCGCAAGCTTGACGGCGCGCAGATAAAGCTGCCTGTCATAGTTCTTCCAGAACGCCAGCAGGCCGGTTGGATTGTTCATGAAAACCACCTTCCTTTACACGGATTCTTTGGATGCGACCGGAATGTTGGTAAAGCGAATGCCCGCGCCAACGCTTTGATACTTCTTGTTCAAAGCCAAAAGCACGGGGGTCAGCGATTCCAGCGCGATGGAATTGCGCAGCGGTCCGGCGTCCAGCCCGCGCAGTCCCAGATCGGAAATCAATGCCAGAACCGTATCCTTGGCTGCTGCATCGTCTGCGCAAACCAGAACATCGCAATCGATGGGCTTGCCGGGCTGCAGAAGCTGCGTCGAGCTAACATGATGCAAAGCCGCCACCACGCGAGCGGTTTCGCCCAAAATCGCCTGCGCTTCCAAGGCTGCCGACTGCCCGGGCGGCAAGTGAACCTGAGCCACCGTCGGCGGTCGCAGCGGCACGGTAATGTCGATGACAATGCGCCCGTTCAGATGGTCTTTGAGGCTGCGCAGCGTATCGCCATGCGCGGCGTAGGGCACGCTCAGCAGCACCACGTCGGCTTGCGAAAGCGCCGCCAAGTTGTCGCTGCCAACGATGGTTTTGCCGCTTGTTTGTGCCAGCTCGCCCGCGACTTTTTGGGCTCGCTCGGCATCGCGCGAGCCGATGGTCACGGTATGACCGGCAATGGCCCAGCGCAACGCCAGCCCGCGACCTTCTTTACCTGTGCCTCCGATAAGTGCAATGTGCATGATGTTCCTATTGCGCCGTCTTGAGTTGGACTTTGCCAAAAAGAGCCCATAGAGTCGCTGACTCAGAACCATTGTTCAAGGGCCAACATTTTTATGCCGGATAAACCGACGATGCCCATGCCAATTTCAGCGCCGGCGGCCGAGCCGCAGTCAAGGCGCATTGCCTGCGATTCTCGGCTAGAGCTGCGGGCCCTGCCCGGGTTGCCTCTCGTCGCGGCGGGGGACGACTTGGCCGCGCTTATCGTCGCGGGTCTCGCGCAGGCCGAGATCGAGCTACGCGACGGCGACATCTTGGCCGTGACTTCGAAGATACTGTCGCGGGCCGAGGGCCGCTTTGTGGATCTGCGCACAGTGCAAGTTTCCGCCGAAGCGCAGCGCATGGCGACGGATCTTGGCAAGGATGCGCGGCTTGTCGAGCTGATTTTGCGCGAATCGCAGCAGATTTCGCGCCAGGCCCCGGGGACGCTTATCGTACGCCACAGGCTGGGCTTTATCTCGGCCAACGCCAGCATCGATTGCAGCAACGCCGTGCCGGTGGGGGCGCAGCCAGAAAGCGGCCCCTGGGCCCTGCTTTTGCCCAGCGACCCCGACGGCGATGCCGAGCGCCTGCGCCAGTCTTTGCAAGGCCGTTTGGGCGCGCGCCTGGGCATTGTCATTACCGATTCTTTGGGGCGGCCATTTCGTCATGGGACCGTCGGCGCGGCCATTGGCGTTGCCGGACTGCCGGCGCTGTGGGATCGCCGCGGCGAAAAAGACATTTACGGCCGCATTCTGGAACAAACCATTACGGCGCTTGCCGACCAAGTAGCGGCCGCCGCCGATCTGGTCGCGGGTCAAGCCGCCGAGGGACGCGCCGTCGTGCACATTCGCGGCTTGCATTTTCCCGAGATCACGCAGCGCGCCGAACTGCTTTATCGGCGCAAAGAAGAGGACCTGTACGCCTAATGCAAAAGCGAATCGTTGCATTGTCCGGCGGGGTGGGTGGCGCCCGCTTGCTTGACGGGCTGCAGCAAGCCCTTTTGGCCCAAAACAGCGGCGCCGAACTGACCGCCATCGTCAACACCGGGGACGATTTTAGCCACTTTGGACTGCATATCGCGCCGGATCTCGACACCGTGATGTATACGCTGGCCGGACTGGCCCACGAAGAGCGCGGCTGGGGGCTTTTCGAAGAAAGCTTTGCGATGCTGGACATGGTCCGGCGCTATGGCGGAGAGTCCTGGTTCGCGCTTGGCGATCGCGACTTGGCAACGCACCTTTTGCGCACGCAGGCGCTTGCGCAAGGCCAAACGCTATCGGCGATTACCGCGCAATTGTGCAAAGCGCTGGCGGTGCCCACCCGCGTGCTGCCCATGGCCGACGCGGCCTGTCGCACCATGATTGATCTAGTTCCCGGGGCCGCCCCTGGAGAACAAACGCGCAGTTTTCAAGACTGGTTTGTGCGCCTGCGAGCCCAGCCGGCGGTGCAGCGCGTCTTTTTTTCCGGAACCCGCGAGCCAGCGCCGGAGGTTTTGCCAGCGATTGAGCAGTCTGACCTGGTGATCATCGGCCCCTCCAATCCCTACGTGTCCATCGATCCGATTTTAGCGCTGCGCGGAATTTTGCCCGCGCTTTTGGCGCGTCCGGTCGTGGCGCTAAGCCCGATTGTCGGCGGCCAAGCCATTAAGGGGCCGCTTGCGTCGATGATTCCGCAGCTTTCCGGACTTTCAGCATCCGCTGCGGCGATTGCGGCGCACTACCAAGCGTACGGGCTGCGCCCAGCCATGGTCGTCGAACGCGGAGACGAAAGCGAACTATTACAGCGCGGCGTGCCGGTGTACGCCACCGCGACGGTGATGCGCAGCCGCCAAGACCGTCTGCGGCTGGCGCAAGAGATTCTTCAATTTGCGGAATCATTGTCGTGATCGATGTGAAAAAAGGCGCGTCTCCGCCGGCGCCGCTTTGGGGCCTTTTGCCCGTCAAAGACTTCGGACGGGCAAAATCGCGGCTGGCGCCAGCTCTAAGCAATGCTGCGCGCGCGCAATTGGCCCGTCGTATGTGTCGGCATGTGTTGCAAACGCTCAAAGGCTGTTCGGCCCTCGCAGGAATTCTGGTCCTTAGCGATTCCGAACAAGTTCTGCAATGGGCGAAGAAGTACGATGTCTGCGCAGAGCCTGAGCCGGCACTTCTTCACGCCGCCTGGCCGCTTGGCGCAATCATTGATGATGGTCTTTTGCGTCTGCAACAAAAAGGGGCCCAGGCGGCCTTGGTGCTGATGTCCGATTTGCCGCTTTTGGACACGGCTGAGGTCACGCAACTTTTGTCGCTGCTTGGCGGCTGCGACATGGTCATCGCCCCCGATTTGCGCGAGCAGAATACCAACGCCTTGGCCTTGCGCCTGGGCGGGCATATGCCCACGGCCTTTGGTTCCGGCGACAGCTTTATTCGCCATCTGCAAAAAGCGGCGCAAAGCGAAATGCGCGTGGCGGTCCATCGCGCAAGCGGGCTCGGCTTCGATGTAGACCTGCCGCAGGACTACATCGAGCTTGTTTCCCATGCGCAGTGGTCCAAGCTTCCTATCGATGAAGAGGCAGATTAGTCCGATCCTTTATCTGTCCTATTCATCTGCATCACTTCATTCCGGCGAAGTTTTTCTGGGAATGTAGGCGGAAGCATCTTCGCGGCGCAGCCGAAAACGAAATCGCGTGTCTTGAGTCAGCGCCGCATAGCTGCCAAAAGCCGCTTCCGGATCGCGGACTGCATCTAGGGGATCGCTTTCATCTTGTTCCGCGTCAAACTGCCGCAAAAGCCGATATCTGGTGTCGCGCTGCGCGGCAGTGCGCCCGGCCAAAAAAATGGTCGCGCGCAATTGCCGCGGCGATACGAACTGCCCGTGCGCGGCCCCGGCTGCCGTCGAAATGCTTTCGTTGATAAGCGTTCCGCCAAGGTCGTTGACGCCGCAGGAAAGCAGCGCTTGTGCATGCTCCAGACCCTGCTTGACCCACGACGCCTGAATATTGCGAAAGCTTCGCCCAAGCAGAATACGCGCAATCGCGTACAAGCGGGTCACTTCATCGTGCGAGGCCCCGGCGCGAAGCTCCGGAATCTGCTTGCGCACATGCATCGGAGCTTCCTTGTGCACAAAAGACAGCGGAACGAACTCGGTAAAGCCGCCGGTGCGCTGCTGTATCGTTCGCAATGTATCGAGATGACGCAGGCGCTGCGCATCGCTTTCTATATGTCCAAACATCAGGGTCGAAGTCGTCGGCAGCCCGACTTCATGCGCAGAAGTGATGACTTCGATCCATTCGGCGGTGCTGATTCGGCCCGGAGCAATGCGCGCTCGCACGGCGTCGTCCAAAACTTCTGCCGAGGTACCCGGGAGAGAACCCAGACCCGCTTCTTTAAGAGCCTGTAGGTATTCGCGAAAAGAAAGCTTGGCCAGCCCGGCGCCGTACTTGATTTCTTCCGGGGAAAAAGCATGCAGATGCAAAGATGGCACCGCGGCCTTGATAGCCCGACATAGGCGCAAGTACAGCTCGCCGTCGATTCCGGGGGCCAGGCCCGCCTGAATGCACACCTCGGTGGCTCCTAGCGCATGCGCTTGCACAGCGCGGCGCACGACTTCTTCTTCGCTTAGGAAATATCCTTGTTCGGAGCGCTGGGTCCGCGAAAACGCGCAGAAGCGGCAAGCTTTTACGCAAACATTGGTGAAGTTGATGTTGCGATTGACGACGTAGGTCACCGTGTCGCCAGCCTGCTCTTTGCGGAGCGCATCGGCGGTTTTGCACAGCGCGGTGAGATCGTCGCCCTCGACCTGGCACAGCGGCAGCGCTTCCTGCCAGCTAAGTTCCTGAGAGTTCAGACAGCGCTCAAGCAAGCTGCGGATTTCCGGCGAAGCTGCACCGAGCCACGAATTTTTCGATGCCGCGCTCGGCTCGGCGGCGCTGGGTATGGGCAGTAAAGACGTGCTTGTGGAAAGCCGCATGCGCGCCGCCTGGGTTTCGCTGCGCAGTTCTGGCGCCAAAAATTCCGGCCGATCGATGTAGCGATCGTAGATTGGCAAACGCGGAGACAGCGCAAAGCCGTGCTGCGCGCAGGTGGCGGCAAGCTCTGCAAGATGCGGCCACGGATGGCGCGGGTTGATGTAATCGGGCGTAACCGGCGAAATTCCGCCAAAGTCGTTCAGGCCCGCGGAAAGCAGCAGTGCGGTGCTGGCCGAATTCAGGTTTGGCGGCGCCTGCACGCTAACTTCGGCATCCAGAATCAGCCGCGCCATGGCCACGGCGTGAGCGATTTCCAAATCCTCGGGCTCGGGCGCGGCGTGCATGGGAATGCCGGGGCGCGCGCGAAAATTCTGCACAATGACTTCCTGAATGTGCCCGTAGGTGCGGTGTGATTTGCGAATCGCCAGCAGCGTGTCGATGCGCTCTTGCCGAGTTTCGCCGATGCCCAAAAGCAGACCGGTGGTAAAGGGAATTTGTAGCTGGCCCGCCTCGTCAAGCATGCGCAGCCGACGGTCCGGACGTTTATCGGGGGCGCGATGATGCGGCATGCCGGGAAGGCACAAGCGCGGACTGACATTTTCCAGCATCAAACCCAGGCTGACATTGACGGGCTTGAGGCGTGTCATGTCCTGCGCAGTCAGCACGCCGGCGTTGGTATGCGGAAGCAGCCCATGGCCAAGCGCCATGGTGCAAGCGCTGTGCAGATATTCGACAGTGCTTTTTTGACCAAAGCTTTGCAAAGTGCGGCGATAGGCCGAAAAAGCGCCCTCCGGTTTGTCTCCCAGGCAAAACAATGCCTCGATACAACCTTGAGCAGCGGCCTTGCCAAGTTGCGCCTCGACCTCATCGGGGCGCATGGTCCATTCGCCCTCGTCTCCGGGAGAACGGCGAAATGAACAATAATCGCAGCGGTTGCGGCAAAGATTTGTCAGCGGCAAAAACACTTTGGGCGAAAAGCTGATCCGTCGGCCATAGTGACGATCGCGTACCGTGGCCGCCGCCGCAAAAAGCGGAGGCAGTTCCGCGTGCGAAAGATTCGCCAATTGCGCAGACACTTCATCGGTCAGGGGTTCACCGTCGAGATGACGGAGCAGCTCAAGCACCATGGCCGGATTATAGGCGATGTTGCCGCAAGGCGGCGCATCTCGCAGCTTTGCACCGATAGCCGGCTCGAAAAAAAAGTCTCTGGCGGCGGCGCTTAGCGTGGATGCAGGCGGCTAAAAAGCCCGGCGTGTTTGGGATCGATGAAAAATGCGGCAAGGTCGCGCAGGTCGGCTTCGCATTCGAAAAGCGGATCGGCGTCGGCCTGAGCGCTGTCGAGGCGCAGATAAGGACCGCCTGGCTCGTCGGTTTTAGGCGGAACTTGCGCGGCCGGCAGATCGACCGTGCGCAGCACGTTGGCCGCTGCCAAAAGATCGCCGCAAATCAAAAGCGCCGCACGCTGCAGGGTTCGACGCACCGCGCGCCGCCAGACCACCGTTGAAAAGACCACGTCCGGCTGATCGCGAAAGACTTCGCCCAGGCGCTTGACTGTTCGATAGGGCAACTCGCGCTTCCAGGCGGCGACGTCTTCGGCCGGCATGCGAACATGACGCGGATGAAAAGCGCGCACTGCCAGCCCCAAAAGGTGCGACAGCTCATGGGCGGGCATGCACTGCGCCAAAATGTATTCAGGCCGCAGTCCTTCAACGGCGCGGGCCAAAATGAACTGCACTTCGGCAAGCGGGCGCCGTCCAAGCGCCGGCGACACGATAAGTCCCGTCGGCATGCGCGCAAATATCTTGGGCAAAAGGTGCTGCTGCCAGCCCTGGCGGTACATTCCGCATCGCTGATTGCCAAGAACGCGGCAACACGTGCCAAATGTGCGTGCCACTTCGTCTGCCGAGGATTCCGAGCCCGGCACTTTGTCATTGCCGGCGACGCCAAAGCTGTCAAGGGGCGGCGCCTTCAAGCCGATGATGCCGTCCCAAAGCGCCGCCAGCACATCGCCAAGCAGGCGAGCCTCGGGCAAGGCAAAGCGGGCGTGCTCGGCCTCGTCCAGGCGCAAATTGGTCGGAATCGCGGTGGGGCTAGTCAGGGTAATGCGCGCGCTGTGCTCGGCAGAAAGCATGTGCAGCACTTGACCGATGCGCCAGGCCGCCCCGGCATTGCCCACCCATTCTTCCAAGTGGTAAAGGCGCGCCAAAAGCGCCGTGTCGAGCGGCGATGCCAAAAGCAAGGCTTGCAGGTGTCCGCGCGTCCGGTCGCTGTCCTCCATGGAAATCACGTCGAGGGCGGCGCGGCGCAGCTCCATTTCAGTGGCTTGTCCGAGGTGGCGCGCTGCGGCAACGGCATGATCGAATGAAATCGCCGCGGCGGCCGTTTCATCCAGCCGCAACTGAGCGTCGGCCAACTGGCGCCACAGAAATACATACTGTTCCGCGGCCTTCTGGTTCGCACTTGGGTTGCCGGCGTTGGCATCGATGGGGGCAACGTTTTCCAGCATCACCCCGAGCATGGCCACCGCTTCGCTGTCGTCCAAAAGTGGTGCCAAGCGCATGAGTAGATTCAAGTCGCCGGGGACATAGCGCAGCGCTTTGAGCAAAAAGCCCTTGGCTTCAGGCGGCTGCTCCAGGGTCAGCGCGCACTCGGCCGCTTGTGCCAAAAATCGGCTTTTTTCGATGGGGTCGGTGGAGAGTTCAGCAAGCTGCTCGGCATAGGATTGCGCCTGCATTCGATCTCCGATGCGCTGCGCCGATTCCAAAAGCTGTCCCAGCAAGCGCCGCTGCAAACGCAAAAATTCCGGCGTCAGCGGAGTGACGGAAACCGGACGCAGTTCAGCCGTGTCGTCATTTTCGATGTTGCGGTTGTCGTCAGCGGCATTGATCACGGTCAAAGTGGGAATTTGCGCGTAGGCCGTGACCAAAAGTTCGTGCGCGCGCTGCGGGTCGGAAAGCCGGTCCAGGGCCAGTTGCGCACCCTGGGTGTAGGCATCCACGCCACCGGCAATATTGCCGGCCAAAAGGGCACGCTGCGCTCGGCCTTCCAGCAAAGCCAGCGCCTCGGCCGCGTCGACGGCTTGGCCCTCTTCCAAAAGCAGGTCCAGATAGTGATCCGCCGCCGCGGCATGGCCTTTGTGCAAGCGCAGCGCCACCTGCAAAAGCTCACGCGCTTTTCCGGGATGGGCGATGGCGCGTTCGGCCTCGGCCGCGCGATCCAAAGCATCGGCCAGGCGCGCTGCAGTCAGCGGCGCCGGCAGGGGGTCTTTGGCATAGCGCAAAAGCCCGCCCAGGTACTTGGCGGCTTCCACATGTTCGCCAAGTTCGTAGGCGCTGTCGCCAAGCCATAATTGCTGCGCGATATCGCCCGGCGCAAGCTCCTCGGCCAGCAGCAAAGACTGGTAGGCGTTGCGCGCTTGTCCGGCGGCTTGGCGAATTTTCGCTTGACGGCGCAAGAGCGCAGCCCGCTCGGTCGGGCCGAGCGCGGTCGCGGCATTTAATGCCTGTTCCACCAAAGCATCTATGCGCTCGTAGTCGCCACGCGGCTGCCATAGATCAATAAGGGCATGCGTCGGCCCAAGCATGCCGGGCTGGGCCAAAAGGGCGGCTTCGAAATGCTGCTGGGCGACATCACGGCGACTCGAGCCTAGGGCCAAGTGTCCTAGGTATTCGTGCATTTGCGCAACTCGGCTTGCCGATAAGCGGGCTGTCGAAAGTGCGCGCTGCGCGTATTTGGCCGCAGCGGCTTTGTCGTCGGTTTTTTGCTCCAGCAAAAACAAAGCGAAAAGCACGTCGGCGTGCAAATCGAACAAAGTCGCCGCATCGGCATTGTCCAGCCTAGACAAAGCTTGCAAGAGCAGTCGGCGCGCGGCCGCTAGATCATTTAGGCTATCGACCAAGACGGCGGCAGCTTGCAGCTCGGCGTTTACCGCTTGTTCTTTGCTCGCAGCGATTTCGGCCAGGCGTATCAGCGTCTGCGCTTCCGCAGCTTTGTTGCCCGAGCGCCGATGCAGTTCGATAAGCTCGCGCAGCACTTTGTTGCCGTCAGAAGTCAGTTTGAAGGATTGCTCCAGCGCTTGCTGGGCGGCGGCCCAATCGCGCAGTTCCAGGTGGTGGCGGCTAACCCCTAACCAGCGCTCGGCCAAAAGGGCAGCATCTGCGCCGCTGTGCTCGGCGGAGCGTACACGCATTTGCGCCACGTCGCGGGCCGCGGCCACTTGGCCAATTGAATGCAGCAGCGATTCCTGCTTTTGCAAAAGTTCGTCATCTTGCGGATGTAGCTGCACAAGCTCGCGAGAAATCTGCAGAAGCGCTGTATCTCGATTCGGCGGCGGCGCGGATTCGCTTGGTTCCGCGGATTCCTGGGCTTTTTGGCGCTGGCCAAGGACAAGTTCCAGCCGCTTTTGCAAAAGCGCGGTGCGTTCGGCAAGCAGGGCGGAATCGTCTTTGGGCGTCGCCATAAGCCGCTGCGTCAAAAGTGCATCGAGGCCGTCTAGATCGCTACGTTGCCGCAGCAGCCGCTCGGCGCCGGCCCAAGCGGCGTCGCGGTCGGCCTGCAGCTCGAGATTTTTGCTCAGCCCCGAATGGCTAAGCGCAGCATAGGCGCGGCTTAAAGCGGCCCGATAAAGCTCCAGGGCTTCGGCCGGCTGTTCCAGCTTGGTTTCGTAAAGGCTGGCCGCGGCCAAAAGCGCGCTTTGCGCCTTGTCGTCGGTTTCTGCTCGCTGCGCGGCATTTTTGTAGGCTTCGATGGCCCGCGCATAGGCGCGCTGTCCTTCGTGCAGGCGCGCCAAAAGCAGATGCGGGGTCGCAGCTTGATCATCGAGCGCGATGGCTTGATTGAGCGTCGCCAGCGCTTGGCCGACTTTGTTGATCTCGCGATAGACTTCGGCCAGATCGAGCAGCACCGAATACTGCGCCGCTGCCGAAAGCTGCGGCCGACGTTTTTCAAGCAGTGCGGCCAAATCGATAAGCCGTCGCTGCTGCCTATACAGCCGTTCCAAGCAGCTTACGGCGGCATCGGCGGTGCTCGGGTGTTTTAGCGCCTCTTGATAACGGCGTTCGGCCTGAGCCAGCCGGCCGCGGCGTTCATCGACTTGTCCAGCATCTAGCATCAACTGCGCCGCCAGCGTGGTGGCTCCGGCTTCGCTCAATTGGCCGGTGACGCTGTCAAGAAGGCCTACTAGCTTGCTGTTGCCCTCGCTGTCGCTGGGGGCGCCAAGCGCGATGCGGTCCAAAATGGCACGCACGCTGTGCTGTTCGGCGAGCAGCTCGCCATCGGGCTTGGCGACGACCAGTTCGGAAAGCGGCGGACCGGATTTACCCAGTTGACCAGACTGCGGCAAGCCGCTTGGAAAAAAGCACAGACGAAAAGCCAAGCCCGCGGCATCTAGAGCCCGCACAAAATCGCCGGCGCCGTATTGCCATTGCGAAGACAGATAAAGCAGGCGTTGGCGCAGTGCGCGCGGATTGCCAGCGACAAGGCCACGCTCGGTGCGGGCGATTTCATCCCAAGCCAAAAGTCCGAGCTTCTGACCCAAGCGGTACAGCCGGCCGCGCATTTCAGCCTGGCCATCGCTGCCTTCCTCACATAGCCCCAAGGCCCTAAGACAGGCGCGTAGAGAGCGCTGCGGGTCGCCGCCGTGCTCATCCAGCCAGGCGGCGTGTTCACAGGCGATGTGCATGCGCCGAGCATCGCTATCGGCGCGCTCCATGCGGCGGGTATCCACCGAAACGGCTTCTTTGATCATGCCGGTCAGCGCCGCCAGGCGGTGAATCTCGCGGCTGGTTTCGGCAAAAATCTGATCGGCGGCCTGATTCTGGCTGTGATCGCGTTCGCCGCCCATCGTAAAGGCATGCAGGCGGTCGGTGAGGGCGCCGGAAAGGTCGCTCGCGACTTCTTCACGCAGGCGCGCTGAGGTGCCAAGCAATTGATGCAGACGCACGGCCGTTTCTTCGCCGCCGGCATCTTTGCGCTTGCACAGTTCATCGACGAGTCCGCGATACAAAAGCAGCAGATCGCGGACCATGCTGGCACCTTCGATGGCTTCGGAATCGTCCTCGTGGTTGGCTTTGCCGTAGGCGCTGACCAGCCGGCGCATTTCGGCCAAAAGCGCCGCTTCGCTGGAGTCGGAATTGGTGACGGCCAGGGCCGTCTCCGCGGTTTGCGGCAGGGCCCGCCGCAGCAGCTTGAAGCCGACTCCGGGCTGGTTCAGATGTTTTTCGTAGATCTCAGTGGCAGCCAGCGCCGAGTCTAAAGGCGGCGTGGTCTGCGCCGCGATTGCCTGCTCGACGCGCGCCACATGCAAAGGACATAGCTGGCGCCACAGCCCATATTTTTCGGCGATGGCCGAAAGCTGCTCCATCGAAACGATGTGCGGCGCCAGATCATAAGCTTGTTGCCGCAGCGCAAAGCCGTCTGCCGGCTGGTTGAGCTTCTCTTCGTAGATCTGCGCCAGCTCGATCAAAATCATCGCGGCGGGCACGGCTTCGCTGTTGTAAAGGGCCATGCCCAGCCGACGTTGTCCGACAATCACCACTTCGGGCCAGCGTCCCTCGGCGATGAACATTTGGCTCATCTCTTCCAAGGTTTGCATGACCAGGAGCCGAACATTGGTCGCATCGGGCGTGTACGGCGGCAGCTCGGGAGCGATTTGTAAAAGGCGTTCGTAGGCCAAAAGGGCGCGATTGGTATCGCGGGCCCGCGTGCGCCACAGCGTGGCGATTTCCAGGGCCCGCTCAAGCCGCGCCACTGGTTCTTCGGTCAAAAGCAGCTCGCGCTCGGCATAGCGGGCGGCCTGATCAAAGTCGCCCATTTCTTCGTAAAGCGTGCGCAAACGCCGATGCACGCGCAGATCGACGGCGGGGCTTTCGGCTTGCACCCGTTCGATAAGCGCAGCGGCTTGCTTGGGAGCAGAAAGGCGCTCGCTATAGACTTCGGAAAGTTCCAGCGCCGCGGTCAGGCGTTCGCGCGGCTGCACCAAAGGCTCGGGGACGCGCAAAAAGTGATTGAGCACCTCTTGCAGCTCCGTCCATTCGCCGCGCCGGCGATACAGCTTGCGCAAGCCGATAAGCGCTTCGGTGTCATCGGGAGAGCGAGCCAGAACTTCGCGAAAGGCGCGTACGCTCTTGTCGAGCAGCGCCGAATCGCTAGACGCGTGCAAAGTCAGCCGGCCAAGCTGCTTGTGCAGCTCTACACTGGCCCGTGGGTTCTGCTTCAAACACAGTTCCAGCGTCTGAACCGCCAGCTCGGTGCGTTCTTGCAGGCCGTAAATCCGGGCCAGTTCGGAAAGCACTTCTTCAGATTCGGCACCGGGCGGCGAAATGCGCACCGCGCGTTCCAGATGCGAGACGGCGCGCGCCAGATCCTCGGCATCTTCGGCGACCTTGGCGATCTGGCGATGCAGGCTCAGGCGCTCGCGCGGGGTTGGCGCGATCTTCAGATAGGCCTCGAGCACGTCCAGCAGTTCTACTTTGTTGCCAAGCAGCGCCAGAGTATCCGACAGCCGGCGCAGCGCGTCGCGGTCCGAGGGCAGCTCGGCCAAAAGCGCTCGGCAGACCCATACGGTCATGCCCATGCCGTCTTGGGCGTCCCAGCGGTCGTCGCGCTGAAGCTGACGCTGATCGCACAGGGCCATCATGCGGCGCAAAAGCGCCAGCCGCTCGGCCCGGTCGGTGACCAGGCCCACTTGCTGACGCAAAAGCTCAAGCTGCCCCGGCACATCGCCGCTTTGCTCGCGAATTTCGATCAGAATCTTTATCGACGGCAGGTCCCCCGGAGAAAGCTGCAGCAGGGTTTCGTACACCTGGCTGGCATTTTTGGCCTCATGCAGTTCGCGGTATAGCTGGGCCAGGCGGCGCAGGAGCTCGACGCGCTGCGGCGTTTGTTCTTCCGAGGTGCGTTCCAGCTCGATTTGCAGCTCAGAGACCTGCAAATCGATGCGCTGCCGACGCTGCATCAAACGCTTGCGTTCGTTTTGCGATCGAGCGCTGGGCATAAGCTCGTCGATACGGCGCCAAATGGCCGCGGCCGAAACGACGTCTTGCAGCTTCTTTTCGTAAAGCTCGCCCAGTTCTTCAAGCTGCTTGGCGTAACTGGCCAAATCCAGGCGCGCAGTTTCAAAATGCGCAGCCATTCGGCTTTCTTGAATCGTCGCCAGACCGATAAAGTCGCGGCGACTTTTGTAATAGTCGCTGAGCTTGCGAAACGCCTCGGTGTGCAGCGGCAGTTCGTGAAAAGCTTGCTTCAGGCAGGCAATGTAGCGCTCGTGATCGCCGCCGCGCTGATACAAATCCGCAGCCTGCATGAGCAGGTCGGCGCGCTCTTCGGGCAGGGCGGCCTCGCTGGCGTCCTCTTCGCGGACCACCGCCAGGCCGAGCAAATCGCCCGATTTTTTGAGCATCTCCTTTAGCGTGTCGCGCGTTTCGTTCCATTCATCGACGGAATTCGCGGTATCTAGGCCGGTGCGGCAGGCGTCGATGATGGCGCCAAAATCCACCGCGCCGCCCACCTCTTCATAAAGCTTGAGCAGCTTGGGGCCGCGTCTTGACACGCGCGCGCCGCTTTTGTAAAGCCGAATGAGCTCCTCGCTGCGCTGCGGCGGCGGCAGGTGCATATAAATGCTTTCCAAAAGCCCGGCGGCCGTGACGTTGCGTGCGTCGGCATCCAGCGCTTTGCGCAGGTAGCTTGTGGCTTTGCGGTCGCTGTCGCGCAGGGCCTCGCCTTCGCGAGGCACCGAACTTATGGGCACGACGGTGGCCAGCGCGTCGTCGTCGCCTTCGCCGCTAGTCAGCGTAGCGAGCAGTTTGGGATCCAGGTAACGCTTGGCCAGGCTCAGGTAAATTTCGCTGGCGTGACGGCGCGCTTGCTCTTTTTCAGAGATGCCGGGCTGGTAGTCCGGCGAGACATAAGCATCGGCCAAGGTCGCAAGCAACGTTTCGGGAATCTCTTCATTTGCCGCCGCGTCGTTGTGCATGCGCAGGGCGCTGCGCAAGGCCTCGACGGCACCAGCCGGGTCGTTGAGCTTCAGCCGCAATTGACCGAGCTCTAGAGCCAGTCCGATGCCGGTGCGGGTATCGCTGGCCAAAAGATGGGTCAGATGCAGATCGATAAGCCGGGCGACCATGTCCATGTCACCAAGCGATTGATAGATCGCTCGGCCGCGGCGCAGCGGATCCAGATTGTCAGGCCGCAGCTTGAAGGCCCGCTGATAGTGCACAAGCGCGTCTTCAAAGCGACCGAGTTCTTCTTCGCACAAAAGCCCGAGCTGATATTCGATTTCAGCGCCGAGTTTCGCCGCGGGAGGAGACTCGATAAGTTCAGCAAGCTCGGCGAGGGCCCGCTGCAGGCTGTGCATCGCAGAAACGACGTCGGCGCGTTGACGATAAGCCAGGGCCGCGCCGAGCAGCATCTCGGCCGCCGTCAGACCGCGCTGACCGTCGGCGCGCTGTACAAGCTCGTCAGGGTCTTGGGCTGCAAAAGAACTGCCCGAAGACTTCTGCGGGGAGTCAGGCAATGAATGTCTGTTCGCCATGGACCGCTCGTGCAAGATTGGCAAGACTTTGGTTCGTTTACCTTATCACGGGTTTTTTCCGTGGCGAAGAGCCGATTTAGAACTAATGCCTGCGCATTTGCGCAGATCTTGTTTCTTTGGAAAAAGCGCGCGGCGCGGCGAAAAGCGAATTGAAGCGGGGATCTAGGGACGCGAGCGTGAGCGTGAACGAAGGCGCCAGCTCTAAATTAGATCGGCGATGGTGACGGCGGAGGTTTGCCGCTGCATCGATTCGTCAAGACCGTGCAGGATGCGGTCCAGGGCATCGGGCTCATCGGAACTTGTGGATTGGGCCGGAGCTGCGAAGTCATAAAAAAGATGCAGCACCTCATCCAGACGAATGTCCTGCGGCGGACGGGCCAGTAGAAATCCGCCTTCGATTTCAGCGGTGTAGCCGCATTTGCCAAGCCGCTGCATGACCCGTCGCACGATGCTTTCGGGCAGGCCGTGGCGATGCTCTAATTCCAGAATGGGAATGGCTTTTTTGCCGCTTTTCCAATACTGCGCCACGTCGCACAATAGACGCGCCGCGAGGGGTCCGGTGATCGAGGGCAGCTCGCCAGGTTGGCGATGCACCGGCGCGGCTTTGCCTTCGTCGGGCGCAATGCTGGCCAGGTGGCGCAAAAGGGGCAGACGCTGCACAGCGCGGCATACCTGCGCACCAATCAGCAGAATCACCCACCACAGATATATCGACAGCAAAAATAGGGGCAGAATTCCCAGCGTTCCGTAAATCGAGCGGTACTTTCCGGAAATAAAAGCCAGATATAGACCCAGCCCCAATTTGGTAACTTCGAACAAAACCGCGGAAGTGACCCCGCCGATAAGGGCCGGTCGCCATTCAACGCGCAAGGTCGGGGTAAAGCGATTTAACAATGTGACGCCGGCGGTTGTGGCGGCAATGGACAAGAGCCGCGATCCCCAGTAGGAGTCCCACAGCTTGGCGGTATTGATAAAGGAAACGGCAGCAATAAAAGGGGCCAGAGTAATGCCAGTGTAAAAATATAAAAAACGCTCGACGTAGCCACGCTCTAACTGGCTGTCCCAAATGCGATTCCAGATCGATTCTACAGACAGGAAAAGCAGATATCCGATGACGCTTGAAGTGATAAGTCCGAAGCCGCCAAGCGCGCCCGCCGCCAGCTTGCCCGAGAAACTCGACAGCCGCTCGACGACTTCGCTTTGCGCTTCTGGCGAGGAAGGAAACACCGCCTTGACCACAAAAGAAACCAGGCTACTGCCGGCGTCGAGTTGTCCGGATGCCTTGAGCAATGCCAGGCCGATGGCGAGTAGCGGAACCAGCGCCAATGCCGTTTGATAGGCCAGCGAGGAAGCAGCCAGGCTGCACTGGTCGTCCCAAAAACCTTCCCAGACCAGCAGCGTCACTTGCTTGAATTTTTGCCACGCATGAAGGTAACGGCCGCTTAGCATTGCCACCTGTCCAGTATACTCACTGTCAGCTTGGCCTTAGGGAGAGATTATTTGCTTGATTTGCTGCTTTAAGATGCTGCGCTAAGCCGACGACTGGGCCGGCTTGGCGCGGGACTTTTTTAATCACTGTCGGATTTGCTGCTGCCGTGTGTGGCTTCGTTGGCGATGACCGATTCGTACAGGCGGTTGATGTCGATCTTTTGCAGCGATGCGCCAGAACCAGCCGGAACGATGACGATGGGCTTGCCGGTCAGAGCTTCGGCAATGCGCAGCTTGACGGCGGTACGGCCGCCGGCCCCGGCCATGGCTTTGTTCTGTTTTTCAATGCCTTTGGCGCGTGCGGTCGCCTCGGCCAGAAGGGCTTTGGCTTCGCGTTCTTTTTTGTAGTAATCGCGATCCGCGGCGATGCGTATCTGTTCGGACTCGCCCTTGGATTGCGCTACTTGCACTTGCACATCGCCTTTGGACTTCTCAAGATTGCGGCTTTGTTCGGCTTCAACGGCCTGCGCTTCACTTTTTAGCCGCTCGGCGTTCTGTTCGGCGATTTTGCGATCGTGGATGACTTTCTGATATTCAGGATTCAGATAGTACTGTCCGACGATGACTTGTTCGACGACAATGCCTTCCGGGCCAAGCTCCTGATTCAGCTTGTCCTTGGCTTTGTTGCCTTTCTGATTGCGCTGGTCGGTATTGTAGAATTCTTCGGAGTGCAGCTCGTTGAACGCATCTCGAACATAGGTACGACAGGCCGGACGAACTAGCTTGTCGCGAATATCATTCGTCGAGTGGCCGACTCGCTGCAAAAGCTGCGGCGCTTTGTTTGGATCGATGCGCCAGGCAATTGTGACGTTGACGCGGATGTCGTTGCCGTCGGTGGTTTTGAATTCGACGGGATCGTCAACCGCGTGGTCGCCGCGGCTTTGGGCCGAGCTCATCTCCAGATTCTGCAGCTTGATGTCAAACACCGCCCAGTCCGATAAAAAGGGCGTAAAAAAGTAGGTGGCACCGGGCGCGTAGACGCTTTGTTCGACGCCGGCTCCGAAAATCTTGCGAGTGCGCACCCCGACTTCCGTGCTGTCTGTGGAATAGGAAGTACACGCGCCGCTCGGCAAAATCGAAAGCAGAATCAGCGGCAGAAATGGCAAGGATAGATTTCTCATTTGCCTACCTCAAACTGACGCAGCAGATCGCCGATGTTCAGGGGATTTGTGCCGCCCTGCCCCGAAGAAGGAATCACCACCACGCGAATGCCTTTTAGCACTTCGGCCAGGCGCTGTCCGACCATGCTTTGGGCGCCGGCGCCTTCCAGCGCTCGGTTTTCCATTTCGGTGCCCTGCGCTTGCGCGGTTTTGACGAGCAGATCGCCCTCGGCATCGCGCTGGCGGCGATATAGATTGGCATCGGCCAGCGTCTGGGCCACTTCACGTTTGCCGCGCTCTAGCTCGACCCGCACATTGGCTTGGCCCATCGAGATGACTTGGCGTTTGTGCGCGTCCTCTTTGGCTGCGGACTGCTCGGCATGATTCTTAAAAACCACCTGATCCTGAATCTTGCGCTGTTCGATCTGGTGCTGATACGCCTCATCATAACGAATGCTGCGAATCAGAACTTTGACAAGCTCGATTCCTTTTTGAGCAAGCTCTGGCTGTAGCTTTTCAAAGGCTGATTTGGTCTGCTGCAGACGTTTGGGACCTTGATAAAACTGCTCGGAATTCAATTCGCCAAAGGCCATGCGCAGCGCTTGATCCGAACGTGGAATGATGACCGAGTCCTCAAAAAGCTTGCCCGGGCCCACTTTGGTAATGACCAAATAGGGATCGGTGATGCGGTAAAGCACCGTGGCATCCACCATTACTTGATAGCCGTCCGAAGTCTGAATATGGATGGCTTCCGTAGTGCGTCCGTGCTCGTGACGGGTCCGTTCGTTTTGCATGCTCATGTCAAGCGATTGCAAATCGGTTGGAAAGGTATGGACGCGCTCGTATCCCGGAACGACGAAGTGAGTTCCGGTGGGAAGCGGCTGCTTGTGAATGCCGGAGTTACTGCCATAAATAACTTGGCGCACGCCGACCTGCGCCGGCCCCACATAAACCGTCGCACAAGAGACGAGTTCATAACCAAGCCACAAAAAGCCGAGCGGAATTAACACCTGCTTGCGCCAAAGCAGGAATTTGAGCACCTTCCATAACATCTCCATGATGACTCCTTCCGATTTTACAATCGGGTGGCCGAGCTAAAATTCAAGGCAAACGATTTCGATCATCCTGCGCCAAGGGCCGCACCGCGGCGGAAGACGCGGGGATTTGTGATTTGCTAGTTTGGGCCAAAAGGGCTGCGGGAGGCAGTGGCAAGCTGCGGCCCGCATGGTCCAGATCCATCTGCAAAATTCCCAAAGCCAAAGCGTGCCGTCTTTTCATCAGCAACTGATAAAGATTCGGCAGCCACGGACTTAAGAGCGGCGCAACAATCGCCAGAACAAAAGGAATCCATTTGTCCCAAACCGGAATAAATGGCGCCCAGACGACGAATACGCCAATGGCAAAAAACAGTCCGGCGTACGTCAGACGGTTGTAAAATTCGGAATGGCGTCCGGGGCCGATTTTGCGCTCCATTTGATTTTGGCGCTGCGCAAGCAGGCTGTAGCGCGGCAGAAGGAGCTGCTCCATTTCCCGCTCATAAAGCAGAAGCTGCGCGGCAGCCTCGGGCTCTTGCGCATCCACTTGGTATTCTCGGTAAATTTCGGGCAAGCGCAGGCGCAGCCGTTCGCTGCAGTGTCGGCGTATTTGTTCGATTGTCGCATCGGGAGAAATGCCGGGGCGCAGCCGCTCTAAATCCGCCAGAAGCTGCGCCGCGAGCATGCCAAATTCCGTACTAGGTCGGTAGTCCAATCGATACTAGTGTACTGCTGTCAAGGGTTTGTGGGGAGCGAATCCGCGGCGGCGGCGGCGGCGACGATTCGAGGTAGACTTTGTTCGTAGGGAGGATAAGCCACTCCGCCATCGGTGATAATGGCGCGAATCAGTCGGGCCGGCGTCACGTCAAAGGCAGGATGGCGCGCCATGGCGTTTGGCGGGGCGATGGGCATTCCAAAAAGCGTCAGCACTTCCTCGACACTGCGTTCCTCGATTGGAATGGCCGCGCCGGATGGGCAGTCCAGATCCAACGTAGAACGCGGCGCTGCGACAAACATCGGAATGCCGTGCGCCTGGGCCAGTACGGCCAGCGTATAAGTGCCAATCTTATTGGCCACATCGCCATTTTTGGCCACGCGATCGGCGCCAACAATGACCGATTGGATCTCGCCGCGCGCCATCAGAAAACCGGCCATGGCATCGGTCAAAAGAGTCACCGGAATGCCAAGCTTCACGAATTCAAAAGCGGTCAGTCGCGCCCCTTGCAAATACGGTCGCGTTTCGTCGGCAAATACTTGCAGAGATGTGCCCAGGGAAATCGCACTGCGGATGACGCCAAGGGCCGTGCCGTAGCCGCCGGTGGCCAGTCCGCCGGCATTGCAGTGGGTAAGGACGGCCCCAGGAGGAAGTAGCGGGGCGCCATAATCCCCGATGCGCAGACACATCTGCACATCCTCGCGATGTATGGCCTTTGCTTCGCGCAAAAGCGGTGCAAAAAGCGCCGTTCCTCGCGCGCCAAGGGATTGCAGTTCGCTTTGCCGCTGCGCCATACGCTCGAGGGCCCAAAATAGATTTTTTGCCGTCGGCCGCGTAGCCCGCAAAAGGCCAATGGTCTCGGGTAGGTTCTTTTTCTGCTTGGCACAAAGCGCCACGCCATAGGCCGCGGCAATGCCAATAGCCGGCGCGCCGCGGACAAGCATCGTGCGTATTGCAGCGGCCACGCCTTCGGCATCGCCAATGCGCACCCAGATTTCCTGATGTGGTAGCTTCAGTTGATCGAGCAGCAGCAGTTCCTCTGCAGCGTCATCCCAGCGCAGCGGCGACAGCAAATTCGGATCGTTCAGATCCAGCCCCGACATATTTAAGTCCTTTCGCCAAGCAGGCGGATAAGCGTGTTACTGACCAGGTCGGGCTTGGCGCGTCCGCCGGTCTCGGCCAGCACTTTGCCGACAAAAAATCCAAGCAGCTTGGGATTCTTTTTATACGCCTCGATTTGTTTCTGATTTTCCGCGGCAGTAAGGATTTTGCGGCAGGCCGCTTCGATGGCGGCCGGGTCGCTAAGCTGCCGCGCGCCGCAGGCATCGACGATGGCCAAAACCGTTTCTGCGGTTTTGGCGCCGGATTCCTGCATGCGCGCAAAAATTTCTTTGCCTTGCTTGCCGCTTATCGTCTCGTCTGCAATGAGTTGCAAAAGTGCGGCCAGTGCCGTCGGCCGCACGGCAAATTCGGCCAAAGACTGGCCATCGCGATTCAGGATGCCAAGCAGTTCGGAACTGATCCAGTTGGCAGCCAACTTGGCCAGGCGGCGCTGCGCCGGTGCGGCGTCTTCTGCATTTACGCCGATTCCGCCGGCCAAAAGCGTCTCGTCGAAATATTGCGACAATTCCGGCTCGGCAGTCAGCACCGAGGCATCAGCCGGCGGCAATGAAAGCGCGTCGATGTAACGCTGGCGCCGGTGTAGCGGCAACTCGGGCAGTTTGTCGCGCACCGCCAAAAGCCACTCGGCATCGATATGCACGGGAGGCAAATCAGGGTCGGGAAAATAGCGATAGTCATGCGCATCTTCTTTGCTGCGCTGGCTGCGCGTAAGGCCGCGCCCGGAATCCCAGCCGCGAGTCTCCGCGACAATCCGTTCGCCGGCGCGGACGCGTTCGATTTGGCGGGCGATTTCGTGCTCGATGGCTTTTTCGACAAAGCGAAAGGAATTGATGTTTTTGATTTCGACTTTGGTGCCAAGCGCGGTGCTGCCGCATGGTCGAATGGAAACATTGGCGTCGCAGCGCAGCGAACCTTCTTCCATGTTGCCGTCCGAGATTCCTAAAAAGCGGACAAGCTGACGAATGGCCCGCAAAAAGGCGGCGGCATCGGCGGCCGAGCGCAGATCGGGCTCCGAGACGATCTCGATAAGCGGCACGCCCGCGCGATTAAAATCCAGCCGCGAGGCGGCCAAAGGCGGCGCATCGGGTACGTGCACATTTTTGCCGGCGTCCTCTTCCAAGTGAATGCGCACAAGCCGTACCTTTGTCGGCTGCGCATCACCCGGATGGCGCAAAAAAGGAAGCTCGCCGCCTTGGCAAATCGGAGCATCGTACTGACTTATCTGATAGCCCTTGGGCAGGTCGGGGTAAAAGTAGTGCTTGCGCGCGAACTGGTTGTAGCTTGCAATGCGACAGTCGCAGGAAAGGCCCATGCGCAGCGCGAACTCGATGGCGCGGCGGTTTGGCACGGGAAGACTACCGGGCAGTCCCAGCGTGTAAGCATCGATGTGCGTGTTGGGCGAAGCGCCAAATGCGGCGGCGGCACCGCTAAAAGCTTTGCTGCACGTATCGAGCTGAACATGGCACTCAAGCCCGATGACGGCTTCGTATTCAGTCATGATTCGGGCCTCCGTCCATTGCCGGCTGGCGCTGGTGCCAGTCGGTCAGCCGCTGGTAATTGGCGGCAGCGCGCAGAATTCGTCCTTCTTCCAAGGGCGGTCCCAGAAACTGCAAACCGATGGGCAAGGGCCCCTTGCCGCCCTCGGGCGTGGCGAATCCGCAGGGCACCGAGATAGCGGGCAATCCGGCCAGACTGCCGGACAGGGTGTAGATATCGGCCAGATACATCGCCAAGGGATCGGTGCTGCGCTCTCCCAAGGGAAAAGCCAGCACTGGAGAGGTCGGCGTGGCCAGCACATCGCAACCGCTTTGCGTAAAAGCGTCGCTGAAATCCTTGCGTATCAGCGTACGCACCTGGCTGGCTCGCCTATAGTAGGCATCGTAGTATCCGGAGCGCAGTACATAAGTGCCAAGCAAAATGCGGCGTTTTACCTCGGCGCCAAAACCCGCGGCGCGGGTGCGGCAGTACATTTCAAAAAGCGCGTTTTTGCTCAAATTGCGCTCAGTGGGCGGCGGCAGCACGCGCTGTCCGTAGCGAACCCCGTCATAACGGGCCAGATTCGAAGACGCTTCAGCGGTCGCGATCAGGTAATAGGCAGCGACGGCATAAGCCGTGTGCGGCAACGATACGGAAACAAGTCGCGCGCCTTGCCCTTCTAGGAGGGCCAGCGCGGCGCGCACGGCGGCCTCAACTTGCGGACAGAGTCCTGCTTGAAAATATTCGCGAGGAATGCCGACGCGCAAACCGGCAAGCGGCTGCGCGCAGGCCGCCAAATAGTCAGGCTGCGGAGCAGTAACACTTGTGGCGTCGTGCGCATCGGGGCCGCCTATAACTTGCAAAGCCAGCGCGGCATCCTCGACGGTGTGGCACAAGGGGCCGACTTGGTCCAGGGAACTGGCGAAGGCGATAAGGCCGTAGCGCGAGACGCGTCCATAGGTCGGTTTCAGTCCGACAACGCCACACAGCGCGGCGGGCTGACGAATCGAGCCGCCGGTGTCGCTGCCCAGCGCCAAACTGCACAAATTCGCCGCCACCGCCGCGGCAGCGCCGCCCGAGCTGCCCCCGGGTACGCGCGAGGGATCCCAAGGATTGCGGCAGGGAAAATAGGCCGAGTTCTCGTTGGAGCTGCCCATGGCGAATTCGTCCATGTTGAGCTTGCCAAGAATCACCGCGCCGGCCTGCCGCAGGCGATCGACGACGGTGGCATCATAAGGCGGCACCCAGCCGGCCAGCATTTTCGAGCCAGCGGTAGTCACAAGGCCCTGAGTGCACAAGGCATCTTTGATGCCGACCGTCACGCCGCAAAGAGGCAGGGCCTCGCCGGCTGCGACGCGCCGGTCCACTTCGGCGGCCTGAGACAGGGCGGCTTTCGCATCGAGGGCCAAAAAACAGCCGAGCGCCGCATCATGCGTCGCGATGCGATCCAAGTAAGTTCGAGTCAATTCCACCGCCGAGAGCTGCCGTCCGCGGACGGCACTGGCCAGGGCCAACACGGACAAGCCTAGTTGCCTCATGGGTTAGCTCTCGTCATCGCTGCCACCGCCTAAAATGGCGGGGACGGTGAAAAACTGATCGGTCATGGCTGGGGCGCTTTTTTCGACCTGTTCAAGCAAAAGATGCGGCTCGATCGCGTCCACACGCAACGGACAGTCCAAAGGCACCGCGTGTGTCGTCGGTTCGATGCCGCTCGTGTCTACTTCGCCAAGCCGCGCGGCAAAGTCCAAAATGCGCGATAGCTCGGCCGCCAGGCGATCGAGTTCGCCGTCGCGCTCATCAAGATGCAGGCGCGCCATGGCGGCGGTGGTGCGTATTTCCTCGGGAGAAATTGCCAAATTTGCGACAGCCATGGCCCGGCAGTCTAGCAGCCCACACGAAAAGTTGGGGCGCAGATGGAAATCTTTGCGCCGGCCGCTGATCTTCGAAGGTCCGAACCAAATGCCGCTGCTTATTCGCCGTGTTTGGCCAGAATTTCCGCGGCTTCTTCGTCGGTCATGCGATCAAGCTTGCGTTTAATCATTTGCCGCTTGATCGGTCCGGCGTGATCGTAAAGCAAGCGATTTTCCAGGTGGTCGTACTCGTGCTGCAAAGCCCGCGCATAAAATCCGCTGGTATCGACTTCAAAGGGATTGCCTTCGATATCCAAAGCGCGCATGCGCGCCGATAAAGATCGAGGAACGGCAATATAAATGCCGGGGAAGCTCAGACAGCCCTCTTCTTTGACATCCGTGTCCGGCGACAAAAAATCAAAGACGGGATTGATGAACACCTTGGGGGGATCGGTTTGAGTGCCACCGGCGGCGACTGCATCGATGATAAAAATGCGCTCGGGCGCACCGATCTGGATCGCTGCGAGCCCCGCACCGTTGACGTCGCACATGGTTTCCATCATGTCATCAACAAGGGCGCGAATTTTTTTGTCTACGGTCGCGACGGGCACCGTAGGCTGACGCAGAAACGGCTGCGGAAAACGAACAATTTTACGAAGGGCCATGGCAAATTGAAAAATAACTCGCCGCCGAAGCCCTGTAAAGGCCGCCGGTTGCCGCCGTTCCCGTTGACAGCGGCGCCGCTGCCGCCGATACTGCCGACCATGTTTCAGGGTCTTTCCAGCGCAGACTTTGATTGTTACGAGCCGCGAAAGTGGAAGTCGAATATGTACAACCGCGAGCGGTTAGAGGTGAAGCAGCGGCTGCTGGAGCTTGGTCGTGCAGTCGGTGGTGGCGTTCTAGGGGGGGATGGTTCGCCGCTTTTTATCGAGTCATCGGTCGAGCATCCGGCGCTTTGGAACCACAAGCAGGTGGATACGCAAAGCGTGTATTTTTCGCGCCATCAGGCCGCGCGCAAGGAACTGGACGGAATTATCGAACGCAGCAAGCCCATCGCTTCGCTGCTGGATGATCCGACCCCCCAGCGCAACCATTTGTTTTTGGCCATCACGCTGACTCATGAGGCGCTTGAGCTATCGCTGCGTCTGCATCCCGATGCGTGCATCGATCGGCAGAATCTTGAGCGCAAACTGGACGAGCACTACGAGGCGGAACGGCTGATTGGGCTTTTGGCCGAGCTGCCCGCCGGCTACCAAATGGGCATTACGCCCGAGCTCGAGCCGATTGATGCTTCGCTTTCCGCCGAGCAGTTGCGTGACACAATTGGCAAGCTGCCACCCGGTGGCACTTTGAGTTTGCCGGGGTCGGCGCCGCGCCTTTTGTATGTAGGGCAATCGCTTTTGCGCGGCGAAGTTCTGATGCGCACGCCCGAGGAACTTGTCGACTGGGTGCAAGCGCGGCTGTTTGAGCTCGTTCCGCTGTATCGCTATATCGCGTGGTCGCGCGATAATGACTATGTGTCGATGCGGCAGGTGCTCGACAAAGAAAAGACCGCGCGGCGTCAGAAGGGCCTACACAAAGGCGACAAAGTGCGGGTCGTGCGCGGCATGTGGGCCGGCAAAGACGGCATCATTCAGGAAGTCGATGCCAAAGGACAGTTGAAGGTTCTAGTTGGTAAGATGGTTGTAAAGTTAGACGCAGCAGAAGTCGAAAGACCTTCCTAAATCAAGACGCTTGGGATTTCTGCGCGGCGGGGATGACCCATGCAAAAGCGCATCATTGGATTGGCTCTGTTTTTGGCGCTGGTGATTGGATTTCGTCACCTGGCGCTGATTGGCGTCACGTACGTGGTCTTTGCCCATGCCCTGAGTTTTTTGGGGCAACATGTCGGACGGATTTTGCGCATTTCGTCGCGCCGCGCCGTGGGGCTTATTCTGCTGTGCATCAGCTTGCTTCTGGGACTTTTGACGATGGTGCTGTTTCGCTCGGGCGGAAAACACATCGGGCTGTATCTCAGCCAGTACACCTACTCGTCTTTTGCCGACCTGTTTCAACAAATGCATGAGGATCTGCTACACCGTCTGCCGGCTTGGGTTCCGGTCGATGGCATAAAGGATCAGGTTCCGCACATCGTCCAGCCAGCCATGGGGTATTTGCGCGCGACCGGTCGCATCCTGCTACAGATTCTTATCGGTCTCATTCTGGCGATCATTTATGTGCTGGATCGTCAACCGGTCGATACGCTAGTGCGCGGCATCGCTGCGGACAGCATTCTTGGCGCCACGCGACGCTACTTTGGCTACCTGGCCGAGGCCATACTCATTACCATTTCCCTGCAGGTGCTAGTGGCGCTGGTCAATACCGTCGTCACCTTGCCCGTGTTGCTGGTGCTACGGCTGCCGCACATTTTTACGTTTACGGCGGTGATCTTTTTTTCCAGCTTGGTGCCGGTGGTGGGAAATCTGGTTTCGGGGGCGGTGCTAATTACCGCCAGCTACCTGTATCGCGGTTTGTGGGCCGTCGGCTTTTTTATCGTCAGTACTTTTGTTCTGCACAAAATCGAAGCCTATTATCTAAACCCGCGGCTGGCGGCGCGGCACGTGAAACTGCCTTCGCTCGTTCTGATTATCTCGCTCATTCTGCACGAGCATGTCTTTGGCCTGGTCGGACTGTTTTTGTCGTTTCCAGTTCTTTATGTCGGGTTAAACGTACTGCGAGATCTGCGCAGCGGCCCCGCCGAACCCGCGCAGCTTCTCGCGCCCTCTGCCCCCGTCGATTTGCCGGCTGCGCCTCCGGCAGCACCGCCTGGGCCGGGCCAAATGCCGCCCTCCCCTTCTGTCTAGCGACCTGACTTTCCGCACAGAAGCCAACCGTCGGCTAGCTCCCATCCATACATCGTAACGAGAAGCCCCGATAAGCGTAACGCCCGCCCGTCGCCTTGCCCTGGCCACACAATGGCTCGTGGGTTGACCGATGCCCCTGCAACGTGGCAAAATACGTAAGGATATTCTGCATCCATGACCAATGACGCTGCCTCAGCCCCTAAATCGCTAGTCGGTACCACGGTTGGGGATGGCTACGTGCTCGACCGCATCCTTGGACAGGGCCGGCACGGAGTTCTTTTTGACGCCCATCATGCTCGAGTCGGCAACCGCTACGTCGTTCGCATGATACGAACCGATGCCAATCGCAAAAATGCACTGATTGCGGCGCTGCGTCAGCATGCCGAGCTGACCCATCCCTACCTGAATGCGCCGCGCGATATCATCGTGTTGCCCGATGAGCAGATTCTGCTGACCAGCCGATTTTTGCCCGGCCAGGACTTGAATCAGCGCGTGGCGGCGCACGGCAAACTGACGGCCAGTGAAGGACTTGTGCTGATGCGGCAGGCATCTGCCGCGCTGCATGCTCTGCATCAAAAAGGGGTCGCGCACGGCAACCTGACCGCGACCAATCTCTTTTTTACCCGTTTTGACGATGTCAGCGTCGACAATGCTCTAAGCGATAGCAAAGGCTCCCACATCGTGCAGCTTATCGATGCGGGGCTAGGGCTCCTAGATAACAACGCCGCCAATGCGACCCCAGCCGATGATCAGCGCAGCCTGGGCCGCATCATGCTGTCCTTTGTTTCCGATCTGAGCTCAGCGCAACGGAAAGTTTTGGAGCGCACGCAAGAATCGCGTCCGGATGCGCGCTTTCCCAGCATGGCCGAACTGTTTCGCGCCTTTAATCAGACGCTCAAAGGCGGCCGTGGTGGAGAAGCCAATGCCGTGGCCACTGCAGTGATGGACAAAATTACCGTGCCGCCGCCAAACTTGGCGCGACGACGCTTTTACGCAATGGCCGCAGCGGCCCTTTTGGGCCTGCTTGTGGTCGTCTTGGTCGCCGTTCTAAAAAAGCGCAGCGCCATATCGGCACAGCCGGTGCCGCCGCCGCCAAGTCAGACCAAGCCCGAGGAACCAAGCGAACCGCCGCCAGTCGCGCCCCCCGCTGCCGAGAAGCCTACAGAAAAGCCAGCCGTAGAGGCCCCAGCGCCGGAGCCTCCTGCCGAAAAGCCGCACAAGAAAAAGAAAAAAGCCAAAAAAGCCAAAAGCTAGTTTCCTAACTGTTGCATATCGCGCGATTTTTCTGATTAGCTCGAAGTCGACATGGAACGGATCGCTTTAAGTCGGCCGAGCATCAGCGATGATGAAGTGGCTGCTGCCGAACGCGCCCTGCGTTCTGGTTGGCTGGTCTACGGGGCGGAAAATCGAGCTTTCGAGGAAGAATTGGCCGCCTACTGCGGGCGCCGCTATGCTACGACGGTAAGCTCGGGCACCGCGGCCTTGCACTTGGCCCTGCTGGGGCTTGGCGCTCTTCCCAAAGCCGTCTTGGTGCCGGCCTTTACTTTTCCGGCCACCGCCAATGTCACCCGCTTTTTGCCGCAGGCCCCGGCACTTTATCTGTCCGACGTCGAGCCCGATACATTTTGTATGTCGACAGCAGTGATGCAGCACTGGCAGAAGGCCCCGCCCGTTCTCTTGGAAAAACCTGCGGGCACATGCATCGTCGTTCATCAGTTTGGCTACCCGGCGCCATTGCCGGCCGGAGAAGAATCTCATTTTGTCTCTGACGCAGCTTGCGCCGTAGGAGTTGCAGGCGCGATGCGCGGCGCGGCGGTATGTCTGTCCTTTCATCCCCGCAAGCTTTTGACCACCGGGGAAGGCGGGGCCGTTCTCAGCGATGATCAAGGATTTATAGAGGAAGTGCGGCGGCTACGAGCCCATGGTCTTATGCCCAATGCAGGCAGCGAAGTCATGGCGCTGCCGCGCTCTGGTCTAAATTACCGCCTTTCTGAAGTCAGCGCTGCCGTCGGCCGGGCGCAACTGCGCCGTTTGCCGGGTTTTGTGTCGCGACATCGTGAGCTCGCCGTCCGCTATCACCAACGTTTTGGTGCGGCGAATGTCCGTTTGGTGCTGCAAGCGGATCATCCGGATCGCATTTATCAAACGCTGGCGCTTTTGCTGCCCGAAGGAATCGATCGGCCGCAAATTCGGCAAAAATTGCTGGACGCCGGCATTGAAACGCAGATCGCCGGATATGGCTTGCATCGTCTGGCGGCATTTGCCGACGCCTCAGTGTTTCCGGCCAGTCAGGAAACGGACTGGGCGAAAAAGTTACCCAATAGCGATCGTTTGCATCGTCAGGGTTTGGCGCTGCCCTTGCACAGCGAAATGCGCGATCGAGATGTGGATCGCGTTTGTGATGTGCTTTTGAGTTTGCTAGACGGAAGCTAAGCGCGATGGAAATCCTATTGGAGATGTCTGCCGCGCGGGTAAATTAGGAATGCTGTGTTAGGAACCGGGGGCAGCAATTCCACCCGTCTCAGTCTAGTCTGACGCTGGGCTGCTATCGGCAGAAGACTCTTCGGCGGCCTTGTACAGTCTGTAAGTGTCCTTGCCGGCACTTTTGGCGTTGTACATCGCTTCATCTGCCTTGCTTAACAGTTCAGCAGCGGAGGCTCCGTTCTGCGGAAAAATACTCAGCCCCAAACTGACCGTAGAGACAAATTGCCCTTGCGGCAGGACCACCGGCTGGCGTAGCACATCAAGCAAGCGCTCGGCCACGCGCGCCGCCTCGGCAGTGCCGCTGACATTGGGCAAAAGCAGCGTGAATTCATCGCCCCCCATGCGCGCGACGGTGTCCCCTTCGCGCAAACAAGAGCACATCCGTACAGCGACCTGTTGCAACACCAGATCGCCCAAAAAGTGCCCATGATGGTCATTGAGGGATTTGAACTGATCCAGATCGAGGTAGCCCACTGCGACAAGCTGCTCGGCACGCCGCGCGTGACGCAGGGCACGCTCCACGCGGTCCATAAACAGCGCGCGATTGGGCAAGCCGGTCAAAATATCGTAAAATGCCTGACGCTGCAGATCTTCCTGGCTGTGCTTGCGCTGCGTCACATCCACAAAGGATACGACGATGGCATATGGCAAGGGACCGTTGTCGCGAAACAGCGGACGAGTATTCACCGACAGCCAAGTCGTCTCGCCGGTGGGTTTGCACAGTCCGAGGATCACTTCCGAAAAGGGCTGCCCAGTGCGTAAGGTGATCGACGCGGGCTGTTCTTCTAGAGACAGAGTTCGACCATCTTCGCCAATGACTTGCCATCCTAAAATGGCGTAGCGAAAAGATCCAAGCTGTGCCGGAGTGATGCCCAAAATGCGATAGGCGCTGTCGTTATACGTCAGAATCTGGCCATCGACGCCGACCAGCATGACGCCTTCGTGCAAGGCCTCGACTAGAGTTCGGTAGCGCTCTTCGCTTTCACGCAGGGCCGCTTCGGAACGCTTGCGATGCGTGATGTCCAGAACCGTTCCCAGCACAGTCGGCCGTCCGCGATTTACGGTGAGGGCTCCGTAGACCTCAACATCGATGATCTCGCCGTCCTTGCGCTTGACGCGAAAACTGTAGGGAGGCAGAACTTCGCCGGACAAACGGCGGCGCAAATATTCACTAACGAGGTCGCGATCCTCCTCATGGACGATGACCAAATTGGACGGAAGCTGCAGCATTTCTTCGCGCTCATAGCCGCAGATCTCGGCAAAGCGCGGATTGGTGTATTGAAACTTTCCGTCTTGCATGAGATAGACACCGACTTGCTTCTGTTCGACGAGATGACGAAAACGTTCTTCGCTTTCGCTAAGCTCGCGTTCCATTTTGTAAAGCTCGGTGACATCTTGGACAATGATAAGCGCATCGCCGACGGCATCCATGACGACTCGAAAAATCAGATCGCTTTGTTGTCCCCCGACAACGGTGCGGTAGGTAAGGTGCTGCACGCGCTTTTCCGCACCGGCGGCCTCGATAGCGGCCATCAAACGCAGCGCCACGTCAGGAAATAGATCGGACAGCCCTCTTCTTATCGGCACCTCGATGCCGCTTGTGTCCGCACTGCGATTGAGCGGCAGCGGCATGGCCCCGCCAAGTAGATTGCGAAACGGACCATTGGCCACAAGGTCCTGAACCCGTCCATCGCGTCCTACGCGCAAAAAAGTGTCGGGAATTACCGACAACAGCGCCCGCAGCCGCGCATCACTGCGCCGGCGGGCAGCCTCACTGCGCCGGCTTAGGGTAATGTCTCGGCTGATGGTCATGATTCCAAGATAGCGGCCGCTGTGATCGCGCACGGCGGTGATATCAGAATCAAACAAAAGCTCGTTGCCGCTGCGATCGCACAGCGTCAGTTCACCTCGCCATGAACCGCGCTGTTTCACCGTCGATACTACCACCCCAAGATCGCTGACGGCTTGTATCACCTCTTCGTAGGGATGGTACATGGTCTCGTTGGCCTGCCACTTCAAAGCCCGCTCCGCCGCTGGGTTCCAGGCAACGATCAAGCCTTCGCGATCGAGCACGATAACGATATCGGTACAGCTTTGAAAAAGCACGCCGGTCTTCTCGATGGCCGCGGTCTCTTCATTGCTTTGACTGCTTTGCGGACGATGAATAGATACGTAGCCCGTACAGTCGCCACGGTCGTTATACACAGCGCTCGCGGCACTTTCGACGGTTACGGACTTGCCATCTTTGTGGTGCAGGCGCAGACGGCCGCGCCATACCTTTTTGGCACGTACCGTCCGAACCACATCAAAGGCCGATTCATAAACGAGGTTGCTAGCGACAAGCCGAGGCACAAATTGCCCGCGTACTTCTGCGAAGGTCCAGCCGAATAGACGCTCTGCGGATCGATTCCAGCCGGTGACGCGTAGGTCGGCGTCTGCCGTAACCAGTGCCTCGCCCAACGCGTCTAGAAGCCGCGACTCGTTCGCCACCAGAGACCTCTATTGCATATTGTAGATCATCATGCCGTGATCCTTGCGTCACTTCCGTGAACATTCCTAAATGAGGTGAGCAGCAAAAGACATTATCCTACGGTTGACTTCCTCCTAAGAGACGCGATGATCCGGGTATGGCAACCGATTGCATCTTCTGCAAAATCGTCGACCGCAGTATTCCGACCGAGCTTGTGCACAGCGATGAACATTGCATCGCATTCCGCGACATCCACCCGCAAGCGCCGACACATCTTCTGGTGGTCACACGACTACATGTCCGTGACTTGCCGGAGCTTTGTACACGCGATGCGGATGGGAAAATAGCCGGCCATCTTTTGCGCGTGGTAAGCGATCTGGCCAAAATGGAAGGGCTTTTGCAAAACGGTTTTCGCGTGGTCGTAAATACCGGATTGCATGGCGGTCAATCTGTTTTTCACCTTCACTTGCATATCCTTGGTCAAAGGCCGCTCGGCTGGCCACCTGGATAATAGCCATGAGCGATATACATCCAGTGCCCGTGGCGGCTATATCACGACCGCAGGCAAGCTACGCCCTAGAGCCGCCGTTTGATCCGCCCAACGACGTTTATGAAATGGTCGAGCGGAGCTTGGCGGAATTGCGTCTTGATGCCGGACGTATCGGAACTGCGGCCTGGAATCCGCTGGGCGATCTGATCGCGCCCGGCGACCGCGTCGTCATCAAGCCAAACTTTGTCACGAGCAAAAATTTTCACGAGCCGCTGGCTGGCAAAATGTTGGCTTGCTCGTCGACGCATGGCTCGGTGCTAAGGCCGATCATTGACTATGCCCTGCGCGCCTGTGGACCACGCGGTCGCATTTGCGTGGTGGATACTCCGGTCGAAGGATGCAACGTAGAACAGGTCATAAAAGCGCTTGGGGTCAGCGCCCTGCTTGAGGATTATAGTCGGCGCGGGCATGACATCCCTTTTTATGATCTGCGCTACTTTCGCGTCGTTCCGCGGATGCTGCTTGACGATGTGCGACATTGGGGACGTTCCCTAAACGTCGGACTGCTGTGGAAAGAAAAGCTCCCCGGTGATCCGCTGGGCTACAAAGTCATTGATCTGGGCGAGCGCTCGCATTTTGCAGAGGTCGCCCGACGCGCGCCGCGGCTCTGTTTTCATCGCTCGCATCTACATACCCCGGTGCCTCATCACTCGGGCGGACGACATGAGTATTCACTGCCGCGCAGCGTCCTTGCGGCCGATGTGATTATCAACGTCGCCAAAATGAAGACACACAAAAAGTCGGGGGTGACTCTATCTTTAAAGTCGGCAATTGGTCTGTGCAATGAAAAGTACTGGCTGCCGCACTACACCAAAGGCACCCCTGCGCAGGACGGTGACGAATATCCATTTCAGCCGCCAGCCAAGGTACGGTTATACAACCAACTGCAGCGTTTGCCCTTGCCACCGCCGCTGTCAGCGCATTCCTTGATCTTGCGCGCACCGCGCATCGGGACGCCGCAAAATGGCTTGATTGGCGGGTACATTTTGGAAGGTTCCTGGGAAGGCAACGATACCATCTGGCGCACGACGCTGGACCTTTGCCACATTCTTCATCACGCCGATCGCCAAGGCCGTCTGCAGCCAAGTCCGCAGCGCCGCCACTTGGCGTTTGTGGATGGCATTATCGCTGGAGAGGGCGAAGGACCGCTGGCCGCCACGCCGCGCGCGGCCGGACTGCTCATCGCCGGAGAGGATCCGGTCCTCGTCGATTTGGTGGCGACGCGCTACATGGGCTTTTCTGAACTGCACGTGCCCACCATCGCCCAAGCGCTGCAGCGACCCCTTTTGCCAACGTCGAATGCAGACCGCTTGCAATTGCGCATCGATGGACCGGAGCCAAAAGGCGCCTTTGTTCCGCCCTCGACCTGGCCCAGTCTACTTGGTAGCCGCTGAAAGCAGCGCCGCGCCGGCCGGGGGCGGGTTAAGCGCCCGACCTAGACGCAACACCGGATAAAGATTCTGACGGTGATCATACGAGGGATGGCGGCGGTAAAAAAACGCCAGCCGGGCCTGCGCATCACGCGCAAAGGCCGGCTCGGTACGCAGCTTGTGCGAAAATTCTTGGCGCAGGGCCGCATCACGCGACAGCATTTGCTCGGCCACCGACTCGGCGACGTATTCCTCCATATACTCCTTTTGCTCGAAGATGCCGCTGAAAAAGCCCCAGGCCAAAAGTGAATCCGGACCGCTTGGTTCAAAAAGATGTACCACCAGCCGTCCGCCGCGCTGCGCCGTCGGCACAATCAGCGAACCGGCAGCGATGCTGGCCGGCGCCGTCGCGAGTAGCGGCTGCCAGCCCCCTTCTACAGTGACCGGATGCCGGCCTTCGAAAGGTTCGCCACGGATGGTGTGGGCGCTGATGCGAAAAGTCTGCAAATCAGCGCGCTCTAGAGGTAGCGCCGCCCTGACCCGAGTCGCCAAAAGCCCGTGGGCCTGCAGTTTGTGTAACACTAAGTCGGCATAGGCCGGCGGAACGATATATCCGCCAGCCGGGACCTGGACGACGCGCTGCGGCAGCACATCTGGATAAAAAGGAATGTTCCAGATTTCTTTTTGCCGCGCATCGTAGCGGATGCGCAACGCGCCCGAGATTGCCGACGGCTCTTGCGTATAGGCATAGCCCAAAAAACGCAGCGGAATGCTGCGCGGGCCATGTTCATATTCCAAAGCGAGACTGGTATCGCCAAGCTGCAAATCGGCGCGATCGGCTTCCGCAGCCGCCGCCAGCCAGGTTGACCCCGCTTCAGCCGCGGCGCCGAGCAGTACTTCAAGGGCATCAATCGTCGTTTGCACCCGCTGCGCATAGGGCTTCCAGGAATGCGTTTCGACCAGAACCGCAAAGCGGTTCCACAGCGAAAAGTATCCGGTCGAAAACCGCGGTGAGGCTAGTTCATTGGCAAACCCCGAACTGGGTTCGTCGGTGCGCACAAAAGACGGATAAAAATCCAAAGGCAGGTGCCCGCGCTCGCGCAGCGCCGCCATAACCCGCTGGCTCAGCGCCGCCCCAAGGTGCTGCAGCGCCGCAGGCCCCGAAAACCGCGGCTCTAGGGTGACTGCAACGTCGGGCTGAAACTCGGCGCCATCGGTCGTGTGCAGGTCGACATATAAGATCGGATTCCAGACGCCAAGCAGCGCCAGCATGGCGGCCATTTCTTTGGAATCGGCTTTGACGTAATCGCGGTTCAGATTGAGGTTCTGCGCAGTGGTGCGCCAGCCGGTCTCGATAGGGCCATTTTGGTTCGGCCGCTGCTGCGGACCAAAGCGCTCATGGCCGTCCACGTTAAAGACCGGCACAAAAACCCAAGTGATACGCGACAGCACCTCGGGCAGTCGCGCTTTTTCCAGCATTTGCCGCAGCAACCAAAAACCCGCGTCCTTGCCTTCGATCTCGCCGCCATGAATGGCTGCTTGCACCAGCACCACCGGGCGCTTTTGAACCTTGGCTGCCTGCGGACTCAGCACGCCATCGCGCGACGCCGAAAGCGCCAAAAGCGGCCGGCCCTCTGGAGAGTCGCCAAAAGACTGACAAAGGACCTGGCCCGGATAGCGGGCGGCAAAAGTCTGGCAGAGACGAATCACCTCGTCATAGCGTCCGGTGCGGGTATAAGAAGAAACTTCGGCGATGGTTCGCAGCGCGTCTGCAAACGCCGGCTGCGCCGGACGATGCAAAAGCAAGCCGGCCAGCGCAATTCCAATCATGACCGCCGAACGCGACATCAACATGACCGCGGAAATTATCAGAGGCCAGCCGAATGTGGCAGATTAGTCACGAAATTGAGGTGACGGCGTGAATCAGGATCGCAAGCAGCAAGAAGAAAAACTTCGAGATGACATATTTGGCGCAATTGATGAAGTCAGCGCGGCGCTTGAATCTGGTGAGCAGCAGCGTGAACTCGCCGCGGGAAAGCTCGTCGAGCCGCTCGTAACGCGGTATCACGAGCTCACGGCGAATCTGCCCGCTGAGGATGCCGAGCGGGCGCGCATCGAACGGGGCCTAGGCCGCCTGCTGACCGATCTGCGGCGCAGCGCCAGCCGATTGACACAGCGGGCGACCGGACATAAAGCCGAACGCGCCCAAGATGGCGGCCAGCCTTTTCTTTTGACCCGGGCCCCCAGCCCCTTTCTGATGAAGTCGTCGACGCCGACGCACAGGCGCACAAGCACGCTGGACAGCAGCTTGTCGGTCGGCGCCGAACTTGAGGCGTGGTGCGGCAAGTGCAAAGAATCGCGCGCCCATCGCGTGGTCGTGATGCATGAGAAAAAGCCGTATCGCGTTCAGTGCGTTCACTGCAAAAGCCAACACGGCTATCGCACCGAGCCCGCTCGCGCCACGACGGATTCGGAAACACCGCGGCGCTCGACCGGCTCCGCCAAGATGCCCGTCGACCCAGAAGTGGCCAAGCGCCGAGCTGAGCGCGAACGCTTGACGACAGAGCTGCAATCCGCCAAGGCGGCCGACGTGCGCCTTTTTGATCCGGCGGGTCTCTACAAAAGCGGGCAGATTCTGGAGCACCCCAAATACGGGCGCGGCAAAATCGAGAGCATTACCCGCGGTAGCCTGCTCGTGCGCTTTTTAGACGGTCTGCGACCACTTAGCCGGAGCTAACAGGTTTGCGGGCTGGTCGGGTCTTCTGCCCAGTCTGCCAAAATTCGACCTTTTTTTTCGCAGCGCGCCTCTTTGGAGGCAGTAAACGCGTATTCCCTGCAAATCTTTTAAAATTCAGGGCAAAATGAGAGCGAGTGGCTTCGTATGGCCGTCACGCGCCAATGCCCGGAGTGTGGAACGCAGTACATATCCAAGGCCCGATTTTGTCGGACCGATGGCGCACGCCTCGTTGAGCTTCCCAGCAAGCCCGACGGGATTGCCCTTACAGAGCCAGCGCCCAAGGCCAAAGCCGAGGGCAAGGTAGCCCCCAAAGCCACCGCCAAACTCGACGGCAAACACGGCCCAGACGGCAAGCACGGCCCAGACGGCAAACACATCGCCAAGGCGGAACCGCGAGCTGAGGCCAAAAATAGAGAGTCTGCGCCTGGGGTGTCAGGCGAGCCGTCTAAAACGGCCAAGCGCGAGGGCAAGGGTTCGGTAAGGACCACCAGCCCCGGACCTGGTCCCGCGCCCAGCCCTCTGCCAGGGGCAATTCCGCCGAACAGCTCGGCTCCAAGCAGCCCGGCCCCCGGAAAAAACCCGGCATTGGCCAATAGCGCCGGCCCGGCGTCCCCTGCCCCGGCCGAATCTGCGCCCGCGCGCCCACGCCCCGCAGCAGAGTCTCGCCGTGAATCCAAACGGGACACTGGCGGCAAAGAACGCGACAAAAACAAGCCCGATCCCATGCTGGGGCGGGTCGTAGCTGGTCGCTTTTTGCTGGAAGAAGTTCTTGGAGCCGGCGCCACCGGCGTGGTCTACCGGGCCACGCACCGGGCCCTGGGCCGCACGATGGCGGTCAAACTGCTAAAGCCGCAGTTTATTTGGGATGAGCGCTCGCTTCAGCGTTTTTTGCGCGAAGCGCGGACCTGCAGCCTGCTTGATCATCCCAACATCGTTTACCTGTACGACTTTGGTCGCGATGATCGCGGCGAGCCGTTTTTGGTCATGGAGTTTGCCGAGGGCCAAACCCTGCACAATGCCATTGTGCACAGTCCCTCGATGACCTTACCGGTCGAGCGGGTGCTGTCCATCATGATGCAGATGGCCCGCGCGCTTGAGCACGCGCACAGCCGCGGCGTCATTCACCGGGATTTTGGCCGTAAAAATTGCGACGGAAACTCAGCCAGTTAAGTACTGCGGGGAAACGTGCTGAAAATTTAGGCATTTCCAAGGATGCGTTCCAGCGCCCATCATCTGGCGGTGGGACAGGACCTAAACATATCTACCAGTGGCGGCCGTACATGCGCCCCCAACCGGGGTGACGCCATGCGACGGGACGGTAGACGGGCACGTACACCGGAGTCGGGTAAACGGGAGCATAGGTCGGTCCGTACACGACAGGAGCCCGGTAGATCGGAGCATAGACCGGCGCGCGATAGACCGGACGGTACACCGGAACCGGCCGGAAGTGTGGGCCGCGCCATGGATTGGCGGATGCATCGGCAGTCGCTCCGAGGAACAGGGCACCAGCAATTCCGACAGCAGCAAGCAGCTTTTTGGTCAACATGGGAGTCTCCTTTCGATTCGCTCGGTTCTGACAAGCCCATATTGCAGCACGCATGCCAGGTACGCATTTATCATGCATGCCGTCGCAGAGTGCTCGTTTGGGGCTTCGTAGGCCTGTGAATCTGCGGTTACACTGTGAACAGGCTTAAGGTTTGCACTCCCCAGTCCTTCTAAAAAGTGATCGTGAAAAATGTCCGACGCAGAAATCAAAGATCTGGTGAAGCGGCAGTTCGGCGCCTCAGCGCAAAACTTCGTGCAAAGTCTCGAACATCGTCAGGGCGCCGATCTGGCGCGCCTTATCGAATACGCCAAGCTGCGCGGCGATGAACGGGTGCTCGACGTGGCAACTGGGGGCGGCCATACAGCGCTGGCTTTTTCGCACCACGCACGTGAGGTCGTGGCCAGCGATCTGACGGCCGAGATGCTCGCCGCGGCGGCGGCATTTCTGAAAGCGCAAGGCGCGACCAACGTACACACCGAGCTCGCCGATGCCGAGGCGCTGCCGTTTCCCGACCAGAGCTTCGACATTGTCACCGCCCGCATTGCGCCGCACCACTTTGCCAACCCACAGCGCTTCGCGCTAGAAGCGGCGCGGGTGTTGCGACCCGGCGGCCAATTTCTCCTCGATGACAACATGGCTCCCGAGGATCAAGAGCTCGACGCCTTCATGAACCGCTTCGAAAAGTGGCGCGACCCAAGTCACGTCCGTGCCTGGAAGCTCAGCGAGTGGCGGCGCTTCATCCAAACCGCGGGCCTGGTCGTCACCCACTTCGAACCGCTAACCAAAAAGCGCTACGGATTCGTCGACTGGACGGGCCGCATGCACCTGCCAATCGCCGAACGTGACG